>NZ_WVIC01000004.1 GCF_009939295.1 Petrachloros mirabilis ULC683
TCATTACAATCATTGTTGACTGATTTGACGACTTAAGCTCTTCTTACTTCTGTTTGGTTTGCCGTCAATTTTCATCGCAATCATGCCCTTTTTTCAACCTGACCCACAGCTTGCTGAGCAAGGGCAAGCGATTCTAGAGTCTGCTTGGCAGACCTTTCCCTGGTTGAGCCGTACCCAACTGGCCTTGACTTGGCTTGTCTACGATCCACCCTTTCCAGTGAATACGGGGGGTGCCCTCAGCGCTGAAGAATTCTGGCGCTACCCGGTGCGAGGGTTTAGCTATCGAGGTCTAGAGCAAATTTATCCGGCCAGTGTAGTAAAGCTTTTTTATTTGGTAGCCTGTTACGAATGGCGTCAGCAAAAAATGATTGCTCCAACCTCAGAGCTAGATCGCGCCCTTCGGGACATGATTGTCAACTCTAGCAATGATGCCACTGGCTATGTGATGGATGTGTTGACGGGCACTACCAGTGGCCCGGAACTGCCCCCAGGCCCTTTTGAAACTTGGCAAAGTCAACGAAATATCGTGAATCGCTATTTTCAGTCGCTGGGCTGGGAAGAGCTAGAGTCAATCAATGTGAATCAAAAAACTTGGTGTGATGGTCCCTATGGTCGTGAGCAAGCCTTTGTGGGGGCGGAGCGGCAAAATCGTAATATGCTCACCACCGACGCAACGGCTCGGCTCCTACACAGTATTGTGGGGGGAGTCGCAGTAGGATCGGAGCCGTCACAGACCATGCTGTCGCTGATGCGACGCAGTTTGGATTCAACCCATCTGGCTGCTGACCCCGAAAATCAAGTGACGGGGTTTCTTGGGGGAGGGGTGCCGCAGTCGGCCTCTGTTTGGTCAAAGGCAGGACTGACGAGTCGTGTTCGCCATGATGCGGCCTACATTGAGTCACCCAATTGCTATCCCTATCTGCTGGTGGTCTTTACGGAAGGCTCCCAGGCTAGTCAAAATGAAGCGTTGTTGCCCTTTCTCTCGCAGCAGATTGCGGAGGCTGTGCCCAAATGTCCGACTTAATATCGAGGTCGATTGACCTTAAGTGCTCTAAATAATTTTGTGGCTTGGTCACTAACTTTTCAGGTTATCGACCTATATTTTCTGTCTAACGACTCCGTTCACCCGCCGCAAGTAACCTTTCGATCTTGCCGACAATCTTGATCCAGTCAGTGTGCAACAGGATTGTTATGCGTTGCAATCTAACGTTTTATCTTTTCTCTTCTTTCGCTTGAATGATGAAAGAGAGATATTTTTTCACCCAATAAATCGGATTGGGAATTTGCCAATAACGTTGGTGCCGATCGAGATAGTTGCTATGGAATGGAGGAAAATCCCAAATATCGGCTGGCGGTGATCCAAAATAACTTTGATAGAGTTCGATCGTATAATCATATCGCTGACTGGCTCCGCTATCGCCGGGATAATGATGGAGCGATTTTTTCAAAATCTTGCCGCATAACTCTTCCCAATAGGAATGGGTATAGAGTAGATGATAGTGCCAGATGCAATCGATCGCACTCGATGGAGATACCATACCTTCAGCAATCACGGCTAGAAAAATATACTTTTTATATTCGTACATCGCTCGCAAGGTATAAATTTCACTCCAATGATATTCCCATGCTAATTTAGCCGACATGGGATAGGGAGCAGTGGGATCATCTAGCTTAAATTCACAAAGTTTGGCATAGAGTTGGGCTTCTATTTCATTCATTAACAACCACCTCCACAAGTAGGTGCAGGAGGCACTTCGGGAGTGGGATAAATGACTTGGAGTTCGAGATTGAGAAAGTCACTTAGTTCCTGACCCAACCACCATAATTCTGCCTGGGAAAATTCGGTAGAGGAAAAACGAGCAGGAAGGGAATATTCAAAATTTCCGCAATATAAATACAATTTTGGTGGGATGGTAATGGTACTGCCTGGAATAAGTTTGCCGTTTGTATCTAAGCATTTGTTGAATGTATAGCCAGGATTGTACGCCAAGATTTCAATTTGCGATCGCGAATGATCTGATAAATTAATAGGGTTGTGCCCGTTTCTGCGATTTTTAGATTTGTAAATATTCCGACCATCTACGACCAGACTATAGCCTGTTTTAGGAATAAATTTATAGATCTGCTGACACCAACTGAGTAGTACTTTGACTATAACTGCATATCCGAATGAATATAAAGCTAATAACAATATAAAAAGGAAAGGATTCATCAATTGTATGTTTGTAATGAGTTGTATATCTGTAATGAGTGAAACTAATAGCTCAAAAATTTTGAATGGCATTGCTACTGAAAAGCCAATTACTAGAATTGAAGAAATTAAATTAAGAACACCACTAATCCTGCTTGCTTCGTGCCAGGTGATTTGTAATCGATTTCGATCTCGGTATAGGCGAATTTGAGTATGGGCGGGTTTTAATCGATCGAAACTTCCATAGCTGCCATCTTCAGATTTCAGCGCTAGTTGTGCCACTTTGGCACTATCGAATCGTTTGTCAAGATGGGGATGGGTCATTTTTTCTAGCCATCGCTCGAACTGCTTGCTAATCTCAGCATTAAATTTCACCCGTCCATCTACTTGGGGTAATTCTGCGGGATGCGTGCCCGTAAGTAGATAAATCAACGTCATCCCCAGACTATATAAATCTGAGGCAGTTGTCGTTTGTCCGCCAAATTGTTCGAGAGGAATATAGCCATAACTGCCAACAATTGTAATGGTTCCTTCTTCTTTTTTGGCAACCGTTTGCACTGAGCCAAAATCAACGAGATAGACATCACCAATACTATTGCCAGAGCGATTTCTAAGCAGAATATTACTAGGCTTAATATCTCGATGAATTACAGGGGGGTGTTGCCCATGGAGATAGGTCAGTAGATCTAATAAGCGATCGGCTAGTTCGATAATTTCAGTTTCGGAAAATTTGCGACCTCTAGTGATGAGAGTTGCTAGTGAAGGTGCCTCGATATATGATTGCACCAAGGCAAAACCAGGAATATCGACTTCATTAACCTCAAAGTAGTCGAGATATTTAGGAATTTCAGGATGATCGAGATTTTTAAGCGTGGAGGCTTCGCGCTCGAATAATTTTAGATCATCCCATCTAAAGTCATCTCCAAATCGCAGCAGTTTAATGATAACTGGCACTTGAGATTGGAGATCTTTCGCCAAAAAAGTTCGTCGTCCAGCTTTTTGACTCAATAATTCTTCGATTTGATAACGATCGGTAAGAACGGTATCAGTTGCCATCACGGTTATCCTTCTTCACTAGCGAGTGTTACAGCATTTCTAGAGGAGTACTCCAGTGGGGGTCTGCTGGGATGCAGCACAAAGCGGGACAGTTTCATCTGGCTCTAGCCGACCAAAAATGGTTGTAAAGCTCACTCTGTCAGACAAAAGCTCCAATCCTTGCAGAATAAGCTGTTCCGCCTTAGAGGTAGTTTGAGAAGTTGCTTAGACCTTGCACTTACCCCCCTAGCCCCCCAAAATTGGGGGGAAATGAGCAGAGTTTTTGGCTTTCTCCCCCCAATTTTGGGGGGTCGGGGGGGCTAATGCAGGGATGAATGAGGCTTTTCAGACGGCCTCTTAAGTTGATACCCGGTGTGCTCGTGTAGGCACTGAAGGTGCTAAACGGTATGATCATCATTGACTGCATCTATAGATGTGTCAATATTGGGGAACTGTAGTGAAGTGTAATCAGGTGTAAGTGAGCTACAGAATGCTGCTGTCGTTTTGTCTGTTGCCAAGTAGTGACTGATTATGAGCTGGGATTCATTTTTAGAAACACTTTCCAATTGTCCAGAGTACAGATTGACCTCTCTTGAAGCTGAAGTTGTGATGTGTCTTCAAGAAGCTCAATGTCCAACTAAAAGTCAACTACTAGAAGCGTATGTTAAATTATATTCGACAATTCAAGAAGAAGCTTTCACCCAAAGACTGAAAAATATCTATAAAAAATTTCAAATTGAGGGCAAAGGACATAAACTTCCACACCTCTATAAACGTTTAAATGAACAATATCTTCAATATCAGAATAACGATATATTCTTTTCGGAGATTGGTTTGAATTACATTTATCCAAATTTTCCTAGAGATGGCTTTGGGAAAGCCATTGATAATTTGATCGATTCGGACAATTCAGAACATAAGCAGGTAGGCATCCTTCAAACCTTTGCACCCAATTTGAATGACTATTTTGAACATTTAATTCGATGTCTCCAAAATGACGTTCAGGTCAGAATATTACTAGCTTGGCCTTATTCCGAAGCAGCAAAGCTGCGAGAAGAGGTTTTAAGGCGGTATGCCAATGGCAACATCAGGGATGAGATTAATATTCAAGATTGTGTGATTGCCAATCTGGAAACGTTAGAAAAAATTATCAGAGTTTCAGATACTTCTAAATTTATCGAGATTAAGCTCTATGATACGCTGCCTTCTCTCGCAATTTATCGAGCTGGTTCTTATATGTTGGCAGCACCTTTTCTACACGGATCGCTTGCCATTAATACATTCCAGCTAGAGTTAACGCTAAACTCTGCCAATCAACTCATCACGCATACCTTACAAAAAGATTTTGAGTTAATGTGGCAAGTCGCTCGTCGCTTTCATCCAGACCCAAATCAAAATTGGAGAAATGATCTGAAAATCTTATTTACGGGTTAAAAAATATGATTGAAACCCTCAACGATTATGAGATTTCCTTGATTACGAAGTTTAGATCTCATCCATTGTTTAACCAGATTGATGCGATCGCTTGGCAAAATCTGCTTACAATTCTTATCCAGCGACGCTTTCTATCACTTTCTGTTGTCAACTTTTACGAATTTGTGATTGATGCTCTAACTGATGAGCAGATCAAACGGACAGTTAGAGGAATTCTGAATGAGGAATTTCCACGTGATACAAAAGGGATTCCCCTACCTTCTCATCGAGAGCTACTTTTCCAAGATCTGATCAATCTAGGTGCGACTTCTGAAATGATATTAATAACACCGGAAACACCTACCACTCACAAGGTTAGAAATGAGAGCTATCAGCGGCTGGTCAGTTGTCTGGGAGAAAAGCATTGTCAGGTGGGATTGGTTGCATTTCTTCGTTTTTGGGCAGAGGTACTGGCCTCAGTTGAGTATTCTTGTCTCTGGCAACGAATTTCTGAACGCCTATGCAACGGACAATCACCACACAAAATCAGATCGGAGTTCTACTATTTTCATATGATCCATGACAGCAGAAATTCAGATATTGGACAAGAAAGCATTCTAGGCGGATTGACCCATTCTCAAGAACTGGCGATTCATCTAAAGAGACTCATTTTGACTGAAAATGCTCTAGTTTACTGCCTTAACCTTCAAGAGAATGCATATCAGCTTAAATGTCACTTTTATGATCAGTTCATCAACGATCGCTCTGATTTGCATCTTTCACCCACATAAGTGTGCGGCGATTGACGCATAATTAAACTCAGTGAGGCTGTCACCAGCCCCGCTGGTCTACAAAGCTGGACGTGAATCGTTTCGATTCATCCGGCTTCTCAACAGTTTGGTCGTTGTCATCGATTCCTCTCAACGGCTAGGGAACTTAAATATGACTCAACCTCCTTTGTCCAGCTCCACAGAATCCAGGCCGACAACGGCCACATCACTAGACCTGGCTCAAGCCCTGGCCGCAAAACTCAGTATTGCCTCCCAGGATTGGCATCGCCTCAAAGCTAACCGTCAGGCTCGGGCACTGGAGCAGGTCGCTGCCGCCATGGTGTTTCTGCTTAAAGATCAGCCCCAAGAAGCCCTTGTAAGGCTACAGCAGGCCATCGGCTGGCTCGATCGCTCTGTTAAAGCCCCCCCTTGCCCGACCCATGGTCATCGATCCTCGCCTGCTGATGAGGCTTGATTGGGCGATACTGATGGTGGTACATCCTACTAGGTGATTTATTCTTGTCGATATGTGTAGAATCTTTAAGGTTTTTCAGACTCAGCCTGTCGTTGACTTCCTTTGGGATCGGTCAACTCGGTAAACTATCAGTGATATTAAAAGGGTGACAAAAACGTTATGAGTGTCGTCAGTCAAGTTGTACTCCAGGCCGATGATGAGTTGCGCTACCCTAGCGTCGGTGAGCTCAAGAGCCTCGTGAATTTCTTCCAGACCGGCGAGATGCGAATGCAGATCGCCACGACGCTTGCTGAAAATGAGAAACGAATTGTCGATCAAGCCAGCAAAAAGCTGTGGCAAAAGCGTCCAGATTTTATTGCCCCGGGTGGGAATGCCTACGGGAACCGGGAGCGTTCTCTGTGCCTGCGCGACTATGGGTGGTATATGCGGCTCATTACCTATGGCCTGATTGCAGGTGATAAAGGACCCATTGAAAAAATTGGGTTGATTGGTGTGCGAGAAATGTACAACTCTCTGGGCGTGCCTGTTCCTGGTATGGTTGAGGCGATTCGCTGCCTGAAAGAAGCCTCTTTATCTTTGCTTTCTGAGGATGAGGCAGCCGAAGCGGCTCCTTATTTTGACTACATTATTCAAGCCATGTCTTAACTCAGGGTTTTGACTGAGCGCTTTCAACAAACGGGGTAGGGCATCCAACCCCGTTTGTTGCTGCTTGGTTGATGGGTAAACAGGGCTAGAGGTGCGATATGAAACTCGGCAAAGTAGTGAAATCTAACTCACACTGCGACTATGTGGTGCAGGTGGATGATGAAATGGAGGTTGTCAGCCCGCCCGCCCCGGAGGATTTTGGCTTTGGCTCCTTTGTGAAGCTAGAAACCGAGTCTCGCCATTGGGCTGTGGGCTTAATTTACAACTCGCAGTTGTTTAATCCGGCCTATCTCAATACCGGCCCGCGTTTGGTGAGCAATGCGGATCCTTTTTTTACCCCTGATTTGATTCGAGAAACCCGAACACTGCTGTGGACCGTGTTGATTGGCACCCTGGAAAAAACTGAGCGAGACGCTTATGGACAGCAGGGCATTCCTCGAATGGTTGTGCCCGTTAATACGCCGGTCTGGACGATGTCGCCAGGGGAAGTGCGAGACTTTCACCGCGATGGGCTGCAACAACCCCAATTTTCTTACTACAGTTACTTACTGCGCTCTGGCGGCACTTTTGCAACGCAACTGGTGGAGCAAGTTCTGGGTGAGGTGAGTCCGCTGTTTTCGGGCAGTGACCGGCGAGCCTTAGAAATTCTGCAAAAAGAACTGTCCTGGAAACATACGGTGGGCACCATGCGCTAGCCTTCTCTGTGGCCTGTAGCGCCTAGTGCTTGTCAGTCTTGATTTAGGAATAGGTCGAGCGAGAGTAAGGTGAATGGGGTTGAATTTTGAGGGTCTTTGACCCATCCAAAATTTCCTGGCAGAAGCCTAGATAGAGAAAACCGACAAGCGTAGATCGCCTGCCGGTCTTGTGTGTTCCCCATTGATTCACTCAGCCATTACTGAGCTAATCGTAGTATGTCAGGCTGGGTTAGGAGACTGAAGGATGGGGATCACCCGTTATTCGTGATGTTTATCACGGGGCTGATTTTTGTACCTTATTCATTAGGGATAAGGGTGCTGGTGTAAGCATCAAGAGGGCCATATCCAGGGGTACGTTGCGTGTAGTCTGTCTCTTGGCCTGTGATGGCTTGGGCTAGGGTTTCAAACCCCTCGGAACGCCAGTTGCGCTCGTGGATAGGTTTGGATTGCTCTCCTCGAAAGTAGGCTTGGGTGCCCAAAACGGCGGCGGCAGCCCATCCTAAGACAAATAAACCGGCTAAGAAAATCAACATACGGTACTCCTAAATTGCGAACGTAAAAGGGTAACAGTGGCGGGAATGCCTCAAGGTTCAATGCCTATGAGGGATAAGAGGGGGGAACATCCCCAAGGGCAAAGGATTTGCCAGTGATTGAACTGAAGCCATCTACAGCCGTAAAGAAGCGAGCTGAAAAGCTTGGTACACGCTGGGGTCTAAGACAGAAAGCCTAGGCGCTTGCCATTGTCGCGGGCAAGACGAATGAAGTTTTGACGCTGGGTGCGATCAATGCCGATGCGATCGCACACCTTGGTAATCGCTTGAGCATGAAGGGCGATTGCCTTACCCCGAAGCTGATTAAACTTTGCCTTGCCCATAGAACGGCGCATCAAGATCACGATCGGTGCAAACATATTTAGCTTCCTTGTTTCACGCAACGACACAGGTGGGGCTGTAGCTTTGAGGCATCGTTAATGACCGCCACTGCTGCTTTTGTAACTTTATGTAAATGAATATAGCTTTTATGTAAATCTTTGTCAAGCAAGATTGACAAATTTTGTTTATGTGTGCATTTGTAACGAACTAGAGATGCACTGAAGGGTGCTTGCCAGGCGCTATGCAGTCTCATAGGCTGAAGAGAGGGTTCGTCTTCTCCCTTCATCAGCGACCGTGACTATATGTACAACTTTCTGCCCATCGCCTATTTTCAGGATCAGTTCTTACCCTTTGCTGAAGCCAAGCTCTCCATTGCCACCCATGCGCTACACTATGGCACTGGGGCTTTTGGGGGTCTACGTGGCATTCCTGACCCTCAAAGACCCCAGCAGATTCTGTTATTTCGCCTAGATCGTCACTGCCAGCGACTCAGCCAGAGCGCCCGTTTTTTGCACTTTGACCTCTCTGCCAAGTTTATTCAAACTAAAATCACCGAATTTGTTCAAAAGAACCAGCCTCAAACCTCGTTTTACATTCGCCCATTTGTCTATACCTCAGACCTAGGCATAGCCCCACGTTTGCACAACATTGAGAAAGACTTTTTTATCTACGGTATTGAGCTAGGAGACTATCTTTCCCCCGATGGCGTCAGTTGCCGCCTCAGTTCTTGGTGTCGGCAAGAAGATCGCAGCCTGCCCCTGCGGGGCAAAATCAGCGGCGCTTACATTACATCTTCCTTGGCCAAGACAGAAGCCCATGCCTCTGGGTTTGACGAAGCCATTTTGATGAATGCTCAAGGCAAAGTCAGCGAAGCCTCCGGGATGAATATTTTTGTGGTCAGAAATGGCCAGATTTTGACCCCTAGCGCCGATCAAGACATCCTAGAGGGAATCACTCGCGCCAGCATCATTCAGTTAGCACAGGCTTCTGGCATTGAAGTGATTGAGCGCCCCATTGATAAGTCAGAACTGTTCATTGCCGATGAAGTATTTCTCAGTGGCACCGCCGCTAAAATTACACCCGTCAAGCAAATTGAAAATTATCCGCTGCCAACGATTCGTCCCATTACGGACAAGCTCAGAGCCAAGTTAACGGCCATTACCGAAAACCGTGACCCTGAGTATCAACACTGGGTGTATGTGATTCCCTTGCAACCCTAGTGGTCTGTCAAAGCGCTAGAGCCACTGGTTGCGTCACAACTGGTTACGTTACAACTGGTTGCGTCACAACTGGTTGCGTTACAACTTGCTAGGGCGCTTCTTCTTCGGAGGTCTCTGCTGCTGGCTCAACTGCTGATTCTGACTCTGCTGGCGGATTTTGCAATAGATCAAGAAGATCCGCTTTGGGCGCAGACTCCTGAATATCTTGGGTTTCCTGGGGAGGAGTGGCCTCTACAGCAGGGGAAGTGACTTCTAAAGAAGGAGATGTTTGCCCATCCGTTGAAGTATTATCTGGGGCTGATAAGGATGCCTCGTCGGAGGTTTGGGAACTGCTAGGCTCCGGCGATGCATCAGTTTCGGGAGTTTCGGGAGCACCACCTTCAGGCTCTTCCTCTCCTTCAGAGTCCTCTGCTGCTGGGGATTGAGACTCCCCTGCTGCTGGGGATTGAGACTCCCCGGAGGTGAGACCCGCCGCCGCTGCTTTCTGGCAAGTTTCGGCGTTGTATTGAAAGTCAACTCGAAACACTCGTGCCTGGTGGTACCCAGTAACCTCGGGTTGAAATGTCTTGACCCGAGCCAAAAGCGCATCATCCAAAATAGTCTGCCCTGAAGATTGGATGAAGACAGGATTTCGGTTCACATTAAAGGCATACTGTTGCTGCGCGTCTGCCAGATTCGTTTCATTCGTTGCAAGTCGGCCATTCTGATCATAGAGGGCAGCCACTTTTGCGGTGCCCTCAAGTTGATCGGCACAGGCTGCAATGGGGTACTCCAGGGCAAGCTCGACCTCTTGGGGCAAAATTTGGGGGTCATGGACATTCCGGCTGTTTCTAACCCAATCGTTGAGCAAGACGGAAGACTGATAATCTTGATTCTCACCTGCGCCAGGCAGAGTGCTAGACAATCCGTCAGAGGGGGACTGCTGCGAGGGTGATTCAGAACTGGGTGACTCGTTGGGCAAGGGCTGTCCGAGGCCACCTGGCAACTGAGGTGGATTTAAGGCAAAGGGAGATTCTAGGGTTGGTAGGGTGCTGGGGTCTCCAAATTCATAGTCTTGCGGGGATGGGGTTCTCGGAACTGAAGGAGATGGGTTTGAGGATATCGCACCCCGTGACGGCAGCGAGGGAGGGATGGCGGGAGAGCCTCGTGACGGCAGTGGCATGGTCGGAAACGACTGTCGAGGCGGGGTGGTCACGGAGGGGGGCGTGAAAAAAGACTGCGCAGGCGGTAAAGGGGGAGCTTCTGGCATCTCTGGGAGGTTGCCAATTGGCGGAAATTCAAAGTTTGAAAAGTCTAAACCGGGCGGGGGAGCATTGGAACCTGAAGCCTGGCCTGATGAGGGTTCATTGACTAGCCCCACAATGCGGAGATCTCCAGATTCTTGCTGGCCGCCGGCGGGCATCAATGCTAGGCCAGCAAAGACAACGGCATGAAACCCCACAGAGGCCATCAAGCCTATTCCGCCGGGTTGGCGCCAAAAGGGGGGCAGATTTCGGGAAGAAGATTTCATAGGCTTTGAGGCTGTAGGTCAGGATTGGCAACGTCTCTTGGGTCAGCAAGGGTTCTTAAAGGTCGATCATAAAATGGGACGAGTTTCCCCTCGGCGGGGTTTCAATTTCTACAACAGGCTCCTTTGGCTATGGTATCAATCCCGCTCTCGCTCTGTCAGAAGCTAGTTGAATGAGCAGCCACAATTGACCCTGCTAGGGAGGGACGGCTGTAGTACCATAGAAGCTGTAAACCATCCATAAGCAAAGTAGGATCTTCACTGTGGTTGAACCTTTATTGTCTGGAATTGTTTTGGGGTTGATTCCGATTACGTTGGCTGGTCTGTTTGTGGCTGCCTGGCAGCAATACAAACGGGGTGAGGAGATGGGGCTTTAGTTCACTATGAGTTGGCATTGCCCAAAGGTTTTTTTGCTCGCCTCGGCGCTGAGTGTGCTGGGAACTTCAGGACTCAGCAAGCTTGTGGCCGCGCAGCCTGCGCCTATTTCTCTGCCCAATGTGGTGAGGTTTTATACTGGGTTGCCTCACCAGGAACGAGCTATTTTTATTTTGCAGCAGCAAATCAATCAAACCACCCCTGAGCTGCTCCAGGGTGATGATATTTTTGCCAATGTCTGGCGAGATAGCCCTACGTTACTCGGGCATGTCAATATTCTCAACCAGATTGCCCCTGGGGATCGCAGCGGTTCAGATCCCCTGACTCTGGCGCTTTCCCAGGTTCAGCGCAGCCCTGGAACGGCGACTGAAATTGAGCTTTTGCCTGCGCCCAGTGTGGAGTCGCCGCAAATGGTGATGGTGAGCGTGACGCTATCTGGGTTGCTGGATGATTCGGTGGCGGCGCAACGTTACCGCTTTGATCTAAGACGGCAAGATACCACCTGGGAAATTGTGCGGGCGGGTCGCCAAAATCGCTGTCGTCTCGGTCGGGGGTCTCAAACTTGGTCGAGTACGCTGTGTACTTAGGGCTATTTCCTGAGGACTATGTTCCTCGAAAAGAAGCTTTTGTTGGGGCTGGGGCAGCAGCGATCGCAGTGTCCGCACTGAAGCTGAGCAGCCTCTTGGCAGAATCCAAAGGCATGTAAGATAAATTGCCATCGGCATTGGGAATCGTTAATAAATTTTGGCAGATCGGTTACCCCGTGGGTATGCAGTGTCCCCTGGGGGGTACGGCCAGTAGGCATAAGTTCATAGTGAAAAGGATCAGGCCACTGCAACCGGCCAACACTGTGCAGGAGCGAGAGTGCCAAAGCCCCGTGGGGATATTGGCGACTGATGGCTGCCACTTCGCCTTGAGGGGGAATTTTTTTGATCAAGGCTTGAGCCTGTTGCTGTTGCGATCGCAGCTGCCCCAAAAAATACTGTCGTTGCTGTCGGTCTTGGGGATCAAGCCAGCCCGTCGGCTCACTGACCAGCATCAGCGCTTGGGCGGGCAAACCATCCCGTCCACCTCGGCCTACTTCTTGAACATATTCAGCCAAAGTTAGGGGAGGCCGAAAATGGCACACCCAGCGGACATTGGCCTTGTTGACACCCATACCAAAAGCATTGGTACACACCACAAAAGGGATCTCTCCCTCTAGCCAGCCGGCTTCTAGCTGCCGCCGCTGGTGAGAGCCAAGTCCGCCATGGTAGGCAGCAGTTCTGTAGCCCTGTTGATGCAGCCAGGTGGCCAGGGCTTCACACTCGCGGCGGCTGCGACTGTAGATCAGTCCGGTGGTCTGCCCCTGAGCTCGGATAAAACGCAGGAGCTGCTGTCGGCGGCAAGCTGGCGTCCAGGCGATACTGACTTTTAGAAACAAATTGGGACGATAGGGGCTTTGGCGAAAGATCTGGGGCTGCCGTAGGTGCAAAACCTGCTGAATCCCTGCTACGGTCTTGGCATCAGCCGTGGCAGTAAAGGCGGCAATGGCCACCGTGCGATCGCCGCCTGCCGAGCCAGGAGATCCTCCATCCATCTGCAACGCCAAGCGAGCAGCTCCCAAGCGCCGGTAGACCGGGCGAAAGCTGTCACCCCACTGCACCAAGCAGTGGGCTTCATCAATGACAAGGGCGCGCACCGGGGAACGACACAGGTGAGGCCAAATCGCCTCACTCAGGAGAGATTCAGGAGACAGGTATAATAGCTTTAAGGACTGAGATTCCAGTTGCCGCACTGTTCCCCGCCGCAATCCCGTGCCCATTTGACTGTGGAGCAGGGCTGCCTTAACCTGGCGTTGATGTAGTTCTGCCACCTGATTTTCCATGAGGGCAATCAGGGGCGAAACCACAATCGTTAACCCAGGAGCCAGAAGGGCTGGCAACTGAAAGCAAATCGACTTTCCTGCCCCAGTGGGCAGCAATGCCATAGTGTCTTGGTGGAGCAACTGTTGGGTAACGATTTCAGCCTGCAAGGGTCGAAATTGTTCATAGCCCCAGATGTCCCGGAGCCCCAGATGCGCCCTTTGCCAAGCCTTCTGGTAGGCCAAGGTCTGAGCAGGAGAGTTTTGTGTCATAACTCAACCGTGTACACACAAGTCTTGAAAAGATTCAAAATCTTTGCACTCGCCCCCCTAGCCCCCCCTCGCGCAGCGTGCCCGAAGGGCGTAATTCTGGGGGGAAATAGTCCCAGTTTTTGTTGATCTCCCCCCAAGCTTGGGGGTCGGGGGGGCTAATGCAGGGTGGAATGGGTTTACCTAGAGATGTGTGTACACCGTAGGTCATAACCGGAGTCCGATCTTGCTCGGTCGGGGGCAATAGCCCCGTCAATGGAGCTAGAAAAATCGCTATAAAGAAAGGGAAACTTTCTAACTTAGTCTATAGTCTTTGAAAGCAACGTGATCGTTTCAGTTCTCTTGAAATAAGCGGTCTAGAGTTCTGAAATTACTCCTTAGTTTCCCTAGAATCGCTTACCGTTGTCCTGTGTCGTCAGAGATTATCCTGAGCGTCTGGCTATGTCTTCCAAATTCTCGATGCAAAAATCTGTCACCTATCTCTCGCTGCTGCTGGTTGGCGCGTTAGGGAGCTTCGTGGGTACTCAAATTTTGCCCAGTAGCAGCCTGCTGCCTCAACCCAGTGTGGCTCAATTACCCAACCCCCTCTCCGGGCAGAATGATCCGAACTTTATTGCCAACGCCGTGGATCGGGTTGGTCCTGCGGTGGTGCGCATTAATGCATCCCGTCGGGTCACAACTCAAGTGCCTGGCATCTTCAACGATCCCTTCTTTCGGCAGTTTTTTGGCATGGAAGGCCCTCCTCAGTCTCAGCCCCGCACCCGAGTGGAGCAGGGAACAGGGTCAGGCTTTATCATCAGTGCGGATGGCATGATCTTGACCAATGCCCACGTGGTGGCAGGAGCCGATTCCGTGACGGTAAACCTCAAAGATGGTCGTTCCTTTGAAGGTCGAGTTATGGGATCTGATGATCTGACCGATGTAGCTGTGGTCAAAATTGAGTCGAACAATCTGCCCACCATCCGCATGGGAGATTCTGATCGCCTGCGACCCGGCGAATGGGCTATTGCCATTGGCAATCCCCTCGGCTTAGACAACACCGTAACAGCGGGAATTATTAGCGCCACCGGGCGCACCAGTGGCGATATTGGCGTCACCGACAAGCGGGTGGGCTTTATTCAAACCGATGCGGCCATCAATCCCGGAAACTCTGGGGGGCCTCTGCTCAACCAGTCCGGTGAGGTGATTGGCATGAACACCGCCATTATTGGGGGTGCCCAAGGTCTAGGGTTTGCCATTCCGATCAAAACGGCACAGCGGATCGCCCAAGAACTGATTGCCAATGGGCGAGTAGAACATGCCTTTCTGGGGATTCGCATGACCAATTTGACCCCGGAAATGCGCGATCGCATCAATAGCACCCCCAACGCCAACCTCCGGGTCACAGAAGATCGGGGCGTGTTGGTTGTGCAGGTAGTGCCCAACTCTCCGGCAGCTCGGGCTGGCTTGCGGACAGGCGACGTGATCACCCGCATTGACAATGAAAACGTGACCCGAGCCTCTGAAGTCCAGCAAAAAGTTGATCAGACCACCTTAGGCGATTCGCTCCAGCTCTCCATTCGTCGGGACGGACGGGACCTACAGGTGTCTGTGCAACCTGGACCGCTTCCGACCCAGATGGGACAAGGCTAGTCGCTCTGTGCGTCTGCCGCCATGGCTCTGGATGAGTCTGCTGGTCATCGTGGGGATAGGGCTATCGCTGTTACCCCTGTCCAGCCGCACCTTGGCTAACAGTCCGGCCACTGAACTGCGGGGGGTGTGGCTCACCAACATTGACAGCGATGTTCTCTATGGACGAGCCAACCCAGGCTACGAAGACTGGCAACAGACCCGCCTCAGTTTCGCGCTGAAGCGTCTGGCCGATCTGCGGTTTAATACCCTCTATCCCACCGTTTGGAATGGTGGGTATACCCTTTACCCCAGTCCTGTGGCAAAAGCCACCCTTGGGTTTGACCAAGAGCCGAATCCTCGCTTGGCAGGTCGAGATGTCTTGTCTGAAATAGTAACCCAGAGCCACGACTTGGGTCTGAGCGTTTTGCCTTGGTTTGAGTTTGGCCTCATGGCTCCGGCACAATCAGAACTGGCCGCCCAGCATCCTGACTGGATTACCCAACGGCAAGATGGCACTCAGATTGTCAAAGAGGGTCAAGACGACCGGGTATGGCTGAATCCGTTCCATCCCGAGGTGCAGACTTTCTTGGTGGATTTAATCGTTGATGTTGCGGCTCGCTACGATATTGACGGCATTCAACTGGATGATCACTTTGGGTTACCCGTCGCTCTGGGCTACGACCCCTGGACGGTCAACCTATATCAACAGATGCACCAGGGCAAGTCTCCCCCCCCAAACCCCCATGACCCCGACTGGATGCGCTGGCGAGCTGACCAACTGACGGCCTTGATGAAGCGGCTGTTCTGGGCGGTGAAAGCGGTCAACCCCAACTGTCTGATTAGCCTCAGCCCCAATCCCTACGACTTTTCTTATACCCACTTCTTACAAGACTGGCACACCTGGGAACGCCAGGGCTTCGTTGAAGAGCTGATTGTGCAAGTGTACCGCCGCACCCTCAGAGCCTATCGCCGAGAACTGGCAGATCCGGTCGTCAAAATGGCTCAAGAGCATATCCCCGTGAGCATTGGCATTTTGTCTGGCCTCAAAAACCGTCCCATGCCCCCAGATTTGGTGCGGCAGCAAATTCAGGTGGCGCGCGATCGCAACTTTGCAGGGGTTTCCTTTTTCTTCTATGAAACTCTAGCACCCCACGAACCTGCACTCAAAACCCTATTTCAGCAGCCCGCCCAACGTCCACAACTTAACCCTTAGCTCCCGACACCAACCGCTTAGGCATTGCCATAAACCGGAATCGCCGCACCCCGAATATCCCGAGCCGCATCCGAGGCTAAAAAGCAAATCACCCCTGCCAAAGAATCTGGCTTCACCCAAGATGCCGATGCCTCAGTCCCCATGGCTGCTCGATTCGCAGGCGTATCAATGACGCTTGGCAACACCACGTTTGCCGTAATATCTGTCCCTTTGGTTTCATCCGCAATCGCCTGGGTCAACGCCACTACCCCAGCCTTAGCCGCACAATAGGCCGCCAACTGTCCTGCTGGTTGCACAGCGCCCCGTGAACCCACCGTGACAATTCGGCCATAGCCCGTTTCCCGCATCCGTCGGAGGCTGTGCTTGCAGACCAGAAACGTGGTGTGTAAATTCAAGGCAATATCTCGCTGCCAAGCCTCGTAATCATAGGTATGGGTTGCCCCCATCGAAAATCCACCCACCAAGTGAATCAACACATCCACCCGCTCCATGCCATTGATTAAGCGCTCCACCGCTACCTCCTGGCTTAAGTCTGTTGCTGCAAACCTGACCCGCACCAACTCCGCTGGCGACAGGTGTTGCTTGAGCCGAGTCACGCTAGTCTCGTCCACATAAGGAACCGTCAACGTATCCCCCTGAGCCAATAGTTGAGGCGTCACCTCTCGGCCTAGCCCGCCCGTTGCTCCTGTCAGTAAGACTTGGCGATCGGTCATTTGGAAATCCCTCTGTTGGAAGAAACCCTTGCATTCATGGGTGAATTTTGGCTGGCGTGATGTCGGTGGGGGAGTCGCCGCAAAATGGCCGTGGCCTTTAGCCACAAACGACTGGGCATCGCCGGAAAACCCGACACCACCTCACCCTCTCCAATATTTTGGGTGATGCCCGCCCGGGCGGTGGCCAGGGCACCTGCCCCAACCGTGACTTGATCCGCAACGCCAACCTGTCCCGCCAAAATCACCCCCGACTCCAGGGTGACCCGACCCGCCAAGCCGACCTGTCCGGCCAGAGCACAATGGCTATGAATCTGGCAGCCATGGCCCACCTGCACGAGGTTGTCAATTTTAGTCCCCCGGCCAATTCGAGTCTCTCCCACCGCCGGACGGTCAATACAGGTATTGCATCCCACCTCTACTTGATCTTCGAGAACCGTGCGACCGGACTGGGGCATTTTATGCCAGCCCTCGGCAGTGCGCACAAACCCAAATCCCTCTGCCCCGAGCACTGCCCCACTGTGAATCACGCAGTCTTGACCAATTTCTGTGCGCTCGTGAATCACACAGTTGGCATGGAGAAGCGTGCGATCGCCCAAGACAACACCAGGGTAAATCACGCTATTGGCATGGATACACACCTGATCCCCCACCACAGTAGGGCCATGAATGATCACATGAGCACCAATACTCACCCCCTGACCAAGCTGAACAGTCGGCTCAAGGATCGCCGTGGGATGAATTCCAGGCGAGGGACACCAGGGCTGATAAAACTGCTGGAGAGCCTGGGCGAATTGCCATCTCGGCTGAGGCGTCGCCACCCAAGCTAGGTTTCGTGCCGTGGCCGCCGCCAAGAATCCAGGATCCTCTGGCAAAATTAAGGCGCTGGCATGAGTGGTAGTGATCCAGGATCGATAGCGTTTGCCCTCAATAAAGCTAAGGGTGTTAGCCGTTGCACAGTCAATGGCCGCAACCCCCTTCAGCTCTGGATCCACGGCTCCCGGTCTCGTTAAACTGGTCTGTGTGAGGGGAATCTTCAGCTCAACCATCAATTGGCTGAACTTCATGGCACAACCTCCATCTCACGGATTCGCCACTGATCAGCTTGGCGCACCAACCGGTACTGCACCACATAGTCATTGTTATAGGAGTCATCCGCTTGCGCTTGGCCATTTTGGAAAAATGTGGCGGTTTCCCGCACCCGCGCCCGCACATCGGCTTGGTCAGCTGCGATCGGGGTCACCGCTAAAATCTCTAGGGCATCTAATGTATATTGCCAGTAAGCTTGCTGCTGGCGTAGATCTTCCACACTGCCTTGCCATTCGGCCAAAACGGGCTCAACCAAAATCTCATTGAGACGATTGCTAGCATATTGTTGACCCATGGCTTCTGCTTTGCGGGTCTGCCAGGTTCGCACCACTTCAAGGGCATTGTCTTGGGTGAGTTCTGCTGTTGTCTCGGGCGCAGGTGTGACGGGGGGAATCGTGCCATCAGCAACTATCCCCGGAATTTCAATGGGAGGGGCTTCAAGCTGAATCAGAGGGAGTTCTGAAATCTCGTTCGGTTCCCGGGCTTGCTGCTGCCAAATCCGGGTTAGCGCTAAGGCACCGCCCCCCACGCCAGCCAAAAGGAGTCCTGCAAGCATTAGACGCCGTCGGGCGCGAGCCTGCCGCTGTCGTCGTGCTGCTTGGGTTTTGCTCAACGGTCGATGGGTTGAACCGATCGCAACAGGAGAGAATTCCGAAGGGGTTAATGAGGTGGGAGATGAGGTAGCACTTGCCGCCAAGTCGGGGGGCGACCAACTAGGCGGTGATTGTAGCACCTCGTCTTCGGGGTCTAGGGCACTGGGGATGGAGGTTTCCCAGGGATCAGGGACACTTGACTCATAAGCCATCCCTGGGGTTGCCCGTGCAGCTTCGCCATGCGGTGCCGTCGTTGTGGGCAAGGCCAAGCCCCCAGAGCGCAGCCCTGAGGCTCCGTCTGCAACGGTTAAAGAGAGTTCATTTAAAACTTGTTGAATCTGCGGGTCGTTAAAATAAGCCTCTAAGTCAACCTGCTCTGTGGCTAAGTCCCGAAAGTAGGGATAGACTTCCTGCTGTAGCCATCGTTCGGTATAGAGGTACAGACCGGGCACCCAGTCTGGTGAATCAGAGGAATACTGTTGAATAAACGTCAGGGAATCTTGATCTTGACTTTTGCGGGCACTTTGGGTGGCAGCGGCAGGCTGACCCAGGAGCAAACGGCACATGGCCTGCTCCAGATAGATGTCTTGACGATTTGCTAGGCTTTTTAAGCGCTCATCTGCCCGTTGAATCAGCTCAGGCATTCCATGGGCCACCCCTCGGGCAACCAGGGCATAAACCGCTAGATATTGCGCCACCGCTGAAGGTCGATCTGCTTCCTGCTCAAAGAGGGTTTGCTGTTCGTCAACTCTGAGATGTTCTCGGATCTGCTGGATGAATCGCAGAAAGTCATCCACGCTGAGCCCAGAGGCATCGTTTTGGCTGCCCTCAATGCCGCCGCGCTCATCTAACATTTCTTGTAAGAGGGTCATCCCACGCTCACGATCTGGAGCTTCACTTTCTGGAAGCTGCATGAGATCTAGGATGCGATAGGGACGTAGTTTCGCTAAATCAGATTGAATTTCTTGCTGAATCTCTGGGAAGATTTGCTCTTCGATCAATAGATTTAGGCCAGCCTGCAATGAAAGTGCAGCTTGTTCTGACTGTCGCTGTTGCCAGCACTCTCGGCCATATTCAAGATAGGCCAGAGCCATGCTCACAATCAGATCGGGCTCTGAAACTGAGATGTCTGTTGGCAGTTGATTGAGGTCGATGGGTCGCTCTAAAAAGGCTTGGCCGAGTTCAATAATCAGGTCGTAGTAGCCAATTTCATGGAGAAGCAACAACGCGCCACAGAGTTGAGATTCTTCAATATCTAGACCCTCTAGATCAGGGGCAGCAGGTTCGGCAGCGGGGGAAAGATCTGACGGGGACGAGGGGCAATCCTGGGGCAAGGTCACTTTTGTGACTGGAAGGGAGGGTGCAGCAGGTTCGTCCTCACAAGGGGTAGGCTCTGTAAACAGCGCTAGCAGATCTGCATCGGCATCTGGATCGCTGGGTGCGATCGCATCAGCACTGACATCTGGCACGAGAGCGTTTGACGGGGCTGGTTGGGCAGGGGGTTCAGCTTTAGTCAAAAGCCCATAGATTTGTTTCAGAAGTTGCTTGCGAGACGAGATGGCTACGTTGGAGTATTGTGAACGGGGTAGCTGTTGCAGCCGATCTTCAAACGCTTGCTGTATTTGTTCTGGCGGTGCTTTGAAAGGCACGCCTAAAAGAGTGTACAGATCTAAAGGAATACGCACAGTCGATTTCCTCGGGAGCGAGTTAAGACAGCTCAAATGTCAACGCTCAGACAGGATACATTGTGAAATCATCATAACCCGCTGTCAGTAAACCAATATCGTATCCGTTAAGCATCTATCTAAATCAGCCTCTTGAGTATGATAAGCTCAGCTAGCATCTTTAGGCCGGATGTTAAAAATTTGCTTCAGCATCAAATTCAAGGATGTGGGTTATCCATGGTTCAGGAAAGAATTCTGCCCCAATTTTCCAGCACTCAAGTGAAACTCAGCCGCAAAGAAGGGCTGACGCTATATGAAGATATGGTTCTGGGGCGGTACTTTGAGGACAAGTGCGCTGAGATGTACTACCGGGGCAAGATGTTTGGCTTTGTGCATCTCTACAATGGCCAGGAAGCGGTCTCCTCCGGCGTCATCAAAGCCATGCGAGCCGATGACTATGTTTGTAGTACCTATCGAGATCACGTTCATGCCCTGAGTGCAGGGGTGCCAGCCCGGGAGGTAATGGCCGAACTATTTGGCAAAGCCACCGGATGCAGCAAGGGGCGAGGCGGCTCCATGCATTTATTCTCTGCTGAACACAATTTGCTGGGTGGATTTGCTTTTGTGGCTGAGGGGATTCCGGTGGCTACTGGAGCAGCCTTTCAAAGTAAGTACCGCCGCGAGGTATTAGGGGATGCCAGTGCCGATCAGGTGACAGCCTGTTTCTTTGGCGATGGCGCTAGCAACAACGGTCAGTTCTTTGAATGTCTGAACATGGCAACGTTGTGGAAGTTGCCCATTTTGTTTGTGGTAGAAAACAATAAGTGGGCCATTGGCATGGCTCATGACCGGGCAACCTCTGATATTGAAATCTATCGCAAAGGTCCAGCCTTCGGGATGCCCGGTGTAGAGGTGGATGGCATGGATGTGCTGGCGGTTTGGGCCACGGCTCAAGATGCGATCGCACGCGCTCGGGCCGGTGAAGGACCCACGCTCATTGAAGCCTTAACCTATCGATTTCGAGGGCACTCCCTGGCCGATCCAGACGAGTTGCGCTCCAAGGACGAAAAAGATCATTGGTTTGCCCAAGATCCGATTAAACGATTCCAAACCTATCTGATTGAGCAGAATCTAGCCAATCAAGACGAGCTAAAAGCCATCGACCAAAAAATCCAGATGCGAGTTGAAGAAGCAGTCAAGTTTGCCGAAGAAAGCCCAGATCCAGATCCCAGCGAACTCTACCGCTATGTGTTTGTGGATGAATCCAAATCCTAACCCCCTGAGCGGGCTCTGACCCATGCCCCCACGTAACCCCGCCCCTACAGTAGACATCCTCATTGAGATGATCGATCGACCCGCTCGACCGATTGTACTGATTGAGCGGCGCAATCCCCCCTATGGGTGGGCGATGCCCGGGGGGTTTGTAGACTATGGCGAATCTGTAGAGGCCGCCGCTTGTCGAGAAGCCGCAGAAGAAACCTGCTTACAAGTAACGTTGCTAGAGCAGTTTCAGGTCTATTCTGATCCCCAGAGAGACGTCCGCCAACACACCCTCAGTATTGTCTTGATTGCCACGGCAACGGGACAGCCCCAGGCAGCAGACGATGCCAAAAACCTAGCTCTGTTTGAGATTTGGCAACTACCCAGCCCCCTGTGTTTTGACCACGCCCAAATTTTGCAAGACTATCGCCGCTACCGGCAGTACGGGTGGCGACCTCGCCTTTGAGGCTTAGCTTTCTCGGCGGGAAGCCCCGCACCGTACCCGATAGGGTCGGTGTCGGGATGATAGCCAGTCTTCGGCGTATTCCGCACGGTTTGGACTAGCCGACCAATTCTTGCTATCTTAATTTGAAGTGGGGTTGGGCGTCGCCTCACTATAAAACGCGAAGTCCTGAATAGGGATGGAGAAGCCCACATCGTATGCTTGCATCGATGTTAGGAGTACGTCACTTGCCCCCTACAAACGGTCGCACAAAGCCTTGATCGTAGTAGGCTTCGGCCATCTGTGGATTGAGATTTCTAGCTCGGGCGTAATCCTGGCGTGCTAGCTGATTTTGCCCCAAGTCATAGTACGCCAATCCCCGACTGTAATAGGCCGCAACAAAATCAGGATCAACTTCTAAGGCCGCCGTATAGTCAGCAATCGCCTCAGTTTGATTGTGCAAGGCAAATTGTGCTAAGCCCCGGTTGTAGTAGGCTGCGGCAAATTGATCATCAAGCTGGAGCGCATAGGTATAGTCTTGAATCGCCAGTTGCAAATTCCCCCAATCTGCATAGGCCAGCCCCCGACTAAAGTAATAGTCTGCATGACCTGGTTCTTTTTCTAGCGCAGTGGTGAATTTCTCGATGGCTGCCTCAAAGTGACCCTCACCCTGTAAGACCAGCCCTTGATTGTAAAAGTCGTCCGCAGTCTGTGGCCGAGTGTTCATCACATAGTCATAGTCTGCACCGGTCAGAGTCGCCAGCCGCATGGGAGCGGCCTGAGCCGGGAGCAGCACTGAGCCGAGAAGAAGAGCACCTCCCACAATGACTGTGCTGTTGATGGCATTGACCAATGGGTTGAGCTTCATAGTTGATCTCCTCGCAGACCGTAACGACGTAACTGTCTCTATCTCGGGTCTAATTTCTCAGATCTTGAGGGGATGCCCAAGGATAACGATCACTGCTTGAGGTGATATTAATCACACAAAACAGTCAAAATAAACAGTTACTTGAATACTGGAATAGATTGGCTTGTGGTGGTTTGACTTTCCGTTTATGATTTTATTTTATCGAATCTTGAAAGAATAAAAATCTGTCGTTCGTAGGACTTTACATTAGGAAAATAGGGCAGAATCTCCTATCCCTGGAAGGTGGCGAGTCACCTATCGGTGATGGCAACCGTTGACTGAGTAGACGATGCTCAGCGAATTGCAGGGGAACAGTCTGTTTTTGGAGTATGGATATGACAGATGGGTCTGATGCGGTACCTCTGATTGAACTCAAGGGGATTCGGAAAGCCTTTGGCGGCAATATTGTCTTGAATGGAGCCGATTTGACCATTTATCGCGGTGAATCGCTGACGATTCTAGGGCCGTCAGGCACTGGTAAGTCCACGATTTTGCGAATTATGGCCGGACTGCTGGCCCCCGACGAGGGAGAAATCTACATCAACGGGGAGTTGCAAACCCGTGCCATTGATGAAGTGACTCGCCCAATTCGGATTAGCATGGTTTTTCAGCAAGCAGCCCTGTTTGACTCACTTTCTGTAGAAGAGAACGTGGGGTTCTTTCTGTATCAAAATTCTCGACTGTCTCCCCAGCGCATTCGCGAGCTGGTTAACGAGAAGTTGGAACTGGTCGGCCTCCCTGGCATTGGCGATCTATACCCAGCAGAACTCTCGGGAGGGATGCGCAAGCGGGTCAGTTTCGCCCGTGCCGTCCTTGACAATCCCGATGATGACGAGGATGATCCTCAAATTTTGCTTTATGATGAACCCACTGCTGGCCTTGATCCCATTGCCTCAACCGTGATTGAAGATCTGATTGTCCAGCTACAGAAAACCTCTGGCTGCGAGACCTATGCCATTGTGACCCACCAGGACAGCACCATTCGGCGGACGGGACAGCGGCTGGTCTTGCTCTATAAAGGGCAAGTTTGCTGGCAGGGGAATCAAGAGCAGTTAGACACCACCGATAATCCCTATGTTCGTCAGTTTCTCAGTGGGAGCATCCAAGGACCCATGGAAGTTGTTGGGCAGAAAATCTAGCGGGGGCTGGTGCCAACCCGTGACGGGGTGAACTGGTGCGGGTGGCGTGGGGGTTGGTGTCACAGTTCAGCCCTGCCAAAGTATGACCTCAAAACTGACGTTTTGCCTGAGGGGGCAGCAACCCTATTGCCACAGAAGTTGATGCTGAGTCTAGATCAAGTGCAAGGAAGGAGCTATGCAATCACGTGCCGTTCGAGAAGGATCTGTCGGACTGTTAATTCTGTTGGGAGTTGGATTGTTTGCGGGTCTTTTTCTATGGGTTCGAGGGCTGACCCTGGGGGGACGAACCTATACCCTCAAGGTTGAGTTTGAGGATGCCTTGGGGCTAGACGTGGGCAGTCCAGTTAAGTTTCGGGGGGTTCGGGTCGGTCGGGTTAAACGACTGCGCCCCAGCGTTAATGGGGTGATTGCCGAAGCTGAAATCACCCCATCGTCTCTGCTGATTCCCCGAGACACCCTGGTTGAAACCAGTCAGTCGGGCTTTATTGGCCAAGTAACGCTGGAATTTCGCCCCCGCACAGCAGTGCCGACCGGTGATCTAGCGCAAAATCTCACTCCTTTTACTCCCGACTGTCAACCCCAATTGATTTTCTGTCATGAGGATCTGATTACTGGAGCAATTGGCTCTAATTTTGATGCACTGATTCGTTCAACTACCCAAATTGCTGGCATTTTGGCCGAAAGTGACATCATTAGTACGGCCAATGAGGCGTTAGGCAATATTGGCGATGCAGCAGGAAGTATTAATCAGCTCAGTCGAAATGCCAATGTGACGCTGCGCGATATCTCTCGGCTGGCACAGGGGGTGGGGGGACTGACTGGAGATGCTCGGGTTCAGCTCGAAAAGTTTGGGACAGCCGCAGAGTCGGTGACGACAGCAGCCAATCAAGTAGGGGTCTTGGGTGATCGGGTGGGCACGACGGCTGATCAGTTGGGAGATGCGGCGGGTCAAGTGAGTGGCTTGATTGCTGACAATCGGGGTACTTTGACCAGCACCCTACAAAATATGGATGCGGCAACGGCTGAACTCAAGGTGGCGGTGCAAAATCTGACGCCTATTTTGAGTCAGGTGGAGCAGGGTCAGCTCATTGAAAATTTAGAGACCCTGGCCGCCAATGGGGCGCAAGCCTCTGAAAATCTTAAAAATCTGACGTCTACGGTGAATAATCCAGTGACTATCTTTGGTCTTGCCCAAACCCTGGACTCGGCTCGGGTCACGTTTCAAAATACTCAGAAAATCACCACGGATTTGGAGCAAATTACGGGCAGTCCTGAAGTTCGCCAGAATTTAATTCGGTTGATTAATGGCCTGAGTCGGCTGGTCTCCTCTAGTCAGGAGCTGGAGCAGCAAATTCAGGTGGCTAAAGCCACTCCCCCCGCTGCTGCGCCAGCCCCATCTCTGTCGGTGACCTTGCTGCCGCAGTCTTCTGTGATTTTTAATTCGACGCCACAGTTTTCTCAGCCCCTAACTGTGGAGATGCAGCCCCAAGCTTTTACCTTTTCCAAGGCAGAGCGCTCTTGGCTGTGGCCGGTGCCGACAAACTGACGCTAGGCTAGTTGGCGTGAGCCTGTAGGGGGCAATGGTGAGTTTGAGTCCAATGCTGTTAGGGAAGCTGATGAAAATGGATCGCTCTCAAGTGGTGGCCGTGGTTACGGGTGCGATCGCACTCCTTCTAGGTTTGTTTTATCTTGCGGTGGTGACCTTGCTAGACTTCCGAGGTGAGATGCAACCGGCCCCCCTAGAGCTAACATTGCGCACCATAGGGCAGGCAACCCCTGGGGGAAGCACTCTTTTGACTAAACTCTTGAGCTGACTTGTGCAACGAGCCAGCCTTCCTAGGGCACTACCCATCCATCACTTCCACTCAGGGGATTCTGGCTCCCCACCATCAGATCCTTGTTGAAATTTGGGATGAAATTCGCTATATTGAAGGTGTTGAATATAGTACTTTGTCAACTATTTTTGGTTTTTGTTATTCCTAAATTGGGTTTATAACTTTATTTATTTTCAAGCACAAAAAAGAATTTACACTTTCGATATTTTCGCCAAATTCTTTTTCCACAACCCTTAGGGTAAATAGTCTACTCATGTTTGGGGATTATTTGGGTGGTTGCTTTTACCTTTAACTCCGTCAATCGTCGGTGGCGAACGCTGAGTTTCCCATCCACATTATATCTGTGGCCAATCACAGATCTTCTTTTGGCAGACTTGCCGAAAGACCTCCATCCGGATCTTCACATTGGCCTTCAGGAAGCACTCGTCAACGCCGCCAAGCATGGCAACTGCCTTGACCCCAGCAAGACCATTCGAGTGCAGTATTGCTTAACCCAGCGAGATTGCTGGTGGGTAATTACCGATGAAGGCAATGGCTTTGCCCCCCCCCTGACCTGTCCCACCCGAGTTTCTTTTCTAGATAAGCCCGACGACTCCTGTGAGTGTGGCCGTGGACTCTACATCCTGCACCAAGTCTTTGATCATGTTCGCTGGAATGACGCGGGCACCGAACTTACCCTAGGGAAACAGTTGCGAAAGTCCATCAGACCCCTCCTGCTTGCAGAATGGCAGCTTGGCTAGTCTTTAATTTTTAGCTAGCCGTCATACTCTGGTTTCACCACCAACACCGAACATCGAGCATCAGATACCACTTGACTGCTGACAGATCCGCGCAAGATGCGTTCAACGCCCGTTAAGCCTCGGCTTCCTAGCACAATCAACTCAGCCTGATAGAGATTTGCCAACCGAATAATTTCTTCCGATGGATCACCGGTGACAATTTCAATCTCACTTTGACAGGGTAGCGCGTCTTGATAAGCCTGTAACTGTTGCTCAATGTGGCGAAACAGTCCCAACTCAGGATCAATGTAGGGTCGGTCAGCCGGTTTTTCCAGCCCCGACTCTGAGGGGGAAATGACATGGGCCAACACTACTTTCATCCGAGGTTGCAGATTTAGGGTGTTGACCACAGCCATGACCCGATCTGACAAATCTTGGGTATCCAGTGCAATCAGAATTCGGTTGAACACTCTGGGACATTCCCTCCAGCACAGTCTCCAGCTTACACGCTTCCTTGGTGTATCCTGTCAGTCTTCAGGCATGACATCGCCTTAGGCTAAGGACCCACTAGGGTTCGGAGGCGCTAGGGCGCTGCATTCTCAGGCGAACCGAATCCCGATGAGACGGCAGCCCCTCTGCATCGGCCAAACACTCAACAGCACTGGCAACCTTCGCCAAAGCACGAGGCGAGTACTGAATCAAGCTTGAGTGCTTCATGAATGTTTCAACCCCTAAAGCCGAGGCATAGCGTGCCGCCCCTGAAGTCGGTAGGGTGTGATTGGGCCCTGCCAGGTAATCTCCAACAGCCTCTGGCGTATGGGCACCCATAAATATAGCCCCCGCATGGCGGATTTGTTCCAAAAGCGCCCAAGGATCGGCTACCTCTAGCTCCAGATGCTCTGGGGCAAACTCATTGGACAGGGCTGCGGCATCCGCCAGAGACTCCACCACAATAATCAGCCCATAGTGTGCCAGGGCTTTTTCGGTCAGTGTGCGTCGGGGATGCTCAGCAAGCTGTTCATTGACGGCCAGCACGACGCGATTGGCTAGGGCGTTGTCCGTGGTAATTAGAATGGCGGCTGCGAGAGGATCATGTTCAGCTTGGGCTAACAAATCTGCGGCAACGTAGGCCGGATTTGCCTGATAATCTGCAATGATTAGCACCTCAGACGGGCCAGCCAGGGAGTCAATACCAACCGTGCCATAAACCAGCTTCTTCGCCAGGGTGACATAAATGTTCCCAGGTCCAGTAATCATGTCTACTTTGGGTAGGGTTTCAGTCCCATAAGCCAAGGCTGCGATCGCTTGTGCTCCCCCAACCCGATAAATTTCCTCTACCCCCGCCTCTTGCGCTGCCACCAACACCGCCGGATTGATCCGCTTATCTGGTCCTGGAGGTGTCACCATCACAATTCGAGGCACACAGGCCACCTTTGCTGGCACTGCATTCATGAGCACCGTACTTACATAAGCTGCTCGACCCCCAGGAACATACAGTCCAGCCGCATCCACCGGAGTGTAGCGCTTCCCCAACACCACCTCATCATCCCCAAACTGCACCCAACTCTTAGGCCGTCGGAGTTGATGAAAGGCTTCAATTTGCTGATGCGCCAAGCGAATCGCATCTAAGAGTTCCTTCGAGACCTGCTGGTAGGCTGCATCCAGCTCCGACCCACTCACCCGGAGCTCTTCTGGCATTAAAGTTTGGTGATCAAACTCCGCCGTGTAATGCAGCAAGGCGCGATCGCCCTTGCGCTTGACCGCCTGGAGCACCTCTCGCACCGTCGCTTCCTTGTGCACCACCTGATCATCGTGAATGCGATTACAAATCCGCTGAAGTTCCGAGTGTGCCTCAGTTTGCTGAGTAACAATTCGCAGCATAGGTATCAAGACTGCCAACCTTGTATAGCCTTCAAGTTCACTCAGTCAGGGGATAATGCTTCCTCCCTGGCAAGCCAGCCCCAGACCTTGCCTCCATAGCTTAACCTGAATTTCAAAAAGCCATTGACCTTAGCCATCAGATGCTATGATAACTTTTTGGGTATTTTCTGTCTCGTTAACGAAGCTAGCCGAAGTAAACCGTGGCCAATATTAAGTCTGCTGCTAAACGCATCCAAATCGCTGAGCGCAACCGTCTCCGCAACAAATCCTATAAATCCGCTATCAAAACCCTTTCCAAGCGCTTCTTGACATCGGTTCAGCAGTATGCTACCGACCCGTCCCCCGAGCAGTTGGAAACGGTTCAAGCCAGCATGTCAAAGGTCTACAGTAAAATCGATAAGGCCGTCAAAACAGGCGTTCTCCATCGCAACACCGGAGCCCGTAAGAAATCCGGCTTATCTAGGGTGCTAAAGCAGCAGTTGGGACAACAAGACTAACCTCAGGGAACAGCCAAACATTACGGACTCAATTTCCTGCTCATGCCTTGCTGTACCCATTTCTTGCTGCGACCCTGGGGACACCAACATGCAACTAATCGATACACATGTGCACCTCAACTTCGACGTCTTTACAAACGACCTCGAAGAAATTTGCCAGAGATGGCGAGAGCAAGGCATCGTGCGATTGGTTCACTCCTGCGTTACACCCTCTGAATTTCCAACGATTCAAGCCCTAGCCCATCGTTTTCCAGAGCTTTACTTTGCAGTAGGCCTGCATCCCCTGGATGTAGATCAGTGGACTGAAGCCTCTGCCAGGGAAATTCATCATCTAGCCACTAGCGACCCTAAGGTCGTTGCCATTGGCGAAACTGGGTTGGATTATTTCAAAGCCAGTAATCGACCTCAACAAGAGCAAGCATTTTGGCTGCAACTCCAAATTGCCCAGAGACTCAATCTGCCCGTGATTATTCACTGCCGAGAAGCAGCACAGCCCATGGCAGATCTCTTGCGAGCCTTTTGGCGCGAATATGCGCCGGTTGCCGGTGTCATGCACTGCTGGGGGGGCACTCCAGCAGAAACCCAATGGTTTTTAGATCTTGGGTTTTACATTAGCTTTAGCGGCACGGTCACCTTTAAAAAAGCCACATCTATTCATGAGTCAGCTTGTATGGTGCCAGAAGATCGGCTGTTGGTGGAAACAGACTGTCCATTCCTCAGTCCTTCGCCCGAGCGAGGTAAATATCCCAATGAACCCGCTCGGGTGCACCATGTAGCCACTCAAATTGCAAAACTGCGAGGGGTGTCTCTAGAGCATCTTGCCACCCAGACCACTGAAAATGCCTGTCAGCTATTTGGCCTGACTCTGGGCTCTCGCACCCCCCCGCCTCCATTTCCCGTTAGTTCATCAGGAGGATAAACCAAACTTAGATCTTGCCTTCAAGTCCCGTTGTGAATTAATATAATGGATTACAGCGCGCCGGGCGTGACCTCTAGAGGAGACGCATGACTAATCAGACCTACACCCAACCCGCTTTTACTCTGCCGGACATGGTCGAGATTCAGCGGGAGAGCTTCCGCTGGTTTCTGGAAGAAGGCCTCATTGAAGAGCTGAATAGCTTTTCACCTATTACCGACTATACCGGTAAAATAGAGCTTCACTTCTTGGCCAAAGATTACAAATTAAAACGACCTAAGTATAACGTTGATGAATCCAAGCGACGAGACAGCACCTACGCGGTGCAGATGTATGTACCCACTCGCCTAATCAATAAAGAGACCGGCGAAATCAAAGAGCAAGAAGTTTTCATCGGCGACTTGCCGCTGATGACCGATCGCGGCACCTTTATCATCAACGGGGCTGAGCGAGTCATTGTGAACCAAATTGTTCGCAGTCCTGGTGTCTACTACAAATCTGAAACTGACAAAAACGGACGACGCACCTACAATGCCAGCCTAATTCCCAATCGAGGTGCCTGGCTGAAGTTTGAAACAGACAAGCACAGTCTAGTGTGGGTGCGAATTGACAAAACGCGGAAACTGTCTGCCCAGGTGCTATTGAAGGCTTTAGGGCTCAGTACCGGAGAAATTTTTGATCGGCTCCGCCACGCTGAGTACTACCAAAAGACCATCGAGAAAGAAGGTGAATTTGGTGAAGAAGAAGCCCTCCTAGAGCTGTATCGCAAACTGCGTCCCGGTGAGCCGCCCACCGTTTCAGGCGGACAGCAACTCCTAGATTCTCGCTTTTTCGATCCCAAACGCTACGATTTGGGTCGAGTGGGTCGCCATAAGCTGAATCGCAAGTTGCGACTGAATACCCCAGAAGTGATTCGAGTCTTGACACCAGACGACATTCTGGCCGCTATTGACTATTTGATTAACCTGGAATTTGACATCGGCAGCGTTGACGACATTGATCACTTGGGCAATCGACGGGTGCGCTCTGTGGGTGAACTGCTCCAAAATCAGGTTCGCGTGGGGCTAAATCGCCTAGAGCGAATCATCAAAGAGCGGATGACGGTTTCGGATGTAGAAGCTCTGACACCAGCTTCATTGGTCAACCCCAAGCCCCTAGTGGCAGCGATTAAGGAGTTCTTTGGTTCCAGTCAACTCTCTCAGTTCATGGATCAAACCAATCCCCTGGCTGAATTGACCCACAAGCGTCGTCTCAGTGCCCTAGGCCCAGGCGGGTTAACTCGAGAGCGGGCTGGATTTGCCGTCCGGGATATTCACCCCAGCCACTATGGGCGGATCTGTCCCATTGAGACTCCAGAAGGCCCAAATGCTGGGTTGATTGGCTCTTTGGCCACCCATGCTCGGGTAAACTCCTATGGCTTTATTGAAACCCCATTTGTCCCGGTCGAAAATGGTCAGGTGCTCAAAGGTCAGCCCCCCATCTACATGACCGCCGATGAAGAAGATGATCTGCGGGTAGCGCCTGGGGATATTCCCATGGATGCTGAGGGTCGTATTTTGGGCGAAGTCGTGCCTGTCCGCTATCGCCAAGAATTTACCACCACTCGCCCCGATGAGGTGGACTATGTTGCCATCTCTCCAGTGCAAATTATTTCAGTGGCCACCTCACTGATTCCCTTTCTTGAGCATGATGACGCCAACCGTGCCCTCATGGGATCTAACATGCAACGACAGGCAGTTCCACTACTGCGTCCAGTGCGTCCCTTAGTGGGTACTGGCCTGGAAACCCAAGCCGCCCGTGACTCGGGGATGGTGATTGTCAATCGTACTGATGGGGAAGTGACCTATGTGTCCGCGAACTTGATTCGAGTTCGGGATGATCAAGGCGAGGAAATAACCTACGCGCTGCAAAAATATCAGCGATCCAACCAAGATACCTGTCTCAATCAGCGACCCATCGTATTTATTGGCGACCGGGTAAAAGCCGGACAAATTATTGCGGATGGTTCTGCCACCGAAGGCGGTGAGCTAGCGCTAGGACAAAACATCACTGTGGCCTACATGCCCTGGGAAGGCTACAACTACGAAGACGCCATTTTGATCAGTGAACGCCTGGTTCGAGATGATGTCTATACTTCAATTCACATTGAAAAATACGAAATTGAGGCTCGTCAAACCAAACTTGGCCCCGAGGAAATCACGCGTGAAATTCCCAATGTGGGTGAAGATTCGCTGCGGCAACTCGATGAAACCGGTATTATTCGTACGGGTGCTTGGGTCGAGTCTGGAGACATCTTAGTAGGCAAGGTGACCCCCAAGGGTGAATCCGATCAACCCCCTGAAGAAAAACTACTGCGTGCCATCTTTGGGGAAAAAGCCCGAGACGTTCGCGACAATTCTCTGCGAGTTCCTAACGGAGAAAAAGGTCGCGTGGTAGACGTGCGGGTTTTTACCCGTGAACAAGGGGATGAGCTGCCCCCTGGAGCCAACATGGTGGTGCGCGTCTATGTTGCCTTGAAGCGCAAAATTCAGGTGGGAGACAAGATGGCGGGTCGCCACGGCAATAAGGGGATTATTTCCCGGATTTTGCCAGTGGAAGACATGCCCTACTTGGCTGATGGCACCCCCGTAGATGTGGTGCTCAATCCCTTAGGGGTGCCCTCGCGGATGAATGTCGGTCAGGTGTTTGAGTGTATGTTGGGCTGGGCTGGCGCTAACCTGGGCATGCGATTTAAGTTAACACCCTTTGATGAGATGCATGGCGCTGAAGCCTCCCGAGCCACAGTTCACAGCAAGCTGGAGCAGGCTCGCCAAGAAACCCAAAAAGATTGGATCTTCAATCCTGATGCACCTGGCAAGCTGAAGGTATTTGACGGTCGTACGGGTGAACCCTTTGACCAGTTGATCACGGTAGGCACAGCTTACATGCTGAAGCTGGTTCACTTGGTGGATGACAAGATTCACGCCCGCTCCACAGGGCCATACTCACTGGTGACCCAACAACCGCTGGGTGGCAAGGCTCAGCAAGGCGGTCAGCGCTTCGGAGAAATGGAGGTGTGGGCACTTGAAGCCTTTGGGGCAGCCTATATTCTTCAAGAGCTACTGACCGTGAAGTCTGACGATATGCAGGGTCGAAATGAAGCACTCAACGCCATTGTCAAAGGCCAAGCCATTCCCCGACCGGGGACGCCGGAGTCATTTAAGGTGCTGATGCGGGAGCTTCAGTCCCTCTGTCTAGACATTGCAGTTCATAAAATTGAGCCGGAAGAGGATGGAACTAGTCGCCATGTTGAGGTGGATCTGATGGCTGATGTCAGTCATCGACGCACACCCTCTCGACCCACCTATGAGTCCTTCTCTCGCGTCGATATCGAAGATGGCGACGCCTAAGGTCGTCTATTGGCAGCAGCCCTCGCGGTGCTCGCGGTCGTCTATAGACAAGCATAGATTGTCGCAGTAAGAGGGACTGACTGCCCTAATCATTAACCCACAACCCAAGAGGAAGCTTGAAGCGATGCCAAAGCTAGAACAGCGATTTGACTACGTCAAAATCGGGCTAGCCTCTCCTGACCGGATCCGACAATGGGGAGAGCGAACATTGCCCAATGGCCAGTTGGTCGGCGAGGTGACCAAGCCCGAAACCATCAATTACCGTACCCTAAAGCCAGAAATGGATGGCTTGTTTTGTGAGCGCATTTTTGGCCCTGCCAAAGACTGGGAATGCCACTGCGGCAAGTACAAACGGGTGCGACACCGGGGAATCGTCTGTGAGCGCTGCGGCGTCGAAGTCACTGAATCCCGGGTGCGGCGACATCGCATGGGTTATATCAAGTTGGCCGCTCCCGTCACCCACGTTTGGTACCTGAAGGGTATTCCCAGCTATATGGCCACGCTGTTGGATATGCCCCTGCGCGATGTGGAGCAAATTGTGTACTTCAATGCCTACGTGGTGTTGAATCCAGGGAATGCTGATTCTCTGGCCTATAAGCAACTGCTTACCGAAGACCAATGGATGGAAATCGAGGATCAGATCTACAGCGAAGATTCGACCCTCACGGATATTGAAGTGGGAATTGGCGCAGAAGCGATCCAACGCTTGCTGCAAGACATTGACTTGGAAACCGAAGCCGAACAACTTCGCCAAGACATCGCCACCGCTAAAGGCCAAAAGCGAGCCAAGTTTATCAAGCGATTGCGCGTCATTGATAACTTTGTGGGCACGGGCTCCCTACCTGACTGGATGGTGCTGAGTTATATTCCGGTGATCCCTCCAGATTTGCGGCCCATGGTGCAGCTCGATGGGGGTCGGTTTGCCACCTCTGACCTCAACGACCTCTATCGGCGGGTGATCAACCGCAATAACCGTTTAGCCCGCTTGCAAGAGATTCTAGCCCCTGAAATCATCGTCCGCAATGAAAAGCGGATGCTCCAGGAAGCCGTGGATGCTCTTATTGATAATGGTCGTCGGGGGCGCACCGTGGTGGGTGCGAACAACCGCCCTCTAAAATCCCTGTCCGATATTATTGAAGGGAAGCAGGGGCGCTTCCGGCAAAATTTGCTGGGGAAACGGGTAGACTACTCGGGTCGTTCTGTGATCGTGGTTGGGCCTAAGCTCAAAATTCACCAGTGTGGCCTGCCCAAAGAAATGGCTATCGAGTTGTTTCAGCCCTTTGTGATTAATCGGCTGATTCGCCAAAACCTGGTGAATAACATCAAAGCTGCCAAGCGTCTGATTCAGCGCAACGATCCGGTCATTTGGGATGTCTTAGAAGATGTGATTCAAGGCCATCCAGTGATGCTCAACCGAGCCCCCACACTTCACCGTCTGGGGATTCAAGCCTTTGAGCCAATTCTAGTGGAAGGACGAGCGATTCAGTTGCACCCTCTGGTTTGCCCTGCCTTTAACGCTGACTTTGACGGGGATCAAATGGCGGTTCATGTGCCCCTCTCTATTGAGTCTCAGGCGGAGGCTCGGCTGTTGATGTTGGCTTCTAACAATATTCTCTCTCCGGCAACGGGGCGACCGATTGTGACGCCCAGTCAAGATATGGTTTTGGGCTGTTATTACTTAACGGCTGACAATCCTAAGAAGCAGCATGGTGCAGGGGGATACTTTGCCAATCTGTCTGATGCCATTATTGCCTACGAACAACAGCAAGTAGATTTACATGCTTACATTTGGGTACGGTTTGATGGGCCGGTGGATGATAACGATAGGGATGTTGCACCTGAAGTTGAAACTTCAGCCGAAGGAATTGTCACGGAAATCTATCCCTCACGACGAGTTCGAAAGGATGCCGAGGGCAACTTGATTTCACAGTATATTCGCACCACTCCGGGTCGGATTATTTACAACAAAACCATCCAAGATTCCTTGGTCAGCTAGTTGGAGACAGAATAATGGCAGTAGAGCACGCATCCTTAACACAGCGAGAGGCTTCCTCTCCTGTATTTTGTAATCGCATTGTCAATAAGGGGCAACTGAAGCAGTTGATTGCTTGGTCATTTACCTACCATGGCACCGCCCGTACCGCTGAAATGGCTGACCATCTCAAAGATCTTGGCTTTCGTTTCGCGACCCGAGCGGGGGTGTCGATTAGTGTAGATGATCTCGAAGTCCCGCCCATTAAGCAGCAATTGCTTGAGGCAGCGGAAGAAGAAATCCGCACGACTGAAGATCGCTACACGCGAGGTGAAATCACTGAAGTAGAGCGGTTCCAAAAGGTGATTGACACCTGGAACGGCACCAGTGAAGAGCTCAAAGATGAGGTGGTGCGTCATTTTCGTACCAGCAATCCACTCAACTCGGTGTATATGATGGCTTTCTCTGGGGCGCGGGGAAATCTGTCCCAGGTGCGTCAGTTGGTGGGAATGCGGGGTCTCATGGCTGATCCCCAGGGGGAAATTATTGACATCCCGATCAAAACTAACTTCCGCGAAGGACTCACGGTAACGGAGTACATTATTTCTTCTTACGGTGCCCGTAAGGGTTTGGTGGACACGGCGTTGCGGACTGCGGACTCTGGCTATCTCACCCGTCGTTTGGTGGATGTTTCTCAGGATGTGATCATTCGAGAGTTAGACTGCGGGACTCAACGGGGTATTCCTGTGCGCAGCATGAAGGATGGGGATCGCGTCCTGATTCCGATTCAAGATCGATTGCTGGGTCGGGTGGTGTTGGAGGATGTGATTCATCCCGAAACGGGCGAGTTGATTTTGGCTAAAAACGGGGCGATCTCGGAAGATGTTGCCCAAGCGATTGGGAAATCTGGACTAGAAGAGGTGATGGTGCGATCGCCCCTCACTTGTGAAGCGGCTCGCTCGGTCTGTCAGCACTGCTACGGCTGGAGTTTAGCCCACGAACATCTGGTAGATGTGGGTGAAGCTGTGGGAATTATTGCTGCTCAATCTATTGGGGAACCGGGTACCCAGTTGACCATGAGAACTTTCCACACGGGTGGGGTGTTTACTGGGGAAGTGGCGCAGCAAATTCGTGCCCCTTTTGCTGGGGTGGTTCGCTATCCTAAAACTCTCCGCAGCCGTGTCTATCGCACCCGGCACGGAGAAGATGCGCTTACGGCTGAGCTGCCGACCAAGCTAACTCTAGAAGGGGAAAATGGCCGCAAAGAAGTCTTTGATATCACTCAAGGTTCAACCCTGCTGTTCAAAGATGGACAGTCGGCGAAAGTTGGGCAGATGTTAGCAGAGGTGGCCATTACGGGACGAAATGTCCGCAAGTCCACCGAAAAAGCAGCAAAAGACGTGGCTTCGGACTTGGCCGGCCAGGTGAAGTTCTCTAATTTGGTGCCTGAAGAAAAGCGCGATCGCCAAGGCAACACCACCCGTATTGCCCCTCGGGGAGGGCTGATCTGGGTTTTGTCTGGAGAGGTCTACAATCTCTTGCCGGGAGCTGAGCCAACGGTCAAAAATGGCGATCGCATTGAAGCCAATGACGTGATTGCTGAAACCAAACTGATTACGGAGCATGGTGGGGTCGTGCGCCTGCCCGAGCAGGCAGAAGGCAAAGGAGGGCGAGAAGTTGAAATCATCACTGCCTCTGTGATGCTAGACAAAGCCACGGTGCGGCTAGAAAGCTCTCAAGGACATGAGCAATACATTATTCAGTCTCAGTCCAATCAAGAGTTCTTGCTCAAGGCGGCTCCAGGAACCAAGGTGGCCAATGGCCAAGTGGTGGCGGAGTTAATTGACGATCACTACCGCACCCAATCGGGCGGCATCCTCAAATACTCTGGTGTTGAGGTTGCTAAGCGTGGAAAGGCTAAACAGGGGTATGAAGTGGTTCAAGGGGGCACCCTCCTCTGGATTCCAGAGGAGTGCCACGAGGTGAACAAAGATAGCTCTCTATTGATGGTCGAAGATGGGCAATATGTTGAAGCAGGACTAGAGGTGGTTAAGGACATTTTTTGCCAGAGCAATGGGGTGGTTGAGGTCACCCAAAAGAACGACATCTTGCGCGAAATTCTAATCAAGCCAGGTGACTTACATCTTCTAGACGATCCGGAAGCGGTGATGTCAAAAAATGGAACTCTGGCGTACCCTGGGGATGAAGTGCTGCCGGGCGTAACCCTGACAGAATTACGCTACTTGGAATGCGTTGACACCCCAGAAGGCTATGCTTTGTTATTGCGTCCTGTGGTGGAATTCCAGGTGCCGGATCATCCTTCTCTGCCATCCCAAGAGTCTATCAATGAAGCGGGACGTGCCATTCAATTGCGGGCGGTGCAGCGTCTTCCTTACAAAGATGGGGAGCGGGTGAAGTCGGTGGATGGCCTCGATCTCCTCCGGACGCAATTGGTGCTGGAGATGGATACCGAAACCCCCCAACTGGCTGCTGATATTGAGGTAATTCCAGACGAGCAAAATCCGGAAACGGCTCGCTTGCAGTTGGTGATTCTAGAGTCCTTGGTCATTCGCCGGGATATTCCAGCGGATCAAACTCAGGGCAGCACTCACACAGAGTTGATGGTTGTCGATGGTCAGCAAATTGCGCCCAAAGCCGTGGTGGCACGCACGGCTATTAAGGCCAAAACGGCTGGGGAGGTTCAAGGAATTCGTCAGGGCAGCGAAACCATTCGCCGTCTTTTGGTGATTACTGATGCTGATCTAGCTACTGTTGAGACCCAAAATCAGATGCCAAGTGTCAGTGTTGGCAAGCTTTTGTGTGCTGGGGACGAACTGGCTTCGGGGGTGACTAGTGCTGAGTCTGGAGAGGTGGTAGCTGTAGCGGGCAAGCAAGTCACTCTACGGTTGGCTCGCCCTTACCTGGTTTCGCCAGGTGCGATTCTCCATATCGATGATCAAGACTTGGTGCAGCGGGGTGACAATCTGGCGCTCTTGGTGTTTGAGCGGGCTAAAACCGGCGATATCATTCAGGGTTTACCTCGAATTGAGGAACTGCTGGAAGCGCGAAAACCCAAGGAGATGTGTCTGCTAGCCCAGCGTGCTGGTACGACCCAGGTCACTTATAACGAAGATGACAGCATTGATGTGAAGGTGCTAGAAAGCGATGGGACAGTGACGGATTATCCCCTTGGTCCTGGCCAGAGTCCGATTATCTCGGATGGGCAGCAGGTTGAGGCGGGAGAACCGCTCACCGATGGCCCGGTCAACCCCCATGACATTTTAGACATCTATTTTCGGCTCTATCGAGAGTCTAAGGGGCTGTACGAAGCGGCGTTGATCAGCCTTGAAAAAGTGCAAACCTTCCTGGTGAATGAGGTGCAGTCTGTGTACCAGTCTCAAGGCATTGACATTGCTGACAAACACATTGAAGTGGTGGTTCGCCAAATGTCATCTAAGGTGCGCATTGATGATGGTGGAGATACGACGCTTCTGCCGGGAGAGTTGGTGGATCTCTACCAGGCCGAAAAGGCCAATGACCCCATGTCAATTACGGGAGGGGCTCCGGCGGAGTATACCCCTGTGCTACTGGGGATTACCAAGGCGTCTCTGAATACGGATAGCTTTATCTCGGCGGCGAGCTTCCAGGAGACCACACGGGTGTTGACGGAGGCGGCTATTGAGGGCAAGTCTGACTGGTTACGAGGTCTCAAGGAAAATGTGATCATTGGTCGCTTGATTCCGGCTGGGACTGGATTTAATACCTATGAAGATCTCAATAGTTTGGTGGATATGGAGGCGGCTTACGAAACTGGCCTGTACACCGATGATAGTGATGTCATTGATGACCAGTCGGCGCGAAACTATACCTTGGAACCTGGCTTCACGGATGATGCGGTTCTGGCACCCATGGAGGATGAGCTGATTGATGATTCGGGGAATACCCTGGGGCGCGATCGCACCTCTCGCTCCGATAACGACGACGAGTATGGTCTGCTAATTGACGACGACATCGCCGAACAGTTTGACCCTGGCGACGACGATTTGTAATCCGTAACGTGAGTTCGACGACTTATCCGCCCTCACCCCCTAGCCCCCTCTCCCAACATTGGGAGAGGGGGAACAGAGCAGAAATTCAACGTTTTAGCCCCTCTCCCAATGTTGGGAGAGGGGTTGGGGTGAGGGCAGACGAGAGCTGTCGAACTCACGTAATCCGTAAGTTGCTCAATTCGTCTCATGAGTTCAACAAAAACCGGGGGGTACCCCCCGGTTTTTGTATGTTTCAATCTAGATTTTGGGACTGACGCTCCAGAGGGCTAGACCGTTGCTAGCTCGGGCTGGGGGCGCTTGCTGTTGCGAATGGCTTCAATGGTCTGGGCGTAGTCACTGGCCTTGAACACCGCAGACCCAGCCACAATCGCATTGGCTCCCGCTTCTAACACCTGCCAAGTATTGTTGGCCTTGAGTCCACCATCCACTTCAATCCAAGGATCTAGCCCCTTGGCATCGCACATTTGGCGCAGCTTGCGAATCTTGGGCACCACTTCCGGGATAAAGCTCTGACCGCCAAACCCAGGGTTGACACTCATAATCAACACCAAGTCACACAGCTCTAGGACATATTCCAGCAACTCTAAGGAACTGCCGGGATTCAGAACAACTCCGGCCATTTTGCCCAGTTCTTTAATTTGACCGAGGGTGCGATGCAGATGAGTGGTGGAACTGGTTTCAGCATGGACAGAAATAATATCCGCGCCGGCCTTGGCAAAGTCAGCCACATATCGCTCTGGCTCCACAATCATCAAATGCACATCCAGGGGCTTTTGGGTGACAGGGCGCAGGGCTTCGACAATCAGCGGTCCAATAGTGATGTTGGGGACAAAGCGACCATCCATGACATCGACATGAATCCAATCTGCCCCCGCTTCATCTACAGCGCGCACTTCTTCGCCCAGACGGCTAAAGTCGGCAGACAAGATGGAGGGAGAAATAACGGTGGGCTTGGGTGATGTCGTCATAGGGGTCACTCTTCTCTGAGTACAGGGTTAAAGACACAAGTGGGTCAGGGCGTACCGTATTCAGTTTAACAAAGTCTTTAACATCCCCCAAACTGAGCAAGTATTTCTACTTACCAAGTCTGGGGTTGAAATTGAGCATCGTTCAGAATCACGACGCTGTCCCCAGACTGAGCCAGGACGAATAAACCGCGTCGATAGGCATAGCGAGCCACCTCAGGGGGAACGACTAGTCCGGCCACTGCACCCATGGCTTGCACATCACTATAGCGGGGCATCAATCGTTTGGACTTCGCCAGACGCTCTAGATGCTCATCGACATCCCCCTGGGTGAGCTGACTTTTGACTTCAACCACGACCGCTGCGGTGCTGTTCACCACCAACAGGTCAATTTCTAAGCCTTCCTGACCCCGCTGCACGGAAATATCGGGCAGGAGTTCGTGAACATCTAGGCCCCGTTCCTGAAAGAGGCGGAGCACAGCAGGCCGCACTTGCCATTCCACAAACTCACCCAGGCGATTGCCGAGCCGGCCCAACTGCTGGTCAAGCCGCTGGCTCTGTTCTTTCAAGAGGCGCTCAGTTTCCTGGAAGCGTCGATCAGTTTCCTGAAATTGTCGGTCAGTTTCTTTACGGGCTTCTTTCTGGGCTTCGATCAGTTCGCCCAGTAAGCGCCAAACATCGTCGGCAGTGGTGGCCATGGGGTCGTTCCTAGATGGTGAATCCTTAGCTCAATCCTAGCAAGTGCCCCTTTGAGTCTCAGGTCAGGCGAAAACCCAGTCCAATTGGGCTGCGGCTTTGAGAGCATTCAGATTGTGGCTTCGGCGTTAAGCACCTGTGCTGCCGTGAGCGGCTGGGGAGAAGACAACTCTGCGAGTAAGTTGAATGCTATCTGGGTCTGTTCCTCAAAGGTAACTGCTTCGTATAGCCCTTCCACTCGGGTCAGCACGGTGACCCGCTGCACCATGGGGTCTACAATCCAATACTCGGCTGCGATCGCGGGTTGCGGCAGTCACTGGTGCCAGAGCAATCACTTGCTAAGGATTATAGAATCCAGATTGCTATACTAGTCCTGAAAGTATTGCAATTTATAACGTTTGGAGCGCCATGCAGCCCACTGACCCAGCCAAATTTACCGATAAGGCATGGGAAGCCGTCGTCAAGTCACAGGATGCAGCGCGGCAGTACAAAAATCAAACCCTGGAAGTCGAGCATCTGACGATGGCGCTGCTGGAGCATGTGGAGGTGGCCAGCACCATTTTGAAGCGAGCCGGGGCAGACCCAGCTCAGATGTTGGCTCGGCTCAGTGAGTTTACCAAACGCCAGCCAGGGGTGTCTCAGGTGACGTCGCTCTATCTGGGGCGAGGGTTGGATCGGCTCTTGGATCGGGCTGAAGATATCCAGGAGGATTTGGGCGATCGCTTTATTACGGTGGATCACCTGTTGCTAGCCCTGGTGGATGATGAGCGCATTGGTCGGGCGCTGTGCCGCGAACAAGAGCTGACCCGTGCCAAACTGGAAGCCGCCATCCAACAAATGCGGGGTAGTCAGACCGTTGCCGATCAAGATTCGGAGTCTCGCTACGATGCCCTCACCAAGTATGGCCGCGATCTTACCGAGCAGGCTGAGGCAGGTCAACTGGATCCGGTGATTGGTCGCGATGATGAAATTCGCCGGGTGATTCAGGTGCTCTCACGGCGGGTGAAAAACAATCCGGTGTTGATTGGGGAGCCGGGGGTAGGCAAGACTGCGATCGCAGAAGGCTTAGCCCAGCGCATGGTCAAAGGGGACGTGCCCGAATCCCTGAAAAATCGGCAGTTGATCTCTTTAGATCTGGGTAGCCTGATTGCTGGAGCCAAGTACCGAGGTGAATTTGAAGACCGGCTCAAAGCCGTCCTGCGCGAAGTTACTCAGTCCGACGGTCAAATTGTGCTGTTTATTGACGAGCTGCATACCGTCGTGGGCACCGGTGCTGGCCAAACCAACATGGATGCGGGCAACCTGCTTAAACCGATGCTGGCCCGAGGCGAGCTGCGCTGCATTGGAGCCTCAACCCTGGACGAATACCGCAAACACATTGAAAAAGACTCCGCCCTAGAGCGTCGCTTTCAGCAGATCTATGTGGATCAGCCCAGCGTTGAGAACGCCATTTCGATTATGCGTGGCCTCAAAGATCGCTACGAAATCCACCACAACGTCAAAATTGCCGACTCGGCCTTGGTCGCCGCTGTCGTGCTATCCAGCCGCTATATCCCTGACCGGTTTTTGCCCGATAAGGCCATCGATCTTGTCGATGAGGCCGCAGCCAAGCTCAAAATGGAAATTACCTCTAAACCGGGCGAACTGGAAGTGGTCGAGCGGCGGCTGATGCAGCTAGAGATGGAAAAGCTCTCTTTAGAGCAAGAAGAAACCCGCAGCCGTGGAGGGGGACTGTATCAGACCTCTCCGGATCGATTGGAGCGGGTCGCCCAAGAAATTGCTGAACTTAGCCCCCGCAAAGCCGAACTAGAAGCCCAGTGGCAAACCGAAAAGCTGCTCCTGGAGACCATTAACACCCTCAAAGAAGAAGAAGACCACCTGCGGGTGCAAATTGCCCAAGCCGAGCGGGAATATAACCTCAACAAAGCTGCTCAGCTCAAGTATGGCCGCATGGAATCCCTACAGCGAGAGCTAGAGCAGCAAGAAGCCAAGCTGCTAAAGATTCAGGCCCAAGGATCGACCCTGCTGCGGGATCAGGTCACCGAAGCCGACATTGCCGAAATTGTCGCTAAATGGACAGGCATCCCCGTCAATCGCCTGATAGAAACTGAACGCCAAAAGCTGCTCCAACTCGAAACCCACCTACACGAGCGCGTCGTCGGCCAGCAAGAAGCAGTGGCAGCAGTCTCTGCCGCGATTCGCCGGGCACGAGCGGGCATGAAAGATCCCGGTCGCCCCATTGGGTCGTTCTTGTTTATGGGGCCTACGGGGGTTGGCAAAACTGAGCTGGCTCGGGCTTTGGCTCAACTGCTGTTTGACAGCGAAGACGCCATGATCCGCATCGACATGTCTGAGTACATGGAGAAACACAGTGTCTCGCGCCTAGTGGGGGCACCTCCTGGCTATGTGGGCTATGACGAAGGGGGGCAGCTCTCGGAATCGGTGCGCCGCCGTCCCTATTCCGTGGTGCTCCTAGATGAGGTGGAAAAAGCCCATCCGGATGTCTTTAATCTGCTACTACAGGTGCTCGACGATGGCCGCATCACCGACTCTCAGGGGCGCACCATTGATTTTCGCAATACGGTCATTGTCATGACCAGTAACATTGGCAGTGAGCACATCCTCAATGTAGCCGGGGATGACTCCCGGTATGACGAAATGCAGCGGTTGGTGTTACAGGCTCTACGCCAACACTTCCGGCCTGAATTTCTCAATCGTGTGGATGACATTATCCTGTTCCATGGGTTAGATCGCAGCCAACTCTGTGCCATTGTGAGACTGCTAATCAACCGGGTGGAGCGGCTGTTGGCCGACCAAAATATTGGTCTTCAAATGACTGACGCAGCACTCAACTTCATTGTTGAGGTGGGCTATGAACCGGCCTATGGTGCCCGTCCCCTGAAGCGGGCTATTCAAAAAACCCTAGAAAATCCCATTGCCAACAAGATTCTAGAGAATGCCTATACCGAGGGGGACACCATTCTGGTGGATCTCCGTGACCAGGCTCTGCACTTTGATCAGATCTCTACCCCCGATCCAGTGAGTCTGGAACTCATGGAGCCAGAGAACGAGGAGGAGGCCTTAGCTGCGATGGTTGAGGTTGTTCAACCCCACGGATAGAAGACCAATATAAAGGAATGTTACGAGCCAAGAAGGTTGGACTGTTGAATGTCTCAACCCGAATGGACGCGCAGCCCCGCATCGGCTTGGGTATAGGTTTTCAGTGTGATTGGTATTGGCTGAACTCGCCAGATGTCCCGGCAGTAGTCGGCAATGGCTCGGTCGGAGGAGAATTTGCCCATGCGGGCGGTGTTGAGAATAGACATGCGGTTCCAGCGATCGCGATCGCAGTACACAGCATCCACCTGATCTTGGCAGTCTATATAGGCTTGATAGTCTGCTAGCACTCCGTAAGGATCGGTGGTGAGCAGGGAGTCAATTAAAGGCTGAAAGAGGCTGCGATCGCCATGACTAAAAAAACCTGACGAAACTAAATCGAGAGCCTCTCGCAAGGTCGCATTCTGTTCATAAATCATCCGGGGTTGATAGCGACTGCGCTGAGCCGCCATTTCCGCTGCCGTCAAGCCAAACAAAAAGAAGTTTTCTGCCCCCACTTCTTCACGAATCTCAATGTTGGCTCCATCCAGGGTGCCAATGGTCAGGGCTCCGTTCAGGGCAAACTTCATATTGCCCGTGCCCGAGGCTTCTTTACCCGCCGTAGAAATTTGCTCCGAAAGATCAGCAGCCGGATAAATCCGCTGACTGTTGGTGACATTAAAGTCGGGCATGAAGACTATTTTGATGCGATCGCGCACCACCGGGTCATGATTGATCACCTCTGCCACCGACGTGATCAGCTTAATCATCAGCTTGGCCAGATTGTAACTAGGTGCAGCCTTACCCCCAAAAATAAACGTGCGCGGCACCATCTCCAAATCGGGGTTGTGCTTGAGACGGTTATAGCGGGTAATAACGTGCAGCACATTCAGGTGCTGGCGCTTATATTCATGAATCCGCTTCACTTGAATATCAAAGAGAGAAGTCGGATCCAAGGTCAGTCCTTGGGTTTGCTGCACATAGGCTGCCAGGGTTTGCTTCATCTGCTGTTTAATTGCAAACCACTCGGCTCGAAAAGCCCCATCCTCTGCCCAGGGTTCCAGTTGACGCAGCTCTTCTAGGTGCTTAATCCAACCCTCGCCAATAGTGCGACTGATCAGAGCCGTCAGCAGCGGGTTAATCAACACCAGCCACCGTCGCGGGGTAACGCCGTTAGTCTTGTTGCTAAACTTCTGCGGCCAGAGTTCATAAAAATCCTTCAGCACATCTTGCTTCAGCAATTCTGTGTGCAATGCCGCCACCCCGTTGATGGCATAGCTGCCCACACAGGCCAAGTGAGCCATGCGTACCGAGCGGGGTGCGGCTTCATCAATCAACGACAAACGTGCCACATGACCATTCCCCAAAAAGCGGGTGCGCACCTCATCTAAAAACCGCTGATTGATTTCATAAATAATCTCCAGATGGCGGGGGAGCATCTGACCAAACAGTTCCACGGGCCATTTTTCTAGTGCTTCTGGCAGCAGGGTGTGGTTGGTATAGGCAAAAGTCTGTTGGGTGACCTGCCAGGCCACATCCCAATCGAGATCATGCTCATCAACCAGTAGCCGCATCAGTTCCGTCACCCCAATGGCTGGGTGAGTGTCGTTCAGTTGGACGGCAAACTGCTCATGAAAAGCACTGAGTTGAACCCCACGCCGCTGTGCTGTCCGAATCATGTCCTGCAAAGCACAGGAGACAAAGAAATACTGCTGCTCAAGGCGCAGTTTCTTACCTTGCAGGGGTTCGTCATTGGGGTACAGCACCTTGGTAATGTTCTCAGACACCACCTTCTCGTTAATCGCACCGTAGTAGTCCCCCACATTAAAGGCGTGGAAGTCAAATGACTCAGGGGCTTCAGCTTTCCACAGGCGCAGCGTATTGGCCGTATTCACCTGGTACCCCAAAATGGGCGTATCGTAGGGCACCCCCTTCACTACCTGGTGGGGCACCCAGCGCACCCGGTAATGTCCCTGATGGTCGGTATAGGCTTCAGTGTGACCACCAAACTTGACCGTAACTGCGGCTTCAGGGCGGGCAATTTCCCAGGGATTGCCATACTGAAGCCACTTGTCAGTCATCTCGACCTGCCAGCCATCGCGAATAATCTGATCAAAAATGCCAAACTCATAGCGAATTCCATAGCCAATGGCCGGAATTTCTAGAGTAGCGAGAGAGTCCATATAGCAGGCCGCCAGGCGACCTAGCCCCCCATTGCCCAAGCCGGGTTCTTCTTCTTGAGCCAGCAAGGTATCCAGATCCAAGCCCGACTCTGCCACCGCCTGACGCACTTCCTCTGCAATCCCCAGATTGATCAAGTTATTGCCCAAGTGCGGCCCCAGCAAAAATTCTGCTGAGAGGTAGCAGACAGTGCGTACTTTTTGCTTCAGGTAAGTTTCTGTGGTATTCAGCCAGTGCTTGAGGAGGCGATCGCGCACCGTATAGGCCAGAGCCATATAGTAGTCATTGCGAGTGGCAATCTCAGGGAACTTGCCCTGCACATAGTAAAGATTGTCCGCCATCGCCCGCCGCAGGGTTTCCACACTCAACCCCGTGCGGTCATCTTCAACATCCACAGTGGGACAGACAAACAGCTCGTCAGATATCGTCATCATCCATCTCCTCGTCTGCGTAACATCCTCTTACCCTGAATCAGAGATTACAGGGTAGGCTTCCAACAGCCCTTAGACTTTATCAGACCAGGCTAGATCCGCTGGGGCTTGCCAACCAAAATTGACACAGCTCCTAGGGCGACCAACAGACCTGATCGCTCGTCACAGTCTCTGTTTCGGTCTTGGCACTGACCTGGAAGCAGACTGAGTTGGTGGCAACAGTGTGGCTAAAAACCTTATTGGTACCTGTGTAGAGTGTTTTAGGCTCCTGACCCTCCTCGGTTTCACGAAGCACATATTCACTGATGATTTCCTGACCATCCCAAGTCCACTCCAGATTTAAACTGCTCCCTGTATTAGAGACTATCAAGGTTAAGGGTTGACTCTCGCCGGAACCGGTGCCAGGAATGCCTACCTCAATCAAGCGAGAAGAAACCGCACTGCGAATATCTTTTGTCCCCACATCTGGAATCGAACTCTGAAAAAATAAATCCACCTGATTGCCCTGAACACAGGTGTAAAAGCCACCCGCCCCATACAGATGACCCGGACAGGCGGGGGCATCCGATCGCACCATCGATAGGGAATCAGCAATGGGATCACTGGCAATGGGACTGCGGCAGGGATCGACGCTGCCATCGGCATTTGGTACCCGGCCATAGCGCATCAGGGTTCCGGGGGGCAACCAGCCACTGGGACTGGTGCGAATGTCGTAGACCACCCGGTCAAAGTTTTTCGGCGCTGGGGGGACTTTCCCTGCATTGGGGCCGTCCGCTGGACATTTGCCGTTCTTCAGATGGTCGGTGCGGGTGGGTCGTTCTAAGTACAGCGCCAGGGTGCCATAGTTGCCTAGGTTCTGTAACGTAAGTCCTGAGGTTTGCACCACGGTCTGTAGCGACCCCGGTGTCCCATTGGCAGTGGTGCCACCAGTGGCATTGATCTGCTGCGCCATGCGGATTTCATTGGTCATGAAGTCCAACGCCTTATTTAGTTCCATTTGCCGTGCCGTTTTGGCCTGAGCCGCATGACTCATATCCATCACAGCCAATAGCCCTGTCCAAGCCAGGGTGGTAATTACACAAATCAAAATACTGGTCACCAGCAGTTCCACCAGCGTAAATCCCTGGCTTGAGACCCGACGGCCTCTGGAGAAGCGGCGCAGACTAAGGGACTGTACCCTAGGCCAGGAGTGAGAAAATCGGGTCATTGCTTCCTCCAGTCCATGGCGGTACAGATGCCTTCATCCGTGATGGCTTTGGGGTCGTCAGTGCTGCCTTTATAGTCGCCAATCCGAGCTAGACCCAGGGAACTGGAAATCACCACACATTTTTGAGCGGTCTCGCGTTCGGGCGAAAAAGTCACCATCTTGGCACTGGGATCAACTGGAGGGCTGGAACTCGATCGTGCCGTTTGCACTGCGAATTCAGCGCTGCCAGCAGGAGAGAATTTCACCTCAACTTCATTTTCATTCTTAGATCTAGGCTGAAGATTGGTGACAACCTGCACCTCATCGGGCACCTGTGCCGCAGCCGCACAGTCGGCAACAAACTCCGTGCGCCAGCGATGGCCTTTGGCATGGCCAGAAGGATTAGAACCAGCGTTAGAGCTAGTGCTGAACCGCCGCACACCCACCAGGCAGATTGAGTCGGTACGGATGGCCTGCCGCTGGCTTTCTTGAAACATCGCTCGCAGTTCGGTGGTGACCTGATTGACTTTCATGGAATCTAAAAATGCTGCCAGACTGGGGGCAGTAAAGGCTACCAAAACCCCTATCACAATTACAATGACCAGGGTTTCCGGGAGGGTAAAGCCTCTTTGTCGTCCCTTAGATCGATACCTGCGCGATCGCTGCCACATGCCCATGACCCAAAATTCTCTCCTCAATCTAAAATACCCAACTTTCTGCGAATCTTAACCATTACCTGAGTTCAATAACTCTTTCGTGACCTCACCCCAACCCTCTCCCAATGTTGGCTACGGTGTACACACATCTCTAGTTCTCCGTGTTCCACGCTGCATTAGCCCCCCCAACCCCCCAAAATTGGGGGGAGAAATCCGAAAGTTAGAACTAGTTCCCCCCAGAATTACGCCCTGCGGGCACGCTGCGCGAGGGGGGGCTAGGGGGGCGAGTGCAAAGATTTTGAATTTTTCAAGACTTATGTATACACGGTAACTGTTAGTGGGTGAGGGGTAAGGTCATGCGGACACATCTCTAGTTCTCCGTGTTCCACGCTGCATTAGCCCCCCCAACCCCCCAAAATTGGGGGGAGAAATCCGAAAGTTAGAACTAGTTCCCCCCAGAATTACGCCCTGCGGGCACGCTGCGCGAGGGGGGGCTAGGGGGGCAAGTGCAAGGTCTAAGCAACTTCTCAAACAAGCTCTTAGCAAAAAAAAATCTGCTTGTGCCTAAAACCTCAGATCCAAGAAGTTTCTGCGCACATTACGTTCAAACAATCATGTCTCAAGTTTACCTTGAGCTGAGGACACCCCAAAATAGCTTTTAATTTTCATTGATAAAGTAAATTTGCCATCATCTTAACCCAGACTTTACGTTCGACGTGTAAGGTTCTATGGCAGCATAGGCACAGTCAACGTCTAAATAATGCTAAAGAGCTTGCCTCTAAAGCACAATCGCGCCAAAAGCCACTCAGGGAACAGCGTAAGCTGGAATGATCTCAAGCACCCATCTATCCCGAGGGCATTGTTTAGGTATAGCGGTTCTCACCTGAGTGAGGTACGGGGTGTGGGGGTGGAACCCCAACGCAGGGGGCACTGCCCCCTGCACCCCATGTACTCCATTGATCTGTAAACCGCTGTATAGCAATCCTAAATTAGTTATGAACAAAGACAGCCGGGGGGTAGTGCAGAGTCTATGAGTTTTAAAATCATTTGGGATCGCTATAGTTGTAAATAGCATTCTGTAGATTTTTCTGTTCAGCAAGCTGTCCTCAACAAGCACCCTGATTGACTGACAAAAGTTGTACGCCCTCACCCCCAATCCCTCTCCCAAGGGGCTTCGGTGTAAACACAAGTCTGAGAAAAACGATTTCACCCTGCATTCGCCCCCTACATCCCCCATTCTGGGGGACTGTGAGATATTCAGAACCCCCCAAATTACGCCCTTCGGGCACGCTTCGCGAGGGGGGCAGGGGGGCGAGTGTAAGGATGTTAGAGGCTTTTAAATCATCTTCTTAAATTTGTGTGTACATCGTAGCCCTCGGGAAAGGTCTACGGTGAGGGCTTCTAGGGTTTTGGCTGAGAAGTTTTGTGGGTCAAGCAGCATCGTGGGTCATCTACTTTCAATCTTAGGCAAGACGAAACCTGGATGCCTCAGGGATTCTGCGGAAGTTTTGGGAAAAAGTCACCGCCAGTGAACAATGGACAGACTAATTGTGGAGTAGGAGTATGGGGATAGTCAAAAAGTCCCTTCCAAAAAAAATCATACAATAAAATAAAAATTGATTCAGTCCCGCCAAAAATGGGAATACTAACTGCGAGACTTTCCCTTGCCCACCTTTGCTGAGTTCATTTCCCGTGTTTGATCAACTTTGTCGGCTGCTGGTCTATTGCGTCGCAGTTCTGCGGGGTTTTTTCGCCTGGATGCAGCAACAGTTGGGTCTACGCCCCACCCGTAGACCTCAACCCCGGTCTTTGAGGCGCTCTCGCCCCAGGTATCGTCATGGTCAAACCCGACGGGTTCAGGGCTTTGCCCTGCCCATGGCCATGCTGATGGGGATGGTGATGATCATGCTGGGGATCACAACTTTGCTCCAGGCGCAGGGTGGGCAACTCAGCTCTTTTAGCCGTACCCAAACTGGCTCTAGCTTTTTGGTGGCAGAGGGTGGCTTGGCACGGGTACTGGCTCAGCTCTCCCAGCCTGAAAACACCATTTTGCTGACGCAGACCTACGACCCCACTACTAATCCTGCTAAGCATACCTGGCCTTGGCCCAAGAATGACGACATTCCTAATTATCAGGGACAAGGCTCAACAGCTCCCCTTTGCACCTCTGAGGGTCAAAATGAGCCGGATATTGAATACGAAGGTACCATTGGCAATAACGGCACCTACTACCTACGAGCCTACCGCTACGACGAAGCCCAACACACCGGCACGCTGCTGGTGGAGGGTGTGGAGGGGCCAGAGAAAGACTCTAAGTCTTTTATTAGTGTCACCCTAGACATCGAGTCGGAGGTAGCCAAGTTTCCGGGGCTGCTAGTCACGAAGGAATTGGATCTGCGGGGGCGTAACGTGACCGGTGCCAATGGCCATGTTTACTACAATCCAGCGGAATCAGCCAACAAAAACTTAAAGGGCACAGCAAAGCCCGGTGCCCCCGATCGGCAAGACTACCTCAATGCCATCAAAACAACTGTAGATAACATTGCTGGGAATATTACGGCCTGTCAACTGACTCCTAACATGCGCAGCAAGTCTGAGGCTGGTGATGAACAGGTGGCTGCTATCAAGGGAGACAAAACCCTCAGTGCTAAAGCAGGCCAACAGATTACATCTTATAAAACCCCTGTGATTGACTTAGAGAATAATCAGGTCTTGAGGGTGGATACCACCCTAGGTCGGGTCGATCTCTATGTGGATGGGGGGTTTGATATGGAAGACAATTCCCGCATTCAAAATATCCGCACCGACGGTAAGCCACCCAGAGTGGGTGATTTGCGCATTATTGTTACGAACTCAAATCACATTGAGATGGAAGATCGCACCTGTATTGACACGGCCTTTCTCTACGATCCCCATTCTCATGTACATATGGAAACAGATGGCGATGGTTGTCCGAGTGCAGGCAACAGCAATATTGATGGGGTTGTCTGGGCTGATACATTTCATAAAAGCCCAACCACAACCCAGGCTGGCATTTCGGTGCCGGAGGACTTATCCAGCCTAGAGGACGTGATTAAGCCGCTCAATTTGGCTCCCCGTAACCATATCAAAGCCATCACCAACTGGAATCGGCAGTACGGTTAATCCCTTGGGTTTCCATGCAGGGTAGAGGGCTGCATAGGCTCTATAGCAATCCTCAATCAGTTGGGAATAAAGACACCCCGCATAACCCCCGGCCATCACCGTTCCGGCCATCACCGTTCTTCCTTGGCAAGCTACTGTGTACACACATCTCTAAGCCGAAGTCAAAATGCTGCATTCGTCCCCCTAACCCCCCCTTGCGAGCGGAGACGATATCGGCTTCAGCAAGAGCGTTGACAGATGGAGTCTGTCATGGGCGATGTCACAGGCTGCGAGTTTCGATGGTCTGCGTTAGCCGGTCTAGGGATGTGACCAGTCGTTCTTGGGCAACAATGGCAGGATCTGCTTCGGGCACAGCTTCCTCTACAATGGTTTCCTGGCGTTGGAGTCGGCGTCGTGTAGCTTCTATGGAGCGCACCATCAGAAAGATCACAAAAGCAATCACAACAAAATTCAACACTGCGGCCAAGAAAGAGCCATAGCGAATGCCATTAAAGGTGAGTGACTCAATTTGCTCGACACCAGCCGCTTCCATGGCTGGGTTGAGTAGGGCAGGAGTGACAATATCTTCAATGAATGAAGTGACAATTTGGCCAAAAGCTCCCCCAATAATCACCGCAACGGCTAAATCTACGACATTTCCTTTGAGCGCAAAGTCTCGGAAGTCTCTAAAAAATCCACCTGTCTTCGCCCTTCCGTTTCTAACCATTGGATTTTACCTGGCTCCTCATACCAAAGATGAACTTAAAAGCATTTGAATTTTATCCCAAACTTGAGTTTGTAACTATCAAGTTCACTGTCTGCTGGGCAACGAAGGATCTGCTGGCTGCTGCCCCGGTAGAATCCAGATATGTCCACAGACTCCCCAAAACGACTGGCTATGAACTCCACTGACTTGCCTTTTGCCCATACGCCAGTGATGAGTGAGGCGCTCATTCAAGGGTTGGCGTTACAAGCCCATGGGCATTATCTGGACGCTACAGTTGGGGGGGGTGGCCACAGTCATTTAATCCTTAGCACCTTGGCGAACACTCGTGTGACTGCCTTGGACCGAGATGCCCAAGCCCTCTATGCTGCCCGCCAGCGGCTGCAGGCATTTGGGGATCGAGTGCAGTTCTGGCACGGAAATTTCGCAGACTACAACCCCGGTAATGATCGTTTTGATGGCATTTTGGCTGATTTGGGGGTAAGCTCAGCTCAATTAGATCGCCCTGAACGAGGGTTTAGCTTTCGAGCCGAAGCCCCTCTGGATATGCGTATGGATCAACGACAAGTGCTAACTGCGGCTGAGCTGATTAATCATGGGTCAGAAACGGAGTTGGCAGATATTTTTTTCCACTATGGAGAAGAACGATACGCTCGCCGCATCGCTCGACGGATAGTGGCTAGGCGCCCCTTCACAACCACGACTGAATTGGCGGCTGCGATCGCAGCCGCCAACCGTCGTCCCACAGACAAATCTAGCCGCCCCCCCCGAATTCACCCTGCCACCCGAGTATTTCAGGCACTCCGTATTGCCGTCAACCAAGAACTCACTGCCGTCGAAACATTCTTACAACGAGCACCTGACTGGCTTACCACCGGAGGTCGGATCGGCATCATTAGCTTTCATAGTTTGGAAGATCGCCAAGTCAAACATCACTTTCGCGCTGATCCCCGCCTAAAAGTGCTAACGAAAAAGCCTATTATTGCTGATCCCAATGAGATTTTTGCCAACCCTAGGTCTCGCTCGGCGAAACTCCGCATAGCAGTGCGAGTCGCCCAAGAAAGTCTGCCAAACCCTTCTCATTCCTCAGATCGCTGACCCAACTTTCCCCTGATATGCTTTAGCGATATTGCCATCTTGCCCAAAACATTACTCTGAGTCGGATGGATGGGTGAGTTCTAGTGCATAATAAGTCCCAAACGCACTCTGATCTATATCTGAATCTATATCTGATCTATAACTGTGACTGTGACGCTTCCCTCAGAGCTTGTTTGAGAAGTTGCTTAGACCTTTCACTTGCCCCAAGCCCCCCCTCGCGCAGCGTGCCCGAAGGGCGTAATTCTGGGGCGAAATGGTCAGAGTTTTTGGCTCTCCCCCCCCATTTTGGGGGGTCAGGGGGGCTAATGCAGCGAGGAATGAGGCTTTTCAGACGGCCTCTCAAGAGATCGATCTATGGAAGGCCAGGGATGGATGACTGAATGTATCAGGATTTTAACCTTCGCTAGTCAAGATCCCAAAAGAATCTAGATCATTTCGCCAATCCAGACAAACTTATGCATTCATGGTTCAGAAGAGGAGTAGCGCTTGCTGCCCCTTTCCCTAAATCTTTTGTACCCGCCAAGAGGAGTGATACCGATGCCTGCTGCTGTTAAGTCCTCCATGCCCTCGCCCCTGAACTTGAATTCTGTCAAACCCAAAGGTCGTTCACCCCATGTCTCATCTCTGCGCCTGATTGACCCACTCCCTGTTGCACCAAAGCCCTCATTTGGTGTGCAGTTGATTTTGACCCTGCGCAAAGTCTTGACCCCCCTAACCTTACTCGCAGTCATAGGGCTACTACCTCTCCATCACTGGACTATTAGTACCCAGCAAAGCTGGGGGAAAACCTACCGTGAACTGGAGCAACTCAGGCAAGATGAGCGGCAACTGATTAGTTTGACCGAAGCCCAGAAATATCAAGTCACTGAACAAATCGAGGCCGCTTCCGTTGGGGTGATTCCCCAGGGACCTTCCACCACAATTTTTCTACAGCCCCAGCCCCTAGAACCTGCTCCAGTACCCACTGAGCAGCCCTTGATTCTGAATGAACCCATTCTCCCGCCCCTTGGATATTAAGCCTGACCCATGACAGCTTCCTCTTCCCGCTCCCGCCGTCAGCAAATTCGGGCTCGTATCCAGGCTCGCCAACCCGCCAACCAGCCCGGCTATCGCTGGCGAACCTGGCTGGTCTGGTGTGTGCTTTTTGTCGGACAGCTTGGGCTGAGTGCCCGGCTGGTCTGGCTTCAGGTCAACGAAGCACCCAGATTAAAACAGTATGCCCAAGGTCAACAGCTCGCGCTTTTAGCCCCGCGCACTAAGCGGCACCCCATTGTGGACATTAACGGCCAATTGCTGGCCAAAGATGAGCCGATTTTTCAACTGTTTGTCCATCCATATCTAATGGAAGAACATAATGAAGATCCTGCGGTTGTAGCGGCCAAGTTAGGGGAAATATTAGGAACCCCGGCAACGGAGTTGCTAGACCTATTTCAGACCGCAGAGAGTGGTATTCCCGTCCAGGATCGGCTGCCAGAAGATGTCGCTGAAAAAATTTGGCGTTTAGGCATTAACGGCGTGGATTTGTTGCAAAAATGGCAGCGACGCTATCCGACTCAAGAGCTAACAGCGGGCATTTTGGGCTATGTCGATTTCGAAAATCAGGGACAGGCCGGTCTGGAATATAGCCAAAATGGACTACTAGAGGCGGAGTCTCGCCCCTGGTTGATTTCTCGGGATGGGATGGGATTGACCCTACCAGATCGGTTTCCCCTAGAGCCGCTAAACTCCCAGGACTTGACGCTTAAGCTAACCCTCAACACTCGCTTGCAGTGGGCTGCGCGTACTGCACTGGCTAAAAAAATGCAGGAGTTTAACGCCAGTCGCGGCACCGTCATTGTCATGGATGTCCAGAATGGGTCTCTGGCGGCACTGGTGTCGGAGCCATCCTTTAACCCTGAGGAGTATTACAAGGCAGATCCAGCCTTGTTTCGAAACTGGGCAGTGACAGATCTCTATGAGCCAGGATCAACCTTCAAACCCATCAATGTGGCGGTTGCCCTCGAATTGGGGGGAATTGAGGCCAATTCTGTTATTTTTGACGAGGGTCGCATTACTGTTGGGGGGTGGCCCATTCAAAACAATGACGGCATGGGACGGGGTGCCTTGACTATCACTCAAATTATGGAATACTCCAGCAATGTGGCCATGGTGCGGATGATGGAGCGGGTCAAAGCCACGGCCTATTTCGACTTTATGAAAAAGCTAGGGCTAGGACAGATGACCGGAACCGATTTGCCCTTTGAAACTGCCGGGCAGTTTAAGGAACGCCAGCAGTTTGTAGACTACGGCATTGAACCCGCCACCACTTCCTTTGGCCAGGGATTCTCCCTGACCCCCCTGCAAATGGCTCAGCTCCATGGAGCCATCGCCAATGGTGGCATCCTCGTCACTCCCCACATCATAGATGGCATGTACAACATCGAAGGGGAGCGGGTGCAGTCGATGAACTTGATTAAACCGCGACGAGTCTTTAGTCAAAAAAACGCAGACAGCGTTCGCCAGATGATGGGCAGTGTCGTTGCAAATGGAACTGGACAGTCGGCAAAGATTCCTGGCTATCGCCTGGGGGGAAAGACAGGAACGGCTCAAAAAGCCATAGATGGGGTTTACTCTAATGAGCGGATCACCAGCTTTGCGGCTTCTTTTCCTCTAGAGGAACCTCAGTATGTGATTTTGGCAGTTGTCGATAACCCCAAGGGTGGGAATGCCTATGGTTCGACTGTGGCTGCCCCCATTGTCAAAGAGGTGATCGAGGCCGTGATTGCCATTCAGGGAATTCCCCCAACCCACCCTGAGGAGATGACGCAACCGGCTGAGTCCGTGGCTGGGTCAACAGACTAATGGGTTGCGCTTCCTTGGGGGTAACCTAGGGGGGTGAACTTGAGGAGCAGGGCATTGGTGATCACACTCACCGAGCTAAGGGCCATGAGGGCAGCAGCAGCACCGGGGCTAAGGCCGAAGCCAAAGGCGGGCAGCCCCACCCCAGCCGCTAAGGGGATGCCAACTGCATTGTAGGCAAAGGCCCAAAATAGATTTTGCTGGATTTTATGAAAGGTTGCGCGACTGAGGGTAATGGCGGCAATCACATCTTCGAGTTGAGTGGATTGTCCGGAGATCTGGCTTCGCATCAGGACAATTTGAGCGGCGTCGATGGCTGTTTTGGTGCCTGTGCCCAAGGCAATGCCAACATCCGCTTGGGCTAAGGCGGGAGCATCATTGATGCCCTCTCCCACCATTGCTACCCGGTGCCCCTGAGCTTGAAGCTGGGCAATAAAGGCTGCTTTCTGGTCAGGAAGCTTGTCCCCATGGATGGCGTGGGCAGGTAGATTGAGTGACTCAGCCAGGGTCAGGGCTGTAGCTTGGCGATCGCCAGTCAAAAGATGAATCGAAAATCCCATGGCTTGCAATTGGGCAAGGGTTTGGGGGGCAGCCGGTTTGAGGGGATCTTGGACGGCAATACCCCCAACTAGGTTTTGGTTAATGGCGACGTAGAGAACACTTTTGCCTGTTTTGGCGAATTGAGTGGCCAGCATTTGATCCCTGGCGGGGAAGAGAATACCCTGGGTAGTTAGCCAAGACTCAGTTCCCAGGCAAATGCGCTGCCCCTGAACTTGGGCCTCTACGCCACAGCCAGGAATGAGGACTTGAGACTGAGTGCTCACCAGCGGCAGCTTGAGGGCAGCCGCCTCAGCCACAATCGCAGTGGCGAAGGGATGGGAAACCCCTGCTTCAACTGAGGCCGCGAGTTGGAGTAGGGCTTCGGGGTTTGGCAGGGCTGGCGGATGACCGGAAAGCCAGCAGTCGGTGACGGTGGGATGTCCGGTGGTCAGGGTGCCTGTTTTGTCAAATACCAGGGTGTCTAAGTGTTGAACACGCTCCAGCACCTCTCCCCCCCGAATCAGAAGACCCTGTTTGGCACCGAGTCCGGTGCCGACCAGAATGGCGGTGGGGGTGGCTAGTCCCAGGGCGCAAGGGCAGGCGACGACTAAAACGGCAATGGCTAGTTTCAGGCTGAGTAGGGTGCCCACAAACTCTAGACCGGATGGGGAGGGCGCGATGGCGGTAGAGATCATGCCACTGTGAGCCATGGGCACGACGGTTTCTAAAACCTGGGGCCACCAATGAACCCCAATCAGGCTCCAAAAACCGAAGGTTAGGGCTGCGATCGCCATCACCCCATAGGTAAAGTAACCGGACACCTGATCAGCCAGTCGCTGAATGGGAGCCTTCTGAGTCTGGGCAGCCTCAACCAGGGTAATAATCTGAGCCAAGGTCGTCTCTGCACCCGTGCGAACGGCCTCCACCACAATGGCTGCCCCTTGATTGCGGGTGCCAGCGGTGACACAATCGCCCACGACCTTGGTTACCGGGAGCGGTTCTCCAGTCAGCATGGATTCATCAACCAGGGATTGCCCCCAACGCAGGTGACCATCCACGGGAATGAGATCCCCCGGCAACACCTGAATCCAGTCTCCCACGCTCAGCACATCTGTTGCCACTTCTTGGCTGGGTTGGAGGGGAGCAGGCTCAGCCTCTTTTGGCCTGGGAAGAATCAGCCGAGCGGTTCTGGCTTGCAGTGCCATCAATTCTGATAGTGGGGCGAGGGCCTGGCAACGGGCCTGTTCTTCAAGCGCCTGACCTAGCAAAACTAAGCCAATAATCATCACCGGAGCATCAAAAAAACAGTCCCAGTTGAGGGCTGGCCAAGCCAGGGCGATGCAACTGGCTCCGTAGGCCGTACCTGCCCCCAAGCCAACCAAAGTATTCATGGTGGGAGCCCCTCGCCGTAAGGCTTGCCACCCCTCAACCCAAATGAGCCGCCCTGGACCTAGGAGGGCTAGGGTCGCTAGCGCCCAATGAAAGCCCATCTGCCCCAGAAACGGCAGCGACAGCCCCCAGGCTGGGATTAGATGCCCCACCCCAGATAGCACCACCAACACAATGGCAATGGTGAGTCGCCAGAGCCGCTGGAGGAGCCGCTGTTGCTGGGTCTGCGCCGATGCCACAGGGTCTCTGCCTTGGAAATTGGCAGACAGAGGTTGACTGGGAAACCCGGACTGACTCAAGGCTGTTGCCACTTGTTCGGGGGTGGTTTGCCCTGGATAGTAGTAAATCCGAGCCTGTTCGGTTGCCAGGTTGACGCTGACGTGAGTGACGCCGGGCTGTTGACCCAAGTGTTGCTCTACCGTGCGAACACAGCCTGCACATTTCATGCCCTGAATTTGGAGGGTCAGGATTTCAGACGTAGAAGGGGTCGATGCAGTGGAGGAGCAGCCCTCAGGGTCTAGAGAGAACGACATGGCCGTTGGTAATGAAGGTTAAAGGCGAGCAGAACACTCTAAGAGTAGCTTTTGGTTGATCAGTGCATGGGGTTGCACTTCTAGCGCCCGATGAAAGGCACGCACGGCGGCTGGATAGTCTCCAACGGCGGCATAACATAGACCTAACCCGTGGAGTGCCCCAAAGTGGAAGGGGACTAAGGACAATACTTTTTGGCAATCTTGGAGGGCTTGGACATATTGTTTCTGGGTGTAGTATAGAACTGAGCGACGGTTCCAGGCTTCGGCAAAATCGGGTTGCGCTTGAATTAACGCTGTTAATATAGCCTCTGCGGCCTCAATTTCTCCGGAGTCCATGAGTGCTTGGCTGCGCTGAAGTCGTTCTAGCCCTGCGGATCCTTTTTGGCAAAACCACTGCTCCCAGAAGATCTGGGTGGCGCGATCGCGCACCTCTTCACTGGGATTCTGCAAATCGGCAAGGAGTTTCTTGATTGTCAAGTCATCCATGCTGTATGCCTCTTAAATCAAGCGATCCTTTCCCTCAGGGATGCATACCCCGACTCTAGTGTAATGGGCAGAGGTTCCTGAGTTAGATCATCCGGCAGAATGATTCTTGATAAAGAGACAAGACCAAGCCACAATCGCACCAAGGGGGCTACTCCCCAAAGGAAGACGAGGACTTTTGATGGCGAACCTCAATGACCGTATGCACATTGCCCCGAGGCGAAAAGTCGCCTTTGATTTTAGCTTCTAGGGGATCGCAGGCCGCCACAATATCATCCAAGATTTGATTGACAACCTCTTCGTGGGAGATGTAGCGATCGCGGTAGCTGTTGATGTAAAGTTTGAGCGCCTTTAGCTCCACCACCCGTTGATCGGGCACGTAGATTAACTCAATGGTGGCAAAGTCTGGGTAGCCCGAAAAGGGACACTTGCAGGTAAACTCTGGCAGCGTCACCTGAATATCGTATCGACGACCGATGCGGGGATTGGGAAAGGTTATCAGTTCCCCTTCCGCAATGATGCGTTCGCCGTATTTGGCGTCTGGAGATACTGGCTGCCCCGTGACGCTGGGCACCAGCCCCTCAGATGTTTGAGAACTCATAGGCACGACTCTCGATCTGGATGAACTTTGACGATTTGGGCACTGAATAGGAGTGTGATTCGGATATCCCGCCGTGGCGGTCTCAGAGAAAGCAATTAAACTCTTATATAACCTAGCAAGAGATGTTCCTCGCCAAACACAAATCGGGTTGCATCTTACAGCGGTTTACAGATCAATGGAGTACATGGGGTGCAGGGGGTGCAGGGGGCAGTGCCCCCTGCCGTGGGGGTGGAACCCCCACACCCCGTACCTCACTCAGGTGAGAACCGCTATATTCTTGATTTGAGTGCATTTAAGGATCTATGAAAATTTATCCAAAGCCATCTGGTCAGCGCCTCTTAAGCCACCGACTGCACCGCAAACTTCAGCCCCTAGGGCCAGCCAGTCTTGGGGGACACCGGCAATGGATCTGGCTTGTCAGTGTATGGGTTGCGGCTTCTCTGTGGCTGCTGCCTGCTGCGGCCAGTGCAGCAGAAATGATGGCACTCTCTCCGGGGCAAGGGGCTTCCCATAGCTTTGTCGCTGAGGCAGTGCGCCAAGTCGGTGATACGGTAGTCCGCATAGATACAGAACGAACGGTGGTGCGCCCCAGTGTGGATCCGTTTTTGGGGGATCCGTTTTTTCAGGACTTTTTTGGGGGTGGGTTTTCTCAGCAGCCTCGCGAAGATCGGCTGCGAGGTCAGGGATCAGGGTTTATCATTGACAGTGGCGGGATCATTCTCACCAATGCCCATGTGGTCAATGATGCAGATACCGTTACTGTCACCCTAAAAGGGGGCCACACGTTTGCAGGCATTGTTCAGGGCGTTGATGAAGTTTCAGATCTGGCAGTTGTCAAGCTCAAAGGGGTGCAAGAACCCCTTCCGGTTGCCCAGCTAGGAGACTCAGATCAAATCCAGGTGGGAGATTGGGCGATTGCCGTGGGCAATCCAGTGGGTCTGGACAATACAGTAACCCTCGGCATTATCAGCACCCTACATCGCACTAGCGCGGAAGTGGGCATTCCCAATAAACGCCTGGAATTTATTCAAACCGATGCTGCCATTAATCCGGGTAACTCCGGTGGGCCTCTCCTCAGTGAAGCAGGGGAGGTGATTGGCATCAATACTGCCATTCGGGCAGATGCCATGGGCATTGGCTTTGCCATTCCCATTAATAAGGCTAAAAGTCTCAAGGATCGGCTGGTGCGGGGCGAGGCGATTGAGCATCCCTATATTGGGGTGCAAATGACCACCCTCACTCCTCAGATTGCCCAAGAAAATAACCGCAATCCCAATGCTTTGGTGCAGTTGCCTGAAGTGAATGGTGTTGTGGTCATGCAGGTGCTACCTAATACTCCAGCAGCCCGAGCGGGATTGCGACGGGGAGACGTGATCACGGCCATTGATGGTGAGCCGGTGACCAATGCTGGACACATGCAAGAGATTGTCGAAAATGCTGGGTTGGAGCAGCAACTCCAAATTACGGTGCGGCGTCGCGATCGCACCCAGCAAATCAATGTGCGCACGGCAGAACTAAATCGAGCAGCCTAGTGGCCTGTCACAGAACTGAGAAGGTTATCCCTTGGCATCTTACTAGGCAACCGCCCATCCATTGCAGCCAGAAGATCTAGGAGAAAACCCATGACCCAACCATCCGACATGCGCGTCGATTTGCACCAGGAGGAACTTGCCATTCGGTGAGCCAGCACCCTCTCGCTGCTGCTCTGTTTGGTCTGTTTTGGCTTGGGCTATGTCACCTTGCCGGAAAAGAATATGAGCGATATATCAAAAACAGATTGGTCTAGAATCGATGCAATGACAGATGAAGACATTGACACTTCTGATATTCCACCTCTATCAGAGAATTTTTTTGCAACAGCAAAACTGCGTCTTCCCATTTCCCTAGAGGCAACTGTTGCTGTTCGTGTTGATTCTCAAACTCTGGAATGGTTCCAGCATCAGGGCAAAGAAGCTGAGAAGCACATGGCTTCTGCATTAAGAATTTATGCAGAAGCACATAAATATACTGATGCTTAAAGTAGCCTAACTATCAGTCGTTTCTCCCTATTTGGTAGTGGACGAGGCCGATCGCACCATTCAGTTCCTCACTGAGGTGTTTGGAGCCACCGAACTGCGCCGCTTCTGCGATCTCCAAGGCCAGGTGATCCACGCTGAAGTGCGCCTGGAGGATAGCGTGATCATGCTGGGAGACCAAGCCGAAGGTTGGCTCCCCCGCTCTGCCCAGATTCATATATATGTGCCAGATGTTGATGCTACCTATCAAAAAGCACTTGATTGGGGGGCAACGTCGGTACAAGTGCCGAGCCAAAAAGATGACGAAGACAAGCAAGGCGGTGTCACCGATCCAGGCGGCACCACTTGGTGGATTGCCACCAAAGTAAAGTAGCAGGAGAACCCATCATGGAAAATACCAGCATTATTTCGCACCTATCCCTGGGCACCAACGACTTTGAGCGAGCAGTGGCCTTTTACGATCGCGTCCTCCCCACCCTCGGCTGTCAGTGCATTATGAGAGAACCGGGGGCGATCGCCTACGGTAAGCAACTGCCCGAATTCTGGATTCAGACTCCCATTGACGGTCACTCCGCCACTGTTGGCAACGGCACCCATGTGGGGTTTATTGCCCCCACTAAAGAAGCCGTTCATGCCTTTTACGAAGCGGCCCTAGCGGCTGGTGCCCAGGGCGAAGGCTCACCGGGTTCTCGCCCCGACTATGGTGAACCCTACTATGGCTGCTTCGTGCGCGACCTCGACGGTCACAAAATTGAAGCCGCCTACTGGGATATGACCCTGATTCAGGCTCAGTATACTGATTGACTGGTGATGCACGTAAAACGGCTCACCCGTGCAGGAGGTTCATTATGAATACTGTGCAGCAACGCTCTCAACAACGACTCTCTGATCCCCGCGCTGGTTGGGCTAGTTGGCTCGACCGTTTTGTGGAGCCGGAGGCCACCTCGTGACATTGCCCATGGACGGGCACCGCTATGAAATTGTGAATGGAGAACTGGTTGACATGGGAAGTTCGGGGCATTGCATGGATATATTTGTAGCCCACTGCTAGCTGCTTTAGCCAGTTCTTTTCTAATCAGAGGTCGAAACGAGTTTTATCACCAGGGATTGCAGAGTCTTGGGGTGAAAGGGTTTCGATGCATAGGCTGTGGCACCAGACAGACGGATCCAGATGCGGTCAATTAACCGCTCAGCCGGACTGAGTAAGAGAATTGGCGTATTTTGAAATCCCGGCATTTGTCTAAGTGCGCGGCAAAACTGATAATTGTCTGGATCAAGGATTTGAGTATCTAAAATCACTAGATTGGGGCAATGGCGCTGAATTGCCAAGAGTGCATGTTGGGTCTGCTGTAGGGTAATAACTTCATACCCCAGAGGCTCAAGAAGTCGTCTAACCCAATGTCGGGTCAATTTACTCGAATCAATACAGATGACCGTTGGTCGTCGCGGAAGGGGACAGGTTTGATAGGGTTCCATTCCGAGCGCGCCGGACTTCACTAGAGGATGCAGCATTGCCGCCAAGTCTTGGGCATTTAGATGCAGTTGGCACGCTAGTTGGTAGAGGCAGTGGTTTTGATTGAGCGCGTCTGTCAGAGGTTGCATACCCCAAACATCCCCCAAGAGGTAGCGCCCTTGGTGCACAAACTGATCCCAATCTTGAATAAACGGTCGTCGAAAAGGAGAGCTGACTTCTGGGCGAATGGCTGTCCATTGCTGAATGAGCGCCTCAATGGGCAGAACTAGACTCCAAAAAGAGCTTGAGCATAACAGGGGATCTAAGTTGACGCTGGGTTCAAACAGCAGATTTGCCTTAGGAACTGCTAGCAACTGAATGAGAGCCTCTTGGGTGATGCGGGCGACTAAATGCCGGAGGTCACTCCAAGACAACCGCCTTGCTTCAAGCTGCTGATAGAGGAGATCGTAGGCTGTGGTATTAGCCTGAACTGGCGATAGATCCAAATTAGGCAGCACATCTTGGAGCAAGTAGGACAGGCGATCAGCCTGCCCCATAATACTTTCAGCAAAATGAATTTGTCCGCCGCTGAAATAGACTCGCCAGCCGACAGAATGATCTTTGGGGTCTAGGCAACTGAGGCGTCCCGACTGCTGCTGACGAATATAATGCTGCAAGGCTACAATCGGGACGCCCTGAAGACCACTGGCAAGAACTGGAGTTATTGGATCACTCAGCGTATCAATCATGACAACTCAGCTTGTTCAAGTGAGGAGGTGAAGTCAAAGTCCGGATTGTACGGACTATTATTTTGTTTTCAAGGAAAAGCTGCTTGATATAGATGTCACTGAGGGCGCTATTGGATCAGGCCAAAAAGAGCTTTTTATATTCTTTCTAAATAAATAATTAAAAAATACCTCTAGGAAAAACTATGTCAAACTCCCAGAGGTTTGTCTTCCGCGTAAATACGGATATAGCGGTTCTCACCTGAGTGAGATACGCGGTGGGGGGGTGAAACCCCCACGGCAGGGGGCACTGCCCCCTGCACCCCATGTACTCCATTGATCTGTAAACCGCTGTATTACTGACTAGCCCTGAGGCTGCGAAGCAGGAGAAATCCTTGCGTCTCGGGTAGAGGCAGTGGTCACCGTATCGGCATGCAGACTATTTAGGGTCTCAGATAGGTCTGTGCAGAGGCGGTCAGCAGCCTGCTTGCCAGAGGCGTCAACGTATGCCAATGTATTTAGCACTGGCCCGATACTGACGGTGACTTCACTGCCCCAACGGGGAATGACAGGTTGGTATTTGATCCGCACTGGCAAAATGTGAACGGGCACTTTCAGGCTATGACGTTGAGACTGAAGGGCGATTCGAGCCAAGCCAGGTTTCAGGTTCTGCACCTGAAACTCTCGAAAAATATTCCCCTCCGGGAAAATAACTAAAGCTTTACTCTGACGCAGCAGCTCGATGCTGGCTCGCATGGCTCGAATACTAGGGCTGTCTGGATCAATGGCAAATCCTCCACAGCGACGGATTAACCAGCCTTGAATGCCTCGCATTTCATTGGCGGACACCATGAAGTATAAGTCGCGCCCTGTGACTGGATAACCCATGGCGTAGGGCAAAATGAGCGCATCCCAGCGAGAACGGTGGGTGGGGGCGATCAAAACTGATCCGTGAGATGGGAAGTGTTCTAGTCCCTGAACCTGAATGTGGCGAAAATAGAGCGGAAGAACAAGTGTCTGACCAAGGCAGTAAAGAATGGGGGTGAGCCAACTCGAAATCCGAGGGGCTGCTTGAGGGGCAGGTGGCTTAGACACAAAAAACACGCGAAGCAGTCGAATCAATTGCTTTTGGCAAACCATTGAATCTTGGAGATAAGATCAAATCCCTAAGCTCACCGGTTCATGGTATGAACCCATCAAAAATGAACCTAATACCCACGTTAAAGCATGAATTTTGCAGGATAATAAACTTCGGGACAGTTTCTTAACTGTCACCAATGCTGCTGTAGCCAAATGAACTACCTCTGCTAGGGTGGCTCTCTTGAACACTGGGAGTGATTTTTGTCAATGCGTAACTCCTGTTAAACTCACCCAGAAGGCCATGGCCGAACTCGAAAAGACCCTGTGCCGATTGCCCGGTCTAGAAAAGTGGTTCGTCGAAATAGCCCCAACGCCAGCCTAGCTGTCGGATGACTTTTTTCTTGGATCACTCTTAGATCTTCACCTCATTGCGTTAACCCAATGTCGCAAGCCTGCCTGAAGTGACCATTGTGGGGCAAACTGTAACTGAGCCTTGGCCTGAGCAATATTGGCTTGTGAATGCTGAATATCGCCCGGACGAGCAGGCTCCCAATAAATCTCACATGGCCATTGGGGAAAGCAGGTCTGAAGCTCTTGCACCAAAGTCAGTAAAGAGATGGCCTGTCCAGTGCCCAGATTGAAAATCAACGCGGCTCCAGGCAACTGAGCCAGGGTTAAGGCTTGGATGATGCCAAGGGAGACATCTTTGACAAAAATAAAATCTCGCGTTTGAGCACCCGTGCCATACAACATGATGGCCTGTCCCTGACGCATGGCGTCAGCAAAAATTGAAATCACCCCCGAGTAAGGCGAATGTGGATCTTGCCTGATTCCATACACATTAAACAGACGTAACCCCACAAACGTAAAGCCTAGCTGGGGCGCAAATAATTGGGCATACTGTTCGCTAGCTAGCTTTTGTAAGCCATAGGGTGAAATGGGACAGGTAGGGTGGTCTTCTCCAACGGGTTGATATTGCAGATTTCCGTAGACCGCAGCCGAGCTAGCAAACACCAGTCCAGAAACCGCCAGGGCTTCACAGAGCTGAATCACTGCCAGGGTACTAGAAAGGTTTTGGTGGTGTGCTGTGAGGGGAGCCTGCCAGGATGTTGCCACTGAGGGGGTGGCGGCAAGGTGAACAATCTTGTGTACGGGGTGCTCAAAGTCTTGGGGCTGACAGGTGTTGATGTCTTTGACCAATAGACGCAGGTGAGGGTGGGTCGGCAAATTGGCTCGTTTTCCGGTGCTGAGATTATCCACCACAGTGACCTTTGCCCCCAAGGACAACAGATCTTCAGTCAAATGAGAGCCGATAAATCCAGCCCCACCCGTGATCAAAACGTGAACATCTGTCAAAGCAGTCATGGTTTGTAAGTAGACGCAGATTTTTTCGGCCAAAGAACCCCCCAGAGCGGTTGCAGCACGCGCTCGTGAAGCCGATCAACCCAGTGTAGGACTTCAAAAATAGGCTTGCTCAGAGATGGATGCCGATAGGGCCACAGGGAGGTATTGACCGTCCGCCATAGCTCAGGATCGTTGATGTTTTGGCGGTCTAGGTAGGTGGCCAGCCAGGTCAAAAATGCTTTTCGAGCCGGACTGGGCTTAAAGGGGTGATACCGTCCGGCTCGAAGCTCTTGGGCACAACTGGACTGAGAATGTTGTCGATAGCGATCCCTGTAGTTGACATCGACAAATACGGGGACATGCAAGTAAACCTTACTAAAAAAGACTTGATCTTCAAACATGCCTCGAAAATCCTCGACAAAACCCCCCACTTGATCAATGACTTCATGACGGATTAGCACACTGCAAGTGGCTGGAGCCTGAGCCTGCTGCTTCAGAAGCCGCTTTAGCAGTAGGGGCGGTTGGTAGAGTTGTGGGGCATCCCAGGTTAAGATGCGCAGTGTGTCTTGGGGGTAATTCTCAGGATGTGCCATCCAGCTATACCAGTATTGAGTGGGGCCGCAAATGACTCCAGCAGCAGGATGTTGCTGGGCTAGGGCAAGCTGCTGATCTAGCTTGGGCGACAGCCAAACATCATCCGCATCTAGAAAAGAAACCCACTCCCCTCGAGCGTGGGCTAGACCTAGGTTGCGCGCCGCGCTCATGCCCCGATTTTGATGATGCTCATGGTCGAGATAACGCATTTTTTCAGGATATTGGCGAACGTAGTCCTGTGCGATCGCACTACTCCTATCAGTGGAGCCATCATCCACGAACAACAGCTCCCAATGGGGATAGGTTTGAGCCAGCACGCTCTCAACAGCCTCTTTCATAAAGGCTTCCCCATTGAAGAAAATCATAATCACAGAAACCAACGGAGCTGGTGATTGGGTCATTCTGCCTTACCCTTTGTCACGGATCCATTTCCACTGCAACCTTTTACCTTGCTCAGCTCGCGACGGCTGATTGGGACAAGATTAACCTGCAAAGCCCTATTTTCGGGAGTGTAATGCGTCGGAGCCCACTGGCACAACCCATGCCTCAAGAAGGTCGTAGACAAAAAGGTATTACACGTGTAGTATAAGTGAGTGACAATCTTCAAAATAGTTTGGCCTACCATGAAGTCTCTTTTCACTAGAACAGGACAGCACGCGATCCAGAGCCAGAAGCCCTCAGGCTTTGGCGGCAACTTTGTACTGTTTGTGATTGAGGCACATCTCATTCCTTTCTGGTCTGGCCGCACGCGCATTCTAGCTCGTCTAGGCGCATGGATTAACCCAAATCAATTCAATAGGAGCGGGAGGTGCAGGTCTAGCCTGTCACCCACCTGAAGATTCAGACCCTTGAACCGTCAACCCCCGCTTCTATCGATTCAGAAACGGGGGTTCTTGTTATGGAGCAGTCATGCTGGGGTAAAAAAGGGATGATCGACTTCAGAAAACCAGTCAGAGTCTCAAGCCAGAATCCAAAGCTCCCGTTCACCCAGCAATTGACCGAGCAATTCTGAATCATCGTAACATAGCGGTTCTCACCTGAGTGAGGTACGGGGTGTGGGGGTTCCACCCCCACGCAGGGGGCAGCGCCCCCTGCGCCCCATGTACTCCATTGATCTGTAAACCGCTGTACCAACAACCTTTTGATTAAAGATTGTAAGACGGATGTTGAAATTAATTTATACCGAAACATCATTTCGATTAGAGCGGGTGAATATTTCCCTTGAAACCTGGGTCTCTCAGCGAGTCACACTCACCCTCCACGCTGGACAAAAGCTGATCATTGAAACCAGTAGAGCCTCTTTCTTGCTCCCTGCAAAGGATCCACGACTTACCCATCTAGAGCAGCTTGTCAGAGCAGAAAGGGGTGCGTTAATTTCTATGATTTTTGTGGACGATGACTATATCGAAATCAGCCTGCCAGGAACCTGGATGACAGAAAGAATCGATGCTGATGAAGGACTTTTTGTTACCACTTTTCCAAGCGCCATCGAACTGGCTATCTATCGAATTTGGTATACTACACAGTCGCCAGCACCCTATCTGTGCTAGGCGCAAGTCAGCCGTAGGACACATGGTAAAGTTGCCTGTGGATGTATCCATAGCGGGGAGTAGCAATATTCTAGGGAGGACGGATGAAGCAGGAAACTCTCGAGGGCGATCTTGGGAAGCCCGCGCTGTAATCTTTGATTCAGCGTCGGGAAGGGAATGTGCCTGCAAGGAAATATCTTGCGCCCAAAACGGAATAAGTGCGATCGCCCCTTCCTTACCCCCACGCTAAAATTAGTTCACGTTAATACAACAGGTTGGGCTAATGATTCCCCTCGTTCTGGAGATGGAAAGCGCAGATATTCACCTGAGCGATGAGCAGTTTTATCGACTCTGTCAGGTCAACCGAGAGTTGCGACTGGAGCGCACCGCCGCAGGAAAACTGATCATTATGCCGCCAACAGGATGGGAAACTGGAAACCGCAACTCTAGACTGAACCAGCGTTTAGGTAACTGGGCAGACAAGGATGGAAGAGGCCTGGTGTTTGACTCGTCTACTGGTTTTATTCTGCCCAATGGCGCGATTCGATCGCCTGATGCCGCCTGGGTCAAACGAGAGCGTCTCGAATCACTCCGCCCCGATCCCAATCGGTTTTTACCGCTTTGTCCAGATTTTGCTGTTGAGTTGCGCTCTGCCACAGATGATTTCAGCACCATGCAAACCAAAATGCAGGACTATCTAGAGAATGGTATGCAGCTTGGCTGGTTGCTCAACCCCTATGATCAGCAGGTTGAAATCTATCGATCGGGTCAACCCATTGAAGTATTGAACTCCCCAACAGAGCTATCCGGCGGAACCGTACTACCTGGATTTGTGCTGCAACTGGATGGCATTTTGTCATCATTCAAAGTATAGATATAGCGGTTCTCACCTGAGTGAGGTACGGGGTGTGGGGGTGGAACCCCCACGCAGGGGGCACTGCCCCCTGCACCCCATGTACTCCATTAATCTGTAAACCGCTATAAGTTTGAGGGCAAGCTGACCCCAGGCGGACAACCTTGCCCTTAAGAACTTAGAATAATATACTGGCGCGTTTAAAGCAGAGCCTTGCAAACCCTTGACTTCAATCTTGAGCAGATCAACATCCAGTTAGCAGATGCCCCAGCAGCCCAAGTCACGACTTGGGCTGCTCAACACTTTGGTGGCGGCCTAGTCATGAGCACTAGTTTTGGCATTCAATCTGCGGTCATGCTGCATCTGGTCACCCAGATTGTGCCAGATATTCCGGTTATTTGGGTGGATACGGGCTATCTGCCCCCTGCAACCTATCGGTTTGCTGAACAGTTGATTGATTTACTGAATCTCAATATTAAGGTGTATCAGTCAACCATCAGTCCGGCTCGAATGGAAGCCATCTACGGTCGGCTGTGGCAGGGAGAAACGGTTGAAGATTTTAATCGCTATGATGCCATGCGCAAGGTTGAACCTATGCAGCGGGCTTTGCACGAGCTGAAGGCGACGGCATGGCTAGCAGGTTTGCGCGCTGAGCAAACGAATCACCGGCGGCAACTGCGAACGTTAGAGCCCCAGGGGTCTCTCTTCAAAGTGCTGCCAATTTTGAATTGGACAGCTCAGACGGTGCATGATTACCTCCAAACCTATGATTTGCCCTACCATCCCCTCAAGGAAAAGGGCTATGTCACGGTTGGGGATTGGCATTCGAGTAGACCCATGACTGCCGAGGATGAACATGAGCGCCAAACTCGGTTTAAGGGTATGAAGCAAGAGTGTGGTTTGCATTTACCGCAGACCTTGGCAGAAGAAAAGAGCTTAGACTCCAGCAGCTTGTAGGAATAAGACGCGAACGCCCTCACAATCTGACGGCAAGAAAGGTTCAACTGGGTATGCTCAGATCAACGGCATGGGGAGATCCTGATGAACCTGATGAAAAAGTGGCGCTACGGGGTCTGGTTGCTCGTGGGATGCCTGATCGTGCTGCTGCTGGGCACAACTGCCAGGGGACAGACCTGGCAGGAATGGATTCGGCAGAACCCGACCTATCCAACCCATTCAGTCGCTCCGGCACTTCGGCAACAGAGGTCGGCCTCGCCACCCAGGGCGTCTGGGTCGGGAAATCCTCGAGTTGATTTACAAACTCGGTATTACGCCATTCAGGGTAGTACGCCATCGCAACTGCGATCGCAGCTGAATCAACTGGGGCCCCTAGACCCAGCCAGCCAGCGTCGTTTTGACGGTTATACGGGCTGGGGCGTGCAGTGGCGCTATCAGTATCTTGATCGCGGCAGCCAGTGCCACCTCACCACCCCCCAGGTGACGGCTCAAATTCAAATGACTCTGCCACAATGGACACCCCCGGCTGGTGCTAGCCCTCAACTCGTGCAGCACTGGCAGCGGTATCTCGCAGCACTCACGCTCCATGAAGAAGGCCACAAGCAGCACGGCATCCAGGCCAGTCATGGGGTACTCCGAGCCTTGCAAACCCTGCCCCCAAGCCCCAGTTGCCCTCAGCTTCAGCAGGCTATCAACCAGGCGGCCACTCGCGTGGTTGCAGTCTACCGTGACCGCGATCGCCAGTATGATTTGGAAACAGGGCATGGCCGCACCCAAGGCGCTGTCTTTCCCTAGGCCGTTGTTTATGGCGTTTCCTCATATTGCACAGCGATAGACCCGTGACCTCATTCGGACTCCTGGCTCCCGAACTTTTTTTGACCCCTGCCCCTGATCAGATTCTGAGGGCTTCCATCCTGGTGGTGGGGGCTTCCACCGCCGCCTATTCAGCAGCTCTAGGAGCACTCCAGGCCGGGGCAGCCGTGACTTGGGTGCAGCCTCACCCCATCCTGGGGGGGCAATTTACGGCTCAGGCGCTCCCCGCACCCGATGATGCCCCTTTAATGACACCCAAGGATTTGATCCCCCGCGATCGCCGCGATCCCAAGCAACTGCAAAATCCTGAGCTGTTTGCAATTTCCCGAACCCAGCGGCAATTTCGAGAGCGGCAGCGCCAGTTGCAACCCGTGGCATCTCAAGTGCGCCAGAATCCTGGGGGCAGTTGGGTGAGTCACTTTTCTGTAACCCCTTGGGTTGCGGCTCAGGCTCTCAATGAAGCCATTCAGCCCTATTTAGAACAGAAACAACTGACCTTGGTTGTTAATGCAGAGCCTATAGCAGTGCTCACAGAGCCAACTTCTAGTCATCGGCGTCAGGTGGTCGGCGTTGTGTTTGAGCAGGGGCAAAACCGCTTTACTGTTCAGAGTCAACTGACCCTGGAAGCTACGGATTTAGGCGATTTACTGGAGCTAGGACAAATCGAGTCCCGGGTGGGTCAAGAAGCTCGACAGGAGACTGGAGAAGCTGTTTTGCCCCAGGCTGCTCGCCCCGAGTGCCAACAGGCATTTACCTTTTGTGCCGTGGTTGAGCTGGCAGCGCACCCGCAGCCACCTCTGACTCCCCCTCCGAGCTATAATCAGGTTCCTTGGTTGCAGGAGGCTGAGTTTACCCCCACTTTTTGGGTAAAGCAGCAGGGACAGTGGCTCGGACATCAATTTCTGGAGCCTCAGGGGATGTTTCGTTATCGGCGGCTTCAGCGCAGTGTCTTTGACAGCCAGGTTCGCCCTGGGGATGTCACGGTTCTGAATTGGGCTACCAGTCCTCTGGGTGTGGCTGGGGGGTCGCCCCAAACTGCTAATGGCCACCCCATGGGGAATGGCAACGATTATCGGCCTGGCGCATTGGCCGGGGTGAGTCGGGCAGAGCGGCAGCAGCATCTCCAACGGGGGCGTGATCGCACCCAAGCCTACGTTTACTACTTGCAAACCCACGGTGCCCCCCAGCTCAAACCTCGGGGAGATCTCACCTGGACCCCAGATGGCATTGCCCACGACCCCTACATTCGTGAAGCCCGTCGCGGGGTGGCGCTCACCACCATTTGCCATGAAGATGTAGCCGCCAAATTTTTTCCCAACTCAGCCCGAGCCCGCAACTTTGTAGACAGCATCGGCATCGGTCAGTATCACTATCTAGACATGCATCCCAACGATGCACCGGGGCATGTAGAGCTGGGTGATGGCCATGTTTCGCTCCCCTTCACCGTGCCGCTAGGTGCCTTGATTCCCCTAGCCACCGATGGCTTGATTCTCTCCTCTAAGAGCATTGGCACCACCCACATCACCAACGCCGCCTACCGCATGCACCCCGTTGAGTGGGCGATCGGAGAAGCCGGGGGGCACTTGGCCGCCTACGCCCTGCGCGAAGGCCGATCCATTCGAGACATTGCTCAAAACCCCAGCCTGTATCGCCGCTTTCAAGGGCATCTGACCCGTTTTGGCATTCCCCTGTTCTGGTTCAACGATGTCTCCCACGATGACCCAGACTTTGAGGCGATTCAAGTGCTGGCCACTGCTGGCATCGTCCGCAGCGAAAGCCAGAGCAATCTGAACTTTAATCCCCAGGGCATCGTCACCCGCGCTGTCGCTTGCATCGCCCTAGTCAACGCCATGGCGCTTGACCTACTGCGGCCAGAAACACCGACTTTTATTGATGTGCCCCCGACTCACTTTGCCTACACCAGTATCGAAACCCTGGCCGCCAAAGGCATTGTTGCTGGGGTGGGGCAGCAGCGCTTTGCTCCCTCCCAGCCCCTGCTGAGGGAACACTTGGCAATTCTACTTGCTAAAGTCGCGCCTGAGAGGCTGTCTTTAGAGTCTTCCCATGCTCTACATTCGCCCCCTACCCCCCCATTCCGGAGGGCTTTGATCACCCTTAAGTCCCTCAGAATCGGGGATTTAGGGGGCAAGGGTTTAGAAACTTTTCAAACCGCCTCTAAACGCTTAAAGAATGTGGCGTTACCCCGCGATCGTGAACCTGTGCAACGACGAGACTTGTCCCGCAGTCTTTACAAAATAGACTTTGCGCGTCCAGTTTGATTTTGTCCTGAAGCGAGCCTTAAGTGAACATGCACATCCATCGACTGCCTGTATTACGAGACAATTACATCTTTGTGCTCCATGATCCTAAAACCCACACTGCCGCAGTGGTCGATCCGGCAGAGGCCAGGCCCGTTTTGGCCTGCTTAAATCAGCTTCAGGCGCGCTTAGTTGCTATTTTCAACACCCACCACCATGGCGATCATGTTGGAGGCAATCAGGAACTATTACGGCATTTTCCTGGAGCGGTTGTGTATGGCAGTGCCCCCGATCGGGGGCGAATTCCGGGTCAGCAGGTCTTTTTACAAGGGGGCGATCAGGTCTGCTTCGCAGACTGCACAGCTCAAGTGTTGTTTGTTCCCGGCCATACACTGGGTCACATTGCCTATTATTTCCCAGCACCCGGCGGAGGAGACCTTTTCTGTGGAGATACCCTATTTGCTGGGGGATGTGGTCGATTGTTTGAAGGCACGCCAGCCCAAATGCTGCAATCCTTGCAGCAGATTCGAGAGTTGCCCGACCCCACTCGGGTTTGGTGCGCCCATGAATACACCTTCAGTAACCTTAAGTTTGCGATTACGGTTGAGGCCGAAAACCTAGCCCTACAGGAGCGACTCGTGCAGGTTCAAGCGGCACGGCAGCGGCAAGAGGCCACGGTTCCCTCTGAGATCAAGATCGAAAAACAAACCAATCCGTTTCTACGCTGGGATCAACCGGCTTTAATGGCCGCCACCCAAGGCAAAAATGCGATCCAGACTTTTGCGCGGTTGCGGGGCATGAAGGATCAGTTTTCGGGTTGATTTCTTTCTGGGGATGCATGGCTGAGTGACTCAAACCCGTTAGATTACAGTTAGGCCGCGCAGTGACAGGATGAACGCCTGAGCCAAAATGCGGCCAAGCTGTTTGCGAAAATGAGGATGTCAATGGCTGAAAGGAGTAGATCACGAGGGCACAATTCTGCATCAACAACGGTGGCAGCAGATCCTCCCTTGGCTTCAAGGCTTACACTTCGAGCATTGCAGACAGGGCAAGCTTCAGAAACAGACGGGGCAGATGTCATTGCAGGGTTACAACAAACCCCCAAGGTGCTGCCATCTAAGTATTTTTATGATGATCGCGGCTCACAGTTATTTGATCAAATTTGCCATGTGCCAGAGTATTACCTCACTCGCACAGAAGCTCATATCCTGAAAACCTATGCTCCGGCCATTGCCGAGATCACGGGGCCCTGCGAGTTGGTGGAACTGGGCAGCGGTAGTGCGACTAAGACGCGATTCCTACTCGATGCCTATGGCGATCGCAATCAGCCGTTGTACTACCGCCCTATTGATGTCAGCGGCGGTGCGCTGAAGCAAAGCGCCTTGGCACTGCTTCAAGACTATCCAACGTTAAGCATTGATGGGTTGATGGGTACCTATGAGGCGGCACTTGCTCAACTGCCCCCTGCGACATTACCCAGCCGGATGCTATGTTTTCTGGGCAGTACCCTGGGCAACCTCAGTCCTACTCAGTGCAATAGGCTCTTTGCTCAAGTTCGAGAGGCTCTACAACCAGGTGAGTTTTTCCTGCTCGGGGTTGATTTACAGAAGTCGCCGCAGCAGATTGAGCCAGCCTATAACGACCGCGAAGGGGTTACGGCTGCTTTTAACCTAAATTTGTTGCGCCATCTGAACTGGCGCTTTCAGGCCGACTTTGACCTGGATCAGTTTCGACACCATGCTTTTTATAATCACCGGGCTCATCAAATTGAAATGCATTTACAAAGCCAGTGTGACCAGGTGGTGTCTCTGGCAATACTGGAGTTTTCGTGCTTGCTGAGGCGAGGGGAAACGATTCGCACAGAGATTTCTCGCAAGTTTGATTTAGCAGCGCTGCGATCGCAGCTTGAGCATCTGCCCTGGAACCCCGACACAAAAGTATTCCGGGTTTTGGAAGCCTGGGTTGATCAGCGAAGTTGGTTTGGGCTTTTACTCTGTCAAATTCAGTCATGAAGTAATTTTCCCTTCTGAATAAATTTGCTTTAATATGTAAAATGCACCAAAGCAAGTCTTTGATTAGGGAGTTGTGCCTTGGCCAACCTAGGCCATCTGAAGCTAATCCGTCGTGGCGTCAAGCATTGGAATCAATGGCGCTTGCGTCACCCCTCGGCCAAAATTGATCTTAGCCAAGCCAATTTAAAGAGCCTAGAACTGGTAAACATCAACCTCTCTAAAGCCAATCTCACCGGTGTAGACCTCAGTCATTGCAAATTGCAGGGAGCCGATCTGAGTTATGCCAACTGTCAACACAGTAATTTTCAGTACTCAGACCTAAGCCAAGCTAAGCTATGTGGCGCAAATGTGCGACAGGGAAATTTTACATCGGCCATTCTCGGACAGGCAGATTGCTCTCAAGCTAATCTGTACAGTGCTAACTTCGCCTATGCTAATTGCGTTCGAGCCTATTTCGTGGAAGCTATCCTGAAACAGGCCAATTTTCAAAATGCCAATTTAAGTAGTAGTCTGCTCACTGAGGCAGATTGCTGTGAAGGAAATTTCTTAAGAGCCAATCTTTATAAATCGGATTTGAGTTTTATAGAAGCCCGCTTTGCCAACTTCAATGAGGCAAATTTACACAAAATCATTTGTATTGAAGGAGACTTTTCGGGTGCCAACCTGTCCTGGGCAAACCTAAGCTATAGCAACTGTGCCCACACGAACTTCACCCGAGCTTCCCTAGATAGCGCCAATTTGGGGTGTGGCTATTTTGAGTCGTCTAGTTTTAGAAAAGCTTACCTCGTTGACACCGATTTCACTCAAGCCAAATTAAAGAAGGCTGATTTTGAAGCTGCCACGCTGATGGGAGGCAATTTTCGTGATGCAGATTTGCAGGATGCTATCATCTCCTCTTTGTCCTCAGTCTCTCAAATCTTGGTGCCAGAAGTCACCTGGCCTCAGCCCCTTGAAGCCAGTCCTGATGGGCTTGGGAATGGGTCTGGTCAGCAGCTTTTACCTCCCGTTCCGTTTTCGAGTGCCTCGGTTGCAGATTTATTAATGGTTTCGGTTTCTAACCCTTCTGACCTGCCTCCTGGCTCTCACGCTAATGGTTCCAGTCCAGTCCTGCTGGGGATTGAGTTGACAGTGCCCATTGATTGGCTAGCTTTGGCTGGCTCAATTCATGGACTGCGACAATCTGGCAAGATTTTTCACCTGGTCAGCTTGGAAGCTTTGAGCAGCAGCATTTTAGTAAGACTTCAGGCGCAGGAGCCCAGCCACCTCCCCAATCAGGCCGAGGTGCGATCGCAATACCTAGCCCTATGCCAAACCCTGCAACAGGTGAGATGTGACGTAACTGGCATGGATAAGCAAGGAAGTTCGACCCCTGCGCAACTCCTGCCCCTTGATCAACTCTTAGCCCTCCTCGCCAGCCCTTTACGCCTCAGCTAGCGATCTCACAGCACCTCCTCATAAAGCTGGGGGAACGACTGGAGTTCCTACCTGGCGAAAGATTACCGAGCGATTGTTAGCAGGCATCTCAAGGGTCTGTTGATGAACCAAGCCCTGAGCCTGAGCCACAGCAATCACCTCCTCAAGATGTCGGACGCCCCAATCTGGACACTGCGATCGCAAACTGCGATCAAAGGTCGCATTACTCAAAGCCGTATGAGCACCACCCTCTTGAAATGGTCCATAGAGATAAAGCACGCCACCCAGGGGCAAGAGCTGCGCCGCCCCTTTCATAAGCCCCAACGTGGCCAACCAAGGGGAAATATGAATCATATTGATATTGACAAGAGCACTTACGCTCAGACATTCAGGCTGGTCAGCCAAAAACTGCCCTACCTTCCAAGGCCAAGGCTGCGATGACTCCAGATCCCTCGAAAACCCTTGCCCATCCATAGATTGCACATCTATACACAGAGGCGGATAAACATTTTCAGCCCCCAAGTGGGCACACCAGGCCGCAATGCTAGTCAGATTGGCGTCCTCCACATCCGTCGGCAACCATTGAGCTGGTTGAAAGTGCGGTGCCAGATAAGCAGCATGTTCCCCTGTGCCACTGGCAATCTCTACAATGACGCCATCCGGCGGCAACACTGACTTTAGCACCCCCAAAATCGGGTCTCGATTGCGAAGCGTAGCTGGGGCATGACAGCGAAGATCAGAAGAACTCATAACTCCATAACAGTATCCGTAGTTGGGGCACCTTTTACGCCGAACTACCGTCTAAACAGGTGATTGCCAATCTGAAATCATCAATCAATCCCTTCAGATAGCACTCAGGTCATCAACTGGCACAGCCCTTGATGCGATTTCCATCAGTTGCCTGCTAATATGACCCCAAGAGCAATTCAGTTCCATTTGTCTCAATCTCAAAAGCCTATGTTATCCCGTAAGTCATCGATGCTGCGTCGGACTGTCTCGGTTCTGCTGTGCTCTGGAACCCTGCTTGTGGGTGTTCCCCTTGCCAGCGTAGCGCAAACCAATCCAGGTTTTGGCTTTGTCTGGGGCGAAGGCTCTGGACGCCGACAACAACTGAGCTATGTTCTGGAATATGGCACCCCAGGGCACATGCGCGATCGCTATCGCCTGCAATTAGGGCGTCAGAATACCGCAATCGCTAAGATTCGCATCAGCTATCCAGACTACTACGATGGTCAGTTCTCTGAAAACAGAATTGCGCTGCGCCGAACCCCTAGGAATCGTCTTTTTAGTTTCAATCGCGCCGAAGAAATTCCCCTCGCTTCCGTGACCCTTGACTCTGAAAGTCGCGTCGTTGAAATAGAGCCAGAAGAAGTGATTGCAGCCGGCATCCCTGTAGAAGTAGTACTCTCTAATGTCCGCAACCCCCGAGGGGGTGGTATGTATAACTTCAACGCCTGGGTTGCCTCCCCTGGAGATGTCCTGGTGCGACCTGCCGGCACCTGGATTATCAGCATTTTTCGCAGCTAGGCAAAGCAGATATAGCGGTTTACAGATCAATGGAGTACATGGGGTTCAGGGGGCAGTGCCCCCTGCGTGGGGGTGGAACCCCCACACCTCATACCTCACTCAGGTGAGAATCGCTGTATCCCTCTTTTGTCACTCTAGCCAGAGGAAAACGAAGGTTGTCCATTCATCCCACGGAGAACTGGACAAACGAATTGGTTCATCTTGTGAATTTGGCGAATGTTTGATAGTTGGGTTCGGAGTGCCAAGAAAACTTAAGCACAATTGTTTCGACATGTATTGATAGCTCCAGCCTAACAAGGTCATGCAAGGGACGCTCGAATCAGCCGGTCTTAGACACTTTAAATTGTGCCTCGCGCCTCTGATGACGTGGTCGTTGGACTGAGGCGAGCAAAAGGGTTTGTAAAGTAGTTTGTGTCAAGAGTAGGATCGCTACATAGGGAACCTGCCTTCAAAAGCAATAGTGATTCCAATCACCAACCAGGGAAGGACAATCACTGAATTCTTTCTGCGATAGAAGCAGATCGCTGTCTCACGCCAAGATGGAAAGGTACTGAAAATACAAACAAGGTAGGATACCCCTGCATTGATGAGCAGGCTAGTTTGAAGACCCGAAGGCAGATTTGGGTATTCCAGTGCGATCGCCGTCAGACAGACTCCCAGCGCAAGATACAGGAAAGTAAACAAGGTAGATCGTTTCATTATTTCTTCTCCAGTGAAGCTTATTCTCTGTATCAAACACGCACACATTGAAAGTATTTGATTGCCAGACCCTGACTGATCATCACTGGGTAGAAAGTATTACTGGTCGTCACTCCGTAGTCATCATCACCGGTGCCTTCAATCCGAATCCTTGGTTTTGGCGCTGGGGCGACTGACTAGAGGATGCAGCGATCGCCCTCTGCGGGCAGTTCAAGGTCGATGAGGTAGTTGGCAACAATCGCATTGACGCAGGGGCTGGTGCCATTCATGGCGATGGTGTGCTGCTCTCCCTCGACGGTGAGCACGGTACCGCCGAGCGACTCGGCTAGACTGGCTCCAGCAGCGTAGGGGGTGGCCGGGTCGCCCGTGATGGAGATGATCAGCGTGTCGGGTAAGCCCTCAACGTCCTGAGCATGGGGGAAGCCGAGGGTCGGTTCACTGGGCCAGAACTCGCAGGCGTCGCGGGTGACGCCCTCAACGGGGCGTCCGGTATCAAGAAAGGGGCTCACATCGAAGATCTGGCGGCGCAGTTCTGCCTCCTGCTCAGGGGTGCGGCGCTCCTCGTCGTTACAGTTGATGGCGAGCTGGGCATCGACCAAGTTGCTCTCCAACCCTTCAACGATAAAGTCGTCACTGAGAGCGAGGAGTTTGTCGCCTCGGCCCTCGTTTTTGAGCTGGGCGATGCCGTCAATGATTCGTGGCCACTCCTCGGCATCGTAGAGCGCCCCAAGGACGCTGCCAGTGCCAAACAAAAAATCTAGGGTGCGCCCCTCGCCCGCAGGCACGGGATTATCGATCAGCGGCTGGAACAGATCTTGGAACACAGCGGTGGCCTGCTCGGGGTCGGTGCCCAGCGGACAGTCTGAGCTCTGGGCGCAAAACTCGGCCATCAGCTCGAAGGAGCGCTGGAACGCGGCATGGAGCGCTAAGCGGCGTTCCACGCTGCCCTGCCGAGGGTCGAGTGCACCGTCGAGGACCATCGCCCGGACGTTCTGGGAGAACATCTCAGCGTAGACCGCGCCTAATCGGGTGCCGTAGGTTCGCCCAAGGAAGGTCAGCTTTTCGTCGCCGAGGGCGGCGCGGAGCACGTCCATGTCCCTGGCTACGTTGCGGGTGCCGACAGCAGCGAGCACCTGCTCACCCCCCGACCCATTGGCGCACTTCTCCATCAACTCGCGGGTGTCGTCGGCACTCCATTCTCCTGACGTACCCAACAACGTCGTCTGGTTCTCGCCTCGGTCGTTCTCTTCGTCGGTGAAGCAGTTGATGGCCGGGGTCGAGGCTCCGACCCCGCGAGGGTCGAACCCAACCAAGTCAAACCGTTGAACAATGGGAGTCTCCTTCAGACTCACTGCGGTGAAGGGTGTTTGAAGCGTGCCCGAGCCCCCAGGCCCGCCAGGGTTGAGCACCAGAGAGCCGATCCGCTGGTCAGATTCACCCTGGGTCGGTAGCCGCAGTACTGCGATTTGCATGGTCTCACCCTCAGGGTCGTCGTAATTCAGCGGTACCTCCAGGCGACTACACTCAAACGGATCGACGTACACTTGTGCCTCGATCGCAGTGGTTGCAAAGCCTTCGCAGGAGCCGAAGGTCAGCTCCTGGTTGTAAAATCGCTCCAGTTCCGCCCCTGGTGCCGGGGCTGACTGTGTCAATGCGGCAGGTGCCCCAGCGAGGACAATCAACATCACTGCTGTGCCTGTTAATAAGCGCCTGACGTAGGTCTTGGGAACGCGCATAATTCTCCTCCTAGTGGAAGCTGTTGGTCTTGAGTCGTACGTGAGTCGGTCACGATTTCGTGAGCTGTTAGAAGAAACTTGAGACATGGTGTTTAACGCTTTAACTGTGGCGAAGAACTGTGGCGAAGATTCGAGATCACCCAACCCCTGTTCGTGCACAGCGGACTTGAGGAGATGCCTTAGCCGATGAGGGCCAGCACGGCATGAACCGTCAGGTGGGCGATTATTGCGGCCTCTAGCCCGTAGCGCCAGAATAAATACCCCGCAACCCCTGCAAATAAAGAATTTTGGATCAGCAAGAACCCTAGCAAGGCTGGGGTTAGCGGCAGTCCTAGGGCGATCGCAGCGGGCAAGTGGCCCACGGCAAACAACAGGGAGGAGACGGCAATGGCGACTACCACCCATCGGGGCTGGGGTTTACCCTGGCGCTGCTGCCCAAATCGCCAGCCCAGCCATAGCAGCAGCGTCATCAGTCCCCAGCGGATCAGAATTTCTTCGGTGATACCGCCGTAGAGAAATCGCGCTAGCAGCGGCGTAGGCTCAGCCGCTCCATAGGCGGATGGCAGCAGCGGGCGAGATAGCAGGGTAATCGCCGTCATTAGTGCGCCGCTGATCAACCCACCCACCACGCCGGGCAACAGTTGAGGAATCATGGCTTTCCGCCACGATCGCCCAGCGGCCAGAGCCTCTGCCACCGGTGCCATTAGCCCTAGCCGGTGAGCCAAGAGCACGCCTGTCAGCACCGCCACCGATAGCAAAACCGTGGGCTGCACTAGCACCAGTAGCCTAACCACGGCGGCAGGTGGGGCACCCTCTGGGAGCAAGGGCAAAGGCAGCAACCCCAGGGACATCACCCCAGCCATACCTGCCAACCACAGCAGCCCAAACAGTCGCAGCCTAGCGTTTCTATGTTTAACCATGGCTTTATCCTCAACTTCTTCTAAAATCGGTTTGTACAGGTCAATGACGCGGTCGAGCGTGCCGAGTGGATAGAAAGTACTGACCTGTGGTGTTATCAAGCATTCGCGAACTTATGGTTATAGGGTGCAGGTTGTCCCTTCAGTGATGAAATCCTTTGGTACATTTACTGATGGTTTTACGGACTACGAGATCACCGACGCCCCTGCCGATGGCTTTGGGAAACGGGTTCGGATGCCTCGTCGCGTTTGAATACCTTGTAGGCGATCGCCAGAAACACGGGTACGACAACCAGCATTGATAGAGCCGTGTAGGTCGCGTGGAACTTGCTGACTGTGAATAGAGTCGGCGCGGTCACGGCGCTTCCGGCTACGGCGCTTCCGGCTATGCCCATCAAGAGATTGCCGCTGATGTTGTTCGCGAAGTGTACGCCGATCGCAAGTTCGATGGTTCCGTCAATCAACGAAACCACAGTCCACACCAGCCCCGGAACGAGGAAGTAGTTGAAGAAGACCGTGAGCCAGCCGCCCGCGCTTGCCTCCGGGTTGAGCAGGTGCGCCAGGGCGAAGATCACAGCTGGCAGCAGCGCCAGAAAGACGCGGTTAGACCAAACAATACTCGCACCCTGCACGATGTAGCTGCGAAAGAAAAGCTCCTCTGTGGTGGTCTGGATCGCAGTGAAAATCAGCGCGATCGGCACAAAGAGCGCGAACGTTGCAAAGTTAAAGTCAACGTTAAAAGAGAAGGTGTCGGGATAGAAGAAGTACTGTCCCAGCCCAGCGATCAGCCAGAATGGCACGAACCACGCCACAAACCCATGACCGACCCGCCGCCAGCTAATCTTTTCCCGCGCTGTGACCAGCGTCCGGGGATGACGCTGGTGAATGAGGGTGACGGCGATCAGTATTCCCGCGAGGAAGAATGGAAAACTCGCCCTGAACGCAACGAAGCCCCCCACGAGGCCTAGCGCAGCGTAATCCAGCCGACTGAACGCCGCAAGTGCCTCCTGACCGCCGAGCAAGAACGCGACGCGCGGGACGGTGATGCCGTTAACGACCAGCCCCACAAAGAAGATGACGACTAATCCCAGAACATACCGCCACCACCGATACTTACCCCACCCGGCAGCCTCCACGTAGGTAACTTTTTTCGCTTCTGCGATGATTCCCTGCGCTCTTTCGGTATTTTGCATCTTCATCTCCGTTCTTTTACTCTTGTTGCTGATTTCAGTTGTTAATTGGTTTAAGGATCGACAGGATCGCCGACCGCCCCACCTGTAGCTGTGTGCACGGCGCGGGCCATCTGCCCAAGCGTGTTGCCAAGCGAGGCGCGATCGACTCCTGCCATCAGGGCAGCACTGACGTCTTCACTGATAACGCGCACGACTGCGGTGGCCGCTGCGGCATGCAGCCGCACCTCAATATCGTCAGGCGATCGCCGCAGGCGATCTGCAAAGATCTCGACTAGAGCACGCTCTATTCGGTCGTTGGTCATCAGCCAGGCCGTCCGCAGATCCGGCTCTTTTTCGGCCAGCACAGTCATCTTGATCACAGCCTGATCAAAGGACTGCTGATCGGGATCTTTAGTACGATTCATTGCCCACTCCATAAGGTGATCTTCAAGGGAGACATCCCGAGGCCAGCGGCGCAATAGCGCCACAAACTCCTCGCCATCCTGCGCCAAGACCGGCTCGACACAGCTCTCTTTGTTGCGGAAGTACCGCCAGAGGGTGCGCACCGAGAGACCCACTGCTGCGGCGATTTGCTCGCCGGTCGTGGCAGCGACCCCTTGCTCCCAGAACAAACGCGCCGCCTCCCGCGAAATCTCCAGACGTATCCGCTGCTGCCGCTGCTCACTCATCCTCCCTGGCTTGCGCTCGTTCTTCGTTGTGTCGTTGGCACCATCACTCCCCACAGCAGTATTCCCTTCAGCAATATGTCACTAAGTGACAATATAGCGCTTAATGACACTTCTAACAAGAGGTTGCTTTGCTAATCAGCATGTTCAATTTGAGCCAATAGCTATTCAAGCTCTGGAAATGTTGGTCAGGGAATGACATCTGAGAGATCCCGCCACAATCGGCAGGGGTGAGGTCACCCCCGCAACGGCCACTATCAACGGGATTGTTAGGCGGTGTTTATATACTTTCCGTACAGGTTGTCTTTGTCTTAGCTAACTTGAGTGTAGTGAGTTCCAATGCTCAACTTCTTTGAAGTTCTTACGGTGATTTACCAGATTCTTCTGGTGTTAGCGAACCTGTTTCGGTGTCATGCCAGTGAGGTGCTTAAACTGTTGTGTTAAGTGGCTTTGGCTGGAGAAGCCGACTTGTAGGGAGATGTCTGCTTAGACGAGATTTGCCAACTCAGCCAGGGGTCGATCATTCAGCAGAACTGTCCCCGTCATTTAATGCTATGCCGTTAATTTCATCGGCTTGTACTGGATAGGATTGTTGCAGCAACTCAGCTACTTCTTGCGCGATCGCAGTTAACACACAGTTAATTGGAGCATCAGTCTGAGGTGTAATCTCATGCTCAGAATTATTCTTGCAGTGATGTCGCCCGGTGTTTACATCATCTGGCAGATCGGGCGGACAATCACTTCATTAACATCAACATCGTCCGGTTGAGACACGGCGTATAGAACGGCTCTGGCGATCGCCTCTGCAGCTAGTGCAGTTTTGCGAATTCGGCTCTTTCGGCTTAAATATGGGCAAAGGGCTAGTGGGTGGGGGAAATGGAGAGAGTCATAAACGCCAGAGAGGCGTGAAGTGTTTGCTATACAAGGGATTGGCTAGAATTAAAGGGAGAGAGAAAGTCGGGATAATGGGTGAGCGCTATGATCACGGAATCTCAAGCGAAGCAATTGACAGAGCTACTGGGTCTTCCTGAGACAAAAGTAGAGGATATGACAACAATAGATGGGGCAGGGCTATTTTTTGTAATCAGCCCAACCCGGTGAGATGCAGAGTGTCCCCGGTGTGGGAAACGAAGTCGTCATTTGCATGAGAATCATCGCTATAACATTGAAGATTTGCCATGGAACAAACAGCCGGTGGTATTGCGAGTCAATCGCCGCCAGTTTTGGTGTCAGGGTTGTGGGCAAGTGTTTAGTGAGGAACTGGCCTTTGTCAAGAAAAGGCGGTTGTATACCCAGCGGCTAGCGAAGCAGATTGTCAGCGAAGTGTTAGGGAGTAACATTCAAAGTGTAGCGAACCAGACAGGGCTGAGTGACGAGCAGATTGAGACAATGATGAAGGATGCTGGGGATGCCTATTTACCCAAAGCTCCAGAACCGTTTAGATATCTGGGGATAGACGAGATAGCGGTTGTCAAAGGTCAGGGTAAGTATTATGGGGTGAGCGGTGAACCTAGAGACGCACGAGCCGATTACGCTGTTACCCTCAAGGACGCAAGAGGTCAGGATGGAAGCTGGCGGATTGCCCGAACGATTCGAGGGAAATCGGGTTCAGCTTGGGATGAGGCAGAACGGCGTGTGCTGGTCGAACTTGCCAAGTGGGATCTTCAGGACGTGTTTCGCCGCGTCAATGGACATGAAATCGTGGATTTTAGTTGGTTTCTTAACCGGAAAGGCGATGTGATTGGACGTCGGTTCGATCATATCTATGCCTCCACCCAGCTTTGGCCAGGATCATGCGAGTACATCCATGCTCTACGTACCCAAGGACTGAGTGATCACTCTCCCATCATGGCGAATTTCGCACCGAAGGAAAACGTCACTTAACTGCGGGTTGCATGGAACGTAAGTCTAGTCATAGTTACTTCACCGTCCTAGCATCCAGGTTTTAGGATGAGGAACTAGCGTTAGATGCATAATGATTACATCTGCCTATGTTGTACGAAAAAGGATCACGGCGTTATCCACGGCCAATTCAAGGTTGAAGTGCATCACCTACTCAAAACCGCTTATAGTATAGGATCTGTCACTGAACTTATATGAGGCTACAAGACCTATCTCCACTGGGGCATGCAGAGTTCTCTGCTGGGGCAATGGCCTCAAAGGCTGGCAGCGGTTCCGAGCCAGGTTGATGCACTTCAGATTTGAATCCGCGCACTAAACGCAAGCTGACGGGGGCTTAGTGCTATGACAATCTCTTTAGACCTACCATCAGAGCTAGAAAATGAACTTTCTACTGAGGCTTCCCAGCTTAAATTGCCTCTGTCAGAGTATATTCTTCGGGTTCTCTCCTTTCGCCCTTTTATTCAAAACCCTCCCAAAACAGGGCTAGACCTCGTTGCCTACTGGGAAAGTATTGGGGTGATCAACTCTCGGCCCGATATCGCTGACAGCCAGGAGCACGCCCGCCGATTGCGTGACCAAGCTGAACACCGTGAGCGGGCTTAGGTAGCGAATGTACCTTGTCGATACCGATGTCATAATTGACATTCAACGGGGCTACGGGCCAGCACTGGCTTGGTTTGCCTCTGTCCCAACACTGCCAAGCATTCCCGGCTTTGTGGTTATGGAATTGATTCAGGATGCTCAGAACAAGCAACAGGTGCGTAAAGTCCTACAACTTGTAGCGCCTTTGACCATTGTTTGGCCGACCGAAACTGACTGTGCCCGCGCCCTATCTGACTTTACGGCCTATCATCTCTCTCATAAGGTTGGTTTGATTGATTGATGCCTTGATTGCGGCCTGTGCTGTTGGGCGTAGCGCAACCCTCTGTACTTTCAATGTGAAGCACTACCAAGTTATCTCCGGCTTGAGTCTGGAGCAACCCTATAGTCGCTAAAGCCGCCTAATCGGGATAGGGAGAATCCTCACGAATCCCCCCTCCCACACCACCCATCGTGCGGCTCCGCAATGGGCGGTTTTCAACCTAACTGCTAGACGAATTGGCAGGCTTCTCATCGTAACCTTGGGCTTTCATCCAGAGGTCACGAATCGAGAGCAATCCCTGCTGTGCTAACCACTCATTGGTCATCCCCGTCTGCGTCGCCAACGTCCGCGACAACCGCCAATAGCCCTTCCGACTTAACCCCGTCGAGAAGGCATGTTGTCTCGGGGTTTCCAGTTTGAGCAGGTTGCCAATGCGCGTCCTCGGTCTACGCCACTGTTTTCAGTAACACATCCGGATTCGACGCCTTAGCCACCCATCTAACTCGGGAATTGGGCCATAGCGCTGGGAAATCCCAAAGTAGCCCATCCAACCCCGCAGGTAGAGGCTGATCCGCTTCAGCCGGCATTCCATCGACACTCGCCACCGCCGCGAGGTTACCCCCCGCAACCGGTGCTTAAAGTCTTGGAACGCTCGCTCAGACCAAACAATGCGAATCCCCTGAAACATAAAGCTCAGGTACTCTAATCGCTCTATTCGGCAGACCCGACTCTTGAGCGGATTAACCTTGAGTCCTTAGTGGTGCAGAAAACTCAAAGGAGCTGAAAGTCTTAGAAGGCAGTCACCTTGGCAAACTCAATGCGAGAGTTCATAGCATCTCGCTTCTTGAGAGAGGCATCTCTCAGGTGGTGGATTACAGCGTGGCAAATGCCTAAACGGTGGCAGCGGTAATCTTTGATAGCAAAGCTGATTAATGCGTCGCAACCCTATTTGCAAAAAGCTTAACCCCCTGTGGGCATGCCAATCAATGGAATTGAGCGCACCTTGAGTAATTGCCTCAATCGCAACGGAAATGGCAATAATGGTCGCAGCCGCCAGTAACATCAGGAGTCGGCTTAAAGCATCTGCATCTCTGATTCGAGAGCGAGGCAGCTTAAAGGCCGCAGACTTATAATCCTTGAAATGGGGTTCAATCCCCCCAAAGCGTTGACCATAGAGGGCAAAGGTTTGCACAGAAGGCGTTGTATCTGTAATCACAGCCCAAGCCTCCTGAGCTATGGATAAACGAGCAGTCGCCAAATGGCATTGGATATCTCCAAGAATAGTGACATCAGTAAACAGAAAAGCTTGTTCAGGCTCTGGCAACAGGTCAGCAACTGACTCAGGTTGAGTATTGGACAACGTAATTCTCAAATCCGATTTAGCTCGAATCGCCCAAAACCATTGATGGGATCGTAGCCAGCGAATCAATTCACCATGCTCAAACCCACGGTCAGCCAATAGAGTGATTTGACAATTCGGGGGCAAAACCGCCTCAGCCGCATCCAACACTGAACAATAGTCCGCAAAGGCAACGGTTGCACTGCCATGTTTCATCACCTTTTGAGCGATGGGAAAAGAGCGTCCTCCCCAAGCTAGACAGACCTCTATGAGACAATATTCGTCCCACAGCATGCTCGTATCCAGGGTTAGTATCATTGCCATGCCCGCCCACGCTTGAAGGAATTGCACCAGTAAGGGAATGTAGAACGTTTCTGAGGTGATCTTGGGATTATGAACAAAGTAGCTCAGCCGCTCAAAGTGGCTACGCCCATGACATGAACGATGACTCAAATAAGTCAGCCAATGGCTTAAGCAACCACTTTGAGATTGAAGGATGGCTGCGATGTTTTCAGCAAAAACAGTCAGGTGAAGTTTATCTTTGGGTGTGATCCATTGACTCAATTGAGTTTGCAGTTGACGATAGAGTTGAGGGGTTGACATGAGTTTGCTTTGAGTTGGAGAACTTAAGCATCACATTAAAAGCCCCTCTCTGTCACCATTGACGAATTTCAATACTCCCTGCTGGTATGCCTTCTACGACTTTTCTGCACCACTAAGCCACAAGTGTGTGCTTGGTGTATCCAGTGCTCAGTGCGATCGCAGCAGGATATCAAGTTCAAGCTGTCATGGATGCTTCTGGATCGCCTTCCAAGCTAGCAGAAGATGTTTCCTGGCGACGAATGGAAAATGCTGGTGCGATTTTGACAGCTACTGATTTAGTGATTGCTGAATTAGGGCAGGATTGGAGTACATCTGTAGGCAGTCAACTCATTCAAGTGTTATTTCAGCATGTATTACCCTCGATCTCTGCCTAGCTTGATTTCCGCTCAATTAAATTAATCGAGTTGTCGGCAGATAGCACCATCCTTCAGTTATTGAGCTTGTCGTTCACAAAAGCGCCGCATAACAATTCGCTTGGAGCGGATTGTCGAAAGATCTTGGTCTTAAGGTCAGGGTTATTTGCAGCCGCTCAAGCGAACCGTTAGGCGCTTTTCCAAATTTTTTTATCCTTGGGTCGTAACCAGCAACGTTATGGGTTACACTCAATGAATGATAGTCAGTTTCAAGCATCGAGGACTAGAGCAGTTCTTTGAGTTAGGAAGCACCCGAGGTATTCAAGCAAACCATGCTAAGCGGATTCGGATGATTCTAGCTCGCCTCAATGCTGCGACTTCACCGCAAGACATGAATTTGCCTGGATTGGCACTTCATGAACTGGCGGGACAACGTAAAGAAACCTGGTCAAAGAGTATCTGGAAACTGGCGGATCACATTTACCTTTGACGGTGCTGATGCTTGTGATGTTGATCTTGAGGACTACCACTGATGAAAATGCATAATCCGCCACATCCTGGTGAAGTTCTTAAAGAACTTTGTATCGAACCTCTGAATCTGACCGTGACTGAGGCCAGGGTTATTTCATTCTAGACAGGTAGGCTAAGATTCTTGTATAGTAGGGCATTCGCCGAAAGGAAACCCTCCCGCCAAGGACATCTCCCGCCATGAGTACCCTCGCCATTGTCGAAGCATTTCGAGACTTACCCGACACCCGCCGCGAAGCCGGACGTCGCCATGAATTAGCCTTGTGTTTAGCACTGTTCACCTTGGCGGTTAGTGCCGGATGCCGTGGCTTTTTGGCAATGGGGGACTGGTTAAACAGTTATCGAGACGAGTTGGTCGAGTGGTTTGCGCCGCCCAAAAACCGATTACCGTCGTATAGTACGATTCGGCGGGCGCTCTTGAAGTTAGACTACGCCGCCTATAGTCATTGTCTGGCAAACTTTTTTGAAATTGAGCCGTTGGCCGGGAAGACCATCGCCCTTGACGGCAAGACCTTACGGGGGTCATATAACGCCGAGACACCCGCGAGCAAGGCCGACCCCCATCAGGCGATCCAATTGGTGAGCGTGTATGTGGTGGAACGGGGGTTGATTTTACCGGTTCAACCCGTTGATAAGAAGAGTAATGAAATCACCGCATTGCCCCCTGTACTCAAGGAACTGGCCCATCGAGGCGTGGTCTTTGCCTTTGATGCCCTCAATACCCAAAAAAAACTTGTGTACAGATAATCGCTTCCGGGAATCATTACTTGGGTGTCCTCAAAGGGAATCATGGCAACTTTCTCAAGGCCATTAAGGGGCAATTTCAGGCTCAAGAGTCAGTTCACACCGTCGAACAGGGGCATGGACGGGTGGAGCGTCGCAGTGTCAGCGTGTTTCGTGAGGTTGACTTACTTCCCGGTGCCCAGGAATGGGCTGCTCTGAAAACAGTGATTCGGGTGAAGCGCTATCGTCATATCCTCAAAGGTGGCTATATCTTGATTAAAAAGCCGACAACCCACTATTACATTAGCTCGTTAGATGAGAGTGCCCAAGACTTTGGCCAACGGATACGAGAATATTGGCAGGTAGAGAATAAGGTGCATTATGTACGCGATGTCACCCAAGGAGAAGATGCATCGAGAATACGGGTTGAGCCACTACCGAATATATTGGCTATAGCTCGAAATCTAGCCCTAAATTTGTATCGAGACCATGGCTGTACCAATATGGCGCAAGCCCAACCCAAGGCAGGGAAAGGTCTCAACTTCCTTAAATCTCTTTTTGGAATGAAATAGCCCTGTATATAAGCCAAGCGAGTGTCCATCGAATCGGGGAAATGGGCTAGGGCGACCTAACGGGAGATAGATTTTGAAAAATCTTCTTAAAAATCGACAGATTCTTCTTGACTGGGGTCAGACTCTTCTAACTGCTCCAGCATATCCTGATGCTGTCGTGGAATAGCCTGGTGGCCAGCCTGGAAGGGGTTTGCCGGTGCTCCAAATCGAACCACAACAGAAAACGTATGATCCTGAGTCGTTAGTGAATTCCCCCCCGAATCAAGACCAATATCATAGCGGTTATTAGACCAGAGAAAATTCAGCGACGGATGGTTGGGTTGCCGTCCCAGCCGTAGATTTACGCCTGCCCCCACCCTGGAAAAACTTAGGTTTTTATTGAGCGGACTGTAGTAGGCAAACAATCGCGCATAGGGATGCATTTGCCAGCGGGTCGTGAGCGTAACGCTAGATTCCCGGGAGTTGGGCAGCACATCCCCGACTACCCCAACGACCCCAAAATCAAAATCACGAAAATTGGCCTGGGCATTGAGGCTAACCGCGCTGGCGTCATTATTAATCACAAACTGATCGATATTGGTATCGCGGTCAATGGCGTAGTTGAGTCCAGCCCCAAAAGTTAACGTAAAGTCACGGGATAGCTGCGTGCGCTTACGAACATTAGCCTCAATCGAACTGAAGTAGTCAGGATCAGGATTGGTATAGCCAATCCCAGCGAACTGAAACCGCCAACCACTTGGGGTCTCACGGGTATAGTCTGCCCCCACGTAGGCTTTGAGATCAGAACTGGTAATCAGCCCCGTGTAATAGCGAAACACATCTTCAGCCCCAGTGAAGTTGCCACTGAAGCTAATGTGAGGAACATAATTGGTCAGCTCCGTAAAGCGCCTCACCTGCGTTTGCTCGCCATCTTGCTCAAACGCAGTCACGTAGACCTGCGTATAGAAATTGAGTATATCGGTGGGATCAACCTGAAAGATTTCATCCGGTGAGGCAATTACAACTGGAAGGTTAATATCGACATCTTCTAAGGCATCTAACCCCCCACCTTCAGCACCAATCGGGCCAACTTGACTGGTGGGGTCGTCGCCCGTAAGCCGGAGTGCTGATGACTCGGTAATGGAGCGGCGAACCACCGGAGACAGCCCCACCCACACACTATTAAAGTGCCCCCAGGGAACGTCCCGTTGGGTGCGAATTTCGTCTAGCTCAAGGCTTCTGGCTCGCCCTAAGCCTCCTTGGTAAACCGTGTAGCTATTGGTCGGCAGACGAGTGTTGTTAGCTGCCGTAAACAAGTTGCGATTAATATTGCGGTTGGGCGGATTTTCTCCCCCTTCCAGGCGAGGGACAGCATCTGGCAATAACCAGGCCGCTGGATGCCACAGGGTCGATGACAAAAAATTGTCATTCGGTGCCACAATGGCTAATCCACGAATCGTGCGACCCAGAACAGCTTCTCGATCATTGGCTTTGACCACCTGCCGTACCTGGGAAAAAATGCCGACCGGATATTCCCGAAAATCTTCCTGTCGTCTGATTTCAGTGGTTTCTGATTGACTGCTGCCAAAGGTGGTGCCCGTATTGGGAAAGGTGAGATCAAGGCCAATCGGTGGCTCAAGCCCCCCCTGAAACCCTGGCTGACGGGTCAACTCAATATCTTCGGGTGAGACCACATCCCCGATGCTAGAGGTGACAAAAAAGCGCGTGGGAAACAAGGTTGCAGGCTCCAGGCTATCGAGATCGGTCACCAGTCCTGGGGTAAAGGTGCAAAATTGATCCGAGCTTAGCCCAGGAAACACGCAGGCTCCGGTCAGGGACAGTTGCAGCTGGATGCCGAGTGCCGTCACCGGCTCAATAGTGGTGGTGGTTACTTCCCGCTCTCGGCGAAAGGTGCGCAGTTGCAAGTAGGAAGCACGCTGATCTTGAATCAGCACGTTGTCTTGAATGCCCTCTCGCACTTGCCCGTGGAGGCGCACCAGGGCATTGATATTGGGGTTAGTGGAGCGATCGGTGCCAAAGTTAACCCCTGGCTCTAGCTCCCATTGGGTGCGGTGGGTAATTGTGGCACCATTCAACGGCAGGGTCGTAGAGATCGGGCTGACACTATCTGGGTCAGAGGGTTGTAATTCAGTGGAAATAGGCTTGGGGTCTTCTGGATCTGGCTGTGGCTGCTCAGGAGCTTCAGGGGCAACTTCAAACTCATCCGGCGGCGAGATTTGAGGCGACCCAAACGGCTCGAAGGGCGGCACAAGTTCTTCTGGAAATCGTAAGTCGTTAGCGCTAGGTGGACGGGGGGTGCGCGCCACTGGAGGCTCTAAAACCAGGTCTTCAGCAGATTGAGAAATGATTGTTTTTTTGCCATTTAAGCTCTCGGTTGGAGCTGTAATTTTCTCAATTGCAGTAGCAGAACTGGCTCCGCACAAAGCCAACAGGGTGATAAATTTGACACAGAGTAAATGAAGTAGAAAGACGTAAACTTTCACTCGTCATCTCCTACCATATTTTTTATTCTTATTAAGCCAAGTTCGACATCTTCTATGATTCAACTTGTGTACACACCGTGGCTGAGAGAAGGGATCCGATCATCTTTCCGATTCCCTCTCCCCTTGGGCTACTCAGTACACACAAGTCTTCGGTTGTATTATCCAACACGCCTCGCCCCCTAAATCCCCCATTACGGGGGACTTTGAGGAGCTGATTCCCCCCAGAGGTAGGGGGCAATGCAGCATTTTGGGTTCGACTTTGAGAGGTGTGTACTGAGTTACCCTTTGGGAGAGGGGAGTTGATTCACCCCCCTGTTTCCCCTAGTCCTCTCCCAGAGGGCTAGGATGTACACACAAATCTTAAAAGGATGATTACAAGCCTCTAACATCCTTACACTCGCCCCCCTGCCCCCCAATTTGGGGGGTTCTGAATATCTCACAGTCCCCCAGAATGGGGGATGTAGGGGGCGAATGCAGGGTGGAATGGTTTTCCCAGGCTTCTGTGTACACCCTAGCCCTCTCCCAGTGGACTAGGGTGTAGATGCTTAGTGGCTTCTCTTTGAGTGGGCTTTTGACTGAGAAGTGTTATCAGTCAAACAGTCTCATATTGAAGCGCAGCTTGGCTTTCTTTAACAGTTGTGAAAACCTTCAGTCTTCACTGTCATCACTAGTCGTAGTCAACACGAACGTCAGCATCATTGGTACCATCAACACCAGCATCCGACTGACCCTGATCGCCGAGGATACCCCCTTCTCCAAAAGTACCGATAGATACGAAGAAGGAGCCAATTCCTCTAGGATTGGCCGCAGCCGTAGAAGAGGCAATATCAGAATCATAGCTAGAGTTGTTTATGGCAGTTTCATCCCCTTGTGTCAAAAAATGAGCCGTGGTTGCAGAGCTAATGGTGGAGTTGGAAAAGGCACTCCCAGTTCCGTCGGCATTGATAGCCGCACCCACGGTAATGTTGTCATAGAAGAAGGCTTGTATCTGACCCGATTGTTCTGGAAGATCGATATCGCCGGACGAGGTATCTCCCCTACCACCTGTGGCAGCGACAGTGGCAGCAATATTTGCACCGGGCTCAGGTGTAATCGACGAGTAGGAGGCATTAATCTCGATGTCGTCTTCTCCCAAGACACCCACATCTAACAATTCAAAGGGGACATCCTCACCGACGGTTCCCTCAAACTTTGCCTCTCCGGTCAAGCCAATGGCCACGGCGAAGCCTGACAGTGGCAAGGAGTTGGCTACAGCGGTGGAGGAGGCAATATCAGAGCGGTGGAAAGATCTGCTTTCTCCATCGATAACCAGTCCTGTGTTGTCGATGAAAGTATTTCGAAGAGATGTGGAGCTAATGGTGGAGTTGGAAAAGGCACTGCCATCCCCAGATAAATTGACAGCAGCACCGACGGTGATGTTTTCAAAGGTTGTGCTGAGATTGGCACTCTGGGAACCCAGATTAAAGTTACCCTCTAAAGTACTTTCGTTACCCGTTGCAGTGACCGTGGCAGCAATGTTTTGAGCATTTGTAGGGTTGACTGTCAAGAGACAAGCTGAGGTGCTGGCTAAGACAGCACTGGCAATGAAGAGTTTATTCATGATTTCAATCCTTGATAGACAATTACTAAGAGTTCTGTCGTCTTTTAGGAGTGAAAAAGATTGAAGGATGTATCTTTAATCTCCTCGTCTAAATACACTCATAACATAAATTACCAAAAAAGTTAAATCATTAATTATCTTAATGACTAAATTCTAGGACTTTAAAATTTTATATAAATTTAAGATTAAATTTTGAATATAGAAATCATCAGATTGACTCACAAATTCCGCAGACAAAGTATTCAAAAATCTTCAAATGAGAACTTTTGAATATAAAGAGCTGTAGATGGACAGTGATTTGTCTACTGGGTGAGTTGAGGCACCCTTCGTGAATTAACTCGATAAGACACCGATTGTATGCACACCGTAGCTGAGAGAGGGGAGCCAATCCACCTTTCCGGTTTTCTCTTTCCTTGGGCTACTCAGTACACACAAGTTTTCGGTTGTATTATTCACCCTGTCTCGCCCCCTAAATCCCCCATTCTGGGGGACTTTGAGCATCAAGACTTAGGACTCGATCGCCCCAGCAATCTGCTGGAGAATTTGGCCTCCGTTTGAGATGACTTCTCTGTTGCGAAACCGCATCACTTGATGACCCAGGTGATTCAGGCTCTACCTTCGGGCAGTATCATACTCGACTGGCGATCATGAACCTCGCCATCGACTTCAATAATCAGTTGGTGCTGAGGACAATAAAAATCGACAATGAAGGACTCAACTGGATGCTGACGGCGAAACTTTACCATGCTTTACATTTACTCCCCAACTCGAATTCTGGAGGACTTCAGGGTAATCAAAGTCCCCCAGAATGGGGGATTTAGGGGGCGAATGCAGCATTTTGGGTTCGACTCAGAGATGTGTGTACTTAGTAGCCCTTTAGGGGAGGGCTAGGGTAAGAGTTTTTGGTTAAGAAGGTTTGGTAGTCAAGCAGTCTTATATTAAAGCGAAGCTTGGCTTTCTTTAACTGTTGTGAAAACCTTCAGTCTTCACTGTCATCACTAGTCGTAGACAACCACAATGGTAGCGTCGTTGGTGCCTTCAACACCAGCATCCGACTGACTCTGAGCGCCGAAGAAACCCCCTTCTCCAAAAGTACCGATGGCTACAAAGAATTCGTTAATCCCTCTAGGATTGGCTGCAGCCGTAGAAGAGGCAATATCAGAGTCATAGACAGAGTTATCTGTAATAGCATCATTCGCCGCTGTCGTGAAATGAGTCGTGGATGCAGAGCTAATGGTGGAGTTGGAGAAGGCACTCCCCGTTCCGTCGGCATTGATGGCCGCACCCACGGTAATGTTGTCATAAAACGCTTGTATCTGCCCCGATTGTTCTGGGAGGTCGATCTCTCCAGACGACGTATGTCCCCTACCCCCTGTGGCAGAAACGGTGGCAGCAATATTTGCACCTGCTGGCTCAGGTACAATTGAAGGCTGGTCGTAGAAAACATTAATATCGATATCCTCTACTCCCAAAACACCCACACTCCTGTACTCTCCGGTCAAGCCAATGGCTACAGCAAAGCCTGACAGTGGCAAGGAGTTGGCTACAGCGGTGGAGGAGACAATGTTAGAGCGGTGGAAGGATTTAAGACCTCTATTGATAAACCCTCCTACCTCGTCGATGATACTCTTTTGAAGAGATGTGGAGCTAATGGTGGAGTTGGAAAAGGCACTTCCAGTTCCATCGGCATTGACAGCAGCACCCACGGTAATGTTATCAAAGGTTGTACTGAGGTTGGCACTCTGGGAACCCAGATTCAAGCCACCATCTAAAGTCCTTTCGCTACCCGTCGCCGTGACCGTGGCGGCAATGTTTTGAGCATTTGCAGAATTGACAGCCAAAAGACAAGCTGAGGTGCTGGCTAAAACAGCACTGGCAATGAAGAGTTTATTCATGATTTCAATCCTTGATAGACAATTGCCAAGAGTTCTATCGTCTTCTAGGAGTGAAAAAGATTGAAGGATGTATCTTTAATCTCCTCGCCTAGTTACACATAACATAAATTGTCGAAAAAGCAAAATCGTTAATTATCTTAATGATTAAATTCTAAAATTCTTTGTAAATGTAAGGTTAAATTTTGAATATAGAAGTCATCTGATGGGCTCAAAAATTCCGTAGGCAAAATCTCCAAAAGTCTTCAAATCAGAACTTTTGAAGGTAGAGAGCTGTAGATGCACGGTGATTTATCTACTGAGTGAGCCACGAAATTTTTCGTGAACTAACCCGGCAAGTCATTGATTTGTTAAAAGTCAGTAATCCTATATACAAGTCATGAGGGCTTGACAATTGGATTGATAAAATTAAGGTTGTTCAGGTGATTGACTGGATTTAATAATGCCTCGGGTCACATTGCTGCCAAGGGGAACAATAATATTGGCATCATCAATGGGCTGAGAGGAGCTTGCAGCAAAGCTTCCGAGGAGTTGCCGATGCTCACTGTTTTCTACGAAATATCCAGCGACGGCATCTTGTTGGCCAATGGCGATACCGGTACTAATGCCAAGCAAATTAGCATTGGAGTTGACCATGGGATTAGCGTCATACTGAAGCACCACAACCCCAGCAATAGCAGGGCTATTACCTACAGATAACTGATCTGCCAAAGCTAACCCGGGTTGAAATGTGATACTCCAAGCTGGAATCAAGAAGGCAGCCAGAATAATTTTGGGCAAAGTCATGACTAGATTCCTAAGCACCAAGAAGCAAAGGGTCAATCTATCTAATCTCTCTTAGATGTGTTTGTAGACACAAGCCTATAGAGCAGATATTGAACCCTAATCTTTTTGTACTGGCATCCTACAGGATAGTTGTCCGACAGATCAAGGCGTTGATTTTTTGATTTTTTGTCTCGCTTTATGAGATAGCTGTATTTGGCATGATTATGCTGAATAACCAAGGAAAAAAAGTTAAACAGCAGTTTTCATTGGAGAATGCGCCAATTTCATCGGACATAGCCCTAAATTCCTGAAATAGGCATTTGATGCGATGGCAATCCTAAATGAGTTGTGAATAGCGACACCCTGCATAACCCCCCGGTTAACGGCGTCCCCCCATTACCAAGCTACGTTGTACGCACATTTCTGGATATAGCGGCTCTCACCTGAGTGAGGTACGGGGTGTGGGGGTTTCACCCCCACGCAGGGGGCACTGCCCCCTGCACCGACGGGATCAAAATAGGGGAGGTTGAGATTCATGGCTGGCACGATGCGCGTAGGCCAGCTGCAAGACTGAATCGCCTGCTCAACCCGCCACTAAGGCACGTGCGAGAGGCGCTTATATTCCTGAACCATCTGGCTCCAATGGGCAAGCATTGCCTGTAGATCTTGCTTCCGCACAGGTTTGCTGAGATAGTCGTTCATTCCGGCGGTCAAGCACTGCTCACGATCTTCCTTCATGGCGTTGGCCGTCATGGCAATAATGACCGGATACATAAACCGATCGCCGGAGAGAGGATGACCCCCCGAGCTCTGAGATAGATCTAAAGAACCCTGAAAATCAAACCAAACCGTTGAGGTTTGGCGAATGGCACGGGTGGTCTCTATCCCATCCAGAATCGGCATTTGACAATCCATCAAAATGAGGTCGTAGGGAACTTGCTCCATTAAGGTCAGCACTTCCTCACCATTGGCTGCGACATCGGCACGATAGCCCAAGTTTGCCAGCAGCTTGAGTGCCACTTTTTGATTCACAAGGTTGTCCTCAGCCAGCAAAATATTGAGTGATGACACTGGCACGGAAGGGGGGACTTCGACACTGCCTGAGGACTCGGGACAGGGAAAGGCAATCGTGGGAGGGGGTGGCTCTGGGGCGAGTCGATCAAGGACATCAACAATGGTGTCGAGGAGTCGAGAGGGGCGAATGGGTTTGACCAAATAGGCTGCAAAGCCACTGGTTAATGCGCGTTGGGTTTCACCTCGCTGCTGGGTTGAAGTCAGCATAATCAACGGCAGATTTTGGAAGTCTGGATCGGCTTTAATCTGCTGCCCAAGGGTAAGACCATTCACTTTTGGCATTTGCATATCGACAAGCACCAAGTCGTAAGGCTGCCCCTGATCTTGCCCTTGGCGGAGAAGGCTCCAGGCAACAGCAGCCCCCTCTGCCTCGTCAACGTACATTCCCCACTTGAGGGCTTGATATCGCACAACTTTGCGATTGGTGGCGTTGTCGTCCACTACCAGGATGCGACGATTCTGAAGGTGAGATAGGGTGAGGGTTTTGGCCTGAGGTGGGCTCAGGGCTTTGGCAAAGGGCAGCGAAAACCAAAAGGATGTGCCCTCTCCTATGGTGCTATCGACGCCAATTTCGCCTCCCATGAGGGTTACTAATTGACGGCTTAAGGAGAGGCCCAGACCCGTACCCCCATACTTGCGGGTGGTAGAAGCATCCACCTGGGAGAAAGGTTTGAACAGCTTGCTGAGTTCGTGGGGAGCGATGCCAATGCCGGTATCTGAAACGACAAAGCGAAGCGTGGTGTCTGTGGGGGTTTCGGTTGTGGCCGAGACGCGCACGATGATTTCGCCTGCATGGGTAAATTTAATGGCATTTCCGACTAGATTGGTGACGACCTGGCGCAACCGGCCTGCATCTCCTTGCAGGTGGGTGGGGACGTTGGGATCAATTAGGGCGGCAATTTCTAGTTGTTTGGCATGGGCTTGAGGGGCAAGCAAATCTAGCACTTCGCTGAGGGTGTTGCTCACGTCAAAGTCCAGCAGATCTAGCTCCATTTCTCCGGCTTCTAGCTTGGATAGATCCAAGATTTGGTTTAACAGCGAGAGTAGGGCGTCGCCGCTCACCCGGACGGTTTCCACAAAGTCTCGCTGTTCGCTATTTAGGGGGGTATCCAGCAGTAAGCTGGTCATGCCAATGACCGCATTCATTGGGGTGCGGATTTCGTGGCTCATGTTTGCTAGAAAGGAGCTTTTGGCGACGGATGCGGCTTCGGCTTGCTGACGAGCTACTTCTAGTGCCTGACGCTGATGGGTTTCTTCGGCTAGGAGTTGGGCTTGAGCGATGGCAATGGCCATCTGGTTGGCTATGTATTGGAGTAAGTCAATTTCTGCCTGCTGCCACTGACGGGAGTGATGGCACTGGTGCACTGCTAAGAGTCCCCACAGGGCTTGTCGGGAAAGAATGGGGACGACCAAAGCAGCCTGGACATTTAATGCAGTCCAGAGGTTGCGATCGCAGGGCATCAACGCTTCTGAATTCACATCGGCCAGGGTCAAGATTTCCCCTTGCTGATACCGGGTCAGACTGTCTTGAAAGTAGGGATTGTGAATTTGTTGTCCGAGTAGGGATGTGCCCTTGGGGCTAAGGGCTTCGGTTTCAACCAGTCCCGAGCCATCTGACATCAATCGATACACCAGTGCTCGGTCAACCTCAAGCAATTGCTGAATCTCAGTAACCGTTGTCTGCAAAATTTGTTCCAGTTGCAAGGACTGACGAATTTTGGTGCTGATATCAGCAAAACTCTTTTGTTGTTGATTTTGGCGAATCAGTTTGACTTCAACCTGCTGGCGTTCACCCATTTCACGCCGCATGAGGCGGTACACCCACACCAAGAGACCCAGACTTAAGAAAACACTGGCAAAAATCACCCACAGCAAAACGTTGGCGCTCCAGGCAATGTTGACTTGTCGCTGAGTCAATAGGTTTTGCTCTTCAGTGGCCATGCTGGCCATAATGCTGCGAATTCGGTCGAGCTGTTGTTTGCCATCCCCAGCCCGAATCCGGTCAGCGGCGGCCTCCCCCCCCTGCTGGATCTGAAGGGTGACAATTTCTTTGCTGAGGTCTAGTCGTCTCTGCACCCAGGGTTCTAGAATATCCAACTGCTCTTGCTGTCTGGGGTTGTTGGCTGTCAGTAACCGAAGACCTCGCAATTTTGAGTCAATTTTAGCGAGAGCCACATAGTAAGGATCCAGATACCGAGCATTGCCTGTGAGCACATAGCCTCGGGGTGCCGACTCTACATCCTTGAGGTTGGACAGAATCGATTCAATTTCCTCTAACACCTTGTGGGTTTGATTAACGTCCTCGGCACTGCGCAAAAACTGAGTGGTTCTGAGATAAGACGTGTAGCCAACCCCTCCTAGGAGAAGGGCAGCCAACATAAATCCAATTTGAATTTTGCGCTCAAATGACCACTTCGCCATTCTTCGGTTCCTTAGGTGGACGCCTGGATCGCTGCAAGAAAATTGTGGGTTCTAGGCATTATTAGACACAGGTTATTGGGGTCGCTAGAAGGGGGGCAGGTACAAGGTCTAAGCAACTTCTCAAACAAGCTCTTAGGATCAGATTTCCTGACTTAGTATGCCCTCACAACCTTGATTGTCGCCTGGTGTAGGCTGTCAATTTTCTAGGGGGTATCCTTCTAGAGAAGCTCAAATCTTGAGGCAATCTTAGCGCGAGTTTTGGACTTGGCTTTGGGACTGTCTGGGTTTGTCTCCAGCCAGCTTATAGAATCAGGAGGATAGCGGAGTTGGAGTCAGGGTGGGCAGGGGGTCACTAACATAAAAATTAAATCATTCTCACAATTGGTAATACAATGCGTCTGACATGGGCTATTGTCTGCCCTAATTATTGATCACAGGGGAAGTAGAGAAAGCATGGTGGGTTTGCAGTCGCGCATTCCGGTGGGGGTTGTTGGGGCATCGGGCTATGGGGGGGTACAGTTGGTGCGGCTGCTCATTGAGCATCCCAGTTTGGAGGTGGTCTATTTGGGTGGCGATAGCAGTGCTGGACGCTCCTTTGCTGACATTTATCCCCATCTGGCACACTGTGCGAAGTGGATCATAGAGCCCATTGATGTGGATGCGATCGCAGCCCGCACCTCAGTCGTCTTCCTGGGGCTGCCCAATGGCTTAGCCTGTGAGATAGCGCCAGCCCTACTAGAGCGAGGGTGTCGGGTTCTAGATCTCTCTGCTGACTACCGTTTCAGCAACTTAGACATCTACCAAAAGTGGTACGACAAAACCCGCACCGACCAGGCTACCGCAGCCACAGCCGTTTACGGCCTTCCAGAACTGTACCGAGATCGACTGGTTGATGCTCAACTAGTCGGCTGCCCAGGCTGCTACCCCACCGCTAGCCTCTTGGCACTGGCTCCCCTCCTCAAACAAGGGCTGATTGATCCAGATAGTGCCATCATTGATGCCAAGTCAGGAACCTCAGGGGGAGGACGCCAGGGCAAAACCCATTTACTCCTAGCAGAAGCCGATAACTCACTGGGTGCCTATGGCGTGGTTCACCATCGCCATACCCCAGAAATCGAGCAAATTTGCGGTGACTTAGCTGGCCATGACGTGATGGTGCAGTTTACCCCCCACCTAGTGCCCATGCCCCGGGGTATTTTAGCCACCGTCTATGCCACCCTCAGAGACCCAGGACTTGTGCGAGAAGATTTAATCACCATCTACAGTGCTTTTTATCGAGCTTCCCCCTGGGTCAAAGTGCTGCCCAAGGGCATCTATCCCCAAACCAAATGGGCCTATGGCACCAATCTCTGTTACATCGGCATTGAAGTCGATGAACGCACAGGCCGCGTCATTGTCATGTCCGCCCTCGATAACTTAATGAAAGGGCAGGCCAGCCAAGCCATTCAATGTTTGAACCTGATCATGCAGTGGGATGAAACCACCGGACTGCCTCAGTTGCCCTTTTATCCCTAAAGGAACACCCCACCTCCATGTTTTTCTCCCCAGAAGGCTTGACCTTAGTCAGCGTGATTGTGTTTATCGTGCATAGCCTTGGGGTCTTTAACGCCGCCCATGCCGTCATGACCGTGCGCTCCTCCCAAAGTGCGATCGCCTGGGGACTCTCTTTGATCACCTTTCCCTGGATTACGCTTCCCCTCTACTGGGTGCTGGGTCGCCGCGAATTTCAGGGATATACCGAAGCCTATCGACGCGCCTATACCCAATACCAAGACTTGGCGCATCATGCCTACGACGCCATCGTCGCCCATCGGGTCAACCTGCCCCCAAAACTCAACCCCTTGCAACAGCTTGCCTCAGGGCTTAGCGATTTACCCTTTACCTCCGGCAACGCAGTCCGCTTGCTGATTGACGGCGACGCCACCTACACCGCCATGTTGGCAGCCATCCGCTCTGCACGGCACTACATCCTCTTGCAGTCCTATATTATCAACAACGACGAGACCGGCCAAACTTTTCAACAAGCACTCATTCAACAAGCCCAGCAGGGGATTCGCATTTACGTCATCTACGATGAAATCGGCTCCCAACGATTGCGTCCAGCCTTCATTCGGACTCTGCGGCGTCATGGCGTGCAAATTACAGCCTTTAAGGCCACCCGAGGCTGGCGGAACCACCTCCAGCTTAACTTTCGCAACCACCGCAAGATTTTGGTCGTAGACGGCACCCTTGGCTTTGTGGGCGGACTCAATATTGGCGATGAATACCTAGGACGCAGCTCCCGCTTTGGTCCCTGGCGCGATACCCATACCCAACTGCAAGGCCCCGCAGTGCTCTGCCTTCAGCTTTCCTTCTTAAAAGATTGGTACTGGGCCACTCGTGCCATTCCAGAAACCCATTGGCAAGCCCATCCTGCCCCCGCGAACCAAACCGTTCTGGTCTTTCCCACCGGTTCATCGGATCCCCTGCCCAGTTGCACCCTATTTTTTGGCACCTTGATTGCCCTAGCACAAAAGCGTCTTTGGATTGCCAGCCCCTACTTTGTGCCCGACGAAGCCACCTTGGCCGCATTAAAAATTGCCGCCTTGCGGGGCGTTGATGTCCGGATTCTGCTCCCCAACGAAGCCGATCACCTCCTGGTCTACCTGAGTTCATTTTCCTACTACACCGAAATGGAAAATGCTGGCATTCAGCTTTATCGCTATAAAACTGGATTTATGCACCAGAAGGTCATTCTCGTCGATGACTGGGTGGCAGGGGTCGGAACCGTGAATTTAGATAATCGTTCCTTTCACCTCAACTTTGAAGTCAGCACCTTTGTGCTGGATGTCAGTTTTATCAGCCAGGTTGAGATCATGTTTGAGAACGACTGGACTGCGGCTGTTCAAGTTGACCTCTCGGAGTATGTCCGTCGTCCCTTTTGGTTTCGTTTGGCCGTGCGCGTGGCTCGACTCCTTGCCCCCTTACAGTAGTCGTGGTTTGACCTTCCCTAGCTGTTGCCCCACAGATAGTCCTCCAGAAGCTAAAATTTATCGGGTTGCGGCACATCGTGCTGCCCAGCCTAAGATTCGCAAACTTCTGTGGGGTGTGACAACGTGATAGAGCAATGCAGCCATCTGCTCAGGCCAAATTCACAAAAGTGCCTGGGGAAGCCGCTTCAATCGGTTGCAGCAGGTCATTTGGGTTAATGGCGAATCTACATTACGCGGTTGGTAGCAGTTGGGTGCTGATCCTTATAGGAGTCATTCCAGCCTCAAGCATGGCTCAGCCACCCGCTGAACCATCTCCCCTATCCTGGTCGCTGTCTCAGAGGTTGCCAGACCCCTCCGTCGCCGCTGATCTGGAGCTGCTGAGTCCTGAGGCCGACTTGCTCCGGGTGCCTGAAGCCCCTGACGAAGTAACCGTTGAGCTTACCCAGCCCTTGACACTGCCACAGCTCCTTGAGTTAGCCCAGCGCCATAACCGAGATCTGCAAGTGACCGAGCTCCAGTTGCAGCAAAGTCAAGCTGCTCTGCGACAGGCTCAAGCCCTCAACTGGCCCACCCTAGACTGGACCGCCAGTGTTGATCGCACAGATGCAGCATCGTTTCAGCCCAGTACCCCCTCCATTCAGATTCGTCAGGGGTTGCTAGGCGGAGTTCAGCAACAAGTTCAGCAACAAGTTCAGCAACAGCGCCAGCAAAGCCAGCAGCAATTTCAGCAGCAGCTTCAGCAAGTTCAGCAACGATTACAGCTCAGTCCCGCTTTGACCCAGCAAGATGGCGTCACCCAACAGTTGCAGCAGTTACAAATCTCAGCCCCTGCCTTACCCAGCCTCTTATCGGTGTCGCCATTGTCTGCCGCTGGCGCACAGTTGAATCAAAGCCAGGGTTCAACGGGGGGCAGCGGCAGCAGCTTTAACAGCAGTGTGTCTCTTAACTACGCCATTTTTACCTCAGGCCAGCGTTCAGGCACCATTCAAGCGGCTGCCGCTCAAGTGCAACAGGCCGAATTTGAAGTGGTGCGTCAATCGCAGCAATTGCGCTTGGATGTCACCAACGACTATTACAACTTGCAGCAAGCAACAGCATTGATCCAGGTCGCCGCTTCAGCCGTAGAAAATGCCCAGCAAAGCCTTCAGGACGCTCAAGCTCGCGAGCGCGCTGGTCTGGGAACGCGCTTCGATGTGCTACAGGCTCAGGTGCAGTTGGCAAACGCCAATCAGACTTTAACCCAGGCCAACAATTTAGAGGTGGTAGCCCAACGCCAACTTGTGCAACGGCTGAGTCTAGCACCGACTGTTAGCGTCACGGTTGACGAGCCTGTCACTACTGCCGGAGACTGGCCTCTACCCCTAGAGAACAGTATTGTCTTGGCTCTCCAAAATCGGGTGGAACTCACACAAGTGCTTTTACAGCGTGAAATTGCCCAACAGCAACGTCGGGTGGCCTTGTCTGCGAACCGCCCTCGACTGCAAGCCTTTGCCAGCTTCAACCTGTTCGACAATCTGGAAGATCGCTTTTTGGGAGCCTATGGCTACTCCGTGGGGGTTCAGGTTTCCATGAATGTTTTTGATGGAGGGGCTGCCCGAGCAAGTGCCCGTCAGCAGGAGAATAATATCGCCATTGCCGAAGAGCAGTTTGCTAACTTAAGAAACCAGATTCGCTTCCAGGTTGAGCAAGCTTACTACAATCTGCAAGCCAGCTTTAGCAACATCGCCACCAGTGCCCAAGCGGTTGAACAAGCTCGTGAGAGTCTGCGTTTAGCGCGTTTGCGGTTCCAGGCAGGAGTAGGGACGCAGCTAGAAGTGATTCAAGCCCAAAATGAACTGACCCAAGCCGAAGGCAATCAAATTGCCGCCACTTTGAACTATAACCGTGCCCTGGCAGCCCTGCAACGGGCGACGGGCAATCCAGAACTGATACCTTAGACCTTGAACCTTCTACTAAGTCCCCGCCTATGTGTGGACGATACAGCCTCAACCAAACCAGCGATGACCTGAGCACCGCCTTTCAGCTTTCGGGGGTGCCTCCTCTCGTGCCCCGCTACAACATTGCGCCCAGCCAGCCTGTGGTCACGGTCATTGCCACCCCAGAGCAGCCCCCCCACGTTGATTTTTGCCTCTGGGGGCTGATTCCGAGCTGGGCAAAAGACCCTGTCATCGGCAACCGCCTCATCAATGCCCGAGCCGAAACGGTGGCCGAAAAGCCGTCCTTTCGCGCTGCGTTTAAGCGCCGCCGCTGCCTGATTCTGGCCGATGGGTTTTATGAGTGGGAGGCGATCGTCGGGCGCAAAGCCAAGCAACCCCACTATATCTTTCTCAAAGACCACCAGCCCTTTGCCTTTGCAGGTCTCTGGGAGCACTGGAGTGATCCTGTTAGCGGCGGCGAGCTGCAAACCTGCATCATTCTCACCACTGCCCCCAATGCGTTGATGGAGCCCATTCATTCCCGTATGCCAGTGATTTTGCCTTCAGAAGACTACGCTGCATGGCTTGACTCCAACTACTACAACCCCCAACACCTCCAGAGCCTACTTCGTCCTTACGATGCCGAAGAAATGGATCACTATCCTGTTTCAACCTTGGTCAACAATCCTCAAAACGATAGCCCAGATTGCATGGTGCCAAGGGAGAAGAGTTCCTCTGCCTCCGAAGGTTAATGGTGCACTTCTGCTACCAAGAGTCGTCGCAGTGCTTCGCCCATAGCCGTTGGCGAAGCCTGCCGCAGGTATAGGCTTGGGGGGTGGTGAGGCGGCGGGCGACGGTCAGGAGCAATCAGTTAATCTCAGCCTAGTGCTGGATGTACTGCTTAAGAACTGAGATAGGCGCACCCCCAGAGGAAATAATGCAGTCCGAACGACTCCAGAACGCACATTCCGCAGGTTGGGCGATGCTGCTGACCTTTTTGCCCCTCGATCCTGAACGCCAGACCCTTTTGCGGGTGTGGGTTGCCTTTTTGGGCTATGCCATTGGTCGTCCGGAACTGATGGCGGAACACCAGCGCAGTGCGGCAGAGTTGCGATCGCAACTCATAGCAGAACTCGAAGCCTTGCAGCAGGAACAGCAGGTGCGGGCCGATATTGACCCAAGGGTGGAGGCAAATGCCTTGCTGGCTCTTGTGAATGGCCTGGGGCTAGATTTTCTGATTCAGAGCCAAGCGCTCAGTCCGGTACAGCAAACACAGGTGGTGCAGCGTTATGTGGAGGGACTAAAATAGTGAACCTGAATCAGGGCTATATCCCAGCAGTAAAGTTTTTTGTTGTTTGTTCCTCAGACTCTATGGTTGACGCGCAATTCACCACGCGCTTGGGCAATCTGGCAGATTTGCCAGTGATTGAAGCGATGCTGTTTGAAGCCTTTTTCTATCCCGACAATTGGCGTGTGAGTCAGCAAAAAGCGGAATCGACCGAGACATTGCTCCTGATCCCCGACCAAGCCTGATTGATCGCCATTTGCCTAACACCCCTCAAGTCCAACGACTGCTCCGAAGAGAAGGTAGAGCGCATGTCTTCAACGATCTTGAAACCTTAGAGAGTGTTTGAAAAGGTGCTTAGATCTTGCACTCGCTCCCCTAGCCCCCCAATCCTGGGGGGAATAGGGTCAGAGTTCTCGCCTTTCTCCCCCCAAATTTGGGGGGTCGGGGGGGCTAATGCAGGGTTGATGAGACTTTTAAAACACGCTCTTAGAACGGGTTACGAGGCTATAGTCCCGGACTGTAGAAGATTTTGGTAGTTGGGATGAGATTTAATTAAAGTTGGCTCCAAGTCAAATATGGTAGTAAATAAGTCTAAATGGCCGGCTGACTCCAGCAGACCGGTTAGAATGCGAGGCTCTCTTGGGAATGCGGTGGAAAATGTTCATAACGATACATAATACTGCAAGGGTATCAGTGAAAGCCTCACTATACAAAGGATTCATAAACTACAAGCTTGACTTATCACCATAGATCCAAAAGAGCCGAATGCGATTGAAGCTATCCATCTGTGCAATATGTTAGGTACATTCGCACTCTATCCGATGGATAACTTTCTTTGCTAGAGCCTACGCAAAACTGTCCGGAGTATTGAATCTTATGGAGGTTGCTTCAAATGTCAAAGCTACTTGAACGAATTACAGTAAATCCTAGGCAATGTGGTGGTCGTCCTTGTATTCGTGGTATGAGAATCCGAGTGTCTGATGTTTTGGATTTGTTCGCAGCAGGTTTAAGTGCTGAAGAGATTTTAGAAGACTTACCAGATTTAGAAATGGATGATATACGAGCCTCCCTAACATATGCAGCACGTAAACTGAACCATCCTGTATTGGTGGCATGACAACCATTTGGATCGATGCACATCTATCTCCGGCAATAGCAAGCTGGATTACAGATACCTTTGGGATCACAGCGTTGGCGTTACGGAATCTTGGTCTACGAGATGCAGAAGACCCTGAAATCTTTGAGGCTGCAAAGGCTCAAGGAGTAATTTTCATGACGAAAGATAGTGATTTTGTAGATTTAGTTGAGCGGCTAGGATCACCACCACAAATTATCTGGTTGACTTGCGGCAATACCTCAAATGCGAGGCTAAGAGAGATATTGAGTTCAGTTCTACCAGAAACACTAGAGTTGCTACGTTCTGGTGAAAAATTAGTAGAGATCAGTGGGGACTAGCACGGCAGCATAACAACCCCAATGCACCCGACCGATGAGAGGTTGTTTATGGGCGTGCGAGGTTATCTGCGACGGGTGATTGGGGTCGTTAATGGGATTGGGTGCTGAGCATTTGCCTAGCCATGGCACAGCCAAAGTATCGCCCTCCCAGTCAATTTCCACAAACATCTCCCGCTCGCACTCATCTTCCGGTGGCATGCCCGTTACTTCCACGGTCGTACCTTCTTTCAAGGGGGAAATTCGTCGCTTACTAACACAGACGGCTGTGAAAGGAAATTGCATCGTACCCTCTAAGTAGTAGTACCAGCCCATTGCCTGTTCTTCCAGGCTATAGGCATCCACCACAATCTCCATAGTGATCCGTTCTTCCCGCTCTTCATCACGTTTTGCTTTGGCCATAAACCCTCCACTGGGTAATCGTTCTTATTGACCTATAGCACCGACTCTATAGAAGATGAGCCGAGGGCGCATCCCTATGGCACCAACTGCATTATTGCTTTTCGTACAAAGAGTCCCCGCCTATAAACTACACCGAAAGCCAATCAGCCTCATGATCGCCCCTGCCGCAGCATCTCCTCCAAGCTCATCGCACGACGCTTCGGCTCACCCTTTCCCACCAAGAATGCCTTCTTCGCAGCCTGGTAGCGCACCTTCTTGGAATATGTCTGATATGCCTTAAGCGCCAAGACTCTGTGAATGGGGAATTTCCTGGTATACGCGAAGTGTTCTTCGAGATGAGCGTCAACGTACCAGCCGAGGATACAGATGACCGCACAAGGCGATCAACCCGGCAGCAACGGCTCCCAAAATTCCCAGACTCATCCCCAAGCTATAGGTGCCTGCTGGCTCCACCAGCATGAGATTTCGCAGGGCATCGACCATATAGGTAAGCGGGTTGAGCTGCGATACCACCTGCAACCACTTCGGCATAACCTGGATGGGATAGATCGCATTGCTGGCAAAAAAAAGTGGCATCATCATCAGTTGCCCCACCCCCATCACTCGCTCGTGGGTCTGCGCCCAACAGGCAACGATCAGCGAAAAGGTGGAAAACAGCATTGCACCCAGCATCACCACCGTGACCACGCCTAGCACCGCCAGGGGGTTCCAGTTCAGTTCCACCCCCATCAGAACGGCGACAATATAGATGATCACCAACTGCGACAGGCTCCGCACCCCCGCCCCGATCGCTTTGCCTAGCACCAGAGCCGACTTGGGAGCCGGACTCACCATTAACTTGTGCAAAATGCCCAGATCCTTCTCCCAAATCACCACCAGCCCGGTAAAGATCGACATAAACAGCACGCTCTGAGCCAGAATGCCGGGTGTCATAAAGTCGATATAGCTCAAGTTTCCCGTGGGAATGCCTCGCACCTGAGTAAATACCTGGCCAAAAATGGTCAGCCACAGCACTGGCTGCACGGCGCGGGTAAACAACTGAATCGGATCGTGCCGTAGCTTGCGGATTTCTAACTCGGCGGCGACCAGGGCTTTGACGATAAATTCTTCGATGGGGGCGGTAATTCGGCCTCGGCTAGCCCAGCCGTTGAGCGGTGCGGCGCGTGGTTGACGTGTCACGATAGCTTCCTTGGTGATCTATGGTCAGGGGATTGCGAGTGTAGTGGATGAAGACATCATCCATGGTGGCCTCGGGGTGGGGCACGGTGGCTTTGAGCGCTGCCACAGTGCCCATGGCCACCTGCTGGCCGTCGTAGAGCATGGCGATGCGATCGCACAACACCTCTGCCTCCTCCATAAAGTGGGTGGTGAGAAACACCGTGGTCTGGTAGTCGTGCCGCAGTTGCAAAATCAGATCCCACATGGTTTTGCGAGCCACCGGGTCAAGCCCCACCGTGGGCTCATCGAGAAACAGTACAGGCGGGTGGTGCAGCGTAGCCTGAGCCACCTCCAGCCGTCGAATCATGCCGCCAGAGTAGGTATTCACCAGGCGATTGGCCACCGAATCGAGACCAACATAGTTCAAAACGGCATGGATGCGATCGAGCCGCTGCCGTCGGGGCACCCCGTAGAGCTTGGCAAGAATGAGTAGGTTTTCATAGCCAGTCAGGGTACCATCCACCGATAGCGCCTGGGGCACATAGCCAATCCGTCGCTGCACTTCCCTCGGCTGGCGGCCAATGTCATACCCAGCAATGGTGGCGCGTCCACCACTGCTGGGCAGCAACGTCGTCAGCATTTTGATCAGCGTACTTTTGCCCGCCCCATTTGGCCCCAGCAGACCAAAGACTTCCCCCCGCTCCACAATAAGGGAGAAACTCTCCACTGCGGATTGGGTGCCGAAGCGCTTGGTCAGTTTGTAAAGGTCAATCATCGCCATCGGGTAAAGACTAAGGGGGTAGGGAGTAAGATTTTGCTGGAATCAGGCCACAGCAACCCATTGGCGTTGGCAAACTTCCTCATTTCCGTGCTTTTTGGGGTTCACCTGGGTAGGGGTGACTTGATTGCAAAACCAGAACACTTGCTTGTATACTACTTCGCTGCTTGCAGCAACACCACAATGCCATCATGGTTCCTCGGCACTTTGTCTTTGCGTTGCTTCAGTCTGTCTTCGCCTCTCCCCCACAAATTCCCTCGACCCAACCATTGAAAAATACATGACAAATCAGATCTCAAAAATCATCTACACCCTCACTGATGAAGCTCCTGCTTTGGCTACGTACTCTTTCCTTCCCATGATTCAAGCATTTGGGAATGCTGCAAACGTCACCATTGAAACCAGTGACATTTCCCTGGCAGGACGAATTCTCGCCAGTTTTCCTGAGCATTTACAAGACGAGCAATCGCAACCCGATGCCCTCACCCAGTTGGGGGAAGGGGTGAAAACCCCCACGGCAAATATTATCAAGCTGCCCAATATCAGCGCTTCCCTTCCCCAGCTTCTGGCCGCAATTCAAGAACTTCAGGGACAGGGCTACAATGTCCCCAGCTATCCTGCTGAGCCTCAAAATGAAGCAGAGGTTGCGATTAAGGCCCGGTACGCCAAAGTGTTGGGGAGTGCTGTCAATCCAGTTTTACGGGAAGGCAATTCCGATCGCCGGGTGGCGGCGGCGGTGAAGCGGTACGCCCAAAAGCATTCCCATCGGGTGGGAGCATGGACAGCAGACTCTCGCTCCCATGTGGCTCACATGGAGAAGGGCGACTTCTATGGCAGCGAACAGTCGGTGGTCATTGAGGAAGACGGGGCGGTCACCATCGAGTTCCGGCAAGAGGATGGCACGTCAACGGAACTTAAGGCTAAAACCCCAGTGCTGGCTGGTGAGGTGATCGATGCTGCCGTCATGAGCGTCAAAGCCCTGCGAGGCTTTTATGAACAAGAAATGACGGCAGCCAAGGCTGAGGATATTTTGCTCTCTCTCCATGTCAAAGCCACGATGATGAAGGTGTCGGATCCAATCCTGTTTGGCCATGCAGTCACCGTTTACTTCAAAGCGGTGTTTGCAAAATATGCCGATACCTTTGCAACCTTGGGCGTCAACCCCAACAATGGTCTGGGGGATGTGTATGCCAAAATCCAGGCACTCCCGGAGGAGCAGCGGGCTGCCATTGAGGCCGACTTGCAAGCCACCTATGCTGTCCGCCCCCGGTTGGCTATGGTCAACTCCGATAAAGGCATTACCAATCTTCACGTTCCCAGCGATGTGATTATTGATGCCTCCATGGCAGCGGCCATCCGCAGCTCTGGCCAGATGTGGGGAGCCGATGGCCAGCTCCATGACACCAAGGCCATGATTCCGGATCGCTGCTATGCCACCATGTATCAAGAAATTATCCGATTCTGCCAGGAGCACGGTGCCTTTGATGTCACCACCATGGGCAATGTCGCCAACGTGGGTTTGATGGCTCAAAAGGCTGAGGAATACGGATCCCACGATAAAACCTTTGAGATGCCAGCCACCGGCACCGTTCGGGTGCTGGACGCCACTGGCAAGGTTTTGATGGCACACCCCGTCGAAAAAGGGGACATCTGGCGCATGTGCCAAACCCAGGATCTCCCCATCCAGGATTGGGTGAAGCTGGCCGTCAAACGAGCTAGAGCCACAGGTTTACTGACGATTTTCTGGCTCGATGCTAACCGCGCCCATGACGCCCAGATCATTGCCAAGGTCAAGCAATATTTGCCAGAGCATGACCTCACCGGGCTTGATATTCGCATTCTGCCGCCGATGGCAGCTATGGGCTTGACCTGCGAACAGATCAAAGCCGGTCAGAATGTCATTTCGGTGACCGGGAATGTCCTGCGCGATTATTTAACCGATTTGTTTCCAATTTTGGAACTGGGCACCAGCGCCAAAATGCTCTCTATCGTGCCCCTGTTGGCTGGGGGCAGCTTATTTGAGACGGGTGCCGGTGGGTCAGCCCCCAAGCATGTGCAACAGTTTCTCCAAGAGGGGCATTTGCGTTGGGACTCTTTGGGTGAGTTTTTGGCTCTAGGGGCATCCCTGGAGGAGTTAGGCCAGAAAACAAGCAATGCAGACGCCCTGGTTTTAGCAGAGGCTCTGAATCAGGCCAATAGCCAATACCTCGACCAAGCAAAGTCTCCTTCTGCCAAGGTCTATGAACTCGATAATCGCGGCAGTCATTTTTATCTGGCCAAGTATTGGGCTGAGGCGTTGGCGGCTCAGGATAAAAACCCAGATCTCAAGGCTAAATTTGCCAAACTGGCTCAGCACCTTAATGATCACGAAGACACCATTCTGGCAGAACTCAATGGTGCCCAAGGTCAACCGGTTGATCTCGGTGGGTATTACCATCCCGATGCGGTGAAGGTGAGTCAGGCAATGCGTCCGAGTTCAACGCTGAATGCTGCGATCGCAGCCCTGACCTGAGCCTCCATTGACCGCAAAAATGCTTTAGGGTTAATGAACTTCCCAACCGCAGCAAGCTGCGGGGTATCACTTCGCTACGCCTCTCACACTTCGTGGTTCGGCTTCGCTCAACAGCACCCTTTCGGATGCTGTTTTTACAGATCGCAGCAAGCTGCGGGGTATGTGACCCATAGAAATTTAGATCAAGGGTTGGAAGCGAAGCCCGCGCCGTTATAGCAGGGAGTGAACAGCTTCGTTCAAAGCCGCCCGCTGGGTGATGTGGCAGGGGGGATTCGTGAAGAGTCTCCCTATCCGGATGCAACTGTGAGGCTATTGCAGTTTAAGCTGCACTATATTCCGTGTACGGACGCTTGAAGGGAGGCTGCAAACCCAATACAATATCCTCTCTGAGCACACCCATTTCGACCAACTCCTCAGCCGGATTCTGGTCAGTTAGATTTTGCTGGAGCCAAATTTTTCCATCTTTAATATCGAAATGGATGACACAGCGATAAACCCGGTTGAGCTGTTCCCAGCCCACATTCATCCATTGGTAATGATCCCGTTCCGTATCAAAAATCAGTTGCACTTCAACCTCATCCCTTGAAATGTCATCCTCAGCGTACTGAGTAAGCAGTGTCTGAACATACTTTCGGTATTGAGTTACTTTGTCCATAGCACAATCACCTCATTAGCTGGGTCATACACAACGATCAAGACCTGATAACGTTTTACCGCACTTTGAGTGAACTCGTACTGGAAAAATGTTTGGTAAACATCCACAGGCACCGCTAAGTAGAGGCTCCGCTCTGGTTCGACTGACTCTAAAGCTAAACGATAGCTGAGGAACTGTCCCAATGCAGCGTAAAAATCGGTGATTGCAGACGGATTCAAAAAGCTTTTAATCTCGACTGCGATTTTTTCTCCTGCTCGTTCTGCTGCGACCAATCGTTCTGCGCCCAGATCCACATGGAAGTTGACGTTGCCAAACTTAAACCTCAGTGGATCGTCTGTGATCACCCACTGCTCTTTTTGTAGGGCTTGTTTGACAGCCTCATGGAAAATATCTTTGGCAGACACAAATTAATTTCCAACATAACTCACCAATAAGACTAGTTTACAATAAATTATCTTCAGCCTTGTAGTTTAATAGTCTGGTGCTTAATAGTTCTTCTATTATTTCCGTTCCTGATTTATTCCAGATTGTTGATGAGTTATGCTCAATTTTTATATACTATTTGAAATCAAAAATCTCCGGTTTTGTAGAGGTTTTTGATTGAGGTTATAGCGGTTTACAAATCAATGGAGTACATGGGGTGCAGGGGGCACTGCCCCCTGCGTGGGAGTGGAATCCCCAAACCCCGTACCTCATTCAGGTGAGAACCGCTATAAACTTTGACGGATCGTAAATCCTCAAAATTTTTCTGACGGCACACGACTTGACACAGCTACAGTTGGACAAAATTAGCAGGATCCTGGTCGCGGCGATGCTTCACCGGAAGGGCGGGTGGCTGGGTGTCGCCTACAAGGGCGGCTGTTTTCTCTAGAGCCTGCCGCAGGTGCTTGGCCGCATAGATGGACATATCTCGGGGGACACTGATGCGATCGCGCATATATCGCAGCCCCACCTCAGAACCGGGCGGTGGCACACAGGGTTCTCCTGTGATCAAGAAGGTAAGGGCACAACGCAGGGCTGCATCAAACAGCGAGTCTTCTGTGGGATTGACCCGAATCAAGTTGACCCGGTGCTTGAGAACGCGATGCAGCGCCTCAGCTCGGGCGGTCTCAGGTTCGGAATAGGCGACATCGGGCAAGCCAAACCAGGGGCCATGATCCACCTGGTGCTGATGGTGGCGCGTCTGCGGATCAGAGTTGGCATAGCATCCCCCCATCTGGGGCGGCAAATCGTGGGCGTGGGTATGGAAGTCGCTCTGGGTGCCCCGATAGGTGGGGCGCTGCTCTAGGGCATCAAACCAGGCCGAAAAGCCAGGATTATCTGTCCGCAGGGAATAGCCCTTGTAGTAGTAGAGGCTGGCATGCATCCGCTCTACATAGGGGGTAAAAATGACATCAGCGGTGCTAAAGTCTACCAGAAAGTAGGAACCGGGCGTACGCGCCAAGGCCGCCTCAACCCGTGTCACTTCTTCTATAAACTGATGGCGGCTGCGTTGCTCTTCTCCCTCGGATCGAGCTGGGTAGCACAGCCATAGACACCAGGCTCGAAACAGCCGCCGCTCTAGCTGTCGCAGTGGGATTACTTCGGGGTCAGTCATGGCAGTGCCCAAAGAGCCAAAGGCTTGCTCCAGGGCAACCAAAATCTCATCGCTTTCAGTAATGAGCCGCCCATCTAGTTCCAGGGCGGGCAACATCCCAGAGGGCACTTTGCGTTTATACCAGTGCTCTTTCTGCCCATAGCAGAACATGGTTACTTTTGCGATTCGATAGGGAATTTCTTTTTCTTCAAGCCACAGCCAGACTTTCTGGCAGTAAGGGCACCAGGCATGGTGATCGCGGTACAGGGTGACCCGCACGGCTGATTCTGGCTGACCAAACAGACGGAGGCGGGCCTGGGCATTGGTGGGGCCATTTTCTCGATCCAGGTGAAAGTCTGTGAAGGCTTCGAGGGCTGACCAGGTTAGGGGAGGGGTGTTCATGGGGTCTGAATTTGTCGTTCTCAGCATGGGGTTAGATCAGGAGTGGAGTTTTCGGCTGCGCTTGCCGCTATACTGCTGAAAACTCAAATCCATCGAATGGCGCTATCAACCCGATAGCCCTACTTAAACTATGGTAAAAATTTTGCTGATGGGTGCCCAAGGACAGGTTGGTATTGAATTGCAGCATACCCTGTCCTCCCTCGGTGCAGTCATTGCCTTGGGACGAAGTGCGTTGGACTTGACCCAGCGTCAACAAATTGACCAGCAGATTGAGGCGCATCAGCCTCAGGTGATTGTGAATGCTGCTGCCTATACCGCTGTGGATAAGGCGGAAGCTGAGCCAGATCTTGCGGCTGCCATTAATGCCATAGCGCCGGGTGTAATGGCTGAGGCAGCCGACCGGATCGGAGCTACCCTGGTTCATCTCTCAACTGACTATGTTTTTGATGGCACCCAGAGCCAACCCTATCGAGAGGATTCCCCCACCCATCCCCAAAGTGTTTATGGGCACACCAAGCAACAGGGAGAAGAGGCGATTCGCCAAGCCTGCGATCGCCACTTTATCTTACGGACGGCCTGGGTTTACGGAGCTTACGGCAAAAGTAACTTTGTCAAAACTATGCTGCGCTTGGGGGCGGAGCGCGAAGAACTGCGGGTGGTCATGGATCAAGTCGGTAGCCCGACCTGGGCACGGGATATTGGAGGTGCGATCGCAGCTCTCCTCCAGGCGGCCAACACTTCAGAAGCCTCTCTCTACGGCACGTACCACTTCACCAATAGTGGGGTAGCCAGTTGGTACGACTTTGCCGTCGCCATTTTTGAAGAAGCCCAATACCTTTGGTTTCCCCTTCAAGTGAAGCGGGTCGTGCCGATCACCACCGCAGAATTCCGCACCCCAGCCCATCGTCCCGCTTATTCGGTTCTGTCAACGACCAAAATTGCCGGACTGATGGGCACCCCTCCCCACTGGCGCACCTCACTCCGCAAAATGTTGGCACAGTGGCAGACCCATCAATCTCTGGAGCGCTGACCCTGATCAAACCTCGAAGTCTCTATGGGTAAAGGATTTTGCGGCTGCCCCTGTATAGGAAGCCACGACTTGTCCACGCCCGTGGAGTTGATATTTATAGGTCACCAGCCCCTCTAAGCCCACAGGACCCCGAGGGGGCATTTGCTGGGTGCTAATGCCCACCTCAGCCCCAAAGCCGTAGCGAAACCCATCGGAAAACCGGGTCGAACAGTTGTGAAACACCCCAGCCGCATCCACTTGAGCCATAAAGACTTCAGCCGCCTCGGCAGACTCGGTGACAATAGCATCTGTGTGCCCGGAGCCGTAGGTATTGATGTGATCAATGGCGCTGGCCAGGGAGTTCACGATCTTGATCGACAGAATCAGATCGCTATACTCGGTGGCCCAGTCGCTATCACTGGCCGCAGCAATCTCTAAAATCTCGCAGGTAGCGGCATCCCCCCGCAGTTCCACCTGATGCAATTGCAGTGCTACAGCTAAGGGGGGCAGGAAATCGGCTGCGATCGCCCGATGCACCAGCAGGGTTTCAATGGCATTACAGGCCGCCGGGTACTGGGTCTTGGCATCCACAGCAATAGCCACTGCCTGGGGAATATCCGCCGCCTCATCTATATAGAGGTGACAGATACCCTCAGCGTGACCCAGCACCGGAATCCGGGTATTTTCCTGGACAAACCGCACAAAGCTGTTCGAGCCACGGGGAATAATCAAATTCACATCCTGATCCAGCTTTAGCAGCGCTAGGGTTTCCTCCCGGCTGGTCAACAGCGCCACCACCTCAGGGGAAACCTCAGTGGATGCTAGCCCCGACTGGATTGCTCGCACCAAAGCCCGACAGGACTCCATGGCCTCCTGCCCCCCCTTGAGGAGTACCCCATTGCCCGACTTAACCGCCAGTGCCGCAATTTGCACCACCGCATCCGGTCGAGCCTCAAAAATCACCCCCAAAACGCCCAAGGGACAGGTCACTCGCTTTAAGATCAACTGCTCATCCAGTTCCCGGTGCAGTTGCACTTGGCCCAGGGGGTCAGGCAGTGCCGCCACGCTGCGAACTCCCTCAATAGCAGCCTTAAGCTTCTGTTCATCCAGTTTTAGGCGGGCATAGAGCGACTGGGCTAATCCTGAGGCTTGCGCCCGTTGGCAGTCCTGGGCATTGGCCACCAAAATCTTGGGGGCGGCGGCCTCAAGGGCTTGAGCCATGCTTTCCAGCGACGCCTGCCGCGCCTCAGTCGTCAGCAAAGCCAACCCCTGAGCCGCCTGTCGCGTTTGTTTGGCCACCTGAGGCAGCGAATCTACCACAGCAGTCACAGTATCCTATCCCAAATCACTTTCCTTTATTATCCCCGAGGGGGTTCTCCCTGACAGAGAATCTCAGAAAATCACCCTAACGCCCCAGATCCTCACCAGCTATCTCCCTTGCTCTACGAGGGCTAGAACGGACGACCCACAATCGAAAATAAAATGCGGCTCTCATCAATCCCACCGGACTGCTCACCCACGGACAGCAACGGGATGCCCCAATCGACCCGAGCAGTGATGCGATCGCGCCAGTTCCAACGCAAACCAACCCCCACTGCCAGGAGCGGATTGGCATCAACCTGCCCCTGATTTCCCCGGTTCCAGCCTTTGCCAATATCCAGAAAGGGAATAACCTGGAGCACCCCCTCACCCTGGGGCATTCGATAGAGTGGAAATCTAGCCTCAGCGGAGCCAAACACCCCCATGTCGGCAAGCTGCAAGTCTTGAGGATAGCCCCGCACGCTGTCTGCCCCGCCGAGTCCAAACTGTTCGAGAGAGGGCAAGGGACGATCGCTGACCTGGGCGTTGGCGCGGAGCACCAAAAGGGTATCGGGAGCCAATTCTCGTACCCACTGAGCCTGAGTTCGCCATAGAAAAAAGTGGCCGTCTGGAGGGGTTGGATTGGTGGTTGCCCCCAGTCCCAGTCCAAAGTTAAATTCAGAACGCAAGGCCAAAACCGAATTGGAGTGTCGCTGCAACCAGTCCTGAAAAAACTTTAATTCTGTGAGCCGGGTTTTACCCTGGTCATCTGACCCCGGTGAAATGGGAAAGGGTTCACCTAAAATCGTGGTCTCGCTTTCTCTGCGAGCTACCCCCAGCCCCAAGGCAAGCTCTTGCCGGGGGGTTTGAATCACCGGTTGGCGATAGGTCAGATGCAGCGATCGCGCCTGCCCCTTGAGATCAATTAAGCGAAACACCTCTGGCTCTATGACCTGGCTCCAGGTTTGCTCGTAGGTCACTTCCAAGGTGCCATTGCGGGCATTGATGGGCAGACGATATCCCCCGCTGAATTGATGGCTGCCATCGGTGTTGGCATAGGCAACTCGGAGGGCATCGCCATAGCCCAGAAGATTTAAATGCTCAAACTGCACCTGCCGTTGAAAACTGCCAATGGACTCTGGACGAGCATTGTCTAAAACAACCTGGGTGCGAAAAGCTTGGGCTTCTTCTGCCGTGATCGCCAATACACTTTCCCCAGGTTGGAGACCCGCCACCAACTCCGCCGACAACCGCTCCACCAATGGATCAAGTTGCAACATCTGTAATGCCACCAAGACCTGATTCACATTCAGGGGGGCACGTACTTGAAGGGTGATGCGATCGCGAATATATCGAGGACTCAAACGCCGTAATCCCGTCACCTCAACCGCCGCTAATCGGCCTTCAATCACCTGAATGATCACGACCCCTTCTGAAATGACCTGCCCGGCTGGAATAAAAGCCCCTGAAGTGATGTAGCCCTTATCGATATACAGTTGGGTGATGGCAGTCCGCGCCTGGAGTAGTTCCGTAAAGGTAATCGGTCGATTGACAAAAGGAGCCGTCGCCGCCGCCAGCTCCTCAGGAGTGAATACGGTGCTTCCTTCTACCTGGAATGCCCTTACCGTAACGGTCTCAGCATCCTCTGGCAAATCAGGTTCAGTCGGCAGCGGTGGCAGTTCCGTGGGAGGTCGCAGCAACTCCCCTGGAGGAGGCAACCGCTCAGGCACCTGTTCAGGAGAGGGCAATGGGGGCGGGAATATAGGGCTGGGGAAACTGGGAACTTGAGCCAGGGACGAACTGGACAGCCCCATACAGCTCCAAAAACTGATCAGTCCCAACCATCTTAGGGGTCTCCTCGGTGACGGCCAACCCAGTCGTATAGGAGCAGCCAAGGGTGGGTGCAAACAAAGCGCAGACATTACCGTCAATCGAGTCATAGCCCCATACAAAACAATTCAAAACAGGCGTTGCAGAACAGATCATGCAATACCCAAATCAGCATGACTTTACCATTCACCTCTCAATCCGCTCTGCCTTAATTGGATATTTGCCCCCAAAATTAGTGCGTCCCGTCCCCATTTTTGCCAAGAAAATCAGCCAGTGCGGTTTCTCAGCTCTACAATAAAATAGGTTTTGTTAAGAAACGTTAGGGTATTATGGCGGATCAACTCATTCGGGCGACCGCAGCAGATCATGGCATCCGAGCCGTGGGCGTGATTACCACGCGGCTCACGGATGTAGCCCGCCAGCGGCATCAACTTTCTTACGTGGCCACGGCTGCCCTAGGGCGCACCATGACCGCAGGGCTTTTATTAGCCTCAAATATGAAGCAACCCCAGTCGCGGGTAAATATTCGGGTCAAAGGCAATGGCCCCTTAGCCGACATTTTGGTGGATGCAGGTCTAGATGGAACCGTGCGCGGCTATGTCTACAATCCCGTCGTGGAGCTGCCGCCTAAGCCCAACGGCAAACTAGATGTGGGGGGTGCTGTCGGGCGTGATGGCTTTCTGTATGTCGCTCGTGATATTGGCTACGGCTATCCCTACTCCAGTACCGTTGAACTTGTGTCTGGGGAAATTGGAGATGATGTCACTCACTATCTCGTCACCTCTGAGCAGACCCCTTCCGCCTTGGTCTTGGGGGTGTTCGTAGACGCGAGCGGCGTCACAGCTGCGGGTGGCTTTTTAATCCAGGTGATGCCCAAGGCTGCCCGAGACGAGGCACTAGTTGCCAAGCTAGAATCTCGAATTGGTCCACTGCAAGGATTTACCCCCCTATTGCAAGCAGGCAAAACCCTGCCTGATATTTTTGCAGATCTGCTGGGTGACCTAGGTCTAGAAATTTTTCCGCAGCGGCAGATGGTTCGCTTTCAATGTTCCTGCTCCTTCGAGCGGGTATTGGGCGCTCTTAAGCTCTTAGGAGAAACTGAACTTCAAGACATGATTCTCAAAGACAACGGCGCTGAGGCCACCTGTGAGTTCTGTGGCCAAGTCTACCAGACCAACCGTCACCAGCTTGAGCAACTGATTGTAGATTTGCGGGCTGAGACCGCTGCCTCCCAATGAGTGCCGCTAACGGCGCTGCCTCTGCAAGCTGGCAGGGAAAGCTGCACCTCAACTACGGGGTGACCGGTGACCAAACCCGTTTGCGCGCTCCCTTTGCCCAGGCTCCGTTAAAAATTCAACGCCCGTTTTATCCTGAAGCGGGGGGGGTCTGCCATAGCATTCTATTGCACACCGCCGGGGGAATGGTGGGTGGCGATCGGCTCTCAATTGACGTTAACTTAGCGCCAGAGTCTAAGGCTTTACTCACCAGCGCTGCTGCCGCCAAAATCTATGGCAGCATCGGCACAGAGGCTTCTCAAAACATTCAGATCCATCTTGGGGCAAATGCTCGCCTCGAATGGCTTCCCCAGGAAACAATTGTGTTTAATCAAGCCCAGTTCCGCCAAACCTTGCGCGTGACCCTAGATCCCGGTGCCCAGTGGTTGGGTTGGGATATTGTGCGGCTGGGGCGTAGCGCTCGTGGCGAGGAATTCCAATCCGGCAACTGGCGATCGCACACCGAAATCTGGCAAGGCAATCGTCCCCTATGGATTGACCGACAGCGGCTATCGGGCAGCACTGAGACCGTAGCCAGCCCCCACGGCCTTGCCCATAGTGCTCTGGTGGGTAGCTTGGCTTGGGTGGGGATGGCAGTCACACCAGACTTTGTGGAAGCCATACGCACCCAATGGCATCCTGACCCCGGCTCCTCAGCAGAGATAGGGGTCACCCGTCTGCAACAAGGGCTACTGTGCCGCTACCGGGGGTGCTCCACCCTAGAAGTACAGCGCTGGTTTAGGGCAGTCTGGCAGCAGATTAGAACCGAATGTTGGGGCCGAGACATTTGTCTGCCCCGCGTTTGGCAACGCTAAGGCTTTGGCAACACTAAATGATGAGGTGAGGAATGCAACTCAGTCCCCAGGAAAAAGATAAGCTGTTGATTTTCACCGCTGCCCTGCTGGCTGAACGACGAAAAGCCCGAGGCATTAAGCTTAACTACCCAGAGGCCATTGCCTACATTTCCGCCGCAATTTTAGAAGGAGCTAGAGAGGGCCGCACCGTTGCCGAGTTGATGCAAGCTGGCACCACCCTACTCACCCGAACAGATGTGATGGACGGCATTGCCGAAATGATTCCAGAGGTGCAAGTAGAAGCCACCTTCCCCGATGGCACCAAGCTGGTGACCGTACACCATCCGATTCAGTAAGGGCAAAGCCCTATTTTGATCTATACCCGAGGAGAAACGATGATTCCCGGAGAATTGCTAATTGACCCCGGCGACCTAGCTCTCAATGTAGGTCGTCCGACCCTCGCCCTGATGGTTGCCAATACTGGAGATCGCCCCATTCAGGTGGGTTCCCACTTTCATTTCTATGAAGTGAACGCAGCCCTACAATTTGACCGTGACCAAACCCGAGGTTGGCGCTTAGACATTCCGGCGGGTACAGCGGTGCGTTTTGAACCAGGAGACACCAAACAAATTACCCTGGTACCTTACCTGGGGCAGCGAGCAGTTTATGGATTTAATGGGCAGGTGAATGGGGCTTTGGATTGATGGAAAAACCAGGCTCCTGTCTCCATAAACAAAGACAGGAACCGCGACTGGCAACAACCTTAGCCCTCAGCCTGACGTTCCTTGACCTCCTGAATCACTGCCTCAGCGACATTGGCCGGACAAGGATAATAGTGCGAGAAGGACATAGAGAACTGTCCCCGCCCCGAGGTCATGGTTCGTAAGTCTCCAATGTAGCCAAACATCTCGCTCAAGGGCACATCGGCCTTAATTCGCGCACCCATAGGGCCTGTCTCCTGAGATTTGATGATGCCCCGGCGACGGTTGAGATCCCCAATGACATCTCCCATGTAGTCATCAGGGGTGAAGACATCCACTGCCATGATTGGCTCTAGTAACTGCGGTCCCGCTTTGGGAATAGACTGGCGATAGGCTGCTTTGGCCGCAATTTCAAAGGCAATGGCAGAAGAGTCAACCGGGTGATACCCCCCATCCATCAAGGTCACCTTCAGATCGACACAGGGGAACCCAGCCAACACCCCTTTGACGATGCTGGTTTCAAACCCTTTCTGCACAGCAGGCCAATATTCTCGGGGCACATTCCCACCCGTCACTTTTGACTCAAACTGGAAGCCCGTGCCCGATTCGCCCGGTTCAATCACGTAGTCAATCTTGCCGTATTGGCCTGACCCACCCGACTGTTTCTTGTGGGTATAGCTGTCTTCTAGGCGGCGAGTAATAGACTCACGGTAGGCTACCTGAGGTTTACCCACTTCCACTTCCACGCCATGGGTACGCTTGAGAATATCGACCTTGATGTCGAGGTGCAACTCACCCATTCCCTTGATGATGGTTTCCCCACTTTCTTCATCGGTTTCCACATGGAAAGACGGATCTTCCTGCACCATTTTGCTGAGCGCCATGCCCATTTTTTCGTCAGCCCCTTTCTTCTTGGGCTTGACGGACACAGAAATCACCGGATCGGGGAAAACCATGGGTTCCAGGGTGGCTGGATTTTTGGGATCACAGAGGGTATGCCCGGTTTGGACATTCTTGAGCCCCACAATGGCCACGATATCCCCGGCCTGAGCCGAGTTAATTTCTTCGCGCGAGTCGGCGTGCATTTCCACCAGGCGGCTGACGCGCTCGGTTTTGCCGGTGGCGGTGTTGAGGATAGTATCCCCTTTATTGAGGGTTCCGGAATACAGTCGGGTAAAGGTGAGCGCACCGAAGCGGTCGTCCATGATTTTGAAGGCTAGTGCCCGCAATGGCTTTTCAGGATCGACAATGGCGAAGTTGCCGGTTTCATGACCCTCTAGGTCAACTTCAGGCTGGGGCTTGACTTCAGTGGGGTTGGGCAAATAGTCCACCACCGCATCCAAGACCAACTGCACCCCTTTGTTTTTGAAAGAAGACCCGCAGTAGGTGGGGAAAAAGGCCAGATCGCGGGTTCCTTTACGGATACAGTGTTTGATTTCGTCAATGTCGAGTTCTTCGCCTTCGAGATATTTCTCCATTAGATCATCATCTTGCTCGACAGCGATCTCGATGAGCTGTTCACGGTAGGTTTCGACCTGTTCGACCAGATCTGCGGGCACGTCTTGAATTTCATAGTTGAGGGGGTCGCCAGAGTCATCCCAGATCCAGGCTTTTCGGGTGAGCAGATCGACCACGCCCTGAAATTCAGTTTCGACGCCGATGGGCAGCACCATGACCAGGGGTTTGGCAGCCAGCACGTCTTCAACCTGTTTGACGACGCGGTAGAAGTCAGCTCCGGTGCGATCTAACTTATTGATATAGATAATCCGAGCAACCTTAGAGTCGTTGGCATAGCGCCAGTTGGTCTCAGATTGTGGCTCGACCCCACCGGAGCCACAGAACACGCCAACGCCACCGTCGAGCACTTTGAGGGAGCGATACACCTCGATGGTGAAGTCAACGTGTCCGGGGGTGTCGATAATGTTGAGTTGGCAATCTTTCCAAAAACAAGAAGTGGCGGCAGACTGAATGGTGATGCCCCGCTCTTGTTCTTGCTCCATGAAGTCTGTGGTTGCTGCCCCGTCATGCACTTCCCCAATTTTGTGGATCTTGCCGGTTAGTTTGAGGATGCGCTCGGTGGTGGTGGTTTTGCCCGCATCCACGTGGGCGAAGATACCAATGTTGCGATAGCGTGTGAGGTCTTTCATTAACTACTCTTGATTTCGTTGATTTGCAAAGATGGATTGGGGATTACGGGCAGGGCCGCATTGAATTTGCCCAAGGGGGGCGGGCTCAATAGCCTTTCTCTAGATTATCTTTACATTTGATCTTCGCGACTACAAATCTGCCGCGAGAGTCTTTGACTGGTCTTTGGCCATCGAACTGATCATATCGAGAATTTCAGCCGCAGTGTTGTCGTGATTGCCGCAGTTTCAGAGCGATCTAGCCACAGGGCGCTCTAGCCTCCCCAGGCTGAGGCGGAGGGGGTAGACTCAGCACCCCGCATTCTGCATCGGGGCGTTGGGCACTAACGATGTCTTCGCAGCGATGCACTAGGGGCAGCAGTTCTGCTTTCAAAGCCTGTAATTGGGCAATGGTGGCATCAATTTTCTGCACTTTGGCCAGCAACCGATCGTGAATTTCTTGGCAGGTGAGGGATTGATCGGCTTGCAGAGTGAGAATCTCGCGAATTTCTTCTAGGGTTAATCCCAGGGTCTTGGCGCGACCAATCAGGGCTAGGCGCTCTACATCCTGGGGTTGAAACAAGCGATAGCCAGCAGGACTGCGAGGCGGAGAGGGAATTAAACCAATCCGCTCATAAAAATAAATGGTTTGGGGATTAATGCCCAGGGATTGAGCAACCTGCTGAACCTGCAACATTTGGGCACCTTTGGTTTGGGTCACTGTTTTTGCTCTGTGGTTTACCAGCCCTGGACGCCTTGCCTGTGCGGTTGAGCCTGTGGATGCTCGTTACTGGACGCTATGTTTGAGGGCACGTGCCATTTCGCGGTTGTCTTGCTTGCGTTTGAGGTCTTCCCGCTTATCGTGTAGTTTCTTGCCGCGCCCTAGGGCGATGACGACCTTAATTAAGCCATTTTTGAGATACATTTTTAGGGGCACTAAGGTCAACCCCTTTTGCTCAGTCTGGCCAATGAGTTTGCGAATTTCGCGCTTGTGCAGCAGCAATTTACGATGGCGACGGGGCTCATGATTAAACACTTGACTGACGGTACTCAGGGGGGAGATATGCACATTCATGAGCCAGGCTTCTCCGTTGCGAATCCGGGCAAAGCCATCCCTCAGGTTGACTTTGCCAGCCCGAATCGCCTTGACCTCTGTGCCGGTCAGTTCCAGGCCGGCTTCGTAGGTTTCCAGAATTTCGTACAGGAACCGCGCTTGACGGTTCTCGCTAATCACTTTGTAGGATTCGCTCATAGTCTTTACAGTATCGCACGGGAAGACTGAGGACAGCCTAGTCTGGAGTCCTACTAGTTGCTCTGTCAACTTCTCTAGCGCGCTCTTTAGCATCCCCTCATTTGGATTGGCATCTGCACAGTCTTACCCAATTTCCGAGTAAGCTTGACTCTACATTGACTATTCAGAGGAGCGATTCCATGACGCCATCTGCGTCTCCCAAGTCTGAGAAGCTCAACTTTGCTACTAAGCTGGCCTTTGGCGCTGGAGATATGGGCACCGCAATCACGGCTAACTTGTTGGTGTGGTTTTTCTTGATTTTCTTGACGAATGTGGCGGGTTTGGGCGCTGGACTGGCGGGTAGTGTGGTGATGGTGGGCAAAGTCTGGGATGCGATTAATGATCCGATGGTGGGAATGCTCAGCGATCGCACCCGCAGCCGTTGGGGCCGCAGACTGCCTTGGATGGTTTTGGGTGCCATTCCTTTGGGGATTAGTTTTTTCCTGATGTGGGTGGTGCCCCCTCTGGATAAGTGGGCGTTATTTAGCTATTACGTGGTTCTGGCGTTGTTGTTCCACATTTTTTACACGGTGGTCAACTTGCCCTATGCAGCCATGACCCCAGAACTTACCCAAGACTATGACGAACGCACGAGTTTAAATAGCTTTCGCTTTGCGTTTTCCCTGGGAGGGGCTCTGCTATCGCTGATTTTGGCCCAGGTGATCTTTGCGCAGTTGCCTGGGCCTGAGGCACAACAGTATTTGGTTTTGGGGGGCATTTGTGCGGTGCTGGCAGTGCTGCCGGTGTTTGTCTGCGTTTGGGGGGTGCGCGATCGCGCCCTTGCCTTTGAGACCCGCCGCCGCGCCAAAACCCCTACTGCCACCATGCCCTTCCGCGAACAACTCCGGGTTGCCTTTAGGAATCGACCCTTTCTCTATGTCATTGGCATTTACCTATTTTCTTGGCTATCGGTGCAATTGACCGCCGCGATCATTCCCTTTTTTATTGCCACCTGGATGAACTTACCCAGCACTGCCATGGCTCAAGTGGCCTTAACCGTTCAGGGCACCGCGCTGATTATGCTATTTCCTTGGAGCGCCCTGAGTCGGCGGGTCGGCAAAAAAACCGTTTACTACATCGGCATGATTTTGTGGATTGGCGTCCAAGCAGGACTCTTCTTTGTCCAGCCCGATCAAGTCGCACTCCTTTACTTCCTGGCCGTGTTAGCAGGGTTTGGCGTTTCCACCGCCTACCTCATTCCCTGGTCAATGATCCCTGACGTAGTGGACTTAGATGAACTCAACACAGGTGAACGACGAGAGGGCGTCTTTTATAGCTTCATGGTGCTCCTGCAAAAAATTGGCCTTGCCCTCGGCATCTTCCTGGTGGGTCAAGCCCTGGGCTGGGCCGGTTACATCGAGAGTACAGCCGGACAACCCGCCCCCGTTCAGCCCGATTCTGCCCTCCTAGCTATTCGGCTAGCCATTGGTCCGCTTCCCACCCTATTTCTTATTTGTGGTCTGGTGCTAGCCTACTTTTATCCCATCACCCGCGAAGTTCATGCAGAAATCCTGCTCAAGCTCAGTGAACGCCGCCGTCTGGCTGGGGAAGAGGCTGAGTAATTCTTCCAGCTCGGATGTCGCGGCGATCCATTGACGATTGTTCTGCTGCGAAGTGACCTCGACAAGGGTGTCAAAGCCAACTATCCCAAATTTGTAAGGCGCACAGGGATGGGCTTGAGCTTGATCCCCATAATAGAGCCATGGCCACTCTCAACTTCAACACCACCAATGCCACTTTTCGTCAGCTCCTCGGCAATGGGCTCACCTACCATGTGCCCCCCTTTCAACGCGATTACTCCTGGAGCCAAGACGAATGGGACGACCTCTGGCAAGACATCACCGCCCTGTTTGAATCCGACGGCGAACCGGCTCACTACATGGGCTATCTGGTGCTGCAATCTTCTGACAGCAAGCGCTTCGACATCATCGACGGGCAGCAGCGCCTCACCACCCTCAGCATTTTGGTGCTAGCGGGCCTGTCTTACCTGAACGATCTGGTAGCGGCTGGGTTAGATGCTGCCGATAACCGCCGTCGCAAAGACCAGCTTCAGAACAGCTACATTGGCTTTGTGGATCCGGTCAGCCTAGTGCCGCAGTCCAAGCTAGCGCTAAATCGCCACAACAATCGCTTCTACCAGACCTACCTGGTGCCCCTAGAGCGCATTCCCCAGCGGGGTCTCAACGCCTCCGAGCACCAGCTCCGTAAAGCCTTTAACTGGTTCAAAGATCGCCTCAAAAGCCGCCTGGGCAACCAGCCCGACAGCGGCAAAAACTTTGCCGCCTTTATCGATGCCCTGGTCGATAAGTTGTTCTTTACCGTCATCACCGTCACCGACGAACTCAATGCCTTCAAAGTCTTTGAAACCCTCAATGCCCGAGGCGTTCGCCTTTCCGCCACCGATCTGCTCAAAAACTACCTGTTCTCCTTGATCAGCACCGACAACACCCACGAAACCGAAGTTCAGGCTCTAGAAGCCTTATGGGAGCGCATTGTGGGACTTTTGGGCAGCGAGAGCTTCCCAGAGTTCCTGCGGGTGTTTTGGAACAGTCGCCATAAACTCGTTCGCAAGACCGACCTCTTCAAAGCCATTCGCCGTAATATCACCAGCCGCGAGGGAGCCTTTACCCTGGTGCGCGATCTCGATTACTGTGCCGACATCTACGCGGCTCTCCGGGATGCCCAAGACGACCGCTGGAACCCCGACGAGCGCGAAGCCCTCAAGCAGTTGATGATGTTTGGCGTCCGTCAGCCCCTGGCCATGCTGCTGGCCTGTTACCAGCAGTTCTTTCAGGCCGAACGACGGTCTTTTACCCGAATTCTACGTGCCATAGCCGTGATCTCACTGCGGTACAACGTTATCTGTAACCTGCCCACCCACGAACAAGAAACCCTCTACAACGAAATCGCCTGGAAAGTCTCTGACGGAACTTACTCCACCCATCAGCAGGTGCGCGAGGCACTGCGGCAGGTCTACCCAGACGATCAGCAGTTCAAAGGAGCCTTTGCCGAGAAAGAGCTACGCACCACCAACAGCCGCAATAAGAAGATTGTCCGCTATATCTTGTTTGCCATGGAAAAGCAGCGATCGGGTCAAGACTTTGACTTTGAAAGCACCACCTATAACCTAGAGCACATCTTGCCCGAGCACCCCTCTGAGGATTGGGCTTATATCGAAGAAGCCAAACAGAACCGACTCATCTACCGCCTAGGCAACATGACTCCCCTAGAGACCGCCCGCAATCAAGATTTGGGCAATCGTAGCTATACAGCCAAGCGAGCCGTCTACGCGGACAGCGACTTTCAGATTACCCAAGCCATTGCTGAACGCTACGACACCTGGGACGAGCAAAAAATTGAGACCCGGCAGAAGCACCTGGGTGAGTTGGCCACTAGCATCTGGCGTATTGATTTTGGCGAGTGATTGGCGCTGATTAGAGGCGAGGTACAAAATAGGAAAAAACTCAAAACATAACGTCTTCCTCCATAACCCAGCGCCCGTCAACATTTCAAAATTTTGAAAAGCTCGTCTTAATCCTCTCTTGTATTTTTCATAATCTTCGAGTCGTAGCATCAGTAGCGTTATCTACTGCCGAAACTGGACTTGAGGAGCACATTAATTGTGAGTAACGAACCCAAGCATCGCCAATCTCCACCCCATAAAAATAATTGGGACATTGACGATGAACCCATTTGCAACCATTCCCACAATCCCGATTTTGGCCGTATCTTGAGTACCCGACTGCAACGCCGTCAAGTGATGCGCGGAGGTCTTGCCACAGCCGTAGCTGTGATGTTTAGTCGCCCCCATGTTGCCAGCTTCCTGGCTGACTCCGCCAGTGCCGCCACGGGCAATCCAAAGCTGGGCTTTAACCCCATTCCCGTGAGCGAGGCTGACACAATTGTTGTCCCAGAAGGCTATACAGCCCGAACGTTGATTCCTTGGGGGGAACCCATCACCGGCAACTATCCCGCCTACAAGGTCGAAAATACGGGTGCTGAGCAAGGGATGCAGGTTGGTTCTCACCATGATGGCATGCACTTTTTCCCCATTGAAGGCCGCTTACCCTACGAAGGCAGTTCAAATGACGGCCTCCTAGTGGTCAATCACGAATACATTGAGCCCCGCTACATGCACAAAGCAGCTGTTGGAAGTGCCCTCAATGCAGGCACCGTCCCGATGAAGCCCGATGGCAAGCGTGAGGCCGATCAGGTGCTGAAAGAAATCAACGGTCATGGTGTCACCATCACCCGCATTCGGCAACAGGCTAATGGAACATGGGCGGTGGCGCGTGACGCCCGCAACCGCCGGGTCACCGCTGGAACCCCCATGGAACTCAGTGGCCCCGTCCGGGGTAGCGATCTGGTGAAGACCAAATATAGCCCTGATGGCACCCGTACTCGCGGCACCATCAACAACTGCGCCCATGGCGTCACCCCTTGGAACACCTATCTCACCTGTGAGGAAAACTGGGCACGTTATTTCCGCAATGGTGACTCTGCTGAACTGCCTAGGGAGCATTCCCGCTATGGGGTTTCTACAGACGACACCTCCCGCTATGCTTGGGAGTTGGCCGATAATGGGGCAGATGAATATATCCGTTTCGATGTTTCTTCTAAGGCGGCAAGCGCCACCCAAGACTATCGCAACGAGCCTAACACCTTTGGCTGGGTCGTTGAAATTGATCCCTTTAGCCCCAATAGCACTCCGGTGAAGCGAACAGCACTGGGTCGCTTCGCCCATGAAGGCGTTGTCTTCCACACTCCCGTCGAAGGCCAGCCTGTGGTCTGCTACTCTGGTGACGATGCCCGCTTTGAGTACATTTATAAGTACGTTTCAGCCCAACCCTATCGTCAGGCTTCAGCAAGCGGGAGTCTCCTCGACAACGGCACCCTCTACGTGGCTAAATTCAACGAAGATGGCTCGGGGGAATGGCTGGCACTGAAATTTGGCGAAAACGGTCTGACCCCAGCCAATGGCTTCCGAGATCAAGGGGATGTCTTGGTGAATACCCGCACAGCAGCAGATTTTGTCGGTGCGACCAAAATGGATCGTCCGGAGTGGGGTGCCATTGACCCCAGCACTGGCCAGGTCTATTTCACCCTTACCAACAATACCCGTCGAGAAGACGCCCAGGTGGATGCCGCCAATCCTCGCGCCAAGAACGCCTGGGGTCATATCATCCGTTGGCAAGAAGCCGGAAATAAGGCAGCAACAGCCTTTAACTGGGATCTCTTTGTCCTGGCAGGGCCAGAAGACGACAGCCGTAAGCTGTCGGGGCAGTCTCTCAATGATGAGAGTATTTTTTGCTGCCCAGATGGCCTCTGGTTTGATGCTGACAGCCGCCTCTGGATCCAGACTGACATCAGCGAAAGCGTCATGAATCAGGGTGACTTTAAGCCCTTTGGGAATAACCAAATGCTGGCGGCTGATCCACGCTCGGGGCAAATTCGTCGCTTCTTGACAGGACCCATCGGCCAGGAAATTACTGGGGTGGTGACCACACCGGATCAGCGGACAATGTTCATCAATGTCCAGCACCCAGGGGCAACCGTGACAGAGGATGAATTTGCAGCGGGCCAGATTAACTCTCGCTGGCCGGACAAGAATCCGGCAATGTATCCTCGCTCTGCAACAGTGGTCATTACCAAAAATGATGGGGGCATGATTGGCACCTGAGCCGGTCTAGCCGCTCCACCTGCGACTCGACAATCCCTGCTTCTGCCTGGGGTTCTCGGGTCGCAGTTTGACAGCTCTCGTCTGCCCTCACCCCCTAGCCCCCTCTCCCAACATTGGGAGAGGGGGAACAGAGCACAAATTCAAGGTTTTAGCCCCTCTCCCAGGATTGGGAGAGGGGTTGGGGTGAGGGCGGATAAGTCGTCGAACTCACGTTACATCTCTAAATCGAGCTCAAAATGTTGCATTCACCCTCCCATTCTGGGGCTACGGTGTACATACATCTTTGAGTCGAACCCACAATGCTGCATTCGCCCCCCTAGCCCCCCAATTCTGGGGGGAATCAGATCATCAAAGTCCCCCAGAATGGGGGATTTAGGGGACGGGTTCAAGGTCTAAGCAACTTCTCAAACAAGCTCTGAGATTGCTGTCTGTTGCAGAGCGAGTAATGCGGTTCCGTAGGCTGCCTGTGGGAATTGAGGGCGTAAGAGGGGAACCCCTAGGTGGCGATGGCGAATGATTTCCCAAGTCTGATTTTGAGCACCCCCCCCTGCGGTATAGATTTGGCTGGGTGGGGTCGCACCCAGCTCAACTAAACGGGCATAGCCCAGGGCTTCGATACCGGCTATGCTTTCTAGCAAGCCATGGAGAAAGGCCACGGGGTCGTCCGGTCGCGGGGTCAAACAGGGCATCAAGTGGGGATCATTGATGGGAAAACGCTCTCCAGGCTTGAGCAAGGGGTAATAGTGCCAAGGGCTGGGCTGATGCGGGTTAATTAAGGCACTGAATGCCTGCAATTCGGCTGGGGAAAAATACTCAGCCAAGACCGCTCCCCCTGTGTTAGAGGCACCTCCAACAAGCCAGTGGTTGCCAAGGCGATGACTATAGATGCCATATTCGGCTTGATCAATTCTTTGTTGGCTGAGGAGTTTAATCACTAGGGTCGAGCCGAGTGAGGTGACCGCTTCACCGGGACGACTAGCTCCACTAGCCAAAAAAGCGGCAATGCTGTCGGTGGTGCCAGCACACAAAGCACAGGTGGGGGGGAGTCCTAGGGCGGCTGAAATGTCTGGGGTGGGGTGTCCTATCCTTGTGCCGGGTGCAACTACCTGGGGGAGCAACCGCTGTAAAGGGTTGAGGGTGGGGTGATCAAACCAAACAGGGTAGTCTTGAAGGGCAGGGTCATAGCCTAGCTTGAGGCTGTTGTGGTAGTCGCTGACACCTAGATGTCCGTGGAGCCAAAATCCTAGCCAGTCGGCCTGGTGCACAAAGGCTTGAGCCAAGGATAAGTCAACTTGCTGACTGAGCCAAAGCAGTTTGGCCAGACTGGAGCTGCTGCTATGAACGCAATGCCCAGTTGGGGCAATCTGGAGAATCTGCTGAGCAATCGTGCCAAGCTGATTGAGCTGTGGTGTTGCACCAATGGCATCGTTGTACATCAGGGGAGGATGCAACGGTTGTCCCTGGCGATCGCAGATTAAAACCGTAGATGAGGTGCCATCAATGGCAAGCGCGTTGAGGTGAGAGCGGATCGAGGCTGGAACCTGAGAAATGAGCGAAAACAAAGTCCGCTTCCAGAGTGTTGGCTGTTGCTCAACGGGCACTACTGGAAAGGGAATCGCGATTTCACAACAGATCTGATGATCTGAATCAATGGCAATGGCTCGGGCACCAGAGGTGCCAAAGTCTAGTCCAAGAAAATACGGCATCCCACGGTTACGTTAGCCTGTTCTGCTCAGAGCAAGGTCAGGCGAGACAGAAGAGGAATCAATCGGGCGGTTCTCTCTCTGGTGCAGTTACATTCTAGGTTCTAAAGCCCTTGTCTACTAGGGCTTAGAGACGGTTTGAAAAGTTTCTAACGCCTTGCACCCGCCCTCTAAATCCCCCATTCTGGGGGACTTAAACGTGATCAAAGCCCCCAGAATGGGGGGTTGGGGGGCGAATTTAGGGCATGGGAAAACTTTAAAGACAGCCGCTTACGATGTGCTTCCTTTCCACAAGCCCAGCTAGGGCTATCCCTGAGGAACATTCACATAGGTCTGGCGTGAAACATGTTTTTCAAATGTGGCCTGAGTCTGCTGCAACAATTCTTGGCGGCTATCGACTGCATGGGTGAGGGTCGGAACCAGGTTGCGGGCTTGTAAGGTCATGTGGAGCTGAAGGTGAGCGACGTAATCACTCAGATCTTCCCGCAGGGAATTTGTTGAAATCGGCTGTGACTCTAGCTGCAAAACGTTCTCCTTCCCGTAAGTGCGTCGTGAATCAACATTTCAAAAGGTAACATCGCAGGGTCACACTCCCTTGGGATTGCAATGAAGTGTAATTCTTCGACCCTAAAATGTTGAGAAGGGTAAAATAAAGAGACGTTTGAGAAAATGTTCTAAATTTACTGTACCCTCCCATCTATTCTAACGAGCACCTTGAGACCTATGCCCTAGTGTGTAACAGCAGTGGTTCAACGCAGCCAACTGCGGGCACTCTAAAAGCAATCGGCTCTCCTGGCAGCACAGTTATAGGTCAAATCTATCTGCCCTCTCCTCCTTAAAACAACTGTCTACTCTGCTCTGTAAGCATCAAGTCAATATGGATCATCGCCAAATTGTGTTTTGTGAGGGGTTATCTCCGACCCCCCCAGCTCTGCCTACGCCAGAACACCTACATCAACTTCAACAACTGTTTCAAGTTTCGGCGTTTTGGGCTCCGGAACGACGGATAGAGGATCTGGCGGCTGCGATCGCACATAGCTGTCCTGTGATCAGCGTTTGGAATCAGTCCCAACTGATTGGCTTTGCCCGGGCTACTTCCGATAGCGTGTATCGAGCCACCATTTGGGATGTGATTATTCACCCCGACTATCGCGGTGCCGGGTTGGGTCGCCAGTTAGTCCAGACCGTCTTGGCGCATCCTCAGGTGAATCGAGTCGAACGCGTCTATTTAATGACGACTCATCAGCAGAGCTTTTACGAACGTATTGGCTTTGAACCCAATATCAGCACTACAATGGTGCTGCATCAAAACCAAGCCTCATTAGGGGTTCAAGCTTTGCCGGAACTATTGCCTCAGCAAATTGTGCCCGAAGGGTAGCAGAATGTGCGGACAAGAAAAAGTGGCACTGCTCTATGGGGCGTGCCACTCTTGTTGTAGGTAGGAAGACTGTTTTAAGGGGTCAATTTTTTGATGCCCTAGGCTTTGCGTTTTTGAGAGTCAGCCATTAAATAGGTGCTCAGACCCAGCGCAGCAAGGGACTCAACGGCTATCAGGACTAGGAATAGGGCGGTGGAGGATGCTTCAAACATTGTTTCTTACCTGGGTTTGAGCGATTTCACTTTCTATATCTATTCTTGTACTGCTTCCCTCAAAACACATGCGTAGATGCACGGAAATCAGTCTGGGTGAAATTGCGGAAATTTGACCCAACTTAACCAGACTCTCCGTAGAATTCAGGACGGCAGAACTGACACCGGATCCCTAATTTCCAACCCGCACATCAATCACACTGGCGCGAAAGCTATAGCGCTTTCCCTCTAAATCAACAGGGGTTCCAACTTTGATTTTGATATTGCCCAGCACAGGCTCATCGCCAATAAGCTGACCTCGACCTTCCAGGGTGAGCAAAAAGTTCCGGGAAAACTGCATTTCTGGCCTGGGATCATCTAGGGCTTTAACGGAGCCATCTGGTTGAGAGGCTGTGACCGTTCTGGGTAAGGCATCAACCCGAGTAATATCGACCTGGCCGTAGGGTTGGTTGCGGATAATGAAATTGGTCTTCTCTCCAGCCTTGAGTAAGTCTGGGCTGCGACTGCTGAGACCCATGACTAACACATCTACTTCTACAGGCTGGGTAGTAACGCCAACCTGAGCCAGAGAGGTGCCAGAGGGGCTGGGGGTTACCAAAAATCCTGCAATGACCATGAGCATAATCAACACTGCGCCAATATCAAAGAGGTTGATTTTGCCAAATAGACGACCCCGAGCATCTAGTAACGCCATGGTGTAAACACCGCCAACAACTCTAAAACTGTAAGCTAAAAACAAGTGGAATGGAAACTTGGAGGGTGCAAATCTCGTCCTTCAGTTCAGTAGCTCCCCCAACCTAAACTATGACTGCCAAACTGTCTCCCCCAGCCTCCCCAACCCGCAGACACTTCTTTCGCAAGGTCTGGCGGCAGCGATTGATGTGTGGCGTTCTTGCCCTTGTCACTGCGGTGAGCGTGATGGCCAGTTCACCGGTAAAGGTGGCCCAGGCGTTTCCCTGGCAACAGTTGCTCTTTCAGGGGCTACAAGTGATTCAGCTTTCTAATATCTCCGATCGCCAAGAGGTGGCGCTTGGGGAGCAGATGCACCAAAATCTGCTCAGTCGCGGCACACAGCTTGAACGGGGTGCGGATGTCAATCGCTATGTCACAGATATTGGCCGTCGTCTGTTAGAGTCTGGTGGCCAACGCCGCATTCCCTATCGCCTTTTTGTAGTCCGCAACCCCCAGGTGAATGCCTATGCAACGGCAGGGGGGCATGTGTATTTCACGACGGGTCTGATTCGAGCAGCGAGTAATGAGGCCGAATTGGCCAGCGTCGTGGGGCATGAAATTGGTCATATTGAAGAGCGTCACTTGATCAAGCAAATTCGACAGGCAGCTTTGGCTCAGGGGGTTGCTTCGGCAGCGGGTCTCAACCGCAATCAGGTGGCTAGCCTGGGGATTGATTTGCTCATTAATCGACCCCAAAGCCGCAGTGATGAGTTTGAAGCGGATGCGGTCGGGCTGCGATTGCTCCGCTCTGCTAACTATGCCAGGTCAGGCATGACGGGCTTTATGCAGAAACTATTGCAGGCAGGTAGTCGTACCCCTACCTTTTTGAGCACTCACCCCGCCACCGCAGATCGACTGGCCGCTCTTGATCGCGAAATTCGTAACGGCCCAGGCAATGCCTGTGATGTCAACCCAGATCCCCGAAGCTGTGGCTTGGATGTGGCCTATCACCAGCAAATGACCCGAGGCATTTAGCGGATGCCGTCACGGGCACTGTGGGTCGGGCTAGGCTTTCAAAAAGGGATGCCCGCAACTGCGCTCTTACAAGGTGTACAGCAGGTCTTTCGGGTCTATGCCCTGGATTGGGATGCGATCGCAGGCATCGCTACATTGGCTCATAAAACCTGTGAGCCTAGCTTAGTCAATCTCTGCCAACAGCAGCAGTGGCAGCTTTTGAGCTTTAGTGCCCCACAGCTCAAGACGGTATCGGTGCCCCATAGCAGTCGCCGAGTGGCGACCGCTATGGGCACACCAAGTGTGGCAGAAGCCGCCTGTTTACTGGCAACCCATCAGGGACAGCTAATCGTTCCCAAGCAAATTCTCCAGACTCCCTTTGGGGCTATGACCACAGCAGTGGCCGAAATCAACTCTCTAGGGTGAACTAGTGTTCCGTCCAGAAAATATCGATAATAACGTTATCGGTCTATACCCAGTCCAGCTTGGGATCTGTCGTTTGCCCACAGGCAAAACTCCACCTCTGGACTGGGATGAGATTGAGAGTGTTTGTGGAACCCTATGGTCTGGAGATGAACCCGAATGAAGCAAGATGAAATTCGAGCCGGAAACCTCAAAGCGCTAGCAGGGGTCGTGCTTGAAGACGAAGACTTGAGGGGAGCCAACCTCAGGGGGGCTAATCTTGCAGGAGCCAAACTGGTGGGCACAGACTTGACAGCAGCCAACTTAGAGCGGGCTTGCTTAGATGGCGCCAACTTGATGGGGGCACAGCTAACCGCCGCAGATGTACGAGCCAACCTTTGGGGGGCAAACCTGATGCAAGCCAACTTGGTCGAAGCTGATTTACGGGGGGCAAACTTGCGAGGAGCCAACCTGATGGGGGCAAATCCTAGTCGAGCCAATTTTGCCGGAGCCTCTCTAGTCGGTGCCAATTTAATGGGGGTGAATTTTCAGGGGGTTGATCTGCGGCAGACTGACCTGCGGGGCGCAAATCTCAGCAATGCGAATTTACGGGGAGCTGACCTGAGTCATGGGAATTTGCAGGGCGCGATTCTCACAGACGCCAACCTAGAAGAGGCCGACCTTAGAGGGGCAAATCTGGCAGGGGCATCTTGCCAGGGGGCAAATTTTTTGTGCGCAGTGTTGGAAGGGGCTGATCTCCATGGCGCTGATCTCATGAATGCTTGCTTGGTCGGAACTCATTTAGAAGTAGAATCCCCTCAATGACTTAGAGTGCTGCTAACACCGTAAGATGGGGGGGTAATTTTACACAGAGTAGATTCCCGTGAAAGCGATTACGCTCCTCGGCTCCACTGGTTCGATTGGCACCCAAACCCTGGATATTGTCAGCCAGTATCCCGATCAGTTCCAAATTGTGGGGTTGGCCGCTGGACGAAATCTATCTCTGTTGATAAAGCAAATCCGGCAATTTCGACCCCAAATCGTGGCCATTGCCGATGAACAACAGTTGCCTGATTTGCAGGCTGCCATTGCCGATCTTGAGGTCTCTCCCCAACTCGTGGCGGGTCAAGGTGGGGTTGTCGAAGTGGCAGCTTACGGAAATGCTGAAGTTGTAGTGACGGGCATTGTGGGTTGTGCGGGGCTACTACCCACCCTGGCTGCCATCGAAGCTGGCAAAGACATTGCCCTAGCCAATAAAGAAACCCTGATTGCGGGGGGGCCAGTGGTGCTGCCCCTAGTAGAAAAGCATGGGGTGAAGTTGCTCCCTGCGGACTCAGAGCATTCTGCCATTTTTCAATGTCTGCAAGGAGTGCCCGGTGGGGGATTGCGTCGAATTTTGTTGACCGCCTCCGGAGGGGCATTTCGAGACTGGCCCGTCGATCAGTTGGCCGCTGTCACCGTCGCCGATGCCTTGAAGCATCCCAACTGGTCGATGGGGCGCAAAATCACCATCGACTCCGCCACCCTCATGAATAAGGGGCTAGAGGTGATCGAAGCCCACTATTTATTTGGCATGGATTACGACAACATTGATATTGTTATCCACCCCCAAAGCATTATTCACTCTCTCATTGAGCTGCAAGATACCTCAGTCTTAGCACAACTGGGTTGGCCGGACATGCGCTTGCCGCTCCTGTATGCGCTCTCTTGGCCAGAGCGGATCTATACTGACTGGGATTGCCTGGATTTGGTTAAGGCTGGGGATCTTACCTTCAAAGCCCCGGACCATGCTAAATACCCCTGTATGCAATTGGCCTATGCTGCCGGACGGGCGGGGGGCGCGATGCCCGCTGTACTCAATGCTGCCAATGAAGCTGCTGTGGCTCTATTCTTAGAGGAGCAAATTCAGTTTTTAGAGATTCCCCGCTTGATTGAGGCGGTGTGCGATCGCTTTGACCGCCAAAATTCTCAGCACCCTACCCTAGAGGATATTTTGGCTGCCGATCACTGGGCTAGAAACGCCATTCAAGAAGCCGCTATGCACAAGGCAGCTTCAATTCTGGCCTAGGCTGTCTCGCGTTCTGCTTCCTCAACGGTGTGGGCCTCAGCTTCGGGCTTTTGCCGATCTGATGGGGGGTAGGACAACAGGTTTACCAAATTCCAGGGATAAATTTGTTCACCCGTTGCTGGTAAGCCACGTAATCGGGATACTTTTCGATGCTTGACCAACGCCAACCCCATTGCTCTAAAAGATTCATGATGCCGATCCCCGCGTTTAGACCTTATTTTCTGGCTGATGCCAGCCATGAAGTTGACTTTGCCAGGATAGGCGGTTCAACTTTCAACCTACTCAGATTTTACGGTGCGCTCAGGTCGGCAGCATGATTGTAGGTATGACGCTCTCATCCAGGCAAACCATCTCTCATATTTCTCAAGACTCTCACTGCGGCTAGTCTGGGGTCTACATATAGGACTTAAACTCTATCTAATAGGGAGAATTCGTCCTGTCGGAAGCGAGGTCACTGCCCTTCACCCCAGTCTCTAAATCTGAGATAAAGATTGCCGAATGTAACGCTCTGATAGCTTTATTAAAAAATATTGCGGGTTATTGATCTTGTTGCTAGGGTGTGGATGTGTTCGTTTTGGAGCATGCTTTCAGGAGGTTTTATCCATGCTGACTATCCGTACACTGCTACTCCCCATTGGCTAGTTCAGGATGTTGCCAGGAGGTGCCTAGGTTATGGCAAACCTAATCTCGCATGTTCTATTCCATTCTCAGCCTTTGGGTTGAGCGTTGTTCAGTTTTGCTTTTCTGGGACTAATTGCCGGAGTCTGATCAACTTCCGCCACCTGTAGTCCATCGACAACAGATCTAGTTTTTTGTAATTGAGTTTTTTCAGGACGATTCAGGATCAACAATCTGAGGGAGATTCCTCTCTATTCTGAAACATTTGCTTCCTTGGAGCGGGTATGTAAATGGCTTTGTCCCCGGTTTGGGGCAAGGTTGTAAATCCTGAATTTATTGACAGAAACGTCAGCCCCTTGGCTTGACGGGCGTGGTCTTGATCTGCTGATACCAGGGCTTTTCAAGCTCCCCTGCACGATCGGCAGCCGAGACCTCAAAACAGGAGGTTTTATGGTGAATATTCAAGGAAAAACGGCTCTGATTACGGGTGCTTCTCGAGGGATTGGTCGAGCGATCGCAATTGAATTTGCCCAGCAAGGGATCAAACGCTTACTTTTGGTGTCGCGCAATCATCAGCGGCTTACAGAAGTGGCTACGGAGGCAGAAGCACTAGGGGCTAAAGTCACGCTCTTTCCCCTTGATCTAGCTGAGCCTGTGGCGATTAACATTGCTGTTGCTAAAGCCTGGCGTGACTACGGTCCGATCCATATTTTGGTCAACTGTGCGGGGGTGGCTCACCAGTCGGTCTTTTTGGCCTCTCGCCCCGCTCAAGTCGAGGCAGAGATCAATACGAATTTGCTGGGGATGTACACAATTACTCGGCTGGTGGCACGACGGATGGTGGCTCAGCAAGAGGGCACTATTATTAACGTATCCAGCTTGATGGGAAAACTGGCGGCTCCAACCATGGCCACCTATTCGGCAACCAAGTATGCCATTGTTGGGTTTACCCAAGCCCTGCGCGGGGAGTTGGCACCTCACAATATTAAGGTGGTGTCTCTCTTGCCTTCGCTGACGGAGACCGACATGACGAATCGGCTGGACTGGTTTCGCTGGATCATTCCGACCACACCCCAGCGGGTCGCTCAATCTCTAGTTGCAGGGTTGAGGCGCGGAACCGCAGAAATTTTGGTGGGTTGGCAAAGTCATCTGGCAGTGTGGTGCGATCGCATTGCCCCTCGACTCATGGAAAAAATTCTCTGTTTTGCCGCTCCCTTACCGGATACCAACCCCCAACTGACCCGCCTCCGGGAAGCGAGAGCTAGCTCTCGCTGAGCCATCGCCTCTCCCTCCCCTATTCCTGGATGATCTGGACAGATCACTGGCGCGAGTACGGGAGAGGCTTTTTTTACACATCCAGACTATTGATCTGCATCATCTGCCAGGTGACAAACGTCCCAACGGGACTCCAGAGCAAATAAGGACCCAGCAGCCCAAAGGCCGGTACCGACACGAACCACACCTGAGCTGCTAGCACACAGCCAACGCCAAACCCTAGGGCTCCGATCCAAGTCCCCAAGCGCAGGCTCCGCAACTTAGACATCACTGGCGTATAAGCCAACACCAATAGCTCTAGCAGTAAATACCCAATCATCAAGCCCCAACTGCGGCTAGCCTCCCAAACTAGCACCGCAGACCCAGCTCCACAGATAAATACACCGATCCAGATTACTGGAATCAACCCCTCAAAGGTCAGCCAACGGGGACGACGCAGCCGCATAAACCAACGTAGGTCACGGCTATTTTGGAGCCGACTGCCCAACAGGGCAACTCCCAAGGTGACGCCCCCAATCACGAGCCAGGATGGAATCATAAAATTATGCTGTAGTCGTTAAAACTCCCATGAAGTGGCAACTCTTTCACTGAGCAGTCCTCTTAATCTCAGCCTACATGATCTGGAGAAACTGAATTTGGATAAACCGCTCGGGAGGGCATCTTGCTAAGAATAGCCTGAATCCATTGAATTGCCTGGGTTGGATGACTGACTTGCGCTTCAGTCGGCAAGGTGGGGCGCTGCACCATCACCACGGGCAAGCCCAACTCACGGGCGGCCTGAATCTTGGCATAGGTTGCTTCACCCCCGCTATTTTTGCTGACCAGGGCTTGGATGGCATAGGTTTTGAGCAGCTCACACTCCTGAGCCAGGGTAAAGGGCCCTCGTTGCAGCAAGACTTTACCAGGGGGCAGTTGCACCTCAGCACTGGGGAAATCAATCATCCGCATTAGGAACCAGCACTGCTGCACAGAGGCAAAGGCTGCTAATTCCTGGCGACCAATGGTGAGAAAGATTCGCTGTCCTAAGGCCACGAGTCTGTGGGCAGCTTCTGGGTGGCTGGCCACTTCAATCCAGTGATCTTGAGCCTGTTTTGGCCAGGGGGGGCGGCAAAGAATCAGATGGGGAATGCCCACCTGGGTGGCTGCTGTGGAGGCATGGTGCGAGATTTGAGCGGCGAAGGGATGGGTGGCATCGATCAGGATGTCAATGGCGCGATCGCACAAGTAAGCAACCAGCCCATCTACCCCACCAAATCCGCCCACCCGCACAATTCCCGGCAAGGCTCTCGGTGTTTGGGTGCGCCCCGCCAAGGAGGTGATCACTTCAACAGTAGACAGCGAATGCAACTGGCGTACTAGAGCCGTAGCTTCTGTGGTTCCCCCTAAAATCAGGATGCGGTGTGGACATGTCATACTTTCTAATTGGGCTTGGAGGTACGATATGTATCTTGGCTTTTGCTCAGGATTGGTGCGGTGATCTCGGTCTGGATATATGTGGGTGGAGGGCTCGCCTCAGGAATTTTAGCGGGATTCCTGGGCATTGGGGGGGGCACCCTCTTAGTTCCTCTCCTGGTAACGCTTCAGTTCAGCCCTGTGCAGGCGGTTGCTACGAGTAGCTTGGCTATTTTAATCACTGCTGGCGCTGGGAGTTGGCAAAACTGGCGCATGGGCTTTTTGCGTTTTCGCTCGGTCGTCAGCTTGGGGCTGCCAGCGATTTTGGCAGCGCAACTGGGTGCCTATGAGGCACGGCAAGTCCCCGCTTATGTTTTGCTCGTGGGCTTTGGGCTGTTGTTAGGCATCAGTGTCTATCTGGTGTCCTGGCGACAGCGGTTGGGGTACCAGCCTCAGTCCTCTGGGTTGTCGCTCCCCTATGGATTGGCCTGTGGGTTGACAGGGGGGCTGGCGGGCTTGATGGCAGGCTTTTTTGGGGTGGGGGGTGGCGTGATTATGGTGCCCCTGCAAATGGTGTTGCTGGCACAGCCAATTAAGCCTGCGATCCAAACCAGTTTGGGGGTGATTGTAATCACGGCGGCCTCTGCGGTGGCGGGGCACGCCTGGGCAGGACAGGTGCAGGGTATAGCTGGACTGCTCTTGGGCTTGGGCGGTGTCGTAGGTGTCCAAATCAGTGCCCGCTGCTTACCGCGCTTGCCGGATCTAGTGGTTGCGATCGCATTTCGTACCCTGCTGATCGTCTTGGCGGGCTATATGTTTTGGCAGGCCACCCAAATCTAGACGTAAATTAGAGATCATAGACCTGAGGAAACAAGCATGACAGTTGAACGCTGGACGGATGAAATGCTAGACAAGTTAGCAGATTCTGTTGTGGCACTCCGGGATGACGTGGTGTCTCTCCGGGATGACGTGGTATCTCTGCGGGATGATGTCAAAGAACTCCGAGATGAGTCGAAAGAGCAAAGTATTCGCTTTAATGCCTATCAGCAAGCCTCGCAGTGGGTGGTCAACCTGGCCTTTGGGTTGCTAGCAACCGCGACGATTACGACCATTGTGACGGCAGTGATGAAGTGAGCTGTCGTCTCGATATGGGCATTCCCCATGGCTTCTCCGGTAAAAGTTAGGGGGCATCGAAGCCCTGATGATAATCTTGAATTGCCTTGACTGAAAGGGGATGTTTCTGCAAGGTTTGCAAGGCGGAGACAGTGGCCTTTGCCCCAGCCAAAGTCGTAATAATCGGGATCTTATAGGCCAGAGCCGAGCGGCGAATCAGGCGACCATCAACTTGGGCTTCACCCCCAGAGGGGGTATTGAGGATCAGGTCGATTTGCTGATTTTTGATGGCATCTAGAACATTGGGGCGGCCTTCGTGGAGCTTTAGAACCGAGTCCACCGGCAGACCGTGGGCCTGGAGAACCTTGCGGGTACCAGTCGTAGCCATGACCTTAAACCCAAGGTCGATCAAGGTTTGGACAATGGGGACGACAGCGGCCTTATCGCGATCGCTCATGGAGACGAACACCGTGCCCTTTAGGGGTAGACGCTGGTTGGCAGAGAGCTGGGACTTGGCAAAGGCTTTGCCAAAGTCAGCATCGATCCCCATGGCTTCTCCAGTAGAGCGCATCTCTGGCCCCAGGAGGGTATCGGTGCCGGGGAATTTATCAAAGGGCAGAACGGCTTCCTTGACCGAAATATGGGAGGGAATCCGCTCATCGGTGATCCCCAATTCGGCCAGGGTTTTCCCTGACATCAGCCGAGCCGCGATCTTGGCCAGGGGGCGGCCAATGGCCTTCGAGACAAAGGGGACGGTGCGGGAGGCGCGGGGATTGGCTTCAATCATAAACACTTGCTCTCCCTGCACCGCCAACTGCAAGTTCATCAGCCCCACCACTTGCAGGCGTTGCGCCAGTTTAATCGCCCAGGTGCGGATGGTGTTGAGGGTGTCCTCGCTTAAAGACTGGGTGGGCAAGCTACAGGCGGAGTCGCCAGAGTGAATCCCAGCTTGCTCAATGTGCTCCATGATGCCGCCGATGACTACTGCTCCGGTGTGATCGGCGATCGCGTCCACATCCACCTCGATGGCATTTTCTAAGAACTTGTCAATCAGGATGGGATGATCGGGCTCCACCTGCACCGCGAAGGTCATGTAGCGTTCTAGCTCTGCATCGGAATACACAATTTCCATGGCTCGTCCGCCCAAGACATAGCTGGGGCGCACCACCACCGGGTACTGAATGCGGCGAGCAATCCGCAGGGCTTCATCGTAGCTGCGGGCAATGCCGTTGGGGGGCTGGGGAATCTGCAAATCCTGCAAAATCTGCTCAAACCGCTCCCGATCTTCGGCAATGTCAATGGAGTCGGGGGAGGTACCCCAGATGGGGGCGTTCACCGCCGACAGGGGAGCCGCCAGCTTCAGGGGCGTTTGACCCCCAAACTGGATGATGATCCCCTCAGGGGCTTCGGCATCGAGAATATTGAGGACATCTTCTTTCGTGAGGGGTTCAAAGTAGAGGCGATCGCTGGTGTCGTAGTCGGTGGAAACGGTTTCGGGGTTGGAGTTGACCATAATTGTCTCAAAGCCGTCTTCGCGCAGGGCGTAGGAGGCGTGGCAACAGCAGTAGTCAAACTCAATGCCCTGGCCAATGCGGTTGGGGCCAGATCCCAAAATCATCACCTTGGCACGCTCGGAGGGCAACACCTCGGTTTCGGTTTCGTAGGTGGAGTAGTAGTAGGGGGTAAAGGCTTCAAATTCGGCGGCGCAGGTGTCCACAGTTTTGTAGGCGGGTACTACGCCGAGCTGCTGGCGGTAGGCGCGCACCTCATCTTCAGTTGTCTTGGTGGCGTAGGCAATCTGGCGATCGCTAAAGCCCTGGCGCTTGATCTGCCACAGATCCACCGCCGTCAAGCTAGAGAGGGCACTGCGCTTCAGCCATTTTTCGGTCTTTAGCAGGCTCTGCATCTGGTGCAAAAACCAGGGATCAATGCCGGTGAGTTCATAGACCTCCTCGACGGTCATCCCCATGAGAAAGGCATGGCGCAAAATGAACACCCGCTCCGGATTGGGGCTGCGTAAACTGGCTCGGATTTGCTCTAGGCTGGGCAGCTTTTCGTCGCGATCGCAGCCCCAGCCAAACCGACCCGTCTCCAGCGATCGCAGCGCCTTCTGGAACGACTCCTGAAAGGTGCGCCCAATAGCCATGGCCTCACCCACGGATTTCATTTGGGTGGTCAGAATTGGGTCGGCTCCCGGAAACTTCTCAAAAGCAAACCGGGGGATTTTAGTGACTACATAGTCAATGGTGGGTTCAAAGCTGGCCGGGGTTTTTTGGGTAATGTCGTTGGGAATTTCATCCAGGGTGTAGCCCACTGCCAGCTTGGCCGCAAACTTGGCAATGGGGAAGCCCGTCGCCTTGGAGGCCAACGCCGAGGAGCGTGATACGCGCGGATTCATCTCAATGATGATCACCTCACCAGTGCCGGGATGCACCGCAAACTGGATATTGGAGCCGCCCGTTTCCACCCCAATCTCGCGGATCACCTGAATCGACATATCCCGCAGGCGCTGATATTCTTTGTCGGTTAGGGTCTGAGCCGGAGCCACCGTAATCGAGTCCCCAGTGTGAACCCCCATGGGATCAATATTCTCAATGGAGCAGATGATCACCACGTTGTCGGCCAGATCCCGCATCACCTCCAGTTCATACTCTTTCCAGCCAATTAGAGATTGCTCAACCAAAATCTGCGAGACGGGGCTGGCATCTAGTCCCGTCTGAGCCATAACTTCAAACTCTTCCTGGTTGTAGGCAATACCGCCCCCAGTGCCGCCCAGGGTAAACGCTGGCCGAATAATCAGAGGATAGGTGCCGATGCCATGGGCAATGGCCTGAGCCTCTTCCCACGACTCCGCCAGTCCCGACGGGCACACCCCCACGCCAATGCGCTCCATGGCTTCCTTGAATAGCTTGCGGTCTTCGGCCATCTCAATGGCGGGGAGCTTGGCTCCGATCAGTTCCACCCCATAGCGCTCTAAAACCCCCCGTTTTGAAAGCGTCACCGCAATATTGAGTGCCGTTTGGCCGCCCATGGTGGGCAACAGGGCATCGGGACGCTCCTGGGCAATCACCTTTTCCACCAGTTCCGGCGTCAGCGGTTCAATGTAAGTGCGATCTGCCGTTTCTGGATCGGTCATGATCGTGGCTGGGTTAGAGTTGATTAACACCACTTCATAGCCTTCATCGCGCAGCGCCTTGCAGGCTTGGGTGCCGGAATAGTCAAACTCACAGGCTTGACCAATGACAATAGGGCCAGAGCCAATCAGGAGAATTTTATGGATGTCTTGGCGACGAGGCATAGGGAAACCAACCAGTCAAAGCGCAATCACAGAAGTGGGCTGCTGCCCAAGAGACACAGGCATCAATATCGATATTGAGCACCCCTATGGATTGTGACATCCTCTGACGTTAACGGCTAGCAAATTGGCTGCACAACAGTTTCATCAGTGACTTGATCAAAAGCTAGGTCATGAGCTGCGCCCATATAGCGGTTCTCACCTGAGTGAGGTACCGAGTGGGGGGGGGTGGAACCCCCACGCAGGAGGCACTGCCCCCTACGCCCCATGTACTCCATTGATCTGTAAACCGCTGTATCTTCGCTTTGAGTCAATCCTCACTTTAACCCTCATCAACTTCTTGGTATTCAGCGATCCTTCAACACAAAGCTGGCATTATCCATCACTAGCCACGGGCATGAAAGCGTTGCCTGCCCTGCTCAGGAGTGTGCCAACGGCAAACCAGGATTAACAGTTTGTTACAGAAGTTACAAGTCTAATCCTGGGGGCTGTGTAATAATACCTACCACAAAATCACTTGCAATCAGGAGCAAAATATGCATCAGCCCCTCTGTCGCCACCGCGCTGAGAAGGTTCTTGAGGTTTATTGGCAAAGACCCGTCAGTCTCAAAGAAAGTACAACCCTGGTTACAGCCCTGATGAACCCCATGGCGGCTGCCAGCCACCAGTTCCTGATGAAGAACATTGGGATGCACTTAGAGCAGGCACGCGCCATTTACGAGGTTCACGCACCTGAAACTTGCCATTGCGACGAAGCTGTCTCTAACGATCTGGCTGCATAGGGTGGTTTCTGGGGCTAAACAGTAACCCCCACATTGCTAAAGCGAATTTTCAAGTAATCTTCTTCCATCTTTGCTCCAGCAGGCTGCATGGCAGCCAATGCCTGGGGCAACACTAAATTTCGGCGGTGGTTGCCAATGCGAATATTGAGTTCATCAGCCGTCTTACTCAGCTCAATTTTGTTTTTGGGAATTCCCGGCAGGTATAGCTCTAAGCTGTACTCGTCTTGGGTCTGAACCACCCGCAGCGTGGTTTCTTTATAAAACACCTGAGTTGGATCTTCTCCGGGGTAAAGTATATCTTTCAGGCGTTCGAGGGCGGCTAGGCCGCACATCTCCTGCTGAAACAAGGGGACTTCTTTAACGGGTAGGGGACGAAAGTTCTCGTGTATTTGGTGGCGATACTCTTGTTGGTTGGTTTTCCACTGCTGAAAGAAGGGATCTTCAACGTGATCTGGAATAATGCGGTTAGCTATTACCAAATCTGTGGCCACATTGTAGAGACTCAGGTAAGCATGGGCGCGTAGCGATTCTTTGATCACCATTTTCTCGGGATTAGTGACCAGCCGTACCGAGGTCTGAGTATTGTCGGTCAACACTTTTTCCAGGGCTTCAATTTGCTCGTAGAACTCGTAGGGCGCATCCATGACCGCTTGATCGGGGAGCGAAAAACCAGCAATGGGACGGAAGAAGGGTTCCACTAAAGGCCGCAGAGCGACAGACATTTTTTGCAAGGGCTTGTAAAATCGGCGCATATACCAGCCGCTCACTTCTGGCAGGCTCAGCAACCGTAGTGCGGTTCCCGTGGGTGCTGAGTCAATGATTAAAACATCGTAAGTGGCTTCGTCATAGTGACGTTTCATCCGCACTAGGCCAAAAATTTCATCCATACCGGGTAAAATAGCCAGTTCTTCTGCCTGAACGCCTTCTAGTCCCCGAGCCTGAAGAACCTGGGTAATGTAGCGCTTGACGGCTCCCCAGTTGGTTTCTAGTTCCATGAGGGCATCGAGTTCCGCACCCCAGAGATTAGGACACACCTGGATTGGCTCATGCCCCATTTCCATATCAAAACTGTCAGCTAGAGAATGAGCAGGATCGGTACTCAGAACCAGGGTTCTATAGCCCAACTCTGCACAGCGTAGACCAGTAGCAGCGGCAACCGAGGTTTTGCCAACGCCGCCCTTGCCCGTCATTAAAATTACGCGCATAACCAATGGGGATAGAGTTTAGGTGAACAGATAATCAGGGGTCAGCAGTCCCACGCAGGACAGGAACCACCCCCCTTGAGCAGCCCTGGGGCAGCCCGTCTATCCCATTGTGCCGAAATTATTACCATAAAGGGGAAGGATTACGGATCTAGTCTCCATGCACCTCACCTGGCTCGACAGCAATAGCTGGCTGATTGAAATGGCTCAACAGCGGATCTTGCTAGACCCCTGGCTCGTCGGGCCATTGGTCTTTGGCAATACCCCCTGGTTTTTTAAGGGGGAAAAAAACCGACCCCCATCGATTCCCGAAGCGGTTGATGGCATTCTACTGTCCCAGGGATTACCCGATCATGCCCACCCTGAAACCTTGAAGCAGCTAGATCATCAAATTCCGGTGATTGGCTCTGCCAATGCGGCCAAAGTCGTTCAAGACTTGGGCTATATCCAGGTCACCGCGCTAGCCCATGGTGAGCGAACTCAGTTGGCGAATTTGGAAATTTTGGCGCTGCCGGGTGCCCCCATTGGCCCGTTCCTGGTTGAAAATGGATATCTGTTGAAAGACTTAGAACAGGGTACCACTCTGTATTACGAGCCCCATGGGTATCATGCCGCTGCACTCCAGGATCTGGGATCTGTAGATGTGGTGATTACGCCGCTGACCAGTTTGAGCTTGCCCTTGGTCGGTGCTTTCATTCGAGGCGGAGAAGTGGCACTGCAACCCGTGGAATGGCTCAAACCGCAGGTGATTTTGTCCACGACTACGGGGGCAGGGAGCGATGTAGAGTTTTCCGGGTTTCTGAACCCCTTCATCACTGAGGCAGATGGGCCGGAGGTCTTCCAGGGCTTACTTGCAGATCGCAACCTGTCAACCCAGGTGTTAACCCCCAAGCCAGGTCAGCGGGTTGCAGTGCCGCTAGCTGGCTGACTGACAAATCCTGCATCCAAATCGGCTGTTGCTCCGTATCTAACTTGAGCACTTTTCACAATTGGTAATTTTTCAAGGACTTGAATACCCCTATGAATAAGGTTAGGCGGAGTTTGTTGAATATTTTTCTGGGTACCGTGACCTGCTTACTACTGATCGGTAGCGCCAATGTTCCTTTAATGCATCATGCTGTTGCCCGCGTTGATCCAACCCCAGCAGCTCAAGGTTTATCCTCTGCTGCTTTAGTGGCAAACCTGAACAAGGCAGAGTCTACCTTGATGGCGCAGGGAACTGCTCGTCCAGGGTTGACTCGCTATGTGGCAGTCCTCACGCGATCGCAAGTTGTCCCCACTATGCCATCCACTTCTGCCTTTGGGGCAGCCGGAGCCGCTTTGGTGGGCAATCGCCTCGTGGTTCGGGGAGACTTCAGCAATCTTGCGGGTGCATTGCGAGACTATGCCACCGATCCCCTGGATCCACCGAATCCCAACATTACCTCAGCGGTACATATCCATCAGGGTGCCCCTGATGTAAACGGGCCGTTTAAGTATGCTCTCACCGTCACCCCTGACAGCACGGAACGAGCTGGACGATTCTCAGGAGAGTACAATCTCACCCCTGAACAATTGCAAGCTCTTTCCAATGGTGAGCTGTATGTTGATATTCACACTACCCGTAATCGGGGGGGAGAACTTCGGGGCATTTTTCGGCCCTATTAGGGTATTTTGATGAATGACTAGCTTTGGAGCCGGGCGATGGCAGGTTCAGCTTGAGGTTCTCGGTGCAAGACCCGCTCAATTCGGGGCTGCCCCCAGGAGTAAGTGACTGCATAGCTACGCGCTAATAGCCACAACCACAGACCAGGTGCTTTCACTTCCAACCAGGGTTGGAGACGACGCACTAGCTGCGGGAACCAGGGACGCAATAGGGCATTGACAAAGGCACTGACTGTAAAGCTCCAGTAGCTGCCCAACCAGCGCACCATATCTTTGGGGCCGACCAGATCCCAGATCCACAGCAGCAGGGCGGGGTTGGTGAAGGCGGCTTTGAGGGCCATGCGGTTAAAGTCAAGCCAGCCGAAGCGATCTTTAATAAACTGATCGGCTTTGGCGGAGGATTCACTGGCCAGAATGCCAAAGAAGGTATTAAGCATGGCATTCACCCGCTCTGGAGCAAGCTGGCGACCGGTGGGCACCATCATCCCCCGGGAAAACAGCCAAGTCACCGCAATGTTGCTTTGGTAGGCCCGAATTTGGTTCAGGTGCTGGGCTTGCAGCAAATCATGCTGGAGGGCTGTATCCAGCAAGTCCGTCAGTCGGGGCAGGTTTCTAACCAGGGAGCCAAACCCCGTAAAGACGAGGGGTGATTGGAGGGAGGCGGCATCCCCAATGGCAATGAGGCGATCAAAGGCGGTGGTGCGATCGCGCCCACTCAGACTGAAGTACCCCGGAATATAGCCAAAGGTCGGCTTCAGCCATTGCAGTTGCTCCGGGTCGCAGCGACGATACTCCGGCAAAATGGTAAAGAAATCTTCGTACATTTCCAGGAGCGACCCCGGATTCTCCGGATGAACCTGGTGATAGTGGAACAAATAAAAAGTCAGCTCATCCCCTGGCCCCGGAAACAGCTCCCAGATCAATTGCCGCCCTCGGGAAATATCGCCATGGCTGTTGAGCACATCCCCAAAATTGGCGTCCCAGACGCCCGGTGCAAAACCCTTGACCACAGCACCCACCGTGGGACAAACGCTGTCAAAGGCCCGACCGCCATTGAGCTGCCAGGCAATGGGCGAGGCCGTCCCCATGGCATCAACCACTAGGCGTCCAGTGGCAGTGCGGGGGCTGCCGGAGGGTAAAAACCTGGCTTGTACCCTAGCCTGGTGAGGGTCAATATCCACGCGGGTAAATTCGGTTTCGTCCCAGATTTCACCCCCGGCCCGCCGTAGTTTTTCGCCGCACAGTTGCAGCAGCCGACTGGTGTCAATGGCAATATTCAACACTGTGGGCGTATGCAATACCCGAGCCTTGGCTTGCGGGGGATTATTGGCATCAAAGAACTTATTGAAGCCATCTTGATATTCGCGGGCAATCAGGCTCTCAAACTCTGACTCAGTAAACAGACCCAAGTCAATCAGGTTCTGAAACTCCTGCCGCGAAATATTCCACTCCCGATTCATGCGACCAAAAGCCAACCGCTCGATCAGCAACACCCGGTAGCCCAAGCGCGCCATCACCGCCGCATGGATGACCCCTAAAGCACCGCCAATATAGATCAGATCATAGGTGGGAGGGGCAGTGCTAGCAGGCTCAGGCTGAGCAAAGATCACTGCCTTTGGGTCTTGGGGCGATCGCACCCCCTCCCGCCAGCGTTTTTCCCACCAGTAGACCCGGTTGAGATCATACTCACCCTTGGGCATGCGCTGAAAGTACTTCACGGTCAGGGGATGGGTGGCTTGCAGCGCCGCAAAGATAGACTGACGCTGCGGATCAAAGGCTGGCAGGTCTGGATACTCCTGAGGAAAAGCAACCCGCAGTTGTTGTTCCAGAGCGCGCAAGAGCTGGGATTCTTGGGGTAGGGGTCGCTCGCTCCAGCGAATAACTTTCAAGTAAGTGGTGCGTTGCAGCGACCAGACAAAGATCGAAAGTTCTCCTATAGGCTGGGTAAAGCGAACCAAACAGCCTTGAGGGGCAGACACCTTCTCCCCCTGGATCGGCTGGTAAGTCCATTGCAGCCAAGTGCGAACTGCCTCTGAGTTGGGGGTGGGAACCTCGATATAAAAAATTTCTTGCATTTTTATGAGGAGATGAAACAAATCGCTGCAAAATGGCTAAGGATAGGTTATTTTCAACCAAGTCCTCATCCAATCATTCCAGCTCAGACAATTGATGGCCTCAGCCTCTATGAAATATCCTAGCCCTGATAGCTCCCCCTGCACGACGACTCGACCCCAAAAAGGGGTTAGCGAGGCGTTAGTGGCGGCTGCAATTGCAGGGGTCATCCACACAGCCCGCTCGCAGGGACAAACCCTCAAAGACTTACAAGCCGAGGTCATGGAGGACGATCACCTATTGGATCGAGCCATGCGGCGGTGGCTGAGTGAAGTCGTCTCTGAAGTGTGGGCTGCCTCACCGGAGTTCCGAAAAGACACGACAGAATAGGAAAACTCTTCTTTGTCCGGTATGGTTGTATTCGCTAACGATTGAGATGAGACGCCGCAGGTCACTGCTAAAATTTAGAATGAAAGCTGTTGAAATAAATCGGCAACAGGAAGCGTAAATCCAGGAATCACGTCTTCGCCATCCAAAGAATCTGCTGATTTGAGCAGGCGATCTGGTTCTTGGGCAGAGCGGTAGACCAAAATATAGTGTTCGGTAGGATGAATAATCCAGACTAAACGGGTGCCATTCTCGAAGTACTCCACCAACTTGTCGTGGATTTCCTCTACCGTATTGCCGGGAGAGAGTACTTCAATCGCTAGGTCAGGCGCACCCTCCAAAAAAGAAGGGAGTTCTGTTATCCCTTGCAAACGTTCTTTCGCAAAGAAGGAAATATCAGGTGAGCGTTTATTACCATTTTTCATTTTGAAAGCGGTACTGGAGTCAAACATGGCTCCAAGCTTCTGAATGCGGACATAACCGCCGAGCAAGATCATTAAAGTACTGCATACATAACCGTGCAATGCACCGGAATTTCCCATATCAATTAATTCTCCGTTGATGATTTCATAGCGATGTCCGTCATCAGGAAGCGCCATAAACTCTTCATCTGTCCAAAACTTTTTTTCTTGCGCCAATTCAGTAGCAGCGGTCATCAGTGAACTCCTTAAGCAATAGCAAATTCTGTAAGGGGACGCTTGCTGGGATGCTGAAAGCCCAGAACAATATCTTCAGCAGGGACTCCAGTTCCTAGTAGATCATTGGCGATGCCCTGTTTTGTCCAGTCTTCTTCAATCCAAATTTTGCCGTTTTCAATCTTGAGGTAAACGGTCACGCTGAAATCTCGCCGCTTGCCATCCCAGCCCACATGAAACCAGAAATAGTGATCGTGCTCCTCATCAAAGGCAACACACTGCTGGACTCCAGGCTGATTGGCACCCATTGCCCATTGTTGATAATCAGTTAGAAGCTTTTGAATGATCTGACGATAATTTTCTAGCTTATCCATTGCACAATCTCCTGTTGATTAATGTTCACAATCAATAGAAAAATTTGACTGGTACGGATGATGAAGGCAATGCCTTCGCGGGTGAAGAAGTTTTGGTAGGTAATATCGTCAATGGCGAGATAGAGCTTATAGGTCGGCTCTGTTGCTTGGATCAGGCTGCGATAAACGGCATATTGACCAACGGCATTGTGAAAGTCGGTCATGGGCGATCGCCCCACAAAACTCTTAATCTCAACTACAATTTTCTGCCCTTCTCGTTCAGCCGCGATGGGTTGTTCAGCCGCCAGGTCAGCGTATAAGTCAACATCCTTGTACTGAATGCGGCACGGATCAGCCAGAATGAGCCAGCCGTCTTTGATTAAGGCTGCTTTCACAGCATCGTGGTAGAGATCCTTAGCGGGCATTATCTACACCTCCCGCTCTTCCCGTTTGTAGTTCTTGCTTCAGCGAGATATTTTTGGAGCTTGAAAATTCATTCCATTCTTTTCCATAGTCTTTGACGGGATAGCGCACCCAAGCATCCCTCAAAAAATCGCGCCCCTCTTGCTCTAAATACCAATGCACACTGCTACACGACCAATTGTAGGGGGAGTCTGACCAGCCATGTTTAACAGGGTTGTAATGAATATAATTCAGCGTCGTGTAGTAATGGCGTTCAGAACGGATGGCGCGATCGCTATAGGCATACCAAACTTTCCGCCCGACTGCCTGATCTTCCAAGTTCCACTGTCGAGATGTAGAGCCATGTACTCGTTGTAAAACGTTTCCTATTTGTTCATAAGGGCTAAAGCTACGAACTGGTTTGCAGTGAGGGCTTAAGTCCTCATCACGATCACCGAGATAAACTAGCACATGATAGTGATTGGGTAAGATCACCCACCCTCGCAGTTCAACACCACAATCTGTAAACCGCTCAAACAGCAAATCCAAAAGCTGCTTGCGTCGTTCTTCAGTGTTGATATGGCATTTGTGTTCATAGCAAGCTGCTGTCAGTAAGTAAAATGATTGATCTCGAATTGGGTGAGGTGGGCTGTGGGGTGGATAGCCCTTAGCTAAGCGTTGTTGAACAAGTTCAGCCCGCTGAGCTGGTGTTAGCTGGCGATACTCATACATGGTAAGTACCTCCAAGATCAAGGTTCGTAATAACGATTTCAGTTGTTGCTTTTAGATGAGGAGGACTAAAGTCCTCGCTACGAGCTAGATTCATACTTCGACCTCTACGGTAATGGAGGTGTCGCAGCCGAAGGTATCGACGACTTTGACGCAGGCGGTGTATTTGCCGGGAGCGGGGTAGGTGTAGCCTGCATCGCTGATGGTTTTGAGAGAGCGATCTTTGCGCGTCCGATAGTCTTGCCAGTCGTGGGTGAAGGGTTTGCCCGGTTGCCAGTTAAAATCGATCGCCCAAAAATCAATAAAGTCAAAGCCGCTGCGTTGATATGAGTAAAAATACGATCTAGCTCTCCGATTGCATCGAATTCAGCCATTTCATCGGGAGTGAGTTGGTCAGCCTTTTTCCTTTCTAGAAGGGTTTCCATTCGTAGTTGAAGAGATTCACTGAATTTAAACAAATTCCAATTGCCAACTTTTTCAAGTTGGATCTCATGGATCGGAGAAGATGGTTTATTAAGAGTTATAACCATTTAGCCCTCATTGAATTAGATTTTTGCAAACCAAGCTGTGTCAACTTCTACTAACTCGATCATCGTGATCTTGACATGTCAAAGTACGTGTCTGCTCAGCAGTACTCAACCCTTTCGCCTGAATCAGCACCCCAAATCCTCCCAAACCCAGCGGATTGATCAGCGCATGCAGAGCCTCCCGACGGCGCAAGATGTCATTTAAGTTCGTCGCAGTCGGTTCATCCGTGGGGTTGTTGTTGGCCACGAGGCGATCGCCTAGCCCCAGTGCCATGAGAAAGAGTCCCTGCTGGGTAAAGCCCAGGGAAGTTAGCCCATAGGCTTGGCCATAGTGTTCAAGGGCGCTGAAGTTGACATGGGCGGTGATGTCTTGGTGGCCAATGCTCCAGTAGGGGTCGGTGTGGCTGGCGTGGCGGCGATAACACTGGAGCGTCCCCTGGCTCCGGTTAGGGCTGTAATATTGGCGCGTGATGTAGCCATAGTCCACGGTAAGGATGTACCCCCGATAGAGGCGATCACTGATGGCTTGCAACCAGTCCAGAGCTCCTAGATTCACTTCAGTACGGTAGCCCTCTGCATAGACTGGAGCCGTGAGATCCACGCCCAGGTCTGCTAAATAAGAGGTGATTCTGGGGGTTGAGAGATCAGCCAGCACTTCTGTAAAGGGGCGATCGCACCCCTCATTGCCCACCGTGACATACACTTCTTGCAGCCGTGCCCCTTGCCGTTCGATGATGTGGACGGGTAAGGCATCGACCCACTCATTGGAGAAAAAGCAGCCCGTAATCGATTGCGGCGGCACTTCGTCCCAAGTCGTCCAGCGGATCTTGCTGAGCACAGGTGGAAAGCGTTGCAGTTGGAACTGTTGCTCCCGCACATGAACCCGGGCTTTTTCAAAAATGACGTAATCCAACGCCGCCCAGAAGTCGGCATAGTCCTCCACCGTGGCCTGAGCCTGACGAAAAAGATAGCGCAGCACATCCAAGGCCATTAACCCTTGTCCGGCTCCCATCTCCACCAGGGTAAAGGAGGGGGGGGAACCCAAATGTTGCCACATCTGGTGAAATTGCCCAGCCAGCAGCTCTCCAAAGTCTGCGCCCAAATGGGGGGAAGTGGCAAAGTCGCCAGCGGCACCAATTTTTGGGCGAAGGGCCGTGTAATAACCCAGGTCAGGCTCATACAGCACCCAGTCCATATACTCCGCAAACGGGATTCGGGGTGGGATGCGCTCCTGAATTCGAGCAGCAATCCGCCGCACCAGTTCAGGATTGCTGACGTCAGGAATCGCCTGAGGGGTATGGATGGAATTCATGGGCAGGATTAGTATTGGAACAGGAGATTGTGAATCAGATCTTGCGGAGGGATGTCATGCGCGAGTCAGTGATTTATCAAGACATCCTAGCTGAGGGACGGGCTGAGGGACGGGCTGAGGGACGGGCTGAGGGACGGGCTGAGGGACGGGCTGAAGAGGGACGCTCTCTCATTCTCAAACAACTGACTCGTCGGCTAAAAGCCTTGCCTCCGACGGTGGAGCAGCGCATTGCCCAGTTATCCCTGATGGAACTGGAAGCCTTGGGGGAAGCGCTCCTCGATTTTCAGAAGCTAGAGGATTTACTGGACTGGTTGGATCATGCAATGGAATCCAGGTTCAATGGGTAAGGCGATGCCCTTAGACGGTAAAAGCTTCAGGATTTCGGCGTTGGCGGCGGACTTCGTAGAGGATCACAGCGGCTGCGATCGCAGCATTCAAAGACTCCACCCCCCCCAAAAGGGGAATTTGCACGGTTTGATCGGCCAGTTCACTCAGGGCTGGCGAGAGTCCCGCACCTTCATTCCCAATCAAAATCAAAGTGGGCTTAGTCAAATCCAGATCCCAGTAGCAGCGGCTAGCCGTTGGACAGGTTGCCATCAGTTGAAACCCTTGCTGTTGATACTGACGCAGGGTTCCCGCCAAGTCAGGGCAGATCTGTCGGGGTAGGTGAAACCAGGCTCCTGCCGAGGCTCGCAACACCTTAGGGTTTTCAGGATCCACACAATCGGTACTCATTAACAACACCTCGACCCCAGTTGCCACCCCGGTGCGGATCAGCGTACCCAAATTGCCCGGATCTTGCAGGGTTTCCAGCACCAGTCCCACACCCTGAGCAGAGAGAGTGGGCAACGAATGCAACTGAGACTTGGCCACTGCCATCACCCCATCCGGATTCACCGTGGTCGCCATGGCCGCCAAAACGGCAGGAATGACAGTCTCACAGCGCACTTGTAAATCTTCCCAGAGAGAAGGATGCTTTTGTTGCCAATCTGGGGTCATACACACCACCTCCAAAGGCCAGTCCACAGCCTTTGCTTCTTGGAGCAGGTGAGTCCCTTCTAGCAGAAATACCCCCTGCTGCCGTCGAGATTTTGACTGGTGCAACTTACGAATTTGCTTGACAAGGGGATTTTTCAGGCTGGTGAGCATGACGTGAATCCGTTCAACTGTTATCGGGTTGGGTTTAATCAGTAGAGAGCGGTGCAAATCCCTGGCGTTGAGTATTTTCACTCACCTGTCGGGGCTGAAGAAACTGCATTAAGTAGTCAGGTCCACCGGCTTTAGACCCCACCCCCGATAGCTTAAATCCCCCAAAGGGCTGACGGCAGACAACCGCACCCGTGGTGCCGCGATTGATGTAGAGGTTACCCACTTCAAATTCTATTTGTGCCCGCTCAATATGGGAAGGAGTGCGGGAATAGAGTCCTCCGGTCAAACCATAGTCGGTTTGATTGGCAATCTCTAAGGCCTGATCAAAAGTCTGTGCTTTGATCACAGCCAGAACGGGGCCAAAAATTTCCGTCTGGGCAATGACGGCATTGGGAGCCACATCAGTAAAGATGGTTGGCCCGATAAAGTAGCCTGTCTCTGGGGCAGGGAGTTCTAGGGCTAGGGTCGCTTCGCGTTTACCGGTGGCAATGTAATCCTGAATCTGAGCTTGGGCAGCAGCGTCAATCACAGGACCAACGGTGGTACTTAGATCTGTCGTGACCCCCACCACTAGCGAACGGGTGGCCTCAATTAGCCGAGGTACAAAGCGCTCATAGATGGCCTCTAGCACAATGACACGGGAACAGGCGGAGCACTTCTGGCCGCTGTAGCTAAAGGCAGAGTTCACCACGCCCTGTACCGCTTGATCGAGATCGGCACTTTCATCAATGATGATGGCGTTTTTGCCACCCATTTCGGCGACCACCCGCTTCAGATGCTTTTGGCCGGGACGAAGTTGCGCGGCTTCAGCATAAATCTGGCATCCCACTGCTTGAGATCCGGTAAAGGCAATCAAATGCACTTCGGGGTCTCGCACCATATATATGCCAACCTGGGTTCCAGAGGCGGGCAGAAACTGGAACACGCCTTTGGGGACACCAGCTTCGAGCAAAATTTCAGCGAGTTTGGCAGCCACAACCCCTGAACAGGTGGCGGGTTTCAGGAGGGTACAGTTACCTGCCACTAGAGCGGCCACGGTCATGCCGGTCGTGATCGCCAAGGGGAAGTTCCAGGGGGAAATGACCAGGGCAAGACCGTGGGGATGGTAGCGATAGCGGTTCGTTTCTCCGGGATAGTCGTAGGTGTGCCCAGCGGCAAGGCGCTCCATCTCGTCAGCATAGAAACGGCAAAAGTCGATGGCCTCTGAGGTTTCGGGGTCGGCTTCTGCTAAGGTTTTACCGACTTCCAGCACTATCCAAGCGTTGAGTTCGTGGCGGCGGGCTTCCATGCCCTCAGCAGCTCGGCGCAGGATGGCGGCGCGATCGCAGATGGGGGTGTTGGCCCAGGCTGGGAAGGCGGCTTTGGCGGCTGCAATCGCTTGCTCGGCCTGGATTTTGCTGGCGAGGCCAAGGGTGCCGATGATCTGGGCTGGATTCGCGGGGTTTAGGGAGTGGGCTTCGGTGTCTGTGGGGACAGACTCGCCGTTGATGATGGGAAGATAGCGTTGGCCTAGGTGTTGGTGAACGGTTTGCAGGGCAGCGGTGGCTTGGGTGCGGCGGGCTGCGATCGCATAGTCTGTATCCGCAGCATTGGCAAAGGGCGACACCCAATCTGGAACTTGAGCAGAGGTTTCTGGGGACAATTGGTCTTCAGGGGCAAACTCAGGCACTCGTAGCAGCATATCCATGGGTTGATCGCTGCGGGTTTGGCGCAGCACCGAACTGTTGGCGGTATTTTCTAACAGCCGTCGAATTAAGTAAGCCATGCCGGGAATCAGTTCCCCAAAGGGTGCATAGACCCGTACACGGGCACCCCGTTTGGCTAAAGCTTTGGCGAGGGAGGGTGCCATGCCGTAGAGCACTTGATGTTCCAAATGACGGCGCGGGATGGACAGCGATTCGGCAATGGCTAGGGCATGGGCCTGCGATCGCAAGTTATGGCTGCCAATGGCGGCATAGAGTAGGCCATAGCGCTCCAACAACAGCCGAGTCAGGTGCTCAAAATTGGCATCCGTAGACTGCTTATGCCCATAGACCGGACTAGGCCAGTGGTGCTGCACCGCCCTAATCGTTTCTTGATCCCAGTAGGCTCCCTTCACCAAGCGCACCGTGATTGGGGTGCCCCGCTGTTTTGCCCAGGCAATCAAGTCATAGAGATCGCTTTGGCTCTCGCGCAAATAGGCTTGAAGGGTGAGGCCAATATCGTCCCGCTGGCGGAACTCTGACTCCATCAAAATGTCCTTGAGAATGGCCAGGGTCAGACTTTTATAGCGATACTGCTCCATATCAAAGTGAACCCCAACCCCGAGTTCTTGGGCACGGCGCAACAAAGTCCGAATTCTGGGGCTCACTTGGGCTTGCGTCCCGGCGGCATCCAGCGGGTTGAACTGAGAGTAAAAGGCGGTAAGCTTCACCGACACCTGCACTTGAGAAAGGGCTTGGTCATCCGCCTGGTCAAGGGTGGGAATTGGCGACCAGTGCTGGGCTGCCTCTGAGAGCTGCGCCATCAAATCTAGGTATTGGTGAAGGTAGGCTTGAGCCTCATTTTCGCTGATGACGGCTTCTCCCAGTAAGTCTAGGGTGCAGCCAAGCTGCTGAGATCGCAGATGCTCAATGGCCTTGAGCACTTCCGTCAGGTTAGCACCGGCAATGAAGCGATAAGCCAGTGCTTTGACCGCTGGGGCTACGGTGGTCGCAGCCAAGCGACCGGGGGTAGAATCTGGCTCAGTAAAGGCCAGCAGCCGCTTCAGAACGCCAGGTAATTCCACCCCTTCTGAGGTGAGATATTCTTGGAGGTGGCGGGCTATTTCGGTATTGTTGCTCAGTGCAGGCAGGGTATCAATGAAGCGAAAAAGCTGCACTCGCAACCCAGGATGTGCGATCGCAAAGTCGAGCAACCGGTCTTCCCAACGAATCTGGTCGCGCAGTTGCGTCCATAGAGAAGAAGGCTCCTGGGTCGCCCCCCACAGCTCACGGGCAATAGCCTGAGTTTGGGGTTCGTAGTGAGAAAGACTTTGGGAAACAACCATGGCTGAATAATACTGAATGAGGGCTGTTAGGCACTGTTTCAGGGAGGGAGCGTGTCACCAGTGACATCTCCAAAGTAATCACTTTCAACGAGCGAGAGGGGAATGGCCTGGGTTCATGCCAAAAAACTATAGTGCCCCTCAACGGCTTGGAAATTACCCTAGCGTGAGTTCGGCAGCTCTCGCCTGCCACGACTTGCAAATCACTCCCAGCAATTGCATCAGCATCAGCCAATAAGATAAGGTCAAAGTCCGGGGTGCCGTTACTCCTAAAAATCTTGCTGGCGCTGTTGCACTACATCCACTATGCGTATTTCCTTAAACTGGCTGCGGGAACTTGTGGCCATTGATCTGCCCCCCGAAGAATTGGCCGAGAAACTGACCCTGGCGGGCTTTGAAGTTGAAGACATTGAAGATCGCCGCACCTGGGCTGATCGTGTAGTGGTGGGTCGTGTCGTGGATCGCCAACCCCACCCAGATGCCACCAAGCTCAGCGTGTGTCAGGTCGATATCGGGGCTGAGTCCGTTTCCACCATTGTGTGCGGTGCCCCAAATGTCGCCACCGGGCAGTGGGTGGCCGTAGCCACAGTGGGGGCTTATCTACCCTGCGTTGATCTCAAAATTAAGCCTGCCAAACTGCGGGGAGTGATGTCCCAGGGTATGATTTGCTCCCTGGCAGAACTGGGCCTAGAAAAAGAGGCTGAGGGCATTCACACTTTTGATTCGGAAACTCTGGACTTGAAATTAGGGCAGGATGTGCGTCCTCTGTTGGGATTAGATGATGTCATTTTAGATTTAACCTCTACGGCCAATCGCGCCGACGCCTTAAGCATGGTTGGGGTTGCCCGTGAGGTGGCGGCGTTAACGGGGGCTCCCCTAACGCTGCCCAAAGTTCCAAGGTTCGATGAAGCTGTTCAGTCTGGGGGCGTCACGGTGACTCTTGCTGACCCTGAAGCCTGCCCTGCCTATATCGCTACCGTTCTCGACTCAGTCCAAATCGGCCCCTCCCCCGCCTGGATGCAGCGGCGTTTGGAGGCTGCGGGCACCCGACCTATCAACAATGTGGTAGATATTACTAACTATATTTTGCTGGAGTGGGGCCAGCCCCTCCACGCTTTTGATGGCCAAGCCCTGCGATCGATTGCTAGTGCGAAGGCCAAGGCTCCCCTAACCTTAGGGGTACGCTTTGCCCAATCGGGGGAAACGCTGACCACCCTTGACAGCCAGGAGCGAACACTCTCAGAAGCCGCCCTAGTGATTACCGCCAACAATCATCCCGTGGCATTGGCAGGAGTCATGGGGGGCGAAGATGCCGAAGTGAGTGACCACAGTCGTCAGATTATCCTAGAAGCAGCGCTATTTAGCTCCATTGCCGTGCGTCGCTCTGCCCGGAGTCAGGGGTTGCGATCTGAAGCCTCTACCCGATACGAGCGGGGGGTCAATGAAACCCAACTGGATGCAGCTTGTGCCCACGCACTGCATCTGCTGCAAACCTTGGCCGGGGCAAACATTCGCAGCCAGGATCGAGCCGATGAGCGCAAGCCTACTGAGCGAGCCATTGAGCTGCGGCTGGCTCGGATCCATCACATTTTGGGACAAGTGCGAGATGATCAAGGTGCCCCCACCTTGTTGAGTGCGGTTCAGGTGACCCAGCATTTGCAATCCCTGGGGTTGACGCTCGATGAGATTAAACCTGGACAGGTGTGGCGAGTGACGGTGCCGCCCCATCGCCATCGTGATTTAGAGCGGGAAATTGACCTGATTGAAGAGATTGCCCGTCTGCATGGCTATGACACCTTCTGTGAGACCCTACCCGCCCAGACCTCCTTGGGACGGCTCTCAGTGGAAGAAGCGCTGACCCGCAAGCTGCGGGAGACTCTGCGGGGGGCGGGGCTAACCGAGTTGATCCACTATTCCTGGGTCAAACCTGGGGGAGAATCCCAGGTGCGGGTGGTCAACCCACTGCTGGTGGAATTCTCGGCTCTGCGGACGGAAATGCTCACGGGGTTGATCAATGCCTTTCAATACAACCTGGAACAAGGCAATGGGGCTTTAAACGGATTTGAACTCGGTAAAGTCTTCTGGCGGGAGGGTGAGACGCTGCACGAGAGAGGGGCGATCGCAGCCATCCTCGGCGGTGACCCCATTCAGGGACAGTGGGTACGCAGCGGCCAGAAGGAGCAGCCCCTTTCCTGGTATGAAGCCAAAGGGATTTTAGAGCAGGTGTTCAGCATCCTGGGGCTGAGCGTCGAGTATCGCCCCGATGCCAGCAACCCCCTCCTGCATCCAGGGCGGACGGCAGCGCTCTGGAGTCGAGGGGAGTGCCTAGGGCAATTTGGCCAATTGCATCCCCAACTGCGCCAGAGCCGCAATTTACCTGAGGCGGTCTATGCCGTTGAGCTAAACCTGGATCAGTTGCTGACCCAACTGGCTCAGACCTATGGCAAAGCCACCCGCTTTCAGCCCTTTTCGAGCTTCCCAGCCACAGAGCGGGATCTGGCCTTTTTTGTCTCTGAGGACATCCCGGTGGCAAAGCTGACCCAAACCATGACTAAGGCAGCGGCCCAGGGCAAACAAAAAATCTTGGAATCCGTCACCCTCTTTGATCAGTATTGTGGTGCATCGGTTCCGGCAGGGCAGCGCAGTCTGGCCTTTCGACTGCGGTATCGAGCTGGCGATCGCACCCTCACCGAGGAAGAGGTCACCCCCGTTCACCAAGCGGTGCGGGCGGCTCTGGAAAAGCAGTTTCAGGTGAGCCTGCGGAGCTAGAAACGGGTGTCCCCATGGAGCTCTGTGCCCATACGGTTCATGTGTGGTCAGTGGATCTAGATCACTGGTCGCCAGAATCTTTTGGGGGCGTGTTGTCTGCGGATGAGCAGGCGCGCGCCAGTCGATTCAAATTTGAGCAACTCCGCGATCGCTTTATTATTTGCCGGGGACTGCTGCGCTACTGCCTCAGTCAATACCTGGCGGTCGAGCCAGTCCAGGTTCACTTTACCTACGGTGCCAAGGGCAAACCGGCACTGCAAAGCTCAGCGGGACTGGCCTTCAACCTGTCTCACTCCCAGAATCGAGCTGTGTACGCTTTCAGTCAGGAAAACATCGGGGTTGATCTAGAGCAGATCAGTGATTCCACGCCTTACCTGGAGCTGGCAGCGCGCTTTTTTCTGCCCCAGGAATATCAGCAACTAGTGGCTTTGCCTGCCCCTCAACAGCAGCGGGCATTTTTTCAAACCTGGACGCGCAAAGAAGCCTGTATTAAACTCAGGGGCACCAGCCTGGGAGAAGACCTCAGCCGCATTCAGGTGCCCGTTATCTTTACTGACCCTGCCCAGCAGAGCCAGCAAATTGCCTATGGTCTGGATCTAGCACTGTGGGAAGATTGTGCGGCGGCGATCGCCCTCTCAGCACCATGGCATCGAGTCCAGTGCTGGCAGTGGTGTCCTTCAGTCCCAAAAACTGAAATCTTGGTACCTACACAGTGTCGTCAGGAATTTGAGCTACATCCAGAGGATTTTTGGAGCGGGTGGTTGACGACAGCCTACAATGTAGGGAATGATAAGAAATCGCGGCAGTAAGTCGCTCGCGCGGAACTGGCGGAATTGGTAGACGCGCTAGGTTCAGGTCCTAGTGCCCGCAAGGGCTTCGGGGTTCAAGTCCCCGGTTCCGCATCTTTTACAGATGCGTCATAATCCAGGCTGATGGTACTGGTTTCTTGTGCCCTTGATAAAGGTGAACTCGACGACCTATCCGCCCTCACCCCTTAGCCCCATCTCCCAATCCTGGGCTACCGTGTACACACAAGTCTTGAAAAATTCAAAATCTTTGCACTCGCCCC
>NZ_WVIC01000062.1 GCF_009939295.1 Petrachloros mirabilis ULC683
ACCTGTTTGCTGGCAATCCTCAAGCACCACTGCCTCAGCCTGAGTAGTTACGAAATATTTTTAATTGCATTGAAGCTATAGGCAGTTAGGGCAATGTTCTCAACGATTTAACAGGTGATGTGATGAGCATTCGATTGCCGGGGTTAGTGCTACTGGCGACATCGTTCGCACTGGTGCCAATGGCGGCTCAGGCCGCCCAAGTCCTAGGCTATGCCAATCGCAGCCACCTTGCGATCGCATTTCGCAAAAAATTCGGCATGAACCCCAGCGCTTACCGCAAGCATCAGCAGTATTTTGGGCAGACGCGCCAAAAGATTCCAGCGGTATACAACCCCAATCATTGAGCGTTAGGCTTGCTCCAACCACTGCGCTAAATCCGACAAAGCGCTAAAGTCCAGCAAAGCCTCACCCAGGGCTTCGAGTTGTTCTAAAGAAAGAGTGGTCAGGCGATCGCTCAAGTCCTGTGGCACTGCTCCAAACCGACGGGACAACTGACGCAGAATCAGCGATCGTTCTCCTTCCTGTCGTCCTTCTTGTCGTCCTTCTTGTCGTCCTTCCTGTCGTCCTTCCTGTCGTCCTTCCTGTCGCCCTTCCTGTCGCCCTTTCTGAAGAAACTCTTCTCGCCACTCTTGATAAATGACAGACTGTTCCACAATGTCTCTCCTGAGCACTTGATTGATGAAGTCTGTCTTCAATGTTAGCCCAGCCATAATCCCAGATGCAGCAGCGACGTTGCTTTGCACCCGTCGGTCGGGAATGCTGTTGATACGGGATGCCACTTGTCGCAGCGTTTGATTGGGGTCTGGGGTTTGGGTGAGTACTGCTAGAGGCAATAACCCCAGTGACTCTAGAAACAATTGTGTGGGTTGCTCCCATAGGCGAATCACCTTAAATTCATGGCGAGTTCCGGGAATCTCAAATACCGTCTGATAAACCAGATCAGATGTTGAAGGTGTTAGATAGATAACAGCCTGCTGCATCTGTTTTTGGGGAAATCGTCGGTAGATCCTCAAGCGATAGTCGGCCATTCTAAAGGCCATGGTGGCATCGGGTTGCGTTTGAAACGTAAAATCCTGGCAGCATCTATTGGCAATCCGATGACCATCACACTCTCTCAGGCCGACTATTGGGGGCTGCTCCAGGAATCGACATCACTGAGTTTTGGTCGCCTGTGTTCGCGTAAAGCGCCTACAATTGACGTTCATAAACGACTCCGGGAAACCGCATCCCCTTGTGGGTGCGGAGGGATAGGAGTGTCGATTGAGCGGGGTTCGTTGGCGAAGCCTGTCCGAAGGACTTAGCCCCCGAAATCGACACACAATTTTTGCAGTTCACAGATAACCATTCTTCTACATGAAGGTATAATATCTGTATGCAAAGAACGATTCGCATCCAACTTCAACCCGACATTGAAACTGATTCGGTGCTGGCTCAAACGATTGAGCAATACACCTGGTCGTTTAATGCCGTGTGCAAGCATGGATGGGAAAACGACTTGGCAAATGGCGTAGAGTTGCACAAAGCAACCTACTACCACCATCGCGCTATGACTGGCTTGCCTTCTCAGTTGGTCTGCGCTGCCAGAGTCAAGGCAACGGAGGCTTTGAAGTCGGCTAAGAGCCTGAAAAAGAAAGGCAAAACAGTTAGCTGCCCAACCTCGAAACGGTGCCCCATTCGTTACGATGCCAGGTCTTACACCGTCTGGTTTGACCGTTCTGAATTGTCGATCCTCAGCGTCAACGGACGGGTAAAACTGCCCTTTGAAATCGCTGAATACTATCGGCAATACTTGAACTGGAAGAACACCAGTGCAGACTTGCTGCAAGACCGCAAAGGGCGATGGTGGTTGCACGTTGTTATGGAGATTAAAACCCCTGAAACGACTACAACTGATGAGGTTGTCGGAGTGGATTTGGGCATCGCTTCCCCTGCGGTTGATAGCAGAGGGAGTAAGTACGGTTCCGACCATTGGAAAGGAATAGAAGATAGAACATTTGAGTTGCGCCGTAGACTGCAATCTAAAGGCACGAAATCTGCCAAACGACATCTGAAAAAGTTGTCGGGCAGACAGAGACGGTTCCGCAAAGACTGTGACCATGTGCTGACTAATCGGTTGGCTCAGTCTGTTAAGTCTGGTGCAACATTGGTTTTTGAAGACCTCACAAACATTCGCGGTAGAGCCAAAATGAGAAAGGCTCAACGTCGTAGGCTGCATGGATGGAGCTTTCACCAGTTCCAGGTATTCGTCACCTACAAAGCCGAAGCGAGAGGCGTGAATGTGGGTTTCGTTGACCCGCGCTACACCTCTCAGAAATGCAGCCAATGTGGACATATTGAGCGAGGGAATCGCCCGTCTCAGGCTGAATTTCGGTGCAAGAAGTGTGGGTATGAGTGCCATGCGGATTACAACGCTGCGGTGAATATTCGTGAGGATTTTCTAAAACTCAGGGCTGCGGTCAATCAGCCTATTGTGGTCTGCCCAGAGATGGGAACTTGAATCACAAGCCCCATCCCCTTGTGGGTGGGGTTGTTGACGCAGAAGTAGATAAGAATAAGTTTCAACTAAGTGACTTCTGACAGCTTTACCTCTGGTAACAGTGCGATTCTCGTCTGGTGTTCTAGATCGAGGATCGGGTTCAGATCTTCAGCGCCACTATCGTTGGCTGAAGGATCTCAAGTGTAAGAAGACGTTATTGTCTAATCTTTAATCGATCATGGGTTACATTCTCTCAGCACAGGATTATATCGACCGCTTGCAAGCCGATCCTTCAAGAAAAGAATCCATTTGCCATCCTGAACCCTTTGAAACCCAATACACCTGGTGCAGCGCTATGGATCAAGGATGGTTTCGGGAGATGCAGCTCCGCGATCTGTGGTTGACCATTGAAGAAAACCAGGTCAAGCGCGATGTCATTTACAAAGCAGAGGCTGCTAGTTGGGGCCCCGTCTCCAGTTTTTTTGTGTCAGGGACACTGAAAAACCGACATATCGGACTGACTGAAGATAACCTGGAAGCACCGGGTGGGCACTACCTGGAGTGCGTTCAAGATGGGGTTGAAACCGATCAGTGGTTTGCAGGAGAGCAAGTCGTCAGACTCCGATTTGGGCTGAAAGCTGACGCCATGCAGCAATTTGCCGCATCCTCAGGATTCCCCCACGAGCTACAGGCAATCCCCAACGGAGACAGTCCATCATCCTTTTACCGCCAGGGACGCACCACCCCTGAAATGCAAGTCATTCTCCATCAAATTCTGCACTGCCCCTACCGAGGATCGATCCGACAAATGTATCTGGAGGCAAAAGTCTTAGAGCTAGCGGCACTGCAATTTTTTCAATTCACTGAGCAGGCAGACGCCCCTGCAAGTCTCTCCCTCAAAACAGATGACATCGAGCGGCTCTACCAGGCCAGAGATCTGCTGATCCAGCAGTTTGATCAGCCCCCCTCTCTAATCGCACTCGCTCGGCAGGTGGGGTTAAATGACTTCAAACTCAAGCAGGGCTTTCGGCAAGTCTTTGGCACCACCGTTTTTGGCTACCTGCGAAATTATCGCCTGGAGCAAGCTCGCCTTCTGCTTCAGGATGGTCAGCTTTCGGTACGCCAGGTCGCACAGGCGATTGGCTATGCCCACTCTGGATACTTTGCCAATGCCTTTAAGCGCAAGTTTGGGATTAACCCCAAGACCTATCAGTCACACACTGAAGTGAATCCCCATCTCAGAAATTCCTTTGAGTGCCTGAAATAATCCGTTGGCTAGCCAAAAACAACTTCACAGGAGGCCATTCCTGACCGTATGCTTCTTGCATATTGTTCTCATTAAAATGGGATGTGGGGAGTCGTGGCCAAACAATTGCACCCGTGGATCCAGATCGCAGGGATGGTGCCTTTATGCTTCGCCCAGGTTGCCTGGGCACAGGACATAGGAGCGGAAACGAGGGATACGGCATCCCCTGTTCCCTTTGTGGATGAGTTGACACCATCAGCAACAACTGTAGCGGAGTGGCTCTCACAGATTCAAGCTCAGCAGATGGAGACCCCCACTCAAATCGTAGGTGTGCGGGTCGAAGCGACTGCGACAGGGCTAGAGATTCGTCTGGAAGCAAGGGGAACCCTGAACATGCCATCCACTTCAGTGGTGGGGAATGCGCTCATTTTGGAGATTCCCAATGCCGTCCTGGCCGTACCAGAAGCCAACGAGTTTCAGCAGGCGAATCCCATTGCTGGACTGGCTCTAGTCTCGGTCACTAACCTACCTGACAATCAGGTTCGGGTTGCCCTTACCGGCGTTGAGGCACCTCCGGTTGCTAGCTTCGACTCCTCAGAACAAGGATTGATTCTGGGCGTCACCCCTGGAACAGAAGCCGTAACAACAGATGAAGAGGCCATTCAGGTCGTCGTCACCGGGGAAACAGATCGAGGATATGCTGTCGATAATGCCACCACCGCAACGCGGACTGATACGCCCCTGCGGGACATTCCTCAATCCATTCAAGTGATTCCAAAGCAGGTTTTGGAAGATCAGCAGGTTATTCGCCTCGATGACGCATTACGCAACGTCAGTGGAGTTGCACCGGGAGATAACTTTGGCGGAACCCGCGATCAGTTTTTTATTCGAGGATTTCAGCAGTTTAATATCTTTCGAGATGGTTTTCGAGATGAGCGAATTGTACTTCAAGAAACAGCAGCAATTGATCGAATTGAAGTTCTTAAAGGGCCGGCTTCAGTTCTGTTTGGCAATCTGGAACCTGGTGGAATCATCAACATTATTCTTGAACGCCCCCTGGCTGAACCACACTATATTTTTGAGGGACAGGTGGGAAACTTTGGATTGGTGCGTCCACAGCTTGATTTTACTGGGCCTCTAAACAAAAATCGCACCTTGCTATATCGTCTGAATGCAGTCTATGAGCGAGGGGATGGATTTCGTGATTTTGATCAAGATATTCAACGCTTTTTTATTGCACCCAGCCTCAGTTGGGATATTACTGAAAATACCAATCTTCTTATCGAGTTTGAATATTCCTATGATAGGCGACCCTTTGATCGGGGTTTAGTTGCCATTGGAAATGAGGTTGCAGATATTCCCCGCGATCGCATCCTCGGTGAACCAGACGACTTTCTAGAGAATACTGCCTATAGCCTTGGCTACATCCTAGAGCATCGATTTAGCGAAAATTGGCGCATTCGCAATGCCCTGCGCTTTTCATCGGCAGACACCTTAGACGTCAAGGCCGACCCTCGTTTTCGCCTTGAGGATGAAGTGAGTGGAGAATTACGTCGCTTCTTTCGATCAAACGATGATATTAGCCAGTTATTTGAATTGCAAACTTCGGTATTAGGAAGCTTTTCAACTGGATCAGTCGATCATGAAATCGTAGTAGGTTTCGACTACTTTCGCAACTTTAGTCAGGGGACAAATCGTGAATTTCCAGAAACCCCAAGCATTAATATCTTTAGTCCAGTTTATAGAGTCATTCCACAACCTGATCTAGATGAATTCACGAATCTTATTCGTGATAGTCGTCGAGAGACAGATGCTATTGGTATTTATCTACAAGATTTAATTTCATTAACAGATAATCTGAAGCTGCTTTTAGGTGGGCGATTCGACTTTTCCAACCAGAGTGAGTTATCCTTTGGCTCATCCTCCAGCCGATATGATCAAGCCTTCAGCCCACGGGTAGGTATCGTCTATCAACCAATTGAGCCACTCTCTCTCTATGCTAGTTACAGTCGAGCATTTGCCCCTAACTTTGGCACGACATCAGATGGTGAAACCCTTGAACCTGAACGAGGAACACAATACGAAGTCGGGGCACGAGCCGAACTGCTCAATGGTAGACTCTCGGCCAATCTGGCATTCTATGATTTAACGAAAACCAATATTGCTGACTCTGATCCCAATGATCCCACATTTACGTTTTTTGTGCCGATTGGCAAGCAGCGCAGTCGTGGTCTTGAATTAGATGTTGCCGGAGAAATCTTGCCAGGATGGAAACTGATTGCCTCCTATGCCTATACAGATGCAGAAATTGTCAAAGGTGTATTTGGAATCGCCGACGGCAATCGCCCAGCTAATATCCCTGAACATAGCGGCAGCCTCTGGACAACTTACGAAATTCAAGAAGGCAATTTGCAGGGGCTGGGGTTTGGATTGGGACTATTTCTGGTTGGAGAACGCCAGGGAGACAACCAAAATACCTTTAGACTACCAGGATATGTGCGAACAGATGCTGCTGTATATTATCGACGGAATAATTGGAAATTTGCACTTAATATCCGCAATTTATTCGACATTAATTATTTTGAAGGTATTGAATTTGGTCGTGTCACAGTTAAACCTGGTGCTCCCTTCACGATTATTGGTTCTGTTTCAGTAGAATTTTAATTCATGCATTTCTTTATGCATTTCAAGCCTCCTAATACGAGTCAGTTTCGACAACTGTACCGATTGCTTAGATTTTTGCTATTGCTAGCAGGCTCAATTTTCTTTGCTCTAGCTTGCACCAGTCGTTTACCCATCCATTCAGATCCCACGACCTTAGATCCCTCTTCAGCAGAGACTTGCCAGATTATCTATCACGCCATGGGTCACACCTGTGTCCCCACGGATCCCCAAAGAGTTGTGGTTTGGGGAGGAACAGAGCTAGACCCGGTGTTAGCCCTGGGGGTCAAACCCATTGCCGGAAATCCAGAGGTCTTATCCTATGTCAAAGAAAAGCTGCCGCCTGAGCAATGGCAGGAAATCAAAGATATTAATAGTCCTCAAGGACCAAACCTGGAATATATCCTGGAATTAAAGCCTGATTTGATTTTGGGGCACGAATCTAGAATTGGACAGATTTATCCCCAATTGTCGAGCATTGCTCCCACGGTTCTTGATGGGGCAGAGGATTGGAAGAGCACATTGCGGTTATTTGCCGAGGCGTTGAACAAAAGTGAAACAGCCCACCAGATCATGGATGACTACGATGCTCGCATTAATCTTTTTAAGTCAGAGATGCATAGGCGCTTGCCCTTTACCATCTCTTCCGTTGAAATTCGTGCAGATTCTATTATTCTCGATACCCATGATTCTTTTGCCCTCTCAGTGATCCAAGAAGCTGGATTATCGCTATCTCCAGGATTAAATCGATATACCTCACAAACCTGGGTTCTTAGTAAAGAACGACTGCATGAACTTGAAAGTGATGCCATATTCCTGAGGGCGTGGGGTGGATTTACCAGTGAACAACAAGCGGCTGAAGCTGAGTTAGAAAAGCTCAAGGCAGATCCGCTTTGGCAACAGTTACAAGTTGTTCAAAAAGGAAAGGTCTACACTGTTGGTGATTACTTTCAAGGCGGAGGGCCAATCACTGCCAATCTAATTCTGGATGATTTGTTTAGATATTTACTACCAACTAAATCGTGACTCAAATTAACACTCTCAAGAAATGCCGACTCTGCTCCGAAGTTTCTAAAGCTAACGGCGAAGATCCCATCGGCTCTGCTGGAACCTATGATCATTTTCTCTTGATTGAGTTGCCAGAGCCCTGGTCAGAGCAGGCCGTGTATCAGCATCCTCAGTTGGGTATTGCTCACAAAATGGCTAAAGCATTACGTCAGGAAGCAGGCATCAACGCCAGAGTGATGGCGATCGCCCCAGACTATGGTTCTAGCCCCAACCAAACTCGCGTCTTGCATTATCAAAAACCTGTGAGTTCATTTGCGGTATTTCAGAAGCAGGAATTCCTCATTCCTAAAACAGGGATTGTCCCCTTAGCCACAGCACTCCTGACGCAAAGCGAGGACATATCTCAGTACGATGGCGATCGCCAGAACACGAATCACCTTCGAGACCTGATGCTGTGTACCCATGGCAGCTACGATGTGGCCTGTGGACGGTTTGGTTATCCTCTTTACCGAACCTTACGCAATGACTACTCAACCCTCCCGCTTCGGGTCTGGCGATGTACTCATATTGGCGGACATCAGTTTGCCCCCACTTTGCTAGATTTACCTAGGGGGCACTACTGGGGGCATTTAGAACCTGAAATTCTGGATGTGCTGGTGCATCACGAGGGGACTGTTGCGGAGCTGCGATCGCACTATCGGGGTTGGGCAGGACTCGCCTGGGCCGAACAGATCGCGGAGCGAGAAATCTGGATCCGGGAAGGCTGGGATTGGCTACATTACTTGAAACAGGGAGAAACTCTGGACATCTCAGATCCAGAGGCCGATTACCCTGACTGGGTAGAGGTGCGGATTCATTTCAGGGCACCGAATGGCTGTCGTGCTGGCACCTATGAAGCTCGCATCGAAGCAGGGGGACAGGTTGAGACCATGTGGAACTCAGGTGACCTCACCTCAATAGAAGCAGTGAAGCAGTATCAGGTCAGCCGCTTAAACCTTAGTGAGCAGCCTGAGTCGTCACTCGCCGCCTCAACGGTCACTGCTATGGTTCATCCATGTCATAATTCTGAGAATACTCTCATTAAATGAGTGCTACGCACATTGCAACGCCAAAGTAGCCAGCCATGCCTGTTCATTTATCCCAACAAGCGTATTGGGATTATTTCAAGATATAGAACCAGTTGAGGAGACCGCCTCTAGTGCCTTTGATGTCACCTGGAAATACCTATCCCACTGCAATGCTGCAACTGGGCGCGATCGCACATTTCAGTCAGGGCAGTATAATTTCTGTGGCAGCGGAGCTGCCCCTAGAGAAACAAAGCAGCACTATTCATCCGATAATCGCTCTAGCTCATCGGCCAGGGAAGTTTGAAGATCATCATCGCAGTGCGTATGCAGGTGAATCGTAGACGCTGCCAGCTCGGCCAAAATTTCAGCTTTCTGGTCATCTTGCAAACCTGATAATTGCAGTTGGTGAATCAGTTCCAGCACTCGACCACATTCGTCTCCCAACTCTTTGATAAGTACCCGCAGTCTTTCATCCTGAATGGAAAGTGACCTTGACCCCAGTTGCATAGTTACCTCCCTAGCCGTTTTCTCGCTTGTTGAATACCCTTCTCAAATGCCTTGATTTCTTTTTCCCAGTGCTGGATTAACCCTGAGTCAGGACGCTCTTTTCGTTGCTCCAAACTAATCTTTTCTTTATGTTCTGCGATTCGCTTTTCCAGACTAAGAATCGCTTTGAGATGATTGCGCTTTCCCATTTGGTTCCAGCCGACAGCCCTGTAGTATAGCGATTCTCGATCAGATGAGGTGCAATCTCAAGTCTAGTAAGTCTTGCCAGTAAAACGTGAGTTCGACAGCTCTCGTCTGCCCTCACCCCAACCCCTCTCCCAATGTTGGGAGAGGGGCTAAAACCTTGAATTTGTGCTCTGTTCCCCCTCTCCCAATGTTGGGAGAGGGGGCTAGGGGGTGAGGGCGGATAAGTCCTCGAACTCACGTTGAGCAAAACAGACACCGCGAAAAAAGTAATGGCTGACTATACAACTCGCCTGGAAATGTTGCGATCGCAGCTAGGGAATCGCCTAGATTCAACTCAAGTTTCTGTTATTCGCATTTATCCAAATTACATTTCTCTTTACGCAAAAGACGTTTTCATCGGCACTATAGCGGTTCTCACCTGAGTGAGGTACGGGGTGTGGGGGTTCCACCCCCACGCAGGGGGCACTGCCCCCTGCACCCCATATACTCCATTGATCTGTAAACCGCCATAATATTTTCTTTCCCGCAGAGTAACAAAAGAGGGATAGCACCTGTGCAGATTGAGTCGGGGCGATAAAAAAATACAACCGAGAGCATGTCTGCCTGCGGTTGCATCGGTAAAGTATGAGGATGTGAGAAAAGCGAACACCCTTATCCTAAGGTGAGCGACTCGTCTGGCTACACCCGTAACAGTTTTGGTAACAGTCACCGGTTTTCTACAGCCTCTCGGTGATGAGGAGCCTCAAGATCGAGGCTGCCAGACCCGACCGGAATGATTCCCCCCGGATTGAGGGGAAACAAGTTGCCATAGTAGTCTCGCTTTACAGCTTCTAACTTGCAGGTGGCAGCCACCCCCGGCAGTTGATAGAGATCTCGTAAATAGGCACTCAAATACTCATAATCCTGAATCCGGCGGAGGTTGCACTTAAATAAACTGAAGTAGACGGCATCAAACCGAAACAGCGTTGTGAACAGCCGCACATCTGCTAGGGTCACAGCGTCCCCGCAAAGATAGCGATGGTTGGCTAGGGTTTGATCAATCTCGTCCAGGGTGGTGAACAGCTCCTGTACTGCCTGGTTATAGGCTGCTTGGGTCTGGGCAAAGCCACAGCGATAGACCCCATTGTTGACAGCGGCATAAATTTTGTCGTTCCAAGTTTCAATTTCAGCCTGGAGTGCATCTGGGTAGAGATCTCGGCTCTCTGTGCCCCAGGCATTGAACTGGGTGTTGAGCTGCATAATAATCTCTGCGCTCTCGTTGTTCACAATGGTTTGGGTTTGGCTATCCCAGAGAACCGGAACTGTACAGCGTCCAGAATAGCCAGCCTGGGCTTTTTGATACAGTTCTGGTAGGGTTTGACAGTCGTAGGTGGGGGTGTCAAATACCCAAATACCTTCATCCCCAGAGGGCGACACGATCGTGATGGGAATGATTGCTTCTAGTCCCTTGAGGGCACGGGTCACTAGGGTGCGGTGAGCCCAGGGGCAGCCTAGCCCTACAATCAGATGGTAGCGCTGGGGTGCTGGGGGATAGGGATTCTCTGATGTGGAGCCAATACTTTGGCGAAATTGACTGGTGGGACGGACATAGGCACCGCTGCGATCGCGGGGTGCTAAGTTCGCCATCATCACCCGCCACATCGTTGTCCATACAAACTTGCCCGTGCGAATGACTAAACCAGAGGGCAGTGACTTACCACGCTTGGCAGAGGTTGACATGGTGTATTCCAGAAATGGGGAATATCCCTAGCTTGGCACCCGCGCGCAAGCTAAAGCAACTCTTGTAGACGCTGCTGATACTCAACCTGAGAAATTTTCCCAGCTTGCAGATCTTCAGTGAGGCTGCGGATCGCCCCTTGATTTTTTTGGCGGGCTTGGGTAATTACGGCTTCATTGGCTTCATAAGCAGCTTCCCCTTCTTGCTTGGCCTGTTTGAATAGGTGGCGTAGGGCTTCGGGTGCCACTTGCCGCCCTTGGGCATAATAAGTGTCTGTAACTTTGCCAATTGCCCAAGTGGTGGCGAATGCCGTTGAAGCTCCCACCACACTGCCAAACCCAGGCACGAGCTTGGCCAGATTTCGGGTTAGAAAAGCCGTCACCCCAAGGCCAGAACTGCCCACCAACAGTTCCAGAATGCTCTTGCGATCAAAGCTTTGGCCATAGCCCCAGTAGCCCGTAATATCTAGCAAGAGACTAATTTGCACGGCCAGCACCAAAAAATCCGTGCCAATGCTCAAAATGGGCACCGGAAATGCTCCCAAGACAGCACTGACAATGGCATGGTTGCGCGTTGAGTTGTGAATAGCCTGCTGGCGCTTCTCAGGATCTTCAATGGGGGCAACTTTCACCAAGTTCAGCAGGGCAAGATTGCGGCGAACTGAGGTGACTGCCCCTTCAATTCGCTCTGGTGGATACTCCAGGGCTGCCAAAATTTGACGCAGGGCTGCTTCTTCGCCCGCATCGAACTCCCCATTGGCCCAGATCACATTCACTAAACTGTCTAGCAATGCTGTTTGGACTTCAGGGGAGGTGAGCTTTGCTGCTTCTTGGGCGTAATCTAACGGCTCTGCACTCAACTGATCTAGATCCAAGGGCTCTGGGAGCTGCACCTTGGCGAGAACTGCCTCAATTTCCCGCCGCTCAGACTGTTCAAATTTGCCATCTGCCAGGGCAACAGAGAGCAAAATTTTGATATTGGCACGAATCGCTTCAGGATCTGGGGACATAGGGTGGGCTCTCTGGAGATCGGGTTCAACATCTTTCAACCGATCAACTTGATTTTAGCCAGAGATGGCTTCAATTTGATGCCCTGCGGCTTCCAATTTTTATAACCAGGCACAACCAGGTTCATAGACCCCGAATTTGAATGTAATGTTATGATGGTGTAGCTCTAAAGCTGCTTGCGGACGTGGCGGAATTGGCAGACGCGCTAGATTTAGGTTCTAGTGCCGCAAGGCGTGAAGGTTCAAGTCCTTTCGTCCGCATTCTTAACTATTTGTTTCTATGCCTACAGTGTCTGAATCGCCCCTCCCTAGGCTCTACGGTGTACACACATCTGTGGATAAACGTGAGTTCGACAGCTCTCGTCTGCCCTCACCCCAACCCCTCTCCCAATCCTGGGAGAGGGGCTAAAACGTTGAATTTCTGCTCTGTTCCCCCTCTCCCAATGTTGGGAGAGGGGGCTAGGGGGTGAGGGCGGATAAGTCGTCGAACTCACGTGTGGATAAACCTATTTCGCTCTGCATTAGCCCCCCCGACCCCCCCTGTCTTTAGAACAGCTAGGAAATCTGGGTGAAGCCTTGCTGGATTTCACGGATCTGGCTGACTTGGAAGCTTGGTTAGCCAACCAGGAGTAGCGATCGCCCCATCCATCTATCCGATCTCCCATTCTGCACAAAGTGTAATTGCCCCAGCCATCCGATCTCGCAACCTGCACAAAGTGTAATCGCCCCAGCCAGCCACTCATCTACCCATCTACTCCCTCACCTCCCAGCGGCAGGATTGGCAGACGAAGCGGATGTGTTTGGGCATAGGTTTTGGGGTTTTTGATAGAGATGTTTTGTCGTACACTTGCTCAAGTTCAGCAGTGGCAGCGGTATGCGACGCGATTCGATTTTTTACAAACTCTTTCAACAATCTCCATCCCTGCTATTTGAGCTATTGAGTGAGCCGCCCGCCAACGCCCAAGCCTACCGCTTCGATGCAGTGGCGGT
>NZ_WVIC01000063.1 GCF_009939295.1 Petrachloros mirabilis ULC683
GGGGGCTAATGCAGCGTGGAACACGGAGAACTAGAGATGTGTGTACACAGTAGCCCACTAACAGCGAAGAAATAAAACCAACTACACCGCCTCAGGCGTAGCAGTCGGCTGCACTTGGGGCTGGAATTGGAACAGCGAGTAAACCACATTGCGACGCACTGCCGTCATCATATCTAAGAACAGCTCATAGCCTTCGCTCTTGTACTCAATGAGCGGATCTTGCTGACCATAGCCCCGCAGACCCACCGCTTCTCGCAGCGCATCCATCTGCTGTAAATGCTCCCGCCACAGGGTATCAATTTGCTGCAAGATGAAAAACCGCTCGGCTTGCCGCATCAGACCTGGCTGAAGTTGGTCAATTTGGGTTTCCTTGCGATCATAGGCAATGCGAACCTGCTCATGCAAAAACATCTGCATCTCAGTCATAGATAGATCTTCTACATGCTGAGGCTCAAGATCTTGGAGCAAGTCCACAAACTCCTTGACCTTTTCCACCATATTGTCTAGGTTCCATTCTTCGGGGGGCAGTTCCGGGTTTACGTAAGCTTGGACAATATCGTCCATGGTGCGCTCAGCATATTCCAGTACCCGATCTTTGAGGTCTTCACCTTCTAAGACCCGTCGCCGCTCTGCATAAATAGCGCGCCGTTGGTTATTCATCACCTCGTCATACTCAAACACCTGCTTCCGCATGTCGTAGTAGTAAGTCTCTACTTTGCGCTGGGCATTTTCGAGGCTGCGAGTCAGAATTCCAGACTCAATGGGCATGTCTTCTTCGACTCGGAACGCATTCATCAATCCCGCTACTCGATCTCCCCCAAAAATCCGGAGGAGATTGTCTTGCAAACTGAGGAAAAATCGGGTTGAACCCGGATCTCCTTGACGGGCAGCCCGTCCCCGAAGTTGATTGTCTACGCGCCTAGAATCATGACGCTCAGTGCCAATGACGTGCAATCCGCCTAGCCCGATCACCTCACTGTGCTCATGACTGGTAAAGGATTCATACTCCTCTCGAATCGTGTTGTAGGCATCCCGAAGCTTCAACAACACCGGATCTTCGATGGGGGCTTTTTCAGAAGCAATTGCTAGAAGGTCTTCAGCCTGCAACTCAGGCAACCGTTGTTCGCCATATTCTTTGACCGCAAAATCAACCGCACTCTTGACCAAAGCTTCTGTTTTCTGAGATAGCGAAGTCGGAAAAATACTAGGAGAAGCTTTCCAGGTCTTGCGAACGATTCCTGAGGGAGGGGCTTCACCACCAAAGCCTTCACCACTTTTGGTTTTGGGAAGCGCAATTTGCAACATCTGCATGGGATTATCTGACTCAGGCCGAACAATTCGGGGCATAAAGTATTCCCGCATCTTCAGCCGTGCCATGTAGTCGGCGTTTCCACCCAGAATAATATCTGTGCCTCGACCTGCCATGTTTGTGGCAATGGTGACGGCTCCTTTGCGTCCGGCCTGGGCCACGATTTCTGATTCTCGCTCGACGTTTTCGGGTTTGGCGTTGAGCAAATTATGGGGGACTTGTTGATCTAGCAACAGTTGAGATAGGACTTCAGATTTTTCCACACTCGTGGTGCCGACCAAAACGGGTCGGCCAATATTGTGCATATCAGCACATTCTTGGGCAACGGCAACCCACTTGGCGTCTTCAGATTTATAGACCACATCGGCTAGATCTTGGCGACGATTGATCCGATTGGTGGGAACGACGGCGACTTCGAGCTTGTAGATCTTTTCAAATTCGGCCTCTTCGGTTTTGGCGGTACCGGTCATCCCCGCCAACTTGGGATACAGCAAAAATAGATTTTGATAGGTAATGGTGGCCAGGGTTTGGGTTTCGTTCTGAATTTCTAGGTTTTCTTTGGCTTCGATGGCTTGGTGCAAGCCATCGCTCCAGCGGCGACCGGGCATCACCCGCCCAGTAAACTCGTCCACAATGACGATCTCGCCCTCTCGAATGATGTAGTTGACATCTTTGATGAAAAGTTCTTTGGCCTTGATAGCGTTAAAAACATAGTGCGCCCAGGGATCTTTGGGATCAAAGAGATCGGTAACCTGGAGTTGCTTCTCGGCCTCGACAAAGCCTTCATCGGTGAGAATGACATTGCGGGCTTTTTCGTCAACTTCGTAGTGCTCCTCGTCGTGAAGCTGCCGGGCAATGGTTGCCGCCGCCATATATTTTTCGGTGGGGCGCTCGACTTGGCCGGAGATAATCAAGGGCGTCCGGGCTTCGTCAATGAGCACGGAGTCTACTTCATCGATCACACAGTAGTTAAAGGGGCGCTGCACGACTTCATCCATGGAGGTGGCCATGTTGTCACGCAGGTAATCAAAGCCAATTTCACTGTTGGTGCCGTAGGTAATGTCGCAGGCATAGTTCTTACGGCGATCTGGGGGACTCATGGACTGCTGAATCAGGCCGACGCTCAGCCCTAAGAAACGGTGTACTTGTCCCATCCACTCGGCGTCCCGCCGTGCTAGATAGTCGTTCACGGTAATGACATGGACACCCTTGCCGGTGAGGGCGTTGAGGTAAGCGGGCAGGGTAGAAACGAGGGTTTTACCTTCCCCGGTTTTCATTTCTGCTATTTGGCCATCGTGGAGGATCATGCCCCCCAGTAGCTGCACATCGAAATGACGCAGACCCAGCACCCGTCGAGAGGCTTCACGCACTACTGCAAAGGCTTCGGACAAGAGACTGTCTAGGGTTTCTCCCTTTTCTAGACGCTGCTTAAATTCTCCTGTTTTGGCTTGGAGCTCTTGATCGGAAAGGGGCTGCAACTCCTGCTCTAGGAGGCCAATTTCCACCACTTCAGGCTGGTATTTTTTGAGCTTGCGCTTGTTGGGGTCACCTAACAGGGTTTTAAGCATGATTCAATATCAAACCGATTTCAGTTGATTTAGTTCTGGAAATTTGAGAGCCAGCTTGGCTATGGGTAACCCATGAGTGCTGGCAAGGCTACTGCATTTGTGAGCCAGATGCGTGATGCTCAACAAAAAGGGTTTTTGATATCCTATCATTTCACTCCAGTCCCCGAGGTTGAGGCGGCTAGGCAGGATGCCACCTATTGCCCAAATTCCAGGCGGGCTTGCTCGACTAGATCGACGGTGACTTCTTCTAATTTAGCTGAGCGCGCTAGGGCTTCAATGCGCTGTCTCGCCTGAGCCCGGGCAAAAAAGGGAATATTTTTGAGTTTGGCTGCTGCTGGGGGGGTCCACTGAAGGGCGTCAGTGAGATCAGACTCACGCATAACTGTACTTGGCCTCATCACAAGGTTCTGGCTTTATTCTGCCATTCCTCTGGCGTCATGATGTTGGGAATTCGCAAAACCTTAGGTTTGGCACTTGGGGCTGGCGCTCCGGCAGGAAAATTTTGACGGGTTGTAGAGCTTCAAAATTTAACCCCAATACAGCGGTTTACAGATCAATGGAGTACATGGGGTGCAGGGGGCAGTGCCCCCTGCGTGGGGGTTCCACCCCCACACCCCGTACCTCACTCAGGTGAGAACCGCTATAGGTCTTAGAATAGGCGCTGTGCTAGGGTCAAGGCACTGTCAATGCGGGTAGATGGGTCTTGAGTGACCGCTCCGTCTCGATTGGCTGACCAGCTCATCAACATCAACATTAGGGTCAGAACCAAAGCATGGCCGAAAATGGAGATGGTTTTGGCAGATAGGCTATGCATGGCTTTAACTCCCTGACTCCTGTCTGTGCTTAGTATCAGATAACTGAGCGCTGCCAACAGTGATGGGGACTCAGGAGGATGGTGATATGGATCACACTCGGTCGATACAATAAAAAGATTAAGGTCAGCAACGGTCATGCCTGATTTGTCGCCATTGCCCCAACGGATGCCCCCGCCTTTGATTTTGGCTTCGGCTTCTCCTGCGCGGCGGGCGCTGCTGCAAAGTGCTGGTATTGCAGCTTCGGTACAGCCTAGTTATTTTGATGAGTCTCTGATTGAGGCGGACTGCCCTTGGCAATTGGTAGAGCGGCTGGCTGAGGCAAAGGCAGCGGCGGTGGCGGCTCAGGTGACTGAGGATGCTCTGGTTTTGGGCTGTGATTCGGTGCTGGCGTTGGCGGGTGAGGTTTACGGTAAGCCGGAGAGTCGGGGGGCTGCGATCGCACGTTGGCAACAGATGCGAGGCAATACCGGACACCTCTATACCGGACATGCTTTGATGGATTTGGGTCAAAATCGCCATGTGGTGCGCTGCCAAGTCACAGAAGTGATGTTTGCCAATGCCAGCAATCGTCAAATTGAAGCCTATGTAGACACCGAAGAGCCACTCAACTGCGCGGGGTGCTTCGCCATTGATGGGCGGGGGGGGCTCTTGGTCGAGAAGTTGGTGGGGTGCCCCAGTAATGTGATTGGGCTGAGCCTGCCCTTGCTGCGGCAGATGCTAGCATCGCTAGGTTACGATATTGCTGACTTTTGGGCCTAGCTCAACCGTGCTGAGAGGCCGTCTGAAAAGCCTCATTCATCCCTGCATTAGCCCCCCGACCCCCCAAAATTGGGGGGAGAAAGCCAAAAACTCTGCTCATTTCCCCCCAATTTTGGGGGGCTAGGGGGGCAAGTGCAAGGTTTCAGCAACTTCTCAAGCAAGCTCTGAGGAAATGACCCAATGGCAGATTCACCGATTGCCATATCCTCTTCACCCTTGCAGGGGATGCGGGGGGTATTTTGGAGCTGTATTGCCGACCCCTCCCACTAGGATGCTGTCGATAATGTTCGCTTTATTGGAGACGGGCTGCTGATCCTTGAGCAGGTCAGATTAAAATAGCTGCAGTAGATTGGATGCAGGTTTTCAGGAGTGACGACTTAATGGTTGAGCAAGTTCAATGGGTCTGGAACCTTTCTCCTACCTTATGGATGGGGGGAATTGCTTTTGTGGCCGCCTTTATTGTGTCCAGCTTGGCTGAGTATTGGCTGCATCGGCTCATGCATGTTTCCCCTAAGGTTGGGGAGCGCCATCGAGATCACCACCGTCGCAACGAAGGTCAGGGAGTTTTGTGGGAGTTTCGAGACTATGTTCGGGGCGCAGCCATTGCCATGTTCTTGCCCTTCCTGATTTCCATGACAATTGGGGTGGGTTGGCTGATGGGTGCGCTGACCTATGCTGCCTTTTCGGCCTATGCCCATCAGTTACAACACGAAAACCCCACCAAGTGCTTTTGGATGCAAATGCCTGTTCACTATGTCCATCACAAATATGGCATGTGGCACCACAATTTTGGCTTGGCTGTGGACTGGTGGGATCATGTTTTTGGCACCTATAAGGCTGTGGACTGGTTCACCGAAGAAGAGCGGCAGCAATCGCCTCGTAACTTTGTGCAGTTGCGCTGGTGGTAGATGCCTGTGTCTGATTGGCCTGTGATTGCTAGTATTCATACCGACGGCGCGTGCTCGGGCAACCCTGGCCCAGGGGGATGGGGAGTTGTGATTGATTTTGTGGATGGCTCTCGCCATGAACTCGGGGGGGCATGCCACCATACGACCAACAATCAGATGGAGCTGCAAGCCGCAATTTCAGCCTTGAAATGGGTAAAACAGCAACTCAACTCGCCTTCAGCTTTTTCGCTCTATACCGATAGTGAGTACGTGCTCAAAGGGATTACCCAATGGATCATGGGCTGGAAGAAAAAAGGATGGAAAACTGCCAAGGGAAAAGCAGTCTTAAACCAAGATCTATGGCAGACTTTAGATACCCTAAATGCGCCTTGGGTAGACTGGCGATATGTGCCTGGACACGCGGGATATGAGGGGAATGAGCGCTGCGATCACATTGCTCGAACCTTTGCCCTTGGCAAAATACCCACGCTTCACCAATTGGATGCCTCTATGACCGATTTTAATGACAGCCATGCCCCAGCATCTGAGGTTGATTCCACCCTCAATTGTGCTCGGGTGGGAAATTTACGGGATTTAATCGAAACCCTGCACATTGCCAACGAAATTGCCACCCAAGGCTTTTTGATTACCAGTTCAGAGCTGGCTGACCTTATGGATGTGAATGCCAGTGCCGTTACCAGCCGTGGAGACGAATGGGTCTGGCGCAACTGGCTCGTGTCTCGGGTGCGCCGAGAAGGCAATCAAATTCTGTGGCAGCTAGAGCGGGTCAATTAGCCTCAGGCTTCGCTGTTTTCGTCTTCTTGACCTGTGATCCGATCTTTGAGCTCCTGATACTCTTGCCACAGCTCTTGGCGGGTATCGGCATACAGTAGGTAGCGAAAGATCACCCACCCGGTAAATCCGAGGCCAATTAACTCAAAGGTTGGCGCAAATAAGGGAATGGCATTGAGGCGATCTAGCACGCCATCTGCGATCGCAAGGGTCACCCCAGCCCCTGCAATAATCCCCACTGTGGTTAGGGGTTTGCGGTACTGGCCAAAGGCTTCCCCTAAATAATCTGGGAACAAAATCAAAAATCGCGCTAGCTTCTCACCATACTCCTGCCATTTTTCGCTGGCAAGGGATAGATCCTGGGAGGGAAGCTTGAATAACGTCCCTGGGGCATCGGGATTTACATCGAGTTGGTCAGGGGCGTCGGTTTCAGCAATCGGTTGGCGGATGGTGTCCGTCTCAAGAGACGTATCGACGTTAGGGCTCATCTGGTTAATCCCGCAATTACGACTTCGGATAGACAGTTGGGTTCATGAACATGAACCAAAGGCAAAATAAAGCTTTTCGAGCCTATCACAAAATGTTTTTACTATCTTAGCGATCCCGATAAAACTGTCTAGGGGGCTATATAGCAATCCTAAATCAGTTATGAATAACCCTCTTTTGTCAATTTCGTGAGAGAAAATCTGGAATACCCAAATTACGTTGCTGGCATGACGATAGCATGGGCTATAGGGAACGAACGAATAGAGGCTTCAGATTCTCTCTGCCTAGAGTAACAACAGAGGGATAAAGTGTCAGAATTTAGGATGAAACAGCCCTGCGTATAGCCCTTCGGGCATAGCTACGCTAAAGCGCCAACGTAAGGCATCAAGTCTTCACAGATAAACTTGCTTTAGAGGCTATCGCGATACTCTGATAGCAGTGCGATCGTCTGGGTTAAAGCATCTCGATTTTGCTCTGACGGGTCAAGCAAAAAACTCAAGGATGCAAGATCTCGTTCAACCTCGACTCTAGCTCTGCGAGCCGCTTGTTCCGATTCCCCAATTCTTCGTTGCTTTTCTTCAACTCTTCGTTGCTTTTCTTCAGCTCTCTCAGCCTCTGCTCGTGCTTGATCTTCTCTTCTCTCCTCAGCTCTTCGTCTCTTATCCTCTGCTCTGTGTCTCTCATCCTCAGCTCTTCGTCTCTCTGCTTTTGCTCTATCCGCCTCTGCTTCATCGAGGCGATCTGTTTCTCGATTTCGACGGTTCCACTCAACGCCGAGATTAACCACTGCCACCAGGAGGGCTGCCACGGTGAGTTGGTTACTCCAGAGGCGGGGGTGAGCGAGTTGTCCGAGGAAGAGGAAGTCTGTTTCGTCATAAAACCTCAAAAAAGCAATGCTGATCACCAGCAGGGTGAGGCTGGTGCTGGGTAAGAGGGCTAGCAGATTAATCCATCGGCTCATTTACGATATCTTAGCCTACGCCAACCTGACTGGACGTGAGTTCGACAGCACCTTGAGGCGGGTCTTTAGATCTGTGCGATCGCGGGCTGCCAATCCTTCAATCTCCTCAATGAGGTGCTGAACATCGACATTATCACCCGCCCTTAGCTGGGTGAGGGTATTGGCCAACGAGCCAGGTCGCGATCATAAAGCTGAGATTGTGAAAGGGCAGACTGTGCTGTCATGGTGTCCGTCCTCCCTGGCCATACTGTTAATCCTAAGTTTAGTGATCAGTCGTCACTGATCAGTGGGGGACTACAGGGGAGGTAGTGCAAGGCCTGTTACAAATTATTTAGGATCGCTATATCCTCTCAGGGTTGCCTCAATTTCGCGGGGATAGATCAGCCAAACCCGCCGCAAGGGTTGAGTCAACGCCTGCACTAAGGGGGAAACATGGCTGATTTCCACGAGATCTTGGGGCGTCTTGAGCTTGATACCCCGTTGATAAAGGGTGTAGCCTCGCGTTTGAGCCACTTGCAAGCTGGTGTAGTAGCTAGCGTCTAAACCCTGGGATGCGAGTTGCTGGGTGGCCTGTTGGTGCAAGGCGGTCTGTGCTTCAGGCGCTAAGTGACTGATATCCCAGGCTTTGAACAATCGACGCTCCACAAAACGCTGGCACAGTTCCGCCAGCAGCACATCGGAATGGGACTGCCACCGCTGTAGATGGTACATGAAGATTCCATCATCTGCTGCTAAGTAGGTGGATAGGGTCAGATCTTGATCTAACCAGGCGGTGACCGTGGGGTCTGCCTCTAGTTGACCCACCTGGAGAAGTGTGCGGGCTCGCCGAAAGGCTTGCTCTAGCCCCCAAGCTGCGGCAATATTTTTGGGATGGTTATAAACCTGGGTATACATAAAGGCGCGCACGACCAGGTAATGCTCAATGGCGGCCTGTCCTTTGCGGGCAACCACTAACTGCTGAGTTGGCGGATCAAAGTCCAGAGCTAGAATAATTCGATCCAAGTCTAGTTGGCCGTAGGAGGCTCCCGTAAAATAGCTGTCACGCAACAGGTAATCCATGCGATCGCAGTCCAATTGGCTGGTCACTAGCTGGTGTACAACTGGAGGCAGATATTCTTTGAGATAGACTTGGGCGATCGCGTCTTTGAGATCTGGGGCAAAATCATCCAGTAAGGTCTGCACCGGTGCCGACTTCTCTAAAATGCGTCGCGTCCAGTCTTCGTGATGGGTACCGAAGATGGTTTCGCCTGTATGGCTAAAAGGACCATGGCCAATGTCGTGAAGCAAGGCTGCGACCAGAACCACTGTTCGGTAGGGTTCTAGGTCTGGATGCCGCCGAGCCAGACGATTAAACACCCGCCGGGCTACCTGCATAGCCCCCAAAGAATGGGTAAATCGTGACCCTTCCGCCCCGTGAAAGGTCAGGCTTGCCGGACCGAGCTGACGAATGCGCCGCAAGCGCTGAAAGGCTGGCGTATCAATCAACCGAATCAAGAGCACATCCGTTGGATCATCCCCCTCCAGGGTGATCGCCCCGTGTAGGGGGTCGTGATAGGTTCGGCTAGGGGGCACCCGCAATCACCGCTGGCGTTAGCAAAAAGTCTACAGCGGCCTGGTATTGACTATCAGCCGCCGTACCCAATTGATCAACCCCCAGGGATTTCAGGGGAACAGCCTGATCCGGCTCAATTCCGATCTTGTTAATGTCTTTGTGCAACGGCGTTTCATATTTGGCAATGGTGACCGCAAGCCCCGAGCCATCTGAGAGATCAAATAAAGATTGAATCGAGCCTTTGCCAAAGGTGCGCTCGCCAATTAAGTGGGCACGACCATTGTCTTGGAGGGCACCCGCCAAGATCTCACTGGCACTGGCAGTGCCTTGGTTGATCAGCACAGCCAGGGGCGCATGGGTGAGGGCGCTGCGATTGGCAACAAATTCGTTCAGGGTGCCGAGTCGATCCAAGGTATAGACAATGGGACTGGGGTCGAGCCACTGCTGGGCAATATCAACCCCGGCCTGTAACAGCCCCCCCGGATTGTTGCGTAGATCCAAAATATAGGCCGTTGCCCCCTGAGACTCTAGGGTTTGAATCGCAGTCTGCATTTGACGAGTGGCATTGGCATTAAACTGTCGCAACCGGATATAGCCAATTTGAGATCCATCCGGCTGGGGGCGCAGGTCGCTGTAAACGGGGTTGACTTCGATGCGATCGCGCCTCAAAGTCACCTGCTTCACATCAGTGTCATTCACCGCGTCTGCTGGATGAATGGTCAACTCCACCATCGAACCCATAGGCCCCCGCATCCGCTCCGCCGCTTCATCTAAACTCAGAGTTGTGGTGGATTGACGGTCAATCTCCCAGATTTGGTCATGGGCTTTCAGCCCTGCCCCAGCAGCAGGTGACCCCTCAATGGGAGCAATGACCTCAAGCTTTTGGGTCTGAGGATCCTGGCCAATTTGGAGCCCCACCCCCGACAACTCCCCCGCCGTTGTACTTTGAAGGCTGCGGTACTGGGCGGGCTGTAAAAATCGGGTAAAGGGGTCATCCAAACTCGCCAGCATCGACTGAATTGCGGCATAGGCCGCTTCTCGGTCAGGCAAGGGTTGCTTGAGGGTCTTTTGACGCACCAGCCACCAGTTCTGGTGGTTAAAAGAATCATCGACAAAGGCTTGATTGACAATCCGCCAAGCCTCATTAAAAACCTGCTGCTCCGAGGTCAACCCCAGTGCAACTGGAGCCCAACCCGCTTCCAGACTCAGCAAAAATACACCGAGCAGCAACACCGCCATCCATCGCTTGAGCGTTTTTCCCATCCTCTATGCCAACCTCGTAAATACTCTGGAATCATTAAGTTCTCATCGGAACCCAATTACTCCAGATTGTAACGAGGTCTTAACGGCATTAGGTTACAGCAGCAATGATTGCTGCTGTAACCCATCCAGAATTAAGACCGTTCTAAGTGGATTACCACAGTGCTGGAATGGGTTCCGCAACGGGGGGCGGCACTGCAACGGGTGGGGAAACCACTGGAGGAGGTGCCTGAAAGGTGCGTTGCTGAGTGCGAACTTCAGGGGTACGAGCCACCACTACGGGCTGGACGCGAATGTCACCTGCTCTGAGCTCATAGTTTTCGAGCAGATAAACTCTCTGGCAGCGGGGGGTAAACTCATAGGGTCTAACCACCACCCGATCACCCGGTGTGAAGATTTGGTGTCCCTCGCGGGAAAAGACGGTGTTGTAGAGTTCGCCATTATCCAAGCGTATCCGAATAGTTTGGCGATTCATGGCAATAATTGTGCCCGTTAAGAGACGACTGCTATCGAGCACCACCGTTGAACCTGGCGTGATGCCCAAAGCAGAGACCAATGCCGGACTAATTCGGAAAACCTGGGTCTGTCCTCCACTCGTTTGCAACGTCAACGTCGATCCCGAAACAGAGCTCACCTGGGCAGTGACTTCTCGCCCTCCCTCCAAGCCAGCATTGATCTCAGACTGAGCTATGGCGGGAGTACTAATTGCAATCGCTAATACGCAGCCGAACAATATACCTGAGCAGCGATTCATAATTTTTCTTCCAATAAACGTTGATGAGTCAGACTAGTGGCGTTTTCATCGCATAGCCACATTGAGCCGTCAAATCCAACTTGCTGAAGCAGGTTTTATTGGTATTCCTGCTAATGTATTGGTTTTTCACGCTCTCACACACTAATCTGAGCATAACCCTTAAAATGCCAAAGTCCTTTCCCCCCTGGGAAGGATTTAAAACTTCAGAACAAAAAGGCTTTGTTGCCTCACAAGCAAAACCCTTGTAGACGTGAGCTCAACAGCCCTCCAACTCTCACCCACAACGGAATGTATTCAACTCGATTGGCTAAACCTTTCTGGCTGTATGGAAACATCTGCGGTTATCAGACGCGTGGTGGAGAGTGACATACTCCCGACCCTCACGCTTCGCGTAGAGGGCGGGCTTCTCCAGTCTTTCGACCTTCGCGTTTTATAGTGAGCCGATGTCCCAGGCCCACTTTTTTGATGAGGACTCCAGAGTTCACGTCTCGCGGCATAGAGGCTCCACAGTGGGGGCAGCTATGCCAGCGGTCGGATAACTCCTTCGGTACTCGGTTCAGGCAAATTGCACAATGCTGGGATGTGCCAGCGGGGTTAACTTTCACGACCAACCGCCCAGCCTTCTCAGCTTTGTACGGAAGTATTTCGTTTAGGAACCCAGCTATTCCAGCGTCAGCAAAACTTTTATTCAGCCCAGACTTCGCCGCCTGACCATTAGGCAGAAACTCACCGCTTTCACCTGGCTTGGGCTTGCAGCGGCGGGTCATGTTGGCAACTTGCAAATCCTCCACAAAGATCACATCGGCCTTGCCCACCAGCTCACCAGCCGTTTCAAAATGCCACTGTCGCCGCTGCCTAGCAATGCGCTGGTGCAGCTTGGCTATCTTGGCATTGAGCTTGCGCCGCCCCTTAGACCCCTTTGGCCTCAGTTCACGCTTGGCCTGGAGCTTGGCCAGCTTCTCTTCCGCCTGACGGTAGAACTTGGGCGGCTGCTTTGTAGCGCCGTCTGAGCAGGCAATGAAGTATTCCAGCCCTGCATCCACGCCTAGGCTATTCGCTTCGGTCAGGATGGCAATAGGCAGCGGGTTCTCTGGCACTGACTTGTCTTCCAGAGAAAACGTGACGTACCAGCCGTCTGCTTTGAGAGACACGCTCACCGTTTTGAGCGCAAATCCTTCAGGTAGTGGCCGGTGACAGATGAACTTCATCGCTCCAATCTTGGGCAGCTTGATTTGGTTGCCCAAAATCCAGTCATGCTTAGCCTGAGGAAAGGTGAAGGTGCGATAGCGATGCTGTCCCTTGAATCGGGGCCTGCCGCTACGCTTGCCCGAACTGTCGCCTTTGATGAACCGCTCAAAGGCCAGGTT
>NZ_WVIC01000005.1 GCF_009939295.1 Petrachloros mirabilis ULC683
GGGGGGCTAATGCAGGGTGGAATGGGTTTATCCAGAGATGTGTGTACACCGTAGCCCAGATTGGGAGAGGGGTTGGGGTGAAGGCATTCCGAGTACTCCCCAATCAAATAGAGGTCGCACTCAGTTAAAGTGCCAATGGCCTAAAGTAACTGCTGCAAATCTCTGACGACCGCCTGAACCGACCTATACCGATCTTCTGGGCGGGGATGGGTCAGTTGCTCAATGATGCCCTGCATCGCCGGACTCAACCGAGCCATATCCTGAATCTGAAGCCGAAAGACTTGATCCACCAAGCGATAAAAAGCATCGGGTTCTTGCCCCGTGAGCAGGTATACCAAGATGCCGCCCAAAGAATACAGGTTAGAGGCCGGGGTGGCCTTGCCAGTCTGCTGCTCTGGGGCGGCATAGCCCACTGCCCCCACCAGCGTACCCGCTTCTGGCGTCACCTGTTTAACCTCCCCAAAATCTACCAGAACCACTGGGTTATACCCGTGAGGAATGGTTGGACGGATCAAATTACTGGGTTTGAGGCTGGGATGCACAATGGGAGGATCCTGCTGCTGTAGATATTGCAGTAGATCGCAAAGATCTAGAATCCAGCTCACTGCCTGTACCTCAGATAATGGCCCCCGCAAGGCCACCCACTGTTTGAGGGTTTGACCATAAATTAAATCACTGACCACAAAGGATTGCCCGCCCGCCTCAAAGGCTTCATAGATTTTGGGCATACCGGGGTGACTCAACTGACAGAGCGCCTCAGCTTGATGCTGAAAATTCCCGATCGCCTCCGCTTGACCAGCCCAGTCGGGTTTGAGGGTTTTGAGCACAACAGTATGCCCCTCTCGCCAGCCAACGAAGGTGTTTTCGCTGGTTCCCAGGCGCTTGAGGAGGGTATAGGCGGCGATGGTGCGCCACACTTTCAACGGATGGCCACACTCCACACAAAACAGGTCGCCGTCTTTGGCTCGTTCGTGGGCACAGGGCTGCGGCAACTGCACCGCCGAGGGGAATGGATGAATTCCCTGCACTGAGAAGCCCTGGGATTCATCTGGTGGGGAAGCGGATGTGCCGGATGGGTCTACTGCCGCAACGGGCTCTTCGGATGGAGCGGGGGCGTCTTCAGAGTCAACGAATGCCTCAGGGCTGGCCAATGGCTCGGCCACTTGTGGATCTGTCAGGGTTGCAGGGTTTGAGGCTGGGGAGGTTCCCGTCTGAATCTGAATCTGAATGTTGGGGCCAGATCGAGCCAGGCGCATCACGTTGCCACTGCTGAGGGGAGCCTGATGCACGCGCTTGCCATCTAGGTAGGTGCCATTGGTGCCGATGTTAACCACATCCCACTGCTGCCCAACCTTGCGAAGTTCTACATGGTAGCGGGACACCACCGCGCTATAGAGCACCACATGATTATCGACTGCTCGACCAATGCGAATCACCGGGTCTTGATCAAAGCTCCAGCTTTGAACCGGTGTCGATTGGACAGGATGCAGGAGGGTTAGAGTAATCACGGGTTATTTAAGCTGAAATAAGAATGTGACCAAATCCCCCTTGCCCAGGGAAATGCGATCGCCAGGGCGCAGCCGATGGCGATGACCAGGCATCAAAAATGTGCCATTAATATAGGTACCATTGGCGCTACTGGCATCTTCGAGAAAAAACTGTCCTTCATCCACATAGATATCTGCATGAATCCGGGAAACAACTTCAGCACTGGGCAAGGGTGCAATGTCAATATCGGGAGGAATGCGTTCATTGGGCTTACCCAGATGAATGACTTGCAAGTTGGCCGGCAGCTCATAGGGAGTGTTGGTTTGCACATGCAGTAAATGATAGGCCGGCTGAAGATGGGTGGAGGGATTCTCGGATAGGTCTTCAGGATAGTCTGATGCGGATGGGGCAGGAATGTTGTAGCTTGCCCCATCCCCCGGGGCTTGTTGCAGCTCTGGACTCACAACTTGGGGGGCGGGGGGCATGGGTTCTAGCATCTCTAACCCTGGGGGGGAAGAGGCTTTGGCAGCGAATGCGACTTGAGTTTCGGTGGCGGGGGGTAACTTAAAGCCACATTGACCACAAAAGCGGGCATGGGCTTGGAGGGGTGCCCCACAATTGGGGCAACTATGGGTGTCAGGCAAGACGGTATAACATGCCTCGCAGTTCGCTGCACCATCTGGATTTTGATAAAGACAGTTGGGGCAAACGATCATAGTAAAAGCTTTACTCCCAGCAACCCGAGGCAGAAGATGATTTTAAGTTTGGTGATGACGCCAAGTCCATTGCTCATGAGTTCAGTGATGAGGTGACAATGACGGGATTTGGAGTCGTTCTCAGTATAGAGTTGATTAATCCTAAATGGTACAAGATGCCTGAAAGAACCCAACTATGGAGGCATCGGTTCACAATTTTTCGGGCATTGGTAGCTTCTGTCCCGCTGCTGCATCCAGCAGCCATGTCAGCGATCCTTGGGGATGAATGAATCGGGCTGGATAAGCTCTGGGATTTCCTGTTTCTGCAAAAATTTGATCCAGTGCTGATTGTTTATTTTCACCAGTGACGAGAAGCAATACGGCATGAGCCTGGTTAATCAGCGGAATGGTGAAGGTGAGTCGGGGCTGTCCTGATTTTTCACCCACGGTAATTAGGCGATCGCAGACCTCTAGGGCGGCGGTTTCTGGAAACAATGAGGCGGTATGGCCGTCATCCCCTAGGCCAAGCAAAATTAGATCAAAGGCGGGAAATTCACCGGGCGGACAGCCGAAAAAATCTCGCAGATGTTGCTCATAGGCGAGGGCGGCTTGGGCTGGATCTGTGGCATGGGTAGGCATCGGATGCAGATTTTCGGCGGGGATGGGGACGTGGCTGAGCCAGGCTTGGGTGGCCATGCCCATGTTGCTTTGGGGGTCGGTGTGAGGAACATAGCGTTCGTCGCCCCAGAATACCTGGATTTTTGACCAGGGTAGGTCTTGGTGGGCTAGCTGTTCGTAGAGGGCTTTGGGGGTGCTACCCCCTGCAAGCACGAACCGGAACTGGTCGTGATCTGCGATCGCAGCCTCTATATGATTCAACACCAGGATTAGCGCCCGCTCAGTCACCGCAGCACCACTCGGAAGCACTTCTACCGTTCGATTCATGGCGTTTCCTTTTAAGAGCGTCGGGTTTGAACTGTCAAGACCTGGGGGGGAGTGGCATCCGGCGGATAGAGATAATCCACCATCACCAAGCGGCGTTCACCAGGCTGGAGTGTCACTGTGATCAAGGGATCTCCCTGCTGGCCACGATGCTGCACGATATGAAAATAGCGCTGCTGTACCTGAGCTTGATCATCCCGATAGCGAACCCGCACCGTGCCTCGGAAAAACACATTTTCGTTGGGAGCCCGCAAAAACCGGAGGCCGCGATCGGCAATATCCTGCTTAATGGGCGTCTGAATCGAGAGGGTCACGGTTTGGGGCGATGGGCTAGGGTTATGCAGAGGCATGGCCAGGTTGTAATGTACCCCATAGTTGCCGTGAGCCAGGTAGGCGGTATCTGGGTAACGGGCAATCATGGGCGCACTTTGAATTTGCCCCGTGCCAAAGGTACCCCGCTGCAGGGTGCTCAATCCATAGGAAAACGCCTCACCAGCCCGAGGAATGGTCAAGCGATCTGTACCGGGGCCATCGGTCACCTGGGCAGTCCACTGAGATCCACGACTGACTCCCGCCACCCGTCCATAGAAAAATCGACTGCCTGAGGTGGCTCGCAAGGGCGATGGGGCAATATCTCGGGGAGAGAGCAGGGAGCCATTGACCAGGAGACGTTCCCAATCTTGCTTGGTGGGAATTCCTTCAGTGCCATCGGCTTGTCGAGGGGCAATCATGGACATGCTGGCAATGTAGACTGGGCCATTGCTGTGGAGCCGTGCCAGAGTAGAGCGGGCATTGGAGGAAGTGGCGGTATTGCGTGGCAAGTTGTTTTGAGATTGAGCCAGGGCTTGGGGGCCTCGAACTGGACCTTGGGCGGCGGCTGTGCGGGGGACGGGGATGGGTAAATTGATCAACATTTCTGAGTGCCCCGGGCGCAGGGTCATTCGAGCAGGCCAGTGGGTTTGGCGCTGTCCCCGTAACACTTGATCCACCACTCGACTCCCTGGGCCAGAAAACACCCGACCCAGATCATTGGCGACAAGGGTGGGCAAGCTCACAAAGGGGGCATCTGGGGTACCTAAAAAACTAGCTGCTTGCAAAATATCAATGGTGACACTCTGACTGCGGCTGGGATTGTAGAGCAGAATGCCGTTGTAAATGGTGGGGGTATCATCTGGCCGATCGGCACGGGCCACATGATGGGCAAACACATCAAATCGACCCCGAAAGGGGTAGTTGAGGTGAGCTTGGGGATGACGCTTGCCTTGGGGCGGAAACGTCGAGAGCAAAATCCCAGACTGGCGTACCACTTCGGGACTGTTGCTGTTAAACACTGGGACTGTATCGAGTTCTCCCGGTAGTGCCCGCACCTCTTGGGGCTGAATAAACTCTTGCAACACGCGCGGTGCGCCAGGCTGGTGATGCTCTGGAGTAAAGGAGGTGCGTTCAGATTCGGGGGTATTAGCGATGGGTTGGGGCGATGGCAGTATGGGTTTCTGAGCCAATACAACACTTGCAAATAAAGACAGCATTCTGCTTTACATCTCAAAAACTCCAGACTGACGATGCTGAAGCCCTTATGCGCTTCAGCACCAATCGTAAACCCAAGTATACCCTATGATTTTGTTACATTCCTGGGGGTTACATTTTGGGTAAACTCGTAGATTCTTGCGTTTTTTAGCTATTTTTGGGCATTTTGGCCATACTAAGCCCCCATGCCCGAATAATGTTTTAGCCCTCGTCTCCATAGCCAACGATTGACCCCAAAGCTGAGGAGACACCAGAACAAAATGACGCCCAACCCTTGATAGAGATTGACGTTTAAGCCGCTCAAGAGTCCGGCGGGAAAGTACACCAGGTAGGGAAAGGGAGTCCACAAGATCACGGTGCGCACGGCATCAGGAAATAACTCTAGGGGAGCAATCATGCCCGAGAGAAACAGATAAAACAAAAACCAGACCTGCTCGATGGCTGTGGCTCGCTCTGTCCAAAAGGCAAACATAGAGAAGGTGTACTGAATTAAAAACCGCAAAATGAAGGCAGCCAAAATTGCGATCGCAGCCAACCCCACCTGCCCCAGGGAGGGAACCCAAACCGCTTGGGGATAGAGAACAAAAAACAAGACCAGTAGCACCACCGTAAAGGGCAGCCGCGCCAGTCGTTCAGAGATATGACCCGCGACATGGTGCCACACCGGATCAATGGGTTGTAAAAGACGAGGGGAAAGCTTGCCCTCAACCACCTCTTTTTCAAATTCCCAGACCACCCAGACAATTGTGAGTTGACGCACAAAAAAGACACTAATAAAGTAGCGGGCAAACTGAATGGGGTCGAGGTCAAATTGACCCCCTTGAGAGGCTTCTACCCAAATGCCCATCATGATCAGGGGCAAGGAGTTGGCCAGCACCCACAAGACAAGCTCGGCTCGATATTCCACCATGTAGGCATAGTAAACCGACAAAAAGACACGGATTTGCCGCCAGATCAAGGCCATCTAAATTTTTCCTGCCTGAAACACGCGACCAATAATTTCTTCTACGGGTGGGTCGGTAATGGTCATATCTAAAACCGCCAGATCAGCCAAAATTTGGGTAATGCTTTGGGTCAGCTCTGAGCGCTGCACAATCAAACGCACGTCCCGACCGGTGATGTCTTCAATTTCGCCATAAATAGCGAGACGCTCTGGGGGTTCTGGCTGCGCTAGCTCCAGGCGCACTTGGCGATAGGGGGCAAATCGATCGAGAAGGCCATGCAGATTTCCGTCGTAGATGAGCTGTCCTTGGTGAATGAGTAGGACGCGATCGCACAGCGCCGTAATGTCGGCCATGTAGTGACTCGTCAGCAAAATTGTGGCATCAAAGCGACGATTGTACTCCCGCAGAAACTCCCGCACACTCACCTGGGCATTGACATCCAGGCCCAGGGTGGGTTCATCTAAAAACAACACCTGAGGCTGGTGCAGCAGGGCCGCCAGCAACTCCGCCTTCATCCGCTCCCCCAAAGACAGCTTCCGCACCGGTTGCTGCAGCTTGCCGTGCAACGAGAGCATCTCGGTTAGCTCATCCACCCGCCGTCGAAACTCCCGGTCGGGGATGCCATAGACCGCTGCATTGATTCGCAGGGAGTCCAGAGCCGGCAGATCCCAGAGAAGCTGCTGTTTCTGCCCCATCACCAGGGTAATTTTTTCCAGGAAAGCAGGGTGCCTCTGAAAGGGCTCCTGCCCTGCGACACGCACCTGACCACCAGAGGGATGAATTAAGCCCGTGAGCATTTTGAGGGTGGTGGTTTTGCCTGCCCCGTTGGGGCCGAGGAACCCCACCACCTCCCCCGGTTGAATTTGAAAGGAAATGTCCTTGACCGCTTCGATTTGGCGAAACTGTCGTCGCCAAAAGTGAGAGAGCGTTCCCCGTAGTCCGGGCTGCTTCAGGGCAACGGGATACACCTTGCCCAGATGTTCAACAGTGATCATTGACATGGCAATTATCGGCTTTGGTTAAACCTGAGTTTGCAGCCAGCGATGTAGATCCTGTAGCGAAGAAAAATCCAGCAGTGCTTCTCCTAGCGCTTCAACCTGAGGTAAAGCCAAAGAGCGAATCTGCGCCTGAGTATCAGGGGAAAGCTCCCCCACACGCCGGGAAAGCAGTCTGAGGACTAGAGATAGTTCCCCCTTCGCAACGCCCTTCTGTTCAATTTCCTGATACCAAGGCGACTCCTGAAGGACAGCCATATCCCACCTCATAACTTGACGAACGAGATCCGACTCTAAAACAAAGCTAGCAAAAAACGCCAAAAGTGGCTCCAGTTCCGAGATCGCCTGATCCTGTCGCAATTGCAAAAGCGCCTGCTGAATTACCGGCACCTGGTCGCCACCTTGTAGCACCGGCACAAAGGGCAGCAGCGTCGATAGCGACTGCTCAAAGACCAGATTAGCTGGCACCTGCCAAAGATTGATCACCCGAAAATCCTGACGAGCATGAAGCCCTAGAAATTCAGACTCAAAGCGACTTGGAATCAGCACCGACTCTGGGGGTGGCAAGATATTGATCAGCACCGGATAGACCGGCAAATCAAACTTTTCCTGAGCCAGCGCCGCATAAGCCCGTAGACGAAGCGGCATCCTGGCAGAAAAGCGTAACTGCAACTCATTGGGAATGAGGAAGTGTCCCAGGGTAGGGCTATACGCCCGAATCAGGACATCATTTTGGCGACTGACCCATTGAAACTCAGCATCAAGGAAATCTAGTGAAACGACATCCGGGGACTGAGTGACCCATTTGACCCAGGCATCCGGAGCCAAAGAAATGAGACGCTTACCACCAATATCAGCAGACTTGGGCACAGAGGCACTTGAGAGAAAGATCAGCCTCATTGTAGAAGAGAGCGAAACTTCCTCATCCAAGAGTTAGCCAGAGCACCAGCAGTCGAATCCCCAAGTTCATCTTTTACGTGAGTTCGACAGGGGGAAGTGTTAGAGGCTATGAGAGAGGCGGCCAAGACGACTGAGAGAGTCCCGTTACCAGGCTTGTAGCATCTGCTTGCTCTGAACCCATTGCAATTTTCTGTGTAGGGGTGTTTACTAGTCCAGTAAATATGGGAAAACTGGGTAAATTGGTAAGTGTAGTCTCTGTAAATAGTCTCTCTTGGAAGTAAATTGCCAAACAATAGCTCCCAGTAGCCAGGCACTCTCTTCGCTTCAGCAGATGGGACTAAGGCTAGTATCTGCTTTTCAGGGGAGAGATATTGTTTTTGCGATTGATCTAACCCAAAGTGTAGGCTTAAGCGATGAAGGCCGTTTGCGATTACGCCAAATTATTCAGGATAGTCTCCAAAAAGGAGACTCAGTTTATATTGTTCCTTTTGCCTCTACGATTAATCCACTAAGTCCAACGATTGATCCAATTTCAGCAGAAACTGCTCTGTTGTATAAAGGTAGTGATCAAGATATTGATCAAATTTTACAAGCAGTTCCGCTTCAGTCAGATTCTGCTCTACAGAATACAGATATTCAGAAAGCCGAGTCTGTAGTCTATAAAAAATTAGCTGAACTCAATCAATGTCGCTTAGCAGAGAACCAGGGTATTAGGTTTCAGGCAGTTGTATGGTTGACAGATGCTCCACTACTAACGGAACCGGGAATTTCTTCGGATGTTTGGGTGGAAACCCCAGCCGACAGTTCATTCCGCCAGCAAGATTCTCAACCAAGCCTGGAACGCCAAAGTTGGATTGACGCCCTGCCGATTGACATCAGATCGCAAGCCATTGACAACTACAAGCTCAGTGTTGTAGACATTCAGCCGACAGTACAGGAATTTTGTACTCCGGCACCCGGTGGGCGTGAAACCTGCTTGGTCAATGCCTACCTCGTTCAACAACTTTGGTTGCCAGGTCTAGTCAGTAGTGTTTGCCTAGTGGGAATACTGGGTTTAGGAATATGGGGGATTCGATATTGGCGAAGCTTGAACCAAACCTGGAAGCTTCAGATTAAAGGCGGGGATGATGATGAAGCACTAATTAAACATTTGAAGAATGGTCAGAAGATAAGCATTGGAGGCGACATCGAATGTCCTGGGCCAGATGTAAGAGGCTATCTAAGACGAGAAGGAAATCAACTTTTTTTAGATGTTGTAAGCAGTAGTGAATATCCCATCTACTATAAAAACACTCGGGTCACTCAACGAACAGCATTAAAAGGTCATTATGTTCACTTAAATTGCCCTAATAATTCTCGTGACTTTGAGTTAACGATTCGTATTAATACTTAGCTTTAGGAGAAAAATAACTATGTCTGAATCAAAACATGAATCCCGAACAATCAAGCGAACGCTTTGCATTGGTTTGGGTGGTACAGGGCGAGATGTGCTCATGCAGATTCGCAAACTCATCATTGATCAACATGGTAAACTCAGCAATCTTCCAATTGTCAGCTTTGTTCATATTGATACAGATAGAGGTGCAGGCGGGATTTCAGGATTGAAAACTGGCAATACCTACCGAGGAGAAAATATTCTATTTCATGAATCCGAGAAAGTTACAGCATCAATGACAAGTCATGAGATCGATGATCTTATCAAAGGCTTGAAAGAAAAAGAAATTTATGGGCACCATAATCCCTACAATTATATTCGGAATTGGCTCTCTCCTCACCTGCTCGATAGCATTAGCGCCATTGAAGACGGAGCAAGTGGAATTCGGCCTATAGGTCGACTGGCATTCTTTTATAATTATGGAAAAATTCAGGAAGCCATCCAAACGGCAGAAAATAACACTATAAATCATGAAGAATTCCTGATTAACCAAGGACTCATAGTTGAGCCAGGATTAAATATATTTGTGGTGGGTTCACTCTGTGGTGGCACTGGCAGCGGCATGTTTTTAGATGTTGCCTATGCACTGCGAAAAAAATACTTTAATAATACTCAATTGAAAGGCTATTTGATTATTAGTCCGGAACTCTATGGTGATGCACCCAGCATGTATGCCAATGTCTATGCAGCACTAAAAGAGCTAAATCATTATTCAGCTAATAATTTTAGAGCCTGTTATGATCCAGAAAACATAGTTCAGATAGACGAACAACGAGCTCCATTTGACTTTGCGTATATCATATCTAATAAAAATTCAGAAGACTATAAAATTTTGGATAAAAATAAGCTCAACAACGTAATTGCCAACAAAATATATTTAGATTTTGGACATGAATTAACACCGCGCATCAAAGAACAAGAGAGTGATTTTCTGTTACAAATGACTCTATTAGATCGACATCCTCGTCGAAATATTCAGAAATATTCAACATTTGGATTGGCCAAAATATATTTTCCAAATGAACGCATTATTCAAGCTGCCTTGAATCAAATCAAACATAACTTAATTCAATTTTGGATTAAGGGTGACAGTCAAAGCCCTGATTCGAAAATGTTATTAGATAAATTTTTACTAAAATGGGAAGTCGGACAAGGGAATAAAGCACCTTTCATGCAACAGCTCAAATCAATGTCTCCAGAAAAGAGTAAAACTTTTTCGCAGTCATTGAAGATCTGGAGTAGTCAAATTGAAGCAAGCATAAATTCATTGCAAAAATCAAATGATCGACAGCAATTTCTAGATCAAATTTTCAGTGATATAAGTTTACAGTTTCGCAAAGTGCAACCTGGAGAGACTGAAAGCAAAAGAGGAGCATGGCTCAATCATGTGCAAGAAAGCAGGTATGAATTAGTTCACGAACGAAAAAAAGATATTGAAGAATTCTTGATAGAATTACTCCAACCATCTTCTCAGTACTTTTCATTAGAATGTGCAAATTTATGGCTTGAGGCTTTAAAAACACAATTGAATGTTTGGACAAGAGAATTAGAAGAAGACTTAAAGTCTGTCGAAGGCTTAAGTGATCTTGACGATATAGATAAAATACGAAAAAATGCAAGTCAAAGGCTAGAAGATATTGAAAACCAATTTGACTTCCTAGGATTCAAAAGAAAGAAGAAAAATCGCCAGTTTCAAGAAGAATCCCTAAAATATTTGAAATCTAGCATAAAACTTATTCGTCAAAACTTTGATTATGTCACAGTAAAAGAAAGTCTCCATGTTTTAAAAGAACTGCAACAGACAGTTCAGGAACTAATTAGTCATTGTCAGAATTTCAAATCTTTTCTAGAAAATATGAGTGTAAATCATGAAAACCAACATGATAATTTATTACACCTGAACCAAGATGAAATTACTGGAGAAGCACTTTTTACTAAGGGAGATACTGAAGCCTGTTATAAAATATTTATATCTGACAAAGATCATGAGAATATATTAGTTGAAGTTAGCAAGCAAATTATTGAGCAAGTTAGTATTCATCGTTCGCTTTTTTATCTTTTAGTGCAAGAAAACAATTTGGATGAGCATACACTGAGAAATGGAATTGATTCTATTTGCGATAAACAATTTGGTCATAAAATTGATTCTGTTCAGCAGTCTGCGATTCAGCGATTCATGGAAAAATACCCCTTTGCAAAAGCCGAACAACGGATGAACCAGGTTCTGCGGGAAGCAGAACCACTATTGCCGCTTAATCTAGGTGATCATTACTTTGAAAATCACAAACGCAAAGAAATGAAAATCATTGCATTTAAGCAATCAAATAATCCTTTAGATCAACATTTTCAAAATCTCTTGACTCAAAATCTTGGTATTAACAAATCTATACTAAAGCCTATTCAAAGTGGAAATGAAGTTTTTATTGTAAATGAATATGCAGCTTTCCCATTGCGATTAATTAATGGATTAGAGAAAATGCGAATGCATTATGATCGCCAGTGTCACTTGGATATATCTCTAATTCATAATAATTTCACTGAGATTTTTACGGAAATTATCCCACCTGCACCTAAAGTCATAGAAAAAATCCAGAATGGATTTTATGCCTGTCTTGCGTTTGGAAAGCTGGACAAAACGAGTGAGGGGTATCTCTATCCTATTTATGATGATTTTTTCAACCGTCATGAAAATATAATACTTGAACCTACTTGGACAGCAGCGCTTGAGCAAATTTCAAAAAATGCAACTCTTGCTGAAGAATTATTTCAAGCTAAACAAGACGTTATCGAGGAAATAAGGCGCGATAATTCCCGTTGGGAACATCACTACGAGCCTAAGTTGCAAGAATTTATTAATTATGTAGAAGAACTTCCTGAGACTGATCCAAATTATAAAGAAAGAGTAACGGTTATTGGAGAGAGAGCTACACTTGAGAAACCTAAACGACCTGGAATCCTCACTAAAATTTCTGATTATATTAAGCAAGAAGTCCTAGGATCAAAGTTGATTGCACCAACAGACAAACATTTGCTCGAAGCTAATTCTCAAAAATCGACAGAAGAAATTGACAGCTAAAGGAATCATTTTGACCATTAAAGTCAGCTCAATTTATGAATTGAGGAACTTTCCTGTAAAAAATCTAATTGATTTAATTGATGACCTATAATATTACCCAAATTGACTGTAATGTTACCCAAATTGACTGTCCTCTTCCCTTTACCTTTGTTAGCACTGACTATAATTTTAGTCATTCTTCCAACTGTGGCTGCAATTTGGCTCCGCATTCTTTTGCATCAAAACCTTGTTCATAAAAATAAGATTGTTTCACGTTTACTAAGTCATAACCCGCCAGGTATAAAACCTGATATCTTAACCAATGTTGAATTGCGATATAAGTCAACTAGTGATGACATGGAAAATGTCAACACTATTGCACTAATCAGCAGTGCTTATGGTCAAGAAGAAATAACATTTTTGGGGATCAATGTTAGTTGCGAACAAGCCGAATACTTTAGCCGAATTTTACCTAACTTACTCCTCGCTCTTGGTCTTCTTGGAACCTTTTTAGGTATCACGGGTAACTTATACAATATTGGCGATGCCATTCGAGACGCGAATCAACCTGGCGTAGACATCTCTGTCCTAGTTCAGCAACTTCTTCCGCAACTGCAAGGCATGGGTATTGCTTTTTTTAGTAGCCTTATTGCCCTTGTTTGTAGCTCTCTTTTAACAATCGTTAACTTCTTCTACAATACTGCTTGGGAAAAATATCAATTAATTAGTTCATTAGAAGACTATCTCGACAATATTTATAAGTCAAAAGTTCAAGGACAAACTCGCCTTGATAAAGCTGTTGATCGGATGGTTAAGCAGCAAGAAGAGTTTTTGCTGCGATTCCATGAAAAAGTTGGGCAAGTTCTCGAAGAAACTTTTGGCAAAGCTGCGAATCAAATCGCTAACGAATCCAGCAAATTAAGTCATTTGGCTGAGCAGGTATACTCTAATTTTTCTCAAGCTTCCGGAACTATCCGCACTGGAGCTGATATGTTTCGGGTGGCAGCGCGATCTTTAGAATCACAGACTCAAACTCTGGCTAATCTCTTACCTCATTTTGAATATAGTTCACAACAGTTAATTTTAGGGAGTACTCAGTTTCTATCTGCCGCTGAAAAAATTGAAAATGCTAATATAATCGATAACCTAGAAAGAATTACTTCTAGCTTGTCAGGCACTCAAGAAGCATTTACACAGTCAACGATGAGTTTAGAGTCTGGGCTGGAGATCATCATGAGCAGTAATGTAGAAGCGGCTCAGTTGGCTGAGAAAGTTTATAGTGAGCTTTATGCTTCAATATCTGAAATGCAACAGGGTTCAGCAAAGTTCTTGAAAGCAGCTAATATTATTGACAATGCATCACTCGCATTGGCTCTAGACGAAGCCGCCATCAAATGGACTTCAGCTCAGCAAGATTTTTCAGACTCTACATCTTTGTTTTGCCAATCTACACAATCTCTACAGCCAGCAGTACAATCGCTGCACGAGTCTAGCCAATCTATCAATTCGTTAAGTAGTCATATTTCTTCTTTAGAACAAGAAGCCCTGGAGGTTTCCTTATCAATAAAGGAAAATATTACCTCAAGAGATAATCAATTTATTGCCAGTCAGCAGTCTTTGACAAGTTCAATTGACACTCTGAATGTTCAACTTTGCAAATTTGAATCTGACTTCGAAAGAATTGCAAAAATTTATATAAACGAATCTTCCAAACTTTTTGAAGAGCATTCTCGAAGAAATATTCATTTTACTGATCTTTTTAATCAATACTTTGATGGGTTTTCAAATAATCAACAAAATTTACTGACTTTCATAGAATCACAAAATAAAGTCAATGATGATTTAACTAAAACCTTCCACGATACACATCTGAAGTTTCTAGAAAAATTTGAAACCATATCTAGCAAGATAGAATTTATCATTGATTCCCCCAAAAACAGCACACCTGAAATAAAAAACCATGCTGTTATAGGCTCTCCAATTCCTGAATACCTAGAATCAGATTTTGAAATACTATCTAGTCACTTAGCTTCAGACAATTGGCGCGAAGCTGATCTTTCAACATTCAAACTTATTTTGAAGGCAATTGGGCAATCTCCTGACACTTCACTAACAGATTCTAAGGTTGATCAAGTGCCTGCAGATTTGCTTGTATCAATTGATCAACTCTGGATGCAATTTAGTCAAGAAAAATTTGGATTGTCTGCTCAGCATCAAATTTGGCAAGATTGCATTGATTCAGGTGTTTCTGATAACTTAGCGCAACGAGTTGGTAGTTTGCTAGGTTGGCATCATGAAAACGACTGGCTTTACTATGACAAGCTAAATTTTAAAAATATCCATGAAGCTCCCAAGGGGCACTTTCCTGCTCGCATCTATGATTCGTGGGATGGCAACGGAGTTGTATTCAAACCTAATTGGGTTCTAAAACTAAAAAACTCTTGATTTGGAGGATGCAGTGTAAGGCGGGACAGTTTGATACGAGTCTTAGGGGCTGCACAAAGGTTTTTCTATGCTCTACCTTCGCCCCTAACCCCCCATTCGGGGGGGTAAAGAATTCTCAAAGTCCCCCAGAATGGGGGATTTAGGGAGCAGGTGCAAAGCGTTAGACACTTTTCAAACCGCCACTTACCTGGCCAAAAGAGCTATAAGGCTTACTTTGTCGGACAAAAGCTAAAATCCTTGTGGGACAAGCTGTCTCACCTTAAGCTGATACCCTGATTTGGTGATTATTAAATTGCTAACTATATAAGAAATTAAGTGAATTTTATGAATAGATATTCTAACAGGATTTTAGATCAAGAGTCATTAAATGTATTCAGGCCATTTACTGATTTGATGTCTAATGCCTTTATGATTATGACTTTCTTTCTTTTGCTGAGTTTGTTTCAAGCAATGGCATTAAATAGAGATCTTCAATCAGCAAATGAAAGTCTTCAATCCGCTACACCTATCATTATTGATGAGCAGTCTGGTGATTTCAAGTTTCAATCCGGCAGCGCCCAATTGACATCTGAATTAAAGAAATATATTGAGACAGATATTATTGTAAACATACAAAATATTACGCAAAAGCACAATATTGAATTCATCCAAGTTATTGGTCACACAGATGGCCAAACAATTAATCGTTCCAGTAATCTTGATGAGAAACTGGAACTTGCTGCCTTAGGCCAGCAGCCTGTTGCTCAACTTGCTCCTGGTTCAAATGCTGATCTGGGACTTATGAGGGCTATCGCCGTAATTCAATTACTTCAAACCTCAGAGCAACTGAAAGATATTGATTTTCGAGCTTATTCTGCTGCTCAGCTCTACTTACCCTCAGGTAAGTTGGCCACTGTCAATCGAAGTGATGATGAATCTCGTCGCCGCATTGAAATTCGATTTGTACCCCCAGGTCAGCAACGTTAATGTTTGCAATTGAGAAGGTTTGGCCAACGAGCGAACACTACTTTCAGGCACAAAAGCACGTCGGGAGTCCACTGGAGGAAGATATCCGGAGGGCTGTGGGGCCACGGGCAGCCTTCAAGCTTGGTCGGTCACAACAGCCACGTTCCGACTGGGCGAAGGTTAAAGACACCGTGATGTATCGCGCGGTACGAGCAAAGTTCGAGCAGAATCGCAAGCTTCGGGAAATGCTGCTCTCAACAGGCGATGCGGAACTGATCGAGCACACGGTGAACGATGACTACTGGGGGGACGGTAGCGGCCGCAACATGCTGGGTTGCATCCTGATGCTGATTCGTGAGGAGATGCGTGATTCAGGCACCGAACTAGGCGATGAGTCTGATCGGGGCTGTACCGTTATGATGTCTTGGAGAGTTCCGTTATTTGCATTCTTCCTAACGGAGATTACGAGCTATGACCCACTTAGACCTGACTTCTCTGACTAAGCAGCAGCTCACTGCCTTGCTTTGGGAGCTTAAGGGCACTCCTGCTGCTTATCCAGTCTATCAAGAATTCAGAACTCGATCTCCCAAGGTGACGATCAAGATCTCGGATTCAGACTGGGAAAGCAAAACTGATGAGGCATTAAAGCAGACACTTGGCATAGCCCAACCCTCAGATCAATAAGTGTAGTGTTGCCTAACCAGGTTTTGCTGCGGACGGACTCAACACTCTGGTGCGACCTAAAAAATTTGTACCACCGCTGAAAACCGAGCCGATATTCACCAATATGGACAGGATGCGATGGAGTTCGTAAAGGGCATGAATATGGAAGACGGACATCCACAATAGCGTCGTTGCCAGTCTTCGGTTTGACGTTCCCCTCTGACCTGGGGGACAGAGTGAGATTCCTAGCTTCACTAGCTCACGCCTAGATACCCAAGCAAGCCTGAATACCCCCTGTCAGAACGCCTCCACAGGCCATTTGTTTTTTATGTCGAACCTTGCCCGAAACGTCTACGATGCGCCCTACCACAGGAGTTCAATCGGTGTCATAGCGTTACCATGCTAATCGGTTCCCCATATTTGAGGCGATTGCGAGTCCAGTCGATCACTCAGGACGGAACTGACAGCGTTTCGGTTCGAGCCGCAGTCAGATTCACAAAATCATAGAGCTGGGGGTCTGCCAGATGGGACGGAGTCACATTTTGGAGGCTGCTCAAGAGGCGATCAATCCGACCTGGAGCCTCTCGTTCCCAGGCTTGCAGCATTTGTTTGATTTGTACTCGCTGCAAATTTTCTTGGGAGCCACACAGGTTGCAGGGAATAATCGGAAACTGGCGCAGTTCGGCGTAACGGGCAATGTCTGCTTCGGAGCAGTAGACCAGGGGACGGATCACCACATGCTGGCCATCATCACTCACCAGTTTGGGGGGCATGGCTTTCAGTTTGCCCGCGTAGAACATATTTAAAAACAGGGTTTCCACAATGTCGTCGCGGTGATGCCCCAAGGCCACCTTGGTGGCTCCCTCTTCAGTCGCCACCCGATAGAGAATGCCCCGTCGCAGCCGGGAGCAAAGCCCACACATGGTTTTCCCTTCAGGAATGACGCGGGTGACGGTGCTGTAGGTGTCTGCTTCTACGATGCGGTAGGGAACCCCCAGTTTATCTAAGTATGCAGGCAGAACCTGAGCCGGAAAGCCGGGCTGTTTTTGATCCAGGTTGACGGCCAGAATTTCAAAGTCGATGGGGGCACTGCGCTGTAGCCCTAGCAGCAAATCCAGCAGGGTATAGGAGTCTTTGCCCCCCGAGAGGCAAACCATGACCCGATCGCCCGCTTCAATCAGGTTATAGTCGCGAATGGCTCGACCCACCTGCCCCCGCAATCGAGCCTGGAGTTTTTTGAGGGTTTTGGAGGGGCTGAGGGTTAGGGTGGTGTCCATTCGATGCGTCTTGGTAAGAAGAATTCAATGCCCATTGTACGGTGGCAAACTCTGGGATCAGGCGGGAACCCTAGAAATTGACCCGCTAAAGTGAGCCTTGCACCATGACTGCATTCCCTGACCCCTCCAGTTTTGATCTACAACCCCCCGTCCATCAGTTACTGGAGCTGTCTCGGCAAGATCCAATGCTGCGATCGCAAGATACCGCAGCCATCCAAAATTCCCTGCGAAAGGCGCTCTCACCGACCTTTGAAATTGTGTTTGCGGGGGCCTTTAGTGCGGGCAAATCCATGCTGATCAATGCCCTGCTCAAGCGCAAATTACTCTACAGCGCCGAGGGCCACGCCACGGGCACCGAATGTCAAATTGCCTACGCAGAACCAGATCAAGAGCGGGTGGTGCTCACCTTTTTAAGCCAAACCGAAATTCACGACCAGGCCACGTTGCTGAGTCAGCGGCTAGGGCTGAACGCGCCCATGCAACTGGATCAACTTGACGGCCTGGGGGCACTACGCCAAGCCTGTCAGGCGATTATCCAAGCCGAAGGGGGCGAGAACCGCTCTGAACGGGCTAAGCAGGCCAGTGCCCTCAATTTCTTGCTGGAAGGCTACGAAAATAACCGCGATCGCATCCAGCCTCAGGACAACGCCACCTATCCCATGGAGCAATTTCACTTTTCCACGCTCCAAGAGGCCGCTAGCTATGCCCGCCGTGGAGCCAACAGCGCCGTCCTTAAGCGGATTGAGTATGCCTGCCATGACGATCTCCTCCGAGACGGCAACATTTTGGTGGATACCCCCGGCATCGATGCTCCGGTACAAAAAGATGCCGCCCTCACTTACGACAAAATTAAGGATCCCGACACCTCTGCGGTCATCTGCGTGTTCAAGCCTGCGGAAACAGGAGAGCTGACCACCGAGGAAACGGAGCTACTGGAAACCATTCGCGCCAATCCGGCGATTCGCGATCGCGTCTTCTATGTGTTTAACCGAGTCGATAAAACCTGGTACAACACCCAACTGCGACAGCGCCTCGATCGCCTCATTCAAGATCAGTTTCGAGACACCACCCGCCTCTACAAAACCAGCGGCCTTCTGGGCTTCTACGGCAGCGAGATCAAAAGCACCAGCCGCAGCGATCGCTTTGGACTCGACTCCATTTTTGCCGAGGATGTACACAACCATGGTTCCCAAGAAGAAGCCCCCCTATTTGTCACTGAGTTCAACAACTACTGCGCCTCCGGCAAACTGATAGACAGCCTCTTCCGCCCGGAAATTCGCGGCTACGAGCGTCCCAACGAAAACTATGTGCGCATTCTGTCCGAATATGGCACCCCGCTCATGGATCGCTTAATCCAGGACAGCGGCGTTGATGAATTCCGCACCGCGATTACCCGTTATCTCACCGAAGAAAAACGCCCCCTCCTGTTTGCCAACCTGGCCGATGACCTCCAGCCCCTGTGCATTAATCTGCGCAAGCACCTGATTGAAACTTGGCAACACCTAGACAGTCAGCCCCGTGATATTGAAGCGATTCAAGAGCAAGAACTGCGACTGCTCAACCAAGAGCTAAAAGATATTGGCGATCAGCTGTGCACACATGTGGAGCATACGCTCAATTGTGTTATTGCCAGCAACAACAACCGCGCCTTTGAAGAAGACTTTCGCAAGCTGCAATCTCGTATGGTCAGCCGTCTCGATGAACTGCTACAGGGCTTCTCAGTCGCTGCTGTGCATCAACAGGCCCAGGCCAGCCATAAGCGCAATTCCGTGGTGCCCCTGCTCGGCATTCTGGCCGAGGCTTTTTACCATCTCGCCAACGGCTTGGAAGAGGTTTTGGCCGCAGCCGCCCAGGAAGTGGTCAACAACTTTTTCCAGCAGTTGCTGGATCAGGTGAAGCAACAAGACTACTACCGGGAACTGTACCGGCTGCTGGGGCATGACAGCGGTATTGAGCAGCGGCTATTGCAGCTTCAGGACTGGGTGTGTCGTGCCATCCGTAACGAAGCTCAAACCGAGTGCGATCGCTACGTGCGTGAGCGGCCCGAATTTTACGCCGAGGGCAGTGTCACAATCTGGCAATTGCGTCAAACCCTTCAGCAAGCCTGCCGGGGTTACGATTACCAGAGCATGATCGAAGCCGAGCCGGCCATTCGCCAACTGCTGAAGCTGGACTTTGAGCAAAAAGTAAAAGAGACGGTCATGCGCACCTTCCGGCAAACCATTAACCAAACCCTAAATGACCACCTGCTCAAAGAAACCGATGCCCTGGCGCTTGGCGTTCTCCAGCAATATGACCAGGCTCGAACCTATCTTGCCAAAACCCTGGCGAAAGAAGCTGAGCAAAAGATTCGCGCCAACCAGCAACAACAGACAGCAGTCCAGCGGCAGATTGAAGCCTACAATCAGGCAACCACCAGCTTCAATGCCTGCCTAGAAGCGATGCAGCTCGATCGCAAGCGACTCCCTGGGATTCAGCCCACTGATCTGGAGTTACTACCCACGCCCACTGTACCCAGCAAAGACCAGCCCCTAGAGACCGTCGAGGGTGAATTGATTGAAGGCCACCTACCACAGCCCTCAGTCGAAGCAAGCCTGGATTGGGCTTTCGTGGCCAACAGTGCTGGCTAAACGGTGGCTTGGTTTCCCACGCCCAACTGGGTATTACCCAGTCGGGAGAGGAACTTTTCTGATGACCAAGTTGTTCTCAGTTACACTATCCCATTTACCCATGTCGAATTCCTTCAAACCCCTCGAAGATAGCAACACCGCTATTTCGCTTCCCCACAACATGTTTAAGCAGCAAGAGTTCTTGAAATTCGTGATCACAGCCTTTCAATGGGATGGTCTCAATCTGCTCGGAAAAACCCTATGGGATAAAGGACGAGGCAAGATTCCTATCGAGAAATCTGAAGACAGCCGCATGGCTTGGTTTGACGACGGTATTGACTGCGAAATTTTGCGCCCTCATTCCGGATTTTGGCAAAAGGGTAAGCTGCGTCTAAAAGTCACCCTGGAATTTTGCCCCGAGGATCCTGGGCAAGCTTCCGACCTCGATCCGCTGCGGCAGCCAGAGGCATAGAGCCGCCAGACTTCAATGGCCAAAACTCCTCGAATTCCTATCCCAGCCCCAGTGCGGCAATACGTTCTCGAACGCGATCAATGTCGCTGCCGTAGCTGTGGCCAATCGCAAACGGCATCAGCCCTGGAAATTGATCACATTGTTCCGTTGCCAGAAATCAAGTGATCTAACGGCTTGGGTTTCAGCGGTGGTAAAGGTTTTTGAGTCATTACCAGAGTGTTGTGGCCATCCGCTGCAAACTCTGGTTAGCTTTCAGCGAAGGAAACTAAGCTGTTGCCAACAAAACTTCTTCTACATTTTGTGGTAACTCAACAGGGTAAAAGCGTTGTGTAGAAAAGGCATAGTCCTCGCCACTCTCATCAACAATACGGATAAGTCCACTGGCTTGGGCTTGTTCATCATTTATGACACGGTATAACTTCCCAATTTCTAGTGAAGCCTCGTATCCTTGATTATTGAGACATACTGCAAAGTGTGTTAATGCTTTTTGCTTCATGGCTAATCCAGGAATGGCAACTTCAATTTGAACTCTCTTTTTCCAATACCATGAGCTTCATACCAATGTATTTCAGCTAATCGTATCATATCGTTTGGAAGGCGCACTTGTGCAACCCCCTTCAACTTTCTCCATTTACCCCTTCCATAGTACTTTTGTAGACGCGCACGATCACGAATACCTTTTCCCACAGCAATAGTCTCAATATCTGAGATTTCGCCAATAATTTCAAAATCCACTTTTACAAAGAAATAATTGAGTTCTACTCGATACTAGAGGAAAAGGCATCCCTAAACGCATTCATCTGTTGCATTGGCACACAAGCTTATTTTTCCTTATGCGCTTGCTCCAGGGATTGAAAGGCTTTTAGCATCGCAGTCTCACCGCCCCAAGCTCGTCTAACGTCATCAGGATCTAGTATTCGGCAGTTGCCAAACACCCAATTTCTTTGAAGCCCCTATCCGTTAATGTTAGCCACGTCAGTCCAGAAAACAGGGTCGCCCATTGTTGGGGTTGGGAGATTTGGCATCGAATCCATCTGTTCTAGCAATTTTCCAAACATTTAAGAATCTTGTGCAATTAGAGTTCTCGCTCTAATTGCTAACTGCTCTGGAATACTCACATATTTTTGCCCTCAGTTTAGATATTTAAACTGAGAATTCCCAAATTGGTCTAGGAAGCTAACTAGATATATCAAGGCTTTCAATAACCCGCGCAGGCGAGTTTTGTTTCTATAGCTGCGCTTTTAACCGTCTAGGAAAAGCTTTGTCAGTGAACCAGATGTACATCTTATCTCTTAAGGATTGGGAGGCGTAATAAAAACACCGATGCCGTTTTGCACCCGCGCAGCGGTCACAGGATGGCGATCAATCAATTGTCCCCCCAAAAACAGGGTGGTGGAACTGCCCCCGTCTAGATTTAAGGCTTGAACTGCCCCCATCGATCGCAGAATTTCAGCCCATTCGCGTAAAGTTGGGCCAGCGCCCCCAACGCGATTGTGGCTTGCCGCCAAGAGAATGGTGCCATCTCCAAGTTGGGCAATGCCGCTGCGCGGAGCGACTTGGGTGCCAAAGGGGGGGCGAAAACTTTCTGCTTCTGCATTGAGGACGACGCGGCCATTCTCAATCAAGAGTGGCCCCCCGCCTAAAATTTCGGAAAACCCACTAAAGTCACCAGGGGTGGGACTGGCCTGATGCTGAACCTGGGTGCCCGCCGTTAGGGCAGGAGCCTCAACGTCACGGAGCACCAACAGATATCCATTACTGGGAATTGGAATTGCTGTGCTGGCTGCTCGCTGCTGGCGGGTGACCCGATCACTTTCTACCGTAATGATTTGTTCGTTTTGGAGAATGGGCGTATAGGTTGACCCCCACAGCCGAGTATAGCGGGCAATACCCCGCTGGGGATAGCCACTATCGCTTGAAGCCACGCTCAGGGTTTGTCCGCTGGCTGTGGTTAGGGTTTCGCGCAGGGCTAGACGTCCCACTCGAAATTGTCCCTGTTGATTCCAGGCAATCACCCCCCGATTCAGAATGGGACTCGAAATCCACTGTCCGTTGCGGCGAATGGCTCCCAGGGGAGTTTGGCGATCGCGGGTGAAATACCCCCCATTGATGGCCGCTGCCGCCTGGGATTGGGTCGCAATTGTGGTTAAGGGCTGGAGGCCAACCAGGGCATTGGGGTTGCCCCAAATAGGCTGTAGCCGAGCTTGTCGCGGGTCAACAGCCAGCCAAGTGACCGGGTACTGGCGACCGCCCACCCCAATCATTTGTTCCCGCCAGCGCAGGCCGGGGGCCCAGGCAATATCGCGGCTACCTGCCAGGTCTGGGCGCAGATCAATCACCAAGCGATTGGGGTTGGGCAACATCCAAATGTGGGGGCGAACATTGCCAGCAAAGGTGCCTTCAATCACGGTTTGGTTTGCCGCTCGGTTCACTTTTAAGGTACGCAGGGCATTGCCCGCAGCCAGATTGGTGTTTTGCACCGCCCCAGGCAACGCGGCTGCATTCACCGTGAGGGTAAACTCGCGTAGGGTATTGCCATCACGACTATTGGTAAGGCGAGTGGTTTGCCAAGGGGCGGGTTGATCAAGTTCCACCACCACGCGATTGCCCCAGGGTTGCCGCCCCACGCGGACGGCTTGGGTGCGAGCGGCGGGGGCACTGATTTGCAACACATTCCCCACGGGTTGGACTTGCCAGCCTTGCTGCTGGGCCAAGGGGCTAATATCCAGGTAACGAAGGGTGCCACTGGGGTGAAACCGGGTTGCTGCCACTGTGGGTTGCTCGGTAAACCAGCGCAGGGGTTGCTGACGATAGTCATTGCTATTGAGTAGGTCAACTCCTAACTGCTGCATGAGGCTGCTATCACTCATGCCAATGGCTGGCCGACCGGCGCTGTCTTGCCAGCGGGCCCAAGGGGCGCTGTAGGTTTGACCATTAAACTGCACTTGAGTGCCCTGCCCCAAAAATGAACCTGACCCTTGAGCAACCGTCAACTCGGCTTGAGCAGGGGGACTTATCAGCATCGGCAAGCCCAGCGCCATGAGGACTACACATCCCAGCGCCGAAGATTGAAACATTAGAGACATAGAGACAATCAATCCAAAAGGGCAAGTGTGGAAGCGAGTGATCTTCCCTAGGGGGCAGGCACTAAGGCTGGGGCTGGTTCTGTAAAGGAGGGTTGCTCAAGCTGGAGTTGCTGTTTTTGCCGAAATTCTTCCGCAGCGGATTGGAGGTTGTTGTGCACATCGTCTCGAAACTCAGCGCCAGAACGCCCTCCCATCAGTTGTAACTGGTTGAGCAGATTCATCAGAGAGCCAGCCCCCCCCTGGTTATTAAACAGATTTACGGGATTATTAGGGTCTTCAGCTTCTGGCCGTGGGGACAGTCCCGGTGTGGGCGTTCCCAGTTGTGCCCAAGTCGCAGGTGCAACTGTGAGCAGCAGTGTGCCTGCCAGGCCCAGACTTAAGAAAATGGGACGCAATAGGTTTGATCTTGACATCATTCGGCTTACCTCATGTTGGGAACCCATGGAAATGCAGGAGCAAATTGAACAGCGGTTGTGTGATCTAGGACAGTGTATTTAGGAGAGCTTGTGTTTAAGCTGAGAGTCAAGGCGACTTTGAGCACCCTATGAATCAACAGCGTTAGGCTGGGAATATCCCAGAGCGGTTGGCGAGGGGCGATGGGGGCGTTGACGATGATGTCCCCTGTTGTACTCAAAATAACCCAGATGAATTCGCTATGCTAAAAACTGACTAATCTGGTGCGAAAAGGTTTCAGCTCAGGTGTTTGTTCAGGGGCTCTATGTCATTGTCGTAAAGTTTCACGATGAAGATGTCGAAAATCCTTTCAAAAATGGGAAACCCTAAATATAGTCAACCTTTGAACTCGGCAGGATTGATCTTCATGCACTCGCAGTTTGCTCCAGGCAATTCAGATGCTTTGCTGATGGCTATCGCAGAGGCTCCCACTGCGCCCGAGCGAGGGGCGATAAGAGGGGAGGTGATTCCTTTTCCCACTGCTCAAGACGCTGCTGCAGAACCAGGGTTGACCCATTTTCAGAGCCATTTTGTGGGAACGATGGCTCTTCAAGGAGATGTTCAGACGGTGATGAACTATCTGGATGCCCATCGGGGATGGTTCTGTCGCTGCGCTCATCCGATGCAGGTTGAGCCGGTGGAAACCCATGGCTATATTCTGACCATCGGGCACTTTGGAGCCCATGGTTTTGAGGTTGAGCCCAAAATTGGCCTGCGTTTGTTGCCCCAAGAAGCTGGTATCTATCGCATTGAGACGATTCCGGTGGTGTCGGAGCTGTCCCAGGTCTATGAGGTGGACTTTCAGGCAGAGCTTCAATTGTTGCAGTCTGCTCTTGCTACAGGCACGGCTGGGGAGGACTCTTTAACCCAGGTGGAGTGGCAGCTTGATCTCACAGTTGCCATCCAGTTTCCTCGGTTTATTCATCGGTTGCCTAAGAGTTTGATTCAAGGCACCGGAGATGCCCTTTTGGCTCGGATTGTGCGGCAGGTTTCCCGTCGGCTGACGGCTAGGGTTCAGGATGATTTTCATCAAACTTTGGGTATTACGCCGCTCCAGGGAAGACGTCGCCGCGTTGCTGCTGTGCTGTCGCCGTTCAATAAGCCGGTTGAGCCTTAATCTTCTGGGTCTGAATGTCCTGGGTCTTGATGTCTTAAATGCTGTCGCAGTGCACGGGCGCGGGCTGTGATTGCTTCCCAGTCTTGGTTTTGGACGAGGGCTGGGGGAAATAAGTCTCCGGCGAGTCCGACGGCAATGGCACCTGCGTTGAGAAAGTGAGCCGCATTGGCGAGGGTGACTCCTCCGGTGGGAATGAGGGGGATTTGCCCTAGGGGACCTTGTAAGGCTTGAATATAAGTCGCGCCTCCGAGGCATTGGGCTGGAAAGATCTTGATGGCGGTGGCTCCGGCTTGCCAGGCTGTCACGATTTCTGTGGGAGAAAGTGCCCCTGGAATGATGGGAATGCCTTGCTGGCAGCCATGATGAATCAGGTCTGGATGGGTATGGGGGGTAAAACAAAACTGAGCGGAGGCTGCGATCGCACTCCTTAAGTCTGCCACCGTCATCAACGTGCCACAGCCCACAACACAGTGGGGCAGTGTGGCGCGCACCTGAGTCAAGAGTTGAGCCGGATCAGTGCTGTTCCAGGTAATTTCAATAAACTCAATGCCTGCTGCGGCCACAGCCTGAGCCATGGACAGACCCGCTGCCAGATTCGTTGTCCGAATCACCGCAATGATCTGTTGTCTGCGCAGATGGTCAAGCCAGGTTAAACTCACGTCTGACCCTAAGTGCGCTGGGTGTAGGCCGCCATCGGTTCCTTAATCCAGCGAATATACAAGTGCTTAAACGTAGAGCGCAAGACACGGGGGGCTCCAAAATCAATCGGCACCAACTTCGCTGGCAACTGCCAGTCTGAGATCTGGAGTTCTGTGGGCGTGCAGAGTGGAAAGATTAGATGCTCCAGGCTCGCACAGAGACCCAGACGCTCAGCCCCCCGCACGGTCGGGATAGTCTGAGGATCCACCTGCAAGACCGCTACGATGGCGCGATCCAGGGCAAAGACATCCCGAGCCGCCCCTAGCAGCCCCAGGGAGCGTGGTTCACCCCCACTAGGGCCATTGCCTTCATGGGCGATAATGCCATCCGCGATGGTGAGATCCGGTGCGATCGCTCGTGCCGTTTCCACTAACATTTCCCCAAAGCGATCGGCATCTTTCCCAGCCTCTAAGTGCCACCAAGCCTTCATTTTGCCGGGTACACAACCAAACAAATTTTTGACCCCCAGAGTCAGAGTCAACTGAACATGAGACTTGACCTTCGGTAAGTTAATGACCACATCAGCATCCATCGCTTCCTTAGAAAGCCGCAAGTGATCAAAAGATTCACTCACAGTTTGGTAGCGCTGGCCATGAAATTCCACAATCGGCAGATTGAGGGCTTCAATCAGCGGTAGATATCCATTGGCCTTGGCCACCCCACGAGCGCTACCAAAGGCTGGGCCATCCCCCAAAAAGGGATAGCCGCCAACTGCTTGAACCATCTCAGCCACGCAATAGACAAGTTCAGGTCGGGTGGTACACTCCTTTCCTGGCTTTGCCCCCGTCAGCAAGTTGGGCTTGAGCAAAACTCGATCACCAGGCTGCACAAAGGCACCCATGCCCCCCAATGGCTCTAATAGCGCCGTCAGACTTGCCCGTAGGGCTGTCAAATCATAGGTTTGGGCAGGCAACAAGCTCACGGTTGCAGTCATTGAAGTTCTCCGACCTTCTCTGTTGAACGTCTAGATATCTGCCCCTGAAGATCAATCAGGTTGTCGATTCATCTTCAGGGGTCGGAATGGGCGATCCTGGTGCTAAGGTTGGATCTTGGGCAGCGGCCTTCTGTTGCTCACGGCGCTTGCGTTCGGCCTGCAAAATATCATCCATGGCCTGCTTCGCTTGGGCTATTTTTTCGAGATTGCTAGCATAAAGCTCTAAATCTTTACTGAGCTTGGCTTGGGGCAGGTTTAGGGCTTCACAAATTTGGGTCAAAATGGCTTGCAAGCGCTCTTCATCTTTAATCACAGATGAGTCTGACTGTTCGAGGAGTGTGAACAACCCCACACCAAAGAGGCGGCTATACTTGAAGCGCTGATTTTGAGCAATGGCTTGAAACGTTTGGGCTAACTCATCTGCCCCCGAATTAACAGCTTCTTGGATCCAATCGGCAAGGGCAGACACAGATTGAGACTGAGCAAATTCTGAGAGCTTATGAGCATCGTGGCGATACTGCTTGGGGTCGGTATCTTGGGATTTGCAGAGCGCGACGAAAATAGAAGACTGATCTTCAGCCGGTTGATAGCCTTCCATAAACCGGTCAAAGGTCGTGACAACGCCTAGGGCGAAAACGGAGTCGTACCGGAATTCTTCATTGACACGCAATAAATGCATTTCAACGAGGAGTTCTTCCACCACACGGCGATAAATAGAGTTGATTGGCCGCGTATGCAGAGTATAAAAGGCGCGTTTAGTATCGGAAACAGTACGAACGTTATTCACAAGTAATTAGAGAAGCGGCAACACCAGCTCCATTCTCTCATTTATAGGGAAATCTCGTGCGGCTGACCCCAAGTCTTGACGCCAGAGGCGCTCAATAGGGTGCCCCTGGCGTTATCAGCGATTGGTAGCCTGGAGTAAGTGCCTTCTGGTCAGCCGCGATCGCTTCAGTCGAGTTTCCCTGCTTGGCCGAGGCAGAACCCAAGGTGACTTGAATACAATCGGGATTTTCCTCTAAGAGAGTGTTTGAGAAGGTGCTTAGATCTTGCACTCGCCCCCCTAGCCCCCCTCGCGCAGCGTGCCCGCAGGGCGTAATTCTGGGGGGAATAAATAGGGTCAGAGTTCTCGCCTTTCTCCCCCCAAACTTGGGGGGTTGGGGGGGCTAATGCAGGGTTGATGAGACTTTTAAAATGCACTCTAAGGCTTGCTAGGTCGCTCCAGCCCGTTTCTCCTCTTCAATTGACAATCTCCTCGCCTGTAGCTACAATGTAATTACATTGCTGACATGATGATGACATGGGCTATACAGAACGAGCGAATAGAGGCTTCAGATTCTCTCTGCTTAGAGTGACAAAAAAGGGATAGTTATGGGTGCAGTTATTAGAACCCGAATTGTAAAAATTGGCAATTCTCAAGGTATTCGTATTCCCAAACTGCTCTTGGAGCAAAGCGGTATTCATGCAGAAGTCGAAATTGAAGTGCAGGGCGATCATTTAACCATTCGTACAGCCCCACATTTACGAGCTGGATGGGATACAGCCTTTGCCACAATGGCTGAGCAACATGATGATGTTCTTTTGGATGAAAGCAACGGTACTGATTGGGATCAAGCTGAATGGGACTGGTAGGCAGGCGTTTCGATGTTTTCCTGGTCAATCTTGACCCCACTGTTGGAAGTGAAATTCAGAAAACACGACCTTGTGTTGTCATTTCACCAGATGAGATGAACCGTTATATTGCTACAGTTATAATTGCTCCAATGACTACGAAAGGGAAAGCGTACCCTACTCGTGTTGTTTGTCGTTTCCAGGACAAAGATGGACAAATTGTCCTGGATCAAATCCGCACAATAGATAAGACTCGATTGGTCAAAAAGCTTGGTCAAATCAATCAAAATGAGCAAAGATTGGTTCTTGATACCTTAGCTGAGATGTTTGCCGAGTAAGCTACCTATCAATTGGCTGTACTCGGAACGGCTCGTTATATTTATCCAAATCGCCATCAAAGCCTGTGCCTGCCTATAGCGGTTCTCACCTGAGTGAGGATGGCACTCGTGCCACAATGGGCTTAGCTGGGATGATTAGCTGTGATCTGCTGTTGGCCTGAATCCGCTTGTATCTGGAGTGGTGGCGATGTTGAGTGCCAAACATTCTGCCCGTACTTATATGCGGATCTCCATTGGAGCGGCGGTGCTAACCATGGGGCTGAAATTTTGGGCCTATGTGCTCACCGGATCGGTAGGATTATTTTCCGATGCGGCTGAAAGCAGTGTGAATCTGATTGGCTCCTTGGTGGGGCTGTGGATGTTAACAGTAGCGGCTCAGCCCCCTGACCAAGAGCACCGCTATGGCCATTCCAAGGCTGAATATTTTTCGAGCGCCCTTGAGGGGGCATTGATTTTAGTGGCTGCTTGTGGCATTGCCTTCACTGCCATTGAACGGTTGATCAATCCACAACCCCTAGAGCAGTTGGATGTGGGTCTAGGGCTGTCCCTAGTTGCAGCCCTGGTTAATGCAGGAGTTGCGATGCTTTTGCTGCGAGCGGGGCAGCGGTTACGCTCGATTGCGCTGCGAGCGGACGCTCATCACTTGCTGACCGATGTGTGGACTTCAGTGGGCGTGATTGCAGGACTCATTGCAGTTCGCCTAACCGGATGGACAATGGTAGACCCCATTATTGCCATCTTGTTGACCCTCAATATTGCCTGGGTGGCAATCAAGCTTTTGCGAGAATCTGCTGGGGGTCTAATGGATCAAGCCTTGCCCGCCCCAGATTTGCAATGTATTCAGGAGGTCTTGGACTACTATCGGCAACAGGGCATTGTGTTCCATGCCCTGCGAACCCGCATGGCGGGCTCCCGAAGTTTTATTTCGATGCATGTCTTGGTTCCCGGTGACTGGACTGTACAGCATGGTCACCACCTGTGTGAGTCTATCGAACTCGGTATTATGCAACGCTTGCCTGGGTCGAATGTGATCACTCACTTGGAGCCGGTGGAGGATCTGGTGTCTTGGCAAGATCAAGATCTAGATCGTTCTCCGTGACTTCTCCCTATAAGTACAAAAAAAGAGGAGGTGCTAACCTCCTCTTTTATGTTCTCTAAATTATCGCCGGTGGATTGAGTTGGTTATGCGATCGCAGCCATCTTGACATTGCTATGGTTGAGAATCTCCTGCAACTCATCTGAATCGACCGTTTCCTGGTCAACGAGCTTTTGAGCAATCTCATCGAGAACGTGGCGGTTGCTCACCAGCACCTCCTTGGCACGACGGTAGGCTTGCTCCACCAAATTGCGCACCTCGTCGTCAATGGTGGCCGCCGTTTCTTCTGAGAAGTCCCGCTCCGACATAATATCCCGACCCAGGAAGGGATTGCCCTGCTGGCGACCCAAAGCCACCGGGCCAAGGCGATCACTCATGCCAAACCGAGTAATCATCTGGCGAGCTACCCGTGCCACCTGTTGCAAGTCATTGGAGGCTCCTGTCGTCACCTCTTCTTCACCAAAGATAATTTCTTCGGCAATGCGACCGCCCAGGGCTACCGCCATCTGATTTTGCAGATAAGAGCGGCTGTAGAGACCCGAATCCATCTGATCTTCGTTGGGAGTGAACCAGGTTAGTCCACCCGCCCGACCTCGCGGAATAATGCTGATTTTCTGCACCGGGTCATAGTCAGGCATCAGCGCCCCCACCAGAGCATGACCCGCTTCGTGATAAGCCACCAGAGACTTGCGCTTCTCGCTCATCACCCGATCCTTCTTCTCAGGGCCAGCTAAAACGCGGTCAATAGCGTCATTAACTTCATCCATGGAAATCTCGCTCAAGTTCCGGCGCGCCGCCAGAATTGCAGCTTCATTAAGCAGATTGGACAGATCAGCCCCGGTAAAACCAGGAGTACGGCGGGCAATCTTTTCGAGATCTACATCCTTAGAAAGGGTCTTGCCCCGGGCATGAACATTAAGAATTTCCAGCCGACCCTTGTAGTCAGGCCGATCCACCACCACCTGGCGATCAAATCGACCCGGACGCATCAGCGCTGCATCCAGCACATCCGGACGGTTGGTAGCAGCAATAATGATAATGCCAGTATTGCCTTCAAACCCATCCATTTCAGTGAGCAACTGGTTCAGGGTTTGCTCCCGCTCATCGTTGCCGCCGCCGAGACCCGCCCCCCGTTGACGACCCACCGCATCAATTTCGTCGATGAACACAATACAAGGAGCATTAGACTTGGCCTGCTCAAACAGATCCCGCACCCGTGAGGCCCCCACCCCCACGAACATTTCCACAAACTCAGACCCCGAGATCGAGAAGAAAGGAACGCCCGCCTCTCCAGCCACCGCCCGAGCCAAGAGGGTTTTCCCAGTTCCAGGAGGACCAACCAGCAGCACCCCCTTGGGAATTTTGGCACCCACCGCCGTAAAGCGATCAGCATTTTTAAGAAAGTCCACCACCTCTGTCAGTTCCAGCTTGGCTTGCTCAATCCCAGCCACATCATTAAAGGTGACTTGGGTTTGAGGCTCCATCTGCACCCGTGCCTTCGACTTGCCAAAGTTCATGGCCTGACTGCCGGGGCCACTTTGAGCCCGACGAAACAGAAAAAACAAACCGGCGAGCAGGGCAATGGGAACCAAGAAGGTGCTGAGGGCTCGGAACCAGAAACCATCATCGCTCGGGGGCAACACCTGAATGTCCACATTGTTTTCGGTGAACAGGTCAATCAGCCCTGGATCGTTGGGCAGGTTCACCTGTACCCGGGTTCCATCTTGAGTAATCACCTGGGCTTGGCTGCGATCCGCACTAATGCCAATCTTTTCAACCCGCTGCCCCTGTACTTCCTCGATTAGTTGGCTATAGCTCCAAGTCTGCTTAGCGGGCGGCTGCCGGTCAAAAAAAGCCGTCGCTAAGGCCACTACGACAATTGCCAACAGCACATATAGCCCTGTATTTCTCCACCGTTTATTCACCGGGTTTAATCCTCCTGGATTCAGAATGTCTGACTAAGGGGTTTTGATCTCACAAACTTAACTTTATTAACTAATGTTAACTTATCTGAGAAGATCTGCCCATCACCCCAATCTATAAATGACCCTAGCCAGTATGGATCATGCTGCCGTCAGGATTAACCAACCGCAGTAGCTTTTGCTTAATCTGAGTGTCATAGACGTTCCACTTCAGCTTGGCAAACTCCCCATTTTCATTCAGCCCCGAGAGAAATCCCATGGGAATCTCAAAGCCCCCCGCGAGGGAGCGTCCCCCGCCAAAGAACTGGCCATGGGGATCTTGACCAAAAGCTTCTTTGATAAACTCGTCTGGATCCAGGGTAATTTTGCTGGTGCGCAGAGAGCCAACGACCAGCTCTAGGTCTTCATCTTCATCGTGGACAATGCCGTAAACAACCGCCGTGTGGACATTTTCTTCGGTAACTAAAAAATCAGCGGCTTGAGGGATGGCATCTCGATCGTCGTAGCGCAAGTAGCCCACCCCCGCAATCGTGACGTTATTGTAGACGCAGCGATTCTTGAGGGCGCGCTCAATCACATCCATCACCTGCTTTGAGCGCGCGGATTGCAGCACTGTATTTAGCATTTGGCTATCAAAAAATCGACTTAGAAAGGCCGCTGCCATGAAGTCATCTTCCTGAGCCTGCATGAGCTGATTGGTATCCGAGCGAATGCCATGAATAAGGGCTGTGGCGCACTTCACATGAACCCCATTACTGCTATCTAGGTCGAGTAATCCGCCCTGGATGTACTGCACCATCATGGTGGCCGTGGCTCGGGCACTGGTGCGAATATCTACATATTCGGCTTTGAGATTACTTTGGGGACTGTGATGATCAATGATAACCAGCACCGGAATCTCAGCGGGCTCCATCAAGTCGGTCAGTTGACTGGTACTGCCCTGGTTATCAATAAACACACAGCCTTGATAGATCGACAAATCCCGCCCTTGCGCTTTAGCAGACTGGTAACTCCAGCGCTGCACGGGTAAACCGGTCAACTTGACGAGGGCAATATTTTCCTGATGACTAAGGGTTCCGGCATAGCAAATATCACACTGAATCTCAAATTCCTGAGCCATCAATTTGTAGGCCCAAGCAGAAGAGAGGGCATCGGGATCCGGAAAGTCTTGCAAAATTACCAACTGGCGCTCGCCGTGATGCTGACTTAAGCACTGCTTTAGTGCTTCTACCCGTTGCTCTTGTGTTTTACTGTTGTTGGGGGGTGAAGCACGCTGGGCCTCGCCATCAGTAAGCTTGACATTGCCGTTTTCCCCATTGGATTCACGATCCGTTTTGGGTTCAGCAAAGGCATCCAGAGATTTTAGAGAATTTGGAATCATAGGTAAGGGCCTAAATTAATCGCAGGGGTGATTCAGTGTTACTGGGTGCTCAGCAAAGGTTAAATCTGCTACTGAGCACACCACATTCAAGGGTCGTCAAAGTGAGGCCAACGGGATAGAGCCTATCCTCACTTAGCGTAAATAGACTCAGGAGCACAAGCCAAGCCATACAAAAGCCAGATGAGAAGGGCTCGGAGGCAATTCTCGACAGGGGATCTCAAAATGAAACGCCTCCTTACTCCACTTTAAGGTTTGTGTGCTAGGGACGGCTGGCAGTGCATCTTCAAAGGTTGTTCCTCAGGTCTTGGCACTACATGCCAATTACGTACTTGCGCCACTCCTGGTGAACACCACTACGCAAGTGTTTCGTGACTTCAAAATAAAGACTGCTGTAGGGTTTTCGCGGAGAGGTTCGTAGCAACATTCTAGCTTCTGAGGGGGTACGGTTGCCTTTTCTGACGTTACAGCGCACGCAGGCAGTGACCATATTTTCCCAAGAATCTTCTCCGCCGCGAGATCTGGGCAATACGTGATCCAGGGTCAGATCGTCTCCAGTGTAACCACAGTATTGACAGGCATGACTATCTCGATGTAGAAGATTCCGCCGAGTCAGGGGAATCTCTTTGTACGGAATGCGGACATATTGACGTAGGCGAATCACGGTGGGCAGTGGAAAGTCGGCGTAGAGAAGCTTACCGTTGTGTTCTACTTGTTCTGCTTTGTCCTTCAGGAGCAAAACTACAGCACGACGCCAGCTTGTGATGTTAAGCGGCTCGTAGGAAGCATTCAGAACTAGAACTTTGCCCATGAATACTTGACAATGGGAATTTTTACAGATACTAACATAGCTCGGGCACCCGTGCCTTTTGCCCCCAGCATAAGCGGTACTGACGCGATGGCCGTTGCTTGTTGTTCAGAGGACATAGACCGGCCTTCCGACCATTTCACCCTTGCTATAGGTCATAAGGCTCATTTCCGGGGGTATATCTATGGAGGGTGTGCTTACCGGGAGGGGACAGCGATGGATCCAGCACTGTGGGGATTGACATCACCCCTAGATTTTGGGGAGTCATGACCCCAAATTCCTATCATCTTTCTTGAATCACGCCATAAACATCATGGTTGTCTGTGGGCAACCCCGCAGCATTGGAGGCGAAGTTATCGGTCAGGCGCTTGAGAGCAGTTCCTATCCGGCTCGCAACTCTAATCAGCACCGCTCCCAGGGACATTAGGGTTATTGTTATTGGGGCGGGGTTGCAGCAGGTTGATTACCCGAGAAAACCCCAGGCTACTGACCAGAATAGGGAGCATTTTGAGAACGCGACTGCTTCTTGACAGGTGCCTGATTTGGGGTCTCTGGCAGAGATACAAAGTCTTCCTGCACCCAACCTTCATCTTGGGGAGACTTCTCAAGGCGAATGCGATTCCAGACTTTACCCTGGTTGCTGCTGACCTGATCCAAAATGGTGATGCGATCGCCGCTGGTGCCGGAGCCGCTCTGGGGTTGACGGGTTCCAGGCTGCTGATAAATGGCAATTTCAGACTCTGAATTCGGGGCTGTTAGGTAGGCGGGTTGGTTGATGGCTTGATTTCCAGAATTGTCAGCCGCCCAACCAACTGACCCGAAACTCAGGGCTGCGATCGCGGCTATTAACAGGATGGCCATCAGGCTCAATACAGTTTTTTTCATATTTATAGTGCTTTGAGCAATGGTATTCATATCAGTGAAAGCCTGCGGCGGCCAATACCTTGTGAGACGTGATCAGAGACTTCGTCCGTCTGCTGCGCTGAGGTGTTATGTGGCTGGCTGACCACTGACTGCTCGTCACAGGGCTATTTCATTCCAAATTTTGACACTTTATGCGTCTATGAACATACACCATTGAACATACACCATTATAGGCGGCGGGGACTTGATCGCTCTGTGGCTAAAATCACCTAAACTCGTTGCCTAAACCTAGAATGAAATGACCCTGCTGCTAATCAAATAGTTCTAAGAAGTCTCTTGCATTAAGTATTTGGGCACCACTATATATCTTCAAAACAAGCAAGTCATCATCTCCAGTTACAATGTAATTAGCCATCCCACTTGATGCGAGATTTAAGAATTTGTCATCTTTAGGATCTCTACAAATTTTTAAGTTTTCCAGAACTTCGACAATCTCAGCTTTGACCAGAAGTGATTCCAAGAATTCTTCCCGTTCTTCAACAGTCAAATACTTGTCAAATTTTCGACGGCTGATGACCTCAATTAATTCCTCAGTAGTTTCCAGAGACATTAAGATGGCTCCATGAGCCATAGCTCAATAAAGTGCCTTTCCAGGAACTGAATCTTTGAAAAAAAGAGCACTAATGATAGTGTTGGTGTCAAAAATGCAACGCAATTTACGACTCGGCTAAAATGGATTCAAGGATTTCTAGAGTCAAGCCCCTCTCCTGAGCCTTACGACTGATCTCCTCCATCACTTCTTCTAAAGGTCGAATTTTCTTGACAACCTCTCTAAGTTTTAGATTGAGTAAAAAATCAATTTTTCTACGATCCGATTCTGATGATGACTCATAGGCATCTGCTGTCTCGGCATCTACACGGACTGCAATGGTACGAACTTCCATGTGATTAGCCTCCTGCAAGTCCTTTCAAGAGTTTTCCTAAATCAATTCATTTCTATTTCGCTAGCAGGTTCTAGAATCAAATATCCATCAATTGCTTCCGATTCTGCAATTGATGCTATTTTAGCTTCAAACTCCATAGGAGTGGTACCTGATGCTTCTAGCAACCTGTATTGCTCAACATAGCCTTCTAAAAAATTGTTGCGGGCTACAAGTTTCTGGAAAGATGGGAGCACCTTGAATTGCTGTCGATCTATAACTTGGGCATGAAGACTGGGGAATGGGTGGTGGTATCCACACCCCATGGCAGCGGGATGCAAGGGCGTAAAGGCTTCAACAATGACTAAAATGATCGTAAAATATTCGGCCTGAAAGTCTTAATCATGTCTAAGTCGTCCACTGCCCGCTCAGCCTCAGAACTACTGAATGCTCGTCTCTGGGGCAGGCTGGGACACCCCCTCCGAATAGGGAATCACAAATAGCGCTCAATCGTCGCCAATGCCAGATGGTAAGGTTCTCTCAGTTCAATCTCTGCAACATCCGTGAGTCAAGATCCTCTCAAGGCCATTCGGGGGTCATTTTTAGATTTTGTCGATGACCCCTTTTATATACCCGAAACAGATAGCGTCCGCTATCTGAGCGATGGCCTCTTAGTGCTCGAAAACGGCAAAATCAAAGCCTTTGGCCCCTACGCTGAGTTGCAGGCTGAGTATGATCACCTGCCCACAACCGTCTACTCAGAGCAGTTAATCGTCCCTGGGTTCATCGATACCCACGTTCACTACCCCCAGACGGAAATGATTGCCGCTTACGGTGAGCAACTGCTGGCGTGGCTAAACCGCTACACCTTTCCCACCGAAAGTAAATTTGCCGACAAATCCTATGCCCGCACCATTGCTAACTTTTTCCTAGAGCAACTGCTTCACCATGGCACCACCACCGCTCTGGTGTTTGCAGCCGTTTTCCCCCAGTCTGTAGATGCATTTTTTGAGGCAGCGGAGCAGCTTAATCTCTGTATGATTGCAGGCAAAGTGATGATGGATCGCAATGCCCCTGAAGCAGTTTGCGACACAGCAGAGTCTTCGTATCAGGAAACCCGAGCCCTGATCCAGAAATGGCATAAAAAAGGCCGCTTGCGCTACGCGGTGACGCCGCGATTTGCCATTACTTCTACCGAGGCGCAACTGCGGTATGCGGGACAGTTGCTTCAAGAGTTTCCCGATGTCTATCTGCACACTCACCTATCCGAAAATGTCGATGAAGTCGCGGCTGTCAAGCAGCTTTATCCTGACTGTGCGGGCTACCTAGATGTTTACGACCAGGCCGGACTGGTCACCGATCGCTCGATTTTTGCCCACGGGGTGCAGTTGAGTGATGCTGAATTTCGGCGCTTGTCGGCGGCTCAGTCTGCCATTGCCTTCTGCCCCACCTCAAATCTCTTTCTGGGCAGTGGGCTGTTTAAGATCGAGCAGGCTAAATCCCCGGACTATCCCGTTAAGGTGGGGCTGGGCACCGATGTGGGGGCAGGCACCAGCTTTTCTCTGTTGCAGACTGCCAATGAAGCCTACAAGGTAGCCCAACTGCGTCGTCAACAGCTTTCTCCCTTTAAGGCGCTGTTTTTGGCCACCCTAGGAGGAGCCAGGGCGCTGAACTTGGAAACCCTATTGGGGAGTTTTGACCTAGGCAAAGAGGCCGACTTTATCGTGCTGAATCCTCGGGCCACACCGCTGTTGGCTCTGCGCAGTGGGGAGGCTACACCGACGTCTCTCGATGAGCTGGCGGATCAGTTGTTTGCTTTGATGATGCTTGGCGATGATCGAGCCGTCCACGCGACCTACATTATGGGGGAATTGGTCTTCCAACCGTGATCCGACGGAGCCAGTACAACGGAGCCAGGACAAGACGAGGCCAATCAAAGCCATCCTTTCAGGAAGCTTTACTTTTTGATCAGAATGCCTGAACCTTGCCCCGCCGCTGCATCTTTACGGCTAGGTTCGGTAAATACCCCTTCATGATTGTGGAGGTGAATCGCAGTATAGAGATGTGAGTGTTGCCGCCGCTTGGCGGTTTTGCAGCACTTGCCCACCCGGTTCAAGCTGAGTGTGCAAACGATAGCGATCAAGGAGCCAGATTAATCCCATGGCAAAAGTAGTTGGAATTGACTTAGGAACCACGAACTCCTGCGTTGCCGTGATGGAAGGGGGCAAACCCACAGTCATTGCCAATGCAGAAGGGTTTCGCACCACGCCATCGGTGGTGGCGTTCGCCAAAAATGGCGACCGTTTGGTGGGACAGATTGCCAAACGGCAAGCGGTGATGAACCCCGAAAATACGTTTTATTCCGTGAAACGGTTTATTGGTCGTCGCTTTGATGAGGTGACCCATGAAACTACAGAGGTTTCTTACAAAGTTCTCAATGTCAGTGGCAATGTCAAACTAGACTGTCCATCTGCTCAGAAGCAGTTTGCTCCAGAAGAAATTTCGGCTCAAGTTTTACGAAAGCTGGTCGATGACGCAAGTAAGTACCTGGGTGAAAAGGTGACCCAGGCCGTGATTACCGTACCGGCCTACTTCAATGATTCCCAGCGCCAAGCCACCAAAGATGCTGGGAAAATTGCTGGGGTTGAAGTTCTCCGGATTATCAACGAGCCAACCGCCGCCTCTCTTGCCTATGGTTTGGACAAGAAGAGCAATGAAACCATCCTGGTGTTTGACCTTGGGGGCGGCACCTTTGACGTTTCCATCCTAGAAGTGGGCGATGGCGTCTTTGAAGTGTTGTCTACCTCCGGTGATACTCACTTAGGTGGGGACGACTTTGACAAAAAGATTGTCGATTACCTGTCCGGAGAGTTTCAGAAAGTCGAAGGCATTGATCTGCGTAAGGACAAGCAGGCTCTCCAAAGGCTGACAGAAGCGGCTGAAAAAGCCAAAATTGAACTGTCCAATGTGACTCAAGCGGATATCAATCTGCCCTTTATCACTGCTACGCAAGACGGCCCCAAGCATCTTGATACCACATTGACTCGAGCCAAGTTTGAAGAGCTATGCTCTGATCTCATCGATCGCTGCAGGATTCCGGTTGAAAATGCGGTTCGTGATGCCAAAATCGACAAGAGTGCCCTAGACGAAGTGGTGATGGTGGGGGGGTCTACTCGGATTCCTGCCGTACTGGATGTGGTGAAGCGGGTGTTGGGCAAAGAGCCCAACCAGTCTGTCAACCCAGATGAGGTGGTAGCCGTGGGCGCTGCCATCCAAGCTGGGGTACTCGCAGGTGAAGTGAAAGACATTCTGCTGTTGGACGTGACACCGCTATCTCTGGGGGTTGAAACCCTGGGCGGTGTGATGACTAAGTTGATTCCTCGCAACACTACGATTCCGACCAAAAAGTCAGAGGTGTTTTCCACGGCTGTGGATGGCCAAACCAATGTGGAAATTCACGTTCTTCAAGGGGAGCGGGAAATGGCCAACGACAACAAGAGCTTGGGAACGTTTCGGCTTGACGGTATTCCCCCTGCGCCTCGGGGTGTGCCCCAAATTGAGGTGATCTTTGACATTGATGCCAATGGTATTCTCAATGTCACCGCCAAGGACAAGGGCACGGCCAAGGAGCAATCCATCAGCATCACCGGTGCTTCAACGCTCTCTGACAATGAGGTGGAGCGTATGGTCAAGGATGCCGAAGCCAATTCAGCCGCAGACAAAGAGCGTCGTGAAAAAATTGAGACTAAAAATCAGGCGGATGCCCTTGTGTATCAGTCTGAGAAGCAACTCAGTGAATTTGGGGATAAAGTCTCTGCTGCGGATAAGGAAAAGGTCGAAGGTCTGGTTGCCAGCCTCAAAGAGGCCATTGCGAGCGATAATGCTGAGCAAATTAAGTCTCTGTCTACCGATCTACAGCAAGCCCTCTACAGCATCAGCGCTAACCTGTATCAGCAGAGTGCTGCTGAAGGCGGTGACGCAGGAGTATCTAGCCCTGAGGGTGAAGCTCCCAGTTCCAGTGGTGGGGAAGATGATGTGATTGATGCAGAGTTTTCCGAAACCAAGTAGGAAACGGATCTAACTTCTGCCCATCAGAAGTCAACGACCTCAGGATGATATCTGTTGCTCCTTTATAGCTAAACCCCTCGGCTAAGTCCGAGGGGTTTTTTTGGCTCGGATATGGATGGCAGCTATGGCTTTCAGGGGAATGGAAAGATGACCAAGAGTGGGTTGGTCGCTAAAATGCCAGAGATGGCATTGGCACAGAACTGTGAATCCAACGATAGCTAGCTCGATTTTGTTGCAGGATAGGATGGCACCTCAAAGCCCTTCTTGGCTGGAAGTGGTGCCTGGGCGGGGTGGGCTCATTACTCAATGGCAGGTGCAGGGGCAAGATCTGCTGTATCTGGATCGGGAACGTTTTGCTGATTTAAGTCTGAGTGTGCGGGGAGGCATTCCGATTCTGTTTCCCATTTGTGGGAATATGCCGGACAATGTTTACGAGGTTGAGGGGCGCTCATTCCAACTTAAGCAACATGGTTTTGCCCGAGATCTACCCTGGCAGGTGCAGGAGCAAACGCCCACTCAACTTAGGCTTACTTTAGAAAGCCAGCCTGCTACTTTGGTGCAGTATCCGTTTCCTTTTCAACTTCAGGTGACCTATACCTTGGCTGGCAACGCTCTGATTCTGAACCAGCGAGTTCTGAATCGGGGAGCACAGCCGATGCCATTTTGTTGGGGATTACATCCTTATTTTGCGGTGGCAGAGAAAACGGGTTTGAGGGTTGAGATTCCGGCCACTGAGTTTCAAGATCAAATCACCCAGCAACGACATGCTTTTGAGGGGCATTTAGATTGGGAGGCTGAGGAACTGGATCTGGCTTTTGCGCCACTGACAGCCTCTACAGCGGCCTTGGTCGATCCTCACCGAAATTTAAAAATAACGCTCTCTTTCGATGCTGACTTTTCGACCCTTGTGGTGTGGGCGGTGAAGGGCAAACCCTACTGTTGCCTGGAACCCTGGAGCGCACCTCGAAATGCGCTCAATACAAGACAGCAGCTTTTAACCGTGCCGCCATGGGGGGCTTGGGAGGCTGGTATAACCCTCACTGTCTCTGCCTTGTAGCCAAGGAAAATGGCTGGAATAACGTGAGTTCGAGGACTTATCCGCCCTCACCCCCTAGCCCCCTCTCCCAACATTGGGAGAGGGGGAACAGAGCACAAATTCAAGGTTTTAGCCCCTCTCCCAACATTGGGAGAGGGGTTGGGGTGAGGGCAGACGAGAGCTGTCGAACTCACGTTGGAATAGAATCAGGACGTGATTTTTTTGAGCAGCCAGTTGAATTTGGTTCTGAGGTGATCAAAATCACAGGCTAGGTTGAATGGCAATGATATAAGCAGGAATCAACAGATGAAGCCATTGAAATCTGGTGCTCTGCTATGCCAAATTTTGGCCTGACGTCAGTGCCATTCCAGGCTGGGTTGGTCAATGTATGGATAGACAACTGAAATACGATTGCTGAAGTGAGGCTATGCAGGAGACATTGATCGTCCGTTTTTGGGGAGTGCGGGGCAGTATTCCCAGTCCGGGATTTTCGACCCTGCGCTATGGCGGGAATACCCCTTGTGTTGAGGTTCATGCGGGAGCAACTCGACTCATTTTTGATGGGGGAACTGGATTACGGGTATTGGGACAAGCCTTATTAAAGCAAATGCCGCTGGAGGCGCATCTTTTTTTTGGCCATACCCACTGGGATCATATTCAGGGATTTCCGTTTTTTACCCCAGCGTTTATTGAGGGAAATCGATTTCATATCTATGGCACCTTGGGGCCTCAGGGGCAGACGATTGAGCAGCGGCTCACAGATCAGATGTTGCACCCCAATTTCCCGGTTCCGTTGCAGGTTATGGGCGGAGAGTTGAAGTTCTATGATCTGGAGGTTGGGCAAACGCTGGTGTTGGGAGCGGTCACGGTTCGCAATGGGCCGCTGAATCATCCCGGTGGGGCGGTGGGGTATCGGGTAGAGTGGCAGGGGCGCGTGGTTAGCTATATTACGGATACGGAACATCCCCCGGATGGTCTTGACCTCAATGTTCTTGCTTTGGCGCAGGGTGCGGATGTGCTCATTTACGATGCAACTTACACGGATGCGGAGTACCAAGATTCATATCACAGCAAGGTGGGGTGGGGTCACTCGACTTGGCAGGTGGCCATCCAGGTGGCTCAGGCGGCGGCGGCGGAACGATTGGTGTTGTTTCACCACGATCCGCTCCATGATGATGGGTTTCTAGATCAGGTGGCGGCAGCCGCTCAGGCGAAGTTTGCCTCTACCATGGTGGCTCATGAGGGGTTAACCCTGTGTTTGTTGCCTCGCGCTTGTCTCGGTACTTAAGGCTGTGACCTCCATGACCCAATGGCTATTTAATGAACTGCCATCGTTGTTCACGGTAGCTGTGATCCTGAGTTTCTGTTGTGATCTAAATCTGTCAAACTGGAATCTGTGAGGCTCGTTCATCTTCAAGACTGGATTCTGCAACCCACTGCGATCGCACTGGGTAATTTTGACGGTGTTCACTTAGGCCACCGCTGCGTCATCGAGACTTTGCCAGCCGACCCTCACCTTCATTCCACGGTGGTCTCTTTTGACCCCCATCCCCAAGCTTTTTTTAGCGGACAGCCTCGACAACTGCTCACCCCACTGCCCGACAAACTGCCTTTGTTAGAGCAGTTGGGTGTGCATCAGTTGGTGTTGCTGCCCTTTGATCGTGACTTGGTTTGTTTAAGTCCCCAAGCCTTTGTAGAAGAAATCCTTGTGGACAAGTTGGGAGCCAAGGCCATTAGCGTTGGCTTTAACTTTTGCTTTGGGTATCAGCGTACTGGGACGGCAACGGATTTAGGTGCGATCGCCAGTCAATTTAATATTCCCGTAACCATTGTGCCGCCCCAAGATAGCCTGGGCGAGCCGATCAGCAGCTCCACGATTCGCCAAGCCCTAGAGCAGGGCGACCTCAGCCGCGCCCACCGCCTTTTGGGACGCCCCTATGACCTCACAGGTACCGTCGTGCATGGCCAAAAATTGGGTCGCACCCTAGGGTTTCCCACCGCCAACCTAGACTTACCCGCCGATAAATTTTTGCCCCGACTGGGGGTTTATCAAGTGGCCGTTAGCAGCGATTTGTGGCCAGACCTGCAACCAGGGGTAATGAATTTGGGCTGGCGTCCCACCGTATCCGGGACGCAACTCATACCCGAAGTTCATCTCCTCGATTGGTCAGGGGATTTATATGGGCACACTGTAACCGTGTCTCTTGCGCAATTTCTCAGGCCCGAGCAAACCTTTGCCTCCTTAGAGGCGCTCAAAACTCAGATTCAGGCTGACTGCGCCGCCGCCCGAGCGGCCCTAGCCTCTATCGTTTAAGCTCAGCACCTGGGTGCGTCTGACCGTTTTGCCCCTTCCCCCAGAGGTGTCCCATGACCCTGACTGTGACCCATTCACGCCCCCAAGTCGAACGCCTGATTGCCAACCTTAACCAAGCCATTGTTGGCAAAGCGGCCGCGATTCGGCTGGTTTTGGTGGCACTGCTCTCCGGGGGGCATGCCCTGCTCGAAGATGTGCCGGGGGTGGGCAAAACCCTCTTGGCCAAGTCCCTAGCGCGCTCAATTGAGGGCAAGTTTCAACGGATTCAGTGCACCCCTGATCTGCTGCCCAGTGACCTCACGGGCACCAATATTTGGAATCCCCAAAACGGTGGTTTTGAGTTCCTAGCCGGCCCAGTGTTTGCCAATGTGCTGCTGGCCGACGAAATTAACCGGGCAACACCACGCACCCAATCGGCTCTGCTAGAGGTCATGGAAGAAGCCCAGGTCACCATTGACGGGGTGTCTTACCCGGTTCCTGAACCCTTCTTTGTCATTGCCACCCAAAACCCGGTGGAATATCAGGGCACCTTTCCCTTACCCGAAGCTCAACTCGATCGGTTTGCCTTGTCCCTGAGCTTGGGATATCCCAGTGCCACAGAAGAACTGCAAATGTTGCAGCACATTCAGGCCGGACAGAATGTGCAATCTTTGCAGCCCTGTATCTCGTTGCAGGAAGTCCAGATGCTGCGGCAGCAATGTGCCCAAGTGCGAGTTGAGCCATCCTTACAGCAATACATCATTGACCTAGTGCGCGCCACCCGCCAAGACGATGAAGTCAGTCTTGGGGTCAGCCCTCGGGGCACCGTGAGCTTGCAACGCGCCACCCAGGTTTTCGCTTTTTTGCAAAACCGAGACTATGCCATTCCTGATGATGTCAAGTTTCTGGCACCCCATGTGCTCTGTCACCGCATGATTCCTGCTGGGGGGCGCAGTGCCAAAGCTATTATGGAGCGACTGCTGAATACCGTTGCGATCTCGTGACAGACGGATGTAACCTCTACTCGTACTCGATAGGAAGAGGTTAGACAATGGTTCGACCGGATATTATCTTCTCAAGTTGAACAGGAGCTACATCCCAAGCAGATTAGAAAATCCATATGAGAGTAGAAGTCATGCAAATCACGATCGATCTACCCCCTGATCTTGAGCAGAATCTGATTCGCCAAGCAGCAGAAACCAATACTCCGCTAAAGACCTTGATTCTTCGGGCATTGCGTCAGATTATTCAGACGCCTGCAAATTCGGCTTCCAACTGGCCAAAGGTAATCTTGTCCTACGAAGGGATTCCTGATTTCCCCGCATTTGAGTCCTACCGGAACGAACTTCTCTCACCGTGTGAACCAGAGCTGTTTTGATGCGTTATCTTCTCGATACCTGCGTCATCAGTGACTTCATCAAAGGCGAGGTGGGAACCATTGCCCGGTTCAAGCAAACCTCGCCCTCAGATGTAGCCATCTCAGCAATTACCGTCATGGAATTGTGCTACGGGTTGGCACTCAATCCGCAGCGTGCTCAGAAGGTTGAACCTGCGATCGCCAGTATTCTATCCTTTGTAACTATTCTGCCGTTTGACACTGTAGAAGCTGAACAAACGGCTCAAATCCGTGCTTCTCTTAAAGCTCAAGGGCAACCCATTGGTGCGTACGATGTTCTAATTGCAGCCACTGCACTTCACCATAGCCTAATTATGGTTACAGCAAACCAACGAGAGTTTGATCGAGTTCCTGATTTGCAGATCGAAAATTGGCGACAAACCCAAACCTGCTGAGATTGATGCAAAGCGCAAATCAAGCACTGGACTATTGCGATCGCCTAAGCTATCCCCTGGAACCGACTTCTGTCCACCCACGTCTAACCACACAGTAACTTGTCCTGTCGGCCATCTTGATCAGGGAAGTTGTCATGAAAACATACCCTCAGGCACAGGCTTCGCGCTTTCGAGCTAACAATGCTGGCCGGAGTTACACGGCTCCTATTACGCTTTAGGATGAACACAAGTTTCAATGAATTGCTCTGTGTTATTGGATCGCTCTGCTTCATCTCAATATCCCCGCATGGGGCGCTGGATAGGTCTTTTGTTGAGTGGCTTGGGTTTGGGAACCCCCTGGATGGCTGCTGTCAACCCAGTACAGGCACAAGTTGCCGGCTTTTGCCAACTCCCGAATCAAGTCCTTCTAGAAAAAGAATCGCTGCTACGGGCTGCCTCCCAAGGGGATCGAGGCGCTCAAGAGCGCTATCAAGCCCTGGTACGCCAACATGCCCAGCAGCTCGCGCAATGTCGGGCGCGAACCTGGCCCCAAACCCAAGCCATTTGGTTGCGCTTGTACGAGTGTGACCTGAATCCTGGGGTATTAGACAACATCATGGATCGAGTTGTCAGTCGAGGGTACAACCAGGTTTATGTAGAAGTGTTTTATAACGGCCAGGTTCTGTTGCCCGCCAACGATGTTCCTAGCCTCTGGCAGCCCGTAGTGCGACGCCCTGAATTTGCCCAGCGCGATCTGCTTGCCGAAGCAATTCAAAAAGGGCGCGAACGAGGTATCAAGGTCTATGCCTGGACCTTTGCCATGAATTTTGGCTATAGCTATGGGCAACGACCCGACCGCCAAGCTGCCTTGGCTCGCAATGGCCGGGGGCAAACGAGTGCGGGTCTTGTAGACACCAACCGCACCGATGTTGACATTGCTAAAGGGGATGTCGATCGGGTGTTCATCGACCCCTACAGCCCCCAGGCCCGCCAAGATTTCGCTCAAATGTTGCAGCGGGTTTTGCAACGGCGACCGGATGGGGTCTTGTTTGACTACATTCGCTATCCTCGCCAAACCGGTAGCGCTTCAGTGGCCACCCGCCCCACAGATTTTTGGATCTACGGGAATGGGGCACGCCAAACCTTGATTGCTCGAGCACTGAATCAAAAGGGGCGGGCAGTGATTGAGCAGTTTTTAAGTCAGGGATCTTTATCTGCGACTGATTTAGCGGCGGTGGATCGCCAGTTCCCTTCTGAAGGGGAACCACTGTGGCAGGGACGGCTGGTCGCAAGTCCGAATCCCAGCCCATTGCCCCCCGCTTCAGCTCGGATTAATCGTCTCCAAAATGATCTGTGGCTTTTGAGTGCCGCCCATGCCTATCAGGGGGTGGTAGATTTTTTGGTGGCCGGGGCAACTCAGGTTCAGCGCCAGGGGATTCCATCCGGGGCGGCCTTTTTCCCAGATGCCAATCGTCGCATCGGTCAGGGCTTTGATTCTCGGATGCAGCCCTGGGATCGATTTCCGCGCTCCATTGAGTGGCATCCCATGGCCTACGCAGTCTGTGGCAACACCAGTTGCATTGTTGATCAAGTTCGAGAGGTGCTGGCGAAGGCTTCTGGGGTTCGCCTCAGTCCAGTTTTAGCGGGGAATTGGGGGGGCTTTGCCTACGATCGCCCCTCTTTAGAGGCGCAAATGAACGCGATTCGACAGGCTACCCCTCAGGTCAACTCGGTCAGCCACTTCGACTTTTCCTGGCAAGAAGCCCAATTTAGTAATGCCCGTCGGTCTTGTCGGGTCAACTTTGCCAGCTCTCGCTAGTGATCTGTCAAGAATTGTTGTGGGAGTTGAAACCCCCAAATAATCACCCCTTCTCTATCCCAGACTCATAAATTCAAGGCTGATAAAGCATTAGACAGATCTCCTGCGCTGGCAGGGGTTAATCGCCAAATAGCCAGGCGAAAACCCCTACCATGGCAACCAGCAACAGACTGCGCGGTATATTGATCCAATGTGCTAGATCAATGGGGGTCAGAAGAATCACCTGGGTGAGCCAAAGGCTCAGGACAAAGGCAACAAGAAACATGACAACTGACATCTGGCCACCTCAACAGGACTGGAGTGATGAATACTTTGTCTTATGGGTGTGATTGGGGCGGGCGCTTGCCACTCATCCTTGACATCACGGCCTATGCCGTGGGTTATGAGCTAGCCTACCGCAACTATGGTCTTATTTGCGGCGGGCTGGGGGAGTTATGGCACCTGCCAGGGCAGCGACAGGGGTCACCGAAGGAATTTTGCCAGGAACCGATCCCCAGTTCCTCAATCCCTGGGTAGATGTCACGATTTGGAAGCTTATTTGAGTGACTTAGGGTTCCGTCAGGAAAATCTTGAGGGGTCGCAGACCCCTCAAAATTTAACCCCCATCAACTTCTGGGTACTTATCGATCTTTCAAGGCAAAGTTGACAGACTACTGAGACTAGCTTTTCCGCTGAGATCGTTGTTCATTGAGACCAAAAATGTGAAAAAACAAACCAAAGTCCTGGGACTTATTTTATTATTTTTGTTGGGAAGCAGCTATTTCTCAGCTTTTTCAAACCTAGAAGTTCCCTTGCCCTGGCTGAAAGGATTTGCAGTGCTACTGCCAGTACAAGTAGGAGTTTTAATCTACTTTGCCTATCGTGCCTACAGCTCAAAACTACCGCCGCAACACTAGTAGTCTGTCAAGAATTATTTTGTAGATTGAAAATCCCAGAAAAATAACCCCTTCTCTATCCCAGACTCCTAAATTCAAGGCTGGCAAAGCACTAGGTAGCCCAAAGCTGCCGCCCTGCTCACATTCGTTGAAAGGGTCAACACCATGCTCTCCAGAACCATCAGTTTCACAAGTTTTAACCTTTACAACCTGAACGAGCCCAATTTGCCCATGTATGGCAACCAAAGCGGATGGACGCCCGAGATGGTAGAGCGCAAGGTCATCTGGTCTGCGGCCATGTTGCAGCGAGCGAAGGCAGATGTGTTTGGTTTTCAGGAATTGTGGCACATCGACACACTGGCTCGGGCTATGGATCAAGCGGGACTTGTCGAGGACTATTTAATGATTGTGCCCAAGGGTCATAGTGGACAGGGAATTGTATGTGCCGGAGCTGTTCGACGCGACATGCTTGAGGGTGACCCCGAATGGATCGCAGACTTTCCGTCTGCTTTCCGTTTGCAAAGCAAAGGGGAGGATAGGCAGACTGCGGCTATGTTTGTTGAAATCTCGACGTTTTCGAGACCCGTTCTACATTTCCGTGTTAAGCCTCGGCGAAATCAACCAGGGATTCATGTCTATGTATGTCATTTCAAGTCAAAGGGGCCAACCAGAGTCACCGCAGATGCCTGGTATCGAAAGCAACCAGACCTCTACAAGCCGCATTTAGGCGCTATCGGGGCGGCGCTCTCGACTATCCGCCGCACTGCCGAGGCGTTAGCACTGCGAATGATCGTGACAGAGGCCACCAAAAACACCAACACGCCGGTTATCGTGTTGGGTGATCTCAATGATGGGCAGGAGTCAAACACCCTCGACATCTTGACAGAGCAGCCCCGATTTTTACAGCCCCTCTCCGTTGGAGGACGGGATACGTCTTTATATTCAGCTCAAAGCCTTCAGCAACTTCGTAGCTTACGGGACGTCTATTACACCTATATCCATCAAGATATTCATGGCTCTTTAGATCATATTTTGGTGAGTGAAGAATTCTATGACAATTCGGATCAGCGGATCTGGAAATTTGACAGGCTCGATATTTTCAATGATCACTTGAACGACGAGAGTCTGAGAAAGGTGGAGGGGGCTAGCGATCACGGGTTGGTGCGGGCTCAGTTTTCGTTCCGCCCAGCACGGTGAGCCTGATGCACTCTATTTTCTGTCATGTTTGGGAGAGCCGCTATATTCGCTTATGCCTAAGATGTGGATTCTGAAGCAGTTGAGCTGTGCGTTGACAGTGGCTCTGATCACAACGCCGATGCGACCCGTGACTCCCCAGACCCATTTCTACCGGGTCACTTGTCAAGCGCGGGTTTCTTTGGGTCAGGGTGTGAGTTTGACCTACCGACTCAGGGGCAGGCTGCCAGAGCGCACTGGGGCAGAAATTCCTCAAAACTCGGCTGGGGCAGCCTTAACCCTTACGGTGCAGCGGCAAGATCAAAATGGCCGGGTTCAAACTTTGCTCAATGCTTCTACGTTGAGGGATTATCAGCAGTTAGCTCCCGATGCTGACTATGCTCAATTGCCCTTTGAAGAAATGTTTCGCGCTCAGCCCCACAATGCCGATTATCTTTATGGGACACCCGCTTCGGTGCATGGACTTTACGTCAGTCTGCGCCCTATCAGCGGACAGCCCCAGCAAATGCAGATTGTCCACTACCTGCGCCTTGGCGAGTCTGTACGATCGACGGTGGGCACCTGTCAGACTGAGAATGGGGATCTTGACGCGGCTGTTGAGGAACAGTTGGCATTGTTACAAGACCGACTCCAGGCTGGGGACTGGGGCGGTGCTGATCGAGAAACCCGGCGGCTGCTTGCACCGGAGTCGGCCTCGCTGCTACCCTTTAATCCTGGGTTGGTGCAGCCGAAGCTGATTCGTGCCATTGATCAGGTGTGGCTAACAGCCAGTAAGGGACGGTTTGGCCTCAGTGTTCAGTTGCGTCTTTGGCAGGAAGCACTGGCAGAGCATCCCAATAATCATGAGGCGGCTGTCAATGCCTTGCGCGATCGCGTTGGCTGGAAACTCGCTGCCCCCCGCGCTGAGGTTGACTTCATCAGTAGTGACTGGCTTAATGAGTCGGAGTTGAGCTACTCCTTGCAAGCCCCAGAGGGACATCTACCCTGGGTTGGGGTGTCGGATGAAATAGTGCAAGGGGTGGCCATTCCACCACCAGGGGTACATTGTGGTAGTTGCACGGTCGATGCCATGCAGCTCCGCCACGAACGCTTCTATCTCTACATTCCCCAACTGATGTCACGGGTGGCGTTGGCCTTGGAGTGATTGGCATCTGAGACTGCGAGATCGTTGAGGTCGTTCCAGATACTAGACTTTCATCCATCACTCGTGAATTACAGCGATGGCCATTTTGCTTAGGACATTACCTCCCCTTCCAGTTTCAAAACTGGGACAGCGCAATGGCGGTATAGCCATCGCTCCAAGGCTACAGATCACGTCCTAACCGTTCTAGCGATGGCTATAAACCCCCTAGGAGGCGAACAAGCCGGAAATCCCTGGGGTGACTCAAGGACTTTCCATTTCCTACCCGTAAGGTTGGGTGGAGAGGATGTCAACTGCTCAGATCAACCAGTTCTGAGGTCAACGCTTGATCTGCCAGCATTGCTTTAAGTTGCGTTGGTTCAGCCGAAGCTAATTCAACGATGGCTTTCTCCTTTCCACGCCACAGCAAACGTACACTTCGGATCGAGATTTGCTTTTCATGGCATTTTTTCATCAAGGTGGCTAGGCTGCCAGCTTTATCCTCTAACTCAACCAGTAATGCGTCACCGCTGACGGCTTGATACTCAACCTGGCTTAGAATCTGAGCGGCTTCCTCTGTATTAAAGGGACGAGACTGTCCATAGCATCGGCCAATATCTAAGGTCTGGTTTAGGATCTGGAGGGCGCGATCGCGGTCATTGACTCTCAGCCTCAGCATTGTACCTTCCTCAACTTTTACGGCTATGAGTCCCTCAATGGATATGCCCACAGAAGCCAGTGCTGCCGAAACATCCGTGAGCAGATGCCCATCGGTGCCACCCACAATAATGATTTCTTGGGTATTGTTTTCAGCCAAGGTTTCGCAGGCAGTAAAGGGTTGAGACCGAGCAATGATTTGGGGTTGCGCTGCGCGAATATCTGCCATAAAACGATCAATGTGAGCTACCGTCACATGAGGCATGGCAATCAAATGAGACAGTGAGCCCTGGCAGGCAATCTGCCAATTCTGGGTAACGGGTGCTGGGGGTCGGTCAAATACCACAGTATTTGAGTAGGGATGTCTCCAGGCGTGATGATCTAGTTTATTCAGCTCTTGAATTGAGTAGTCAGCCACTTGCAGACACCGAGGAATAATATCTTTGAAGCCTCTGACCCCAATAGTTTGAAATGCATACCATAAAAACAAGGGAGTAATTGCATTCCGGGAACCACTTAGGGTTGTGTCCAAGGTGCCAATATATTCAACACTCTGAGCAATTCGATCTACATTTCTTTTTTTAGCGAGGACGATCCCACAAGGGATAGGAGAGCCGATCATTTTGTGACCACTAATTGAAATGCTATCGATCCCAGATGTAAAGTTCCAAGGGGGCGGATTGTCCATAAACGGCAAAATCATACCCCCAAGCGCTGCATCAGCATGAAGGTAGTGACGGCTTAAGGCTAAATCCTTAAAGATTTCTTGAATCCCTAGAATGTCATCAACTGCACCCTTCATAGTTGTACCAATAGTGGCACAAACAATCGGAGGAATATCTCGATGAATTCGCAGTGCCTCTCGCAAATCTTCTAAGTCCATGCAGCCATTGGGCTGACTGCGAATCATGATGCTGTGTAGGTTTAGGCATCGTAGGATCTTATCTATAGAATAATGGGCATCCTGGGAGTAATACACCATCCCTTCTGGAAACAGCTCCCGAGACAAAAACAAACCGTAATGATTTCCCTCTGTACCACCATTGGTTACATAGCCCCAAGTCGTTCCTGCCGGTGCTTGAGCTAACTGCTGAAAAATACTGATGACCTCACACTCAAAGTCATGGGTATTAAGATGGTAATTACTGGGCAAGTATGGATCCCCTGCATTATTGAGGGGAAACTGTAAAAAGCGATAGAGGGCAGAATAATCAAACACACTACTGCACGGATACCCAAGAAAGTGCTCAGATTCTTTTTGAATCTCTTGGTATAGCTTTTCCAGTCGTTGCTCGTTTTCGGTGGAGAGCGAATATTCAGAGAGCCAGTGTGAACGCATAACGCACCTCTGAGAAAGAATAGGATTAGCCAACATAGGAGTCTCCAAAAGCGCCTCAGGAGCTGGGGTGTTGGCATGCAATCAAAAGCGTCAACTGTATGCCGAGGCTGTCTTACCTCGATCGTAATGGAAGTAGCATCTAACCTTCAGACTAGGCGACGATTGAAGCTGACTTTTCGATCAGTTATTGTGGGATGGGTCATAGCGTCCGACCTGGGGCCTAGGCTCGAATTGAATATCTGGAGCCGTACCTTGCGCATCGCCTATGTCCTCAATACCTATCCCGCCCCCTCCCACAGCTTCATCCGGCGCGAAATCCGGGCGCTAGAGCGCCGGGGGATTACAGTGTACCGGATCGCCATGCGACCCCACGGTGAGCCCCTAGCCGATGCAGGTGACCGCGAGGAAGCGGCACTGACCGAATACGTGTTAGCCGCCGGAATCGGAGCATTACTGGGCGGGCTACTCTCTGGCTTGCGCCACCAACCTCTGGGCTTAATGTCGGCGCTGGGCCTGACGCTGCGACTGGGTTGGCCATCGGAGGCTGGCCTTTTTCGGCACCTGATCTACTGGCTAGAGGCAGCATATCTGACCCGGCGAGCCCGAATACTAGGGGTGGAGCGCCTGCATGCTCATTTTGGCACCAATGCTACGACGGTGGCCATGCTAGCTCAGGAAATGGGTGCCCCCCCCTTTAGCCTGACCGTCCATGGCCCCGAGGAATTTGACAAGCCCGGGTTGATTGGCTTAACCCAAAAGCTGGAACGTGCCGATTTCGTGGTGGGGGTGTCTTCCTACGGGTGGAGTCAGCTCAGCCGATGGATTTCACCGTGCCACTGGTCGAAGCTGCATGTTGTTCACTGTGGCATTGAGCCGGAACGATTCCCCTACTTTGAACCCGTTCCTGAGAGCCGCCCGTTGCAATTGATCTGCATCGGGCGGCTGGCCGAGCAAAAGGGGCATCTAGTGCTGATCGAGGCCATGGCCGCAGTGGCACGGCGCGGGGTCGAGGCTCGTTTGGTTTTGGTCGGGGATGGCCCGTTGCGATCGCTCATTGAGCAAGCCATTGCCAAGTTTGAGCTGGGCGAGACAATCCGGCTGGCTGGCTGGCTAGACGAGGACAGTGTGCGTGCCGAGATTGCAGCGGCTCATGGGATGGTTCTGCCTTCTTTCGCTGAGGGACTGCCAGTGGTTCTGATGGAGGCCATGGTCTCGGCTCGGCCAGTGATTGCTACCTGGATTGCTGGCATTCCCGAGCTGGTGCAGCCAGGCAAGAACGGCTGGCTGGTTCCGCCGGGCGACCCCCAGGGTCTAGCCGAGGCGATCCTTGACTTGGCTGCGACTTCGCAGAAAACGCTGGTGCAAATGGGCAAAAATGCTCGCACTCAGGCGTTGAGTCGGCACAGCATCGACACTGAGGCTGGTAAGCTAGCCCAACTCTTTGCTCAGCGTCCCCGGCCCCAGCCGGACTGAGTTCTCCAGCCTACCCGCACCGCTAGCGTTACTACAGCATAGGTCAAGAAGGCTGCCGGATCAGCCACAAGCTGGCGCAAGAGCCAGCCTGTATCAGGACGAATTTTGTCGTCATTGGTAGGCAGATGCGGGAAAAGCTGGGCGACCTCGGCTACCCCCTGATCTTGTCTACGACGCACGCGAACCAGGGCGGCGAAACCCTCGACCATCGGCCACACATAAGTTGCAGGCAGGCGCAGCCGCTCGCTGGGTGCGAAACTTAACCGGACAAAGGTGTCGTCCGAGATGATCGCAGGGAACTCGCCCCAGCGCTTGCGTCCAGCAGCGTTCACCGCATAAAGGCCAAAGGCCGGACAACCTTGGACGACAAAGGGCAGTTGAGACCAGAAGCGGGCATAGGCTTGGGTCACAGTGCTGTGAGCAGGTGCCACCTGTGGTGTGCCCCCAGCTAGGCACGGGGTAGAAACTGCTAGTGCCCCAGCGATCTGCGCCATAAGCAACGGTGAGACGGTGACATCGGCATCCAGGTAGACTCGCACCCCATAGCGTGCTGCCGCATCGCCCGTGTTCAGCGCCCCGGGCTTGCCCTGGGCCGGGGTCTCTAGCACACTCAACGTAAAGCCAGCCGCCGCCAGCGACGTAGCATGAGTGCGGGCGCGAGCAGCGGTGTCGTCGGTGCAACCATTGGCGACCACTACAACTTCGCCCGCAGCCCCTTGTGACGCCGCTACCGCTTTCAGGCAGGCGTCGATCCAGCCCGCCTCGTTGCTGGCCGGGATAATGATCGAGAGAGCCGGGTTGGCGGACAAACTCACTGCATGACAACTTGTGGTGTGTTAAACATACCTTTGTGAAAGAGTAATCCTAGTGTCCAACCTAAAATCGGGCAAAGATGAGAATTGTACCGACGCAATCTACAGTGAAAAAACATCTATAGCGGTTCATGATCGGATGAAGTACAGCAGAGCTTTTAGTACATAAGCGTTACAGGCATCCGTATGTACCTCACACTAGCGAGAACCGCTATGGCAATCCAGGGCAAGGCAGCTCCCCAAGTGCGACCATGCTCAGTTTATCAAACCCCAGGAACATAGGTGCCGCAACCGCTACATAGGCAGATTGCAAGGTCTGGTAGAACAACCACAACTCTGTCCAAGACGTTCCAAATTTACACTCACCGTTACACGAGGTGCTCTCTCTAGCTAGCTCTGAAGAATTGAATAAAATCCGTGCGGAAACTCCCATACTTTAGCCAGTATTATTGATGGTCGCCCCCCCATTTGTGGTAAAACACCCTGCATGAGCCTAATACGACAATCTATGTCCGCCATGAACTCAGACGCTCTTTCTCATCTTGCTGAGCCAGACAACCCTCAAGCTGGTGGTCATCTCACGCCTGCTCAGGCGATTGCCAACCTCCAGGGTCAAGATCTGGGGCTGAGAGTCTATGCGGCCTGGTGGCTCGGTCGATTTCGGGTCAGTCTCCCAGAAGCCATTGACCAGCTCATCATCGCTTTAGAGGACGAAGCAGATCAGACCGGTGCTGGCGGGTATCCCTTGCGGCGGAATGCGGCTCGTGCCCTGGGCAAGTTGGGGGATTGCCGTGCGGTTCCAGCCCTTATTCAAGCCCTGAGCTGCTCAGATTTCTATGTGCGCGAAGCTGTGGCTCAGGCCTTGGAAATGCTTGGGGATGCTGCCAGTATTCCCCCACTGATGGCGCTGCTGCAAAATCAAATACCAGGAACGCTTCCAGCTCCGGAACCGCCTCACTTAGAGCAGCCCTTTGACGCCATTCTAGAAGCCCTTGGCACGCTGAAGGCAACCGAGGCCGCCCCACTGATTCATCCGTTTCTAAACCACGAAGTTCCCCGAGTTCGCTTTTCAGCCGCGCGGTCACTGTACCAGCTCGCGCCAACCGAGGCGGCGGCTCAGTCTTTTGGAGATCAATTGATCCAGGAACTCAACAATGACGACTTGCAGTTGCGAAGGGCGGTGCTGGCCGACTTGGGAGCCATTGGTTATCTACCGGCGGCAGAGGCCATTGCCCAAACTCTGGCTGAAAACAGTCTCAAGCTAATTGCCCTGAAAGGGCTGCTTGAAAAACAATTGCAGGGGTCAACGCCTCCTCAACTCTCAAAAGCTGCCATTCAGGTGATGGATTTAATGGATGAGTTACTCTGACTGTTGGACTAGATTGAGTCGCCTACAACGTCTATTTCAAGTTGCATTAGGTGTTGTATTTCGCCATCCGGTTTTGGGGATCAGCCTGATTGCTCTCCAAGAAGATGGTCAGATTGTCATGGTGCGTAGACAAGATAACCAGAAATGGAGCTTGCCCGGTGGCCTTGTTGACTGGGGCGAATCTCTCCCTAGCACAATTCAGCGCGAACTTAAAGAAGAAACAGGCTTAGAGGTTGCTCAAATTGGTCGCTTGGTGGGTGTCTATTCTTCTCCCACCCGAGACCCTCGCATGCACTCCATTTGTCTGGCCATTGAGGTGAAGGTGACGGGCGAGATGGGTGTGATCGATACGCTAGAGATTCTGGAGGTCAAGTCCTTTTTGCCGGAGCAAATTGACCAGGAGTCTCTGGCTCATGACCACAGCCAGCATCTCCAAGACTATTGGCAAGGACTGACAACCATTGCTTGAGAGTTGGGTTAGGAGCGATTGCCCAGTAATCTCTGGCGCAGGGTTTTGATGCGATCGCGGTACTTAGCCGCCTCTTCAAACTCCAAATTTTTGGCCGCCTCCTGCATTTGCGCTTCCAACTGAGTAATCAGTTCCGGAATGTCAGCCAGGGGCAGATCGTCCACCTGTTCATAGGCCAGTTCTAGCTCTTGGGCATTGAGGCGGCGTGAGACTTCCAGGAAGGCCAAAATGGCATTACTGGCTCGGCGCACAATGGGTTGGGGGGTGATGCCGTGGATCTGGTTGTATTCCAATTGAATCTGGCGGCGGCGCTCGGTTTCCGAGATGGCCCTGTCCATGCTATCGGTGAGATTATCAGCGTAGAGAATCGCCTGACCGCGCACATGGCGAGCGGCTCGACCAATGGTTTGAATTAAAGAGCGCTCCGCCCGCAGAAACCCCTCTTTGTCGGCATCCAGGATTGCCACCAGGGATACTTCTGGCAAGTCCAAGCCCTCCCGGAGCAAATTGACGCCAATTAAAACATCAAACTCGCCCTGACGCAGATCCTGCAAGATCTCAATGCGCTGAATGGCATTAATTTCTGAGTGCAAGTAACGCACTCGCACCCCCCGCTCCTGGAAATATTCGGTAAGATCTTCGGCCATGCGTTTGGTGAGCGTAGTCACCAAGGTTCGCTCTTGGAGTAAAACCCGCTCTTGAATTTCTGCCAGCAAGTCATCCACCTGGCCCGTGGTGGGACGGACAAAGATTTCCGGATCGACGACCCCCGTGGGTCGAATCACCTGTTCAATGATCCGATCTTCTGAGATTTCTAGTTCCCAGTTCCCAGGGGTGGCTGAAACGAAGACACACTGCTGCACCTTTTGCCAAAACTCATCCGCCTGCAAAGGGCGGTTATCAGCAGCACTGGGAAGACGAAAGCCATGCTCGATCAGCACCTTTTTGCGAGCCTGGTCGCCGTTATACATGCCTCGAAGTTGGGGCACGCTCACATGGGACTCATCCACCACCAACAGCCAGTCCTTAGGGAAATAGTCAATTAGACATTCAGGGGGTTCTCCAGCCTGGCGACCAGCCAAATGGCGGGAATAGTTTTCCACGCCGTGGCAGTAGCCCACTTCTCGCAGCATTTCTAGATCGTAGCGGGTGCGCTGGCCAATGCGCTGGGCTTCTAGGAGTTTGCCAGCGGTTTCTAGGGCTTGTACCTGCTCCTTCAGCTCGGCATCAATGGCTTCAATGGCAGCTTCCAGGCGCTCTGCTGGGGTGACAAAGTGGCGAGCCGGATAAATATTCAGGGCTTCCAGACTTTGCAGAGTCTCTCCGGTTACGGGGTCAACGTAGCGGATGGCATCAATTTCGTCGCCAAAGAACTCGACTCGAATAATTCGATCTTCGTAGGCTGGGCCAATTTCTAGCACGTCGCCCTTGACTCGGAAGCTGCCCCGACCCAGTTCGGTGTCATTGCGGGTGTACTGGATCGTGGCCAGGTTGCGGAGAATCTGCCGGGGATCCATCTCTTCACCCATGCGTAGGGGAATTGACGCTTTCAGGTATTCTGCCGGAATTCCTAAACCGTAGATGCAGCTAATGGAAGCCACCACAATTACATCTCGCCGCTCAAAGAGTGAGCGCGTGGCCGAGTGGCGGAGCATGTCAATTTCTTCGTTAATCGAAGCGGTTTTTTCGATGTAGGTGTCGGTGACCGGGATGTAGGCTTCCGGCTGGTAGTAGTCGTAATAGCTGATGAAATATTCCACTGCGTTGTGGGGGAAAAACTCCCGTAACTCGTTGCAGAGTTGGGCTGCCAGGGTTTTATTGTGAGCTAACAGCAGGGTGGGCTTGCCGATTTGCTCAATCACCCGCGCCATCGTGTAGGTCTTGCCCGTCCCTGTCGCCCCTAGGAGAGTTTGGAATTGATGCCCCGATTGGAGAGATTGCGTCAGTCGTGCGATCGCACGGGGTTGATCACCTGTCGGCTCAAACGGAGCTTTGATTTGAAACGGTTTCATCAGATTCACACCCTCAGCCAATCAAATATCCCTCTTTTGTCAATTTCGTGAGAGAAAATCTGGAATACCCAAATTACGTTGCTGGCATGACGATAGCATGGGCTATAGGGAACGAGCGAATAGAGGCTTCAGATTCTCTCTGCCTAGAGTGACAAAAGAGAGATAAAGTGATTGTCAATCTTTGTATTTTCTTGTAAACAAGCGTTTACAAATACCTAGGGTAAATCATCCGTAAGCGTTTCAACTAAAATATCCATCTGGGCTTGACGATCTTCTAGAAATTGATCGCACTGGTGCAGATATTCAATTGCTTGGGTAAACTGCTCAAACATCTGCGCCAAATCTAAGTTGCCAACTTCAATGTCTTGAATAATGGCTTCAATTTGAGTCACGGTAGATTCATAGTGCCAGTCTGAGGGCAACTCCTGGGGTTCCTCTGGGGGGGAAGAAGCAGAGGCAGAACTCATGGGGTAGGCTCCGATGGGGGGCTGAACACATCAAGGTTGATCACCTGTACTTTAGCAAACCCATCCGCAAGCCTGAGGGTTAAGGTTTGTCGGGGATGAAGGTGCTGGATGCTACGCACAACTGACCCATCTGGCTGCTGTACGAGGGCATATCCGCGCTGGAGAACGGCACGGGGATCGAGACTTTCGAGGGTTTGGCGCAGGAGGTGGTGGTGTTGCTGTTGCTGACTGAGGCGGTTTTGGGTGGCCAGCAGTAGTCGGCGACACAATTGAGCCAGGTGGGTTTGCTCTTGCCCTAGGCGTCGGTCGAGTTGCAGGTGCTGGAGCTGACGGTTCTGATCGTGGAGGTGTGCCCGCTGGCGCTCTAACTGCTCTCGGAGGCTGGTTCGCAGGCGCGCCTGTCGGTCTTGGTGCTGGAACCTCAGATCTGCCAGTTGGGGGATAGCCTGCTCCGCTGCTGCGGTGGGGGTATGAACATAGACATCGGCGGCTAGATCCGCTAAAGATTCATCCCGCTGGTGGCCAATGCCAGAAATGATTGGAATTGAGCAGGCTGCGATCGCACGCACCACGCGCTCATCATCAAAGCACACCAAATCTTCTGAGGCACCCCCCCCCCGTGCCAAGATCAGCACCTCGGCTCGACCATCCGCCTCAACCCGTTCAATAGCCGTCACAATCGATTCTGGAGCTTGTTCGCCTTGGACTAGGGTGGGAGAAAATAATACCTTCAATCCAGGGTAGCGCGATCGCAGCGTCCGACAAATGTCACCCCAAGCTGCTGCCTGGGCAGAGGTCACCACAGCAATCGTCTGGGGGTGAAGGGGCAACGAACGCTTGCGCTCAGGGTCAAACAGTCCTTCTTGGGTCAGGCGATCTCGCAGTTGGCGATAGCGGAGGTAGCGAAGCCCCTCCCCAGCCAACAGTACTTGCCAGACCATGAGCTGATACTGCCCCCGCTGGGGGTAGAGGCGAATACGGCCTAAGACAATCACCTGCTCTCCAGATTCTGGCTCCACCGCCAGGTGATCTCGATAGCTCTTCCATACCACACAGCGCAACGTGGCCTGGGCTTCCGGATCCTGGAGCGTAAAGAAAATGCCGCTGCGGTGATGGCTGACACTGGACACCTCCCCCGTCACCCACACTTGCAGCAACTCCCCATCCTGCTCTAGGAGGTCTTGAATATAAGTGGTTAGATCGCCGACAGAGCGAACCGTAGGAGCGGTGAGTAAGTTCGGCTGAAACATGCTGGACACTCACTTACAATGGCATTTACAAGGCTGATCGCTTAATACAGCGGTTCTCACCTGAGTGAGGTACGGGGTGTGGGTGTGGAACCCCCACGCAGGGGGCACTGCCCCATGTACTCCATTGATCTGTAAACCGCTATATAGTACAATTGAATTAACTTTCAGGAGATGCTGACCTTATCGATATACCTGGCCTCATTCATAACCTGGGTGCAGGGTTGGGTTGAATGCCTAGAGACGGTTTGAAAAGTTTCTAACGCCTTGCAAGCGCTCCTAAATCTTTTTTTTGCAGATAAACAGGCTTCCCAGCCAGACTTGGTATTATACCCTTACTCTCCTGAAGCATACGGTTAATTATGGCTCCCGAAATTACCACCAATCCCGAAAAGCAAAAGGCTCTCAATGTTGTCCTCAATCAAATAGAGCGCTCCTTCGGCAAGGGGGCTATTATGCGTCTAGGCGATGCCACGCGCATGAAAATCGAAACTGTTCCCAGTGGCGCGTTAACTCTGGATTTAGCCCTGGGTGGGGGACTGCCCAAGGGGCGAGTAGTGGAACTCTATGGCCCCGAAAGTTCCGGTAAAACCACCCTGGCGTTGCATGCGATCGCAGAAGTCCAAAAAGTCGGAGGCGTCGCCGCCTTTGTGGATGCCGAACATGCCCTAGATCCCGCCTATGCCGCCGTCTTGGGCGTGGATATTGAAAACCTGTTGGTAGCCCAACCCGACACCGGGGAATCCGCCCTGGAAATTGTGGATCAACTGGTGCGCTCCACCGCCGTCGATATTGTAGTCATCGACTCCGTAGCTGCCCTGGTTCCCCGCGCTGAAATTGAAGGGGAAATGGGCGATTCCCACATGGGGCTGCAAGCGCGACTGATGAGCCAAGCCCTGCGCAAAATCACCGGCAACATCGGCAAAACCGGCACTATTGTCGTGTTCCTGAACCAGTTACGCCAGAAAATTGGCGTCACCTATGGCAACCCCGAAACCACCACCGGCGGCAATGCCCTGAAGTTTTATGCCTCCGTGCGCCTAGATATTCGCCGCATCCAAACCCTGAAAAAAGGCACTGAAGAGTTTGGCATTCGCGCCAAGGTCAAAGTCGTCAAGAACAAAGTTGCACCGCCTTTCCGGATTGCCGAGTTTGACATTATTTTTGGCCGGGGCATCTCCACCCTAGGCTGCATTTTAGACATGGCCGAGGAAACCAATATCATTGTCCGCAAGGGTGCCTGGTATAGCTACAACGGCGATAACATCGGCCAAGGCCGCGACAACACGGTGAAGTACCTAGAAGAAAACCCAGACTTTGCCAAAACCGTTGAGCAACAGGTGCGGCAAAAGCTAGATACTGGTGCAGAAGTCTCGGCGAATTCCTTAAAAGCTGTAGAAATCGTCGAGGAAGAAGCTGAAGAATAAGCTCTGCTGCTTACAGTCGAGCTTACAGTCTGCCTGCCAACACTTGAGCAGCGGTCAAGGCTAAGTCTGGAAAGGTGGGGGACACAATGCGGCGGCGGTCATCCCCTTGAAATTCTGTGGAGTCGTAAAGCTCATGATCGAGGATGCAAACGGTAATTTTCTGGGCGATGGGGTCTGCGATCCAATACTCAGGTATTTCTAGAAGTCCATATTCAGCGCGTTTTGAGCGATAGTCATTGGTTTTGGTGGAGGGGCTGACAACTTCGACAACTAACAAAGGGGGTGGCTCGTTGAAGTTGATGATGGCTTCTAGGTCTGCCATAGCTTCCCACTGAACAAGGGGCAAGACCGTGACATCGGGGATGCGAGAGGTGTCCCAACTGCGACCCCGGTAGGAGCGCACCCCAACGGTCATTTGTTTACAAGTCCAAGGGAGTCCTCTTTGCTTGATTTGATCGCGAAACTGCTCGTGCAAGAACTCGGTGATGCTGCCATGTTTTCCGGTGCCGAGGCTCATCGGGACGAGTTCTCCATCGACCAGTTCATAGCGGATGTCACTGCCGTTGGCATAGGTGAGGTATTCCTCAAAGGTAAGTTTTTGGGTGGTGGTGGTCATACTTCCTCAGATTTGAAATCTGTTGTTGACACAAGCTAAGAAATTAAGGGTTCTAGACGGGCTAACACTTCATTAATTATTGTAGAGGGAGCTTTCTCAATCAACACAGCCCGCCTCGTTGTACAGTCAATCGATTTAACCTGATCAACTAAAACAACGCCTGTGGTCTGCATGGTAGGGTCTAACTCAACTTCAAAGGGCCATCCTTTTTTTTGATTGGTAATGGGGCAAACTAAGATTAGCTTTGAAATCCGGTTGTAATCGACCGTTGAAATCACGATTGCAGGGCGATAGCCTGCCTGTTCATTCCCAGCCTGGGGGTTGAATTGGAGTTTGAGAATATCCCCGCGTTCTGGAGTGGTGCCATCGATTTTTACCAAGCTTCGTCTCCTAACGGTTCGCCCCAATCAACTTCACTGTGCTGCTGTTCAGGCTTTGCGTCTTTGAGAAGATCTCGCAGGGTGTATTTAGGGCTGACTGGAGAAAGTACGATTTTGTCCCCTTCAGTGGCAATTTTGACGATGGAGCCTGCTTTTAGTCCTATCTCTTGAACCATCGCTTGAGGCAGGCGAATGCCGAGAGAGTTACCCCAGAGGGCAATTTTTTGGGTGACCATAGGGCGGTTTTTAGTGTAAAAAGCTCAAACCCGGTAGCCAGTCGTTAAACACTTCCGACGGGAGAAGCCCACATCGTATGCTTGCATTGATATCGGGAATATGTCACATGTTTATACATTAAATATACATCAGAGTTGGTTTAGTTCACACCTGTCGATCAGCCTTTGACGATGGCTCCAAAGTCACCAAGGATGCGACCATGATTGCGGAGCAGTCCTAGCAGATTGAGACGATTTTGCCGCAACGTGGGATCGTCCGCCATCACTAGGACACTATCTTCACCGTCGAAGAAGGCGCTGACAAGGGGGGCAATCTCCTGTAGCTGTTTAACTAGGCGGTGATAGTCTCGTTCTGCTTGAGCCGCCTGGGTCTCGGGCAGCAGGTTGACCAGCGCCTCATAGAACGCCCGTTCGGAGTCTTGTTGCAGGGCTTCTGCTTGAATCGCCTCAGCCGGATCTAGACGGTGGGTGGGCAGATCGCCTTGTCGGGCTAGACGGGTGGCGCGGTTGATGGTTTCATACAAAATGTTGAGGGTGCCGTCGGCACGGAGAGATTGCCAGAAGTGGGCGCGATCGCAGGCATCCACTGCATCTGCCAAAGCTCGCTCAGCTAGTTCTGGGTCATCTTCGCCCAAGACTGCATTCACCAAGTCATAATCAACAGATTGTTCCTCTTGCAAGAGGGTCTGTAGGCGCTGCCGAAAAAAGTCTTTGAGTTGACCCACAAGCAGATCCAGCTCAGGGGCTTTGGCATAGGTCTGGGTAAAAGATTGAGCCGCTGCCATCAACACCTGAGATAGGTTCAGGGGCAGTTGGGCATCCCAGAGAATATTGACAATGCCGTTCGCGGCTCGACGTAAACCAAAGGGATCAGATGACCCTGTGGGCAACATTCCCAAGCCAAAAATACTCACCAGGGTATCGATGCGATCAGCGAGCGCCACCACCTGCCCAACCCGTGTTTGGGGGAGCGCATCATCAGCCCCTCGGGGCAAGTAATGCTCAAAGATGGCATCGGCCACTTGGGGTGGTTCTCCACTCAAGCGGGCATAGGTTTGTCCCATGCGGCCCTGCAACTCGGGAAACTCACCCACCATTTGGGTGACCAGATCTGCTTTGCACAGGTAAGCAGCCCGTTGAATCAAGGCTTGGCACTGGGGTTCAATGTGCAACTGTGTGGCAATGCTCTGGGCAATGGTTTGAATCCGCTTGGTTTTGGCTAGAACCGAGCCTAAATCGGCCTGAAAAGTCACCGTTTCCAGTTGCGGCACATAGTCGGCCAGGGGTTTAGCCTGATCCGCTTGGTAAAAGAACTGGCCATCCGCCAACCGTGCCCGAATCACCCGCTCATTCCCAGAGGCAATATTTTGGGACTGGGCTGGATCCCCATTGGATACGGTAATAAAGTAGGGCAGCAGTTGCTCGGGCTGATCCCCCTGATAGACAGGGAAGTAGCGCTGATGGCTGATCATCTCTGTAGTGATCACGTCCTGGGGAAGCTGCAAAAAATCTGTCTCAAAAGAGCCCACCACCGCAGTGGGCCACTCCACTAAGTCAACGACTTCGCTGAGCAGATCATCGGGGATCAGCGCTGTGCCGCCCACGGACTTGGCCACCGCCTTGACCTGCTGCACAATCGTGTCTCTGCGAATCGCTGGGTCAACCTGAACAAAAGCAGCCCCTAGGGTGGCCACATAGTCTTGTGCATGGGTCAGCGCCACGGGCTCAGGATGCAAGACCCGATGGCCCCGAGAGGTGCGATCGCTCCCCATTGGAACCGACCCATTCATCCAGGCTACCGGGATCACCTGATCATCCAGTAAGGCCAGCAACCAGCGCACCGGACGAGAAAAGCGCAGGCTGCCGTCCCCCCAACGCATGAACCGCTTACCCTCTAGCCCCCAAATCCAATCGGGTATTTGCTCAGCCAGCACCACGGAGGTAGGACGCCCCTGAATCAGTTTGCGGACAAACACAAACTCGCCTTTGTCCGTATCTCGCAACTCCAGATCAGCGAGTTTTACGCCCTGTTTGCGGGCAAACCCCTCAGCCGCTTTGGTGGGGTGCCCGTCCTTAAAGGCAGCTTGAGACGGGGGGCCTTTTACCTCTTCAACCTGATCGGGTTGTTGAGCTAGAAGTCCTTCCACGACCAGGGCTAGACGACGGGGGGTGCCATAGACCTTCACCTGGGTCGGGGTGAGGTTTAGGGCTTCCAACTGCTCAGGAAGCCGCTGTCGCCACTGTGCGATCGCAGCCGCCACAAAACTAGCCGGTAATTCTTCTGTTCCCACTTCCAGTAAAAAAGTCGCCATCCCCTCTGTATCCATTCAAGTCATCCATTCTGCACCGCCGCCGTAGCAGCGTTCACACTTGATTCAGACTCAGGGGCAAGCCCCAAACCAGATCATTCCTGATCTCGACACTGAATCTTGCTCCACTTTTAAGTTGTCCAAGCTGGGTGATTCAGAAGCGCATTAAAAGTCTGGACGCCTCGCAGTTGATTGGAGAGCGGCAAATGCCCCCGAGGCGCACTCAAGTCCCAGGTAAAGCCATCGGGATAGCGCGTCCAGGCTTTGTCAGCTTTCCAGTTGATCTTGGGCCACAGGATATCCCAGTTTTTACCCACACTCAACCACAACTGCCGTTGAACCCGGAAGCCAAACTTACCCTCAGAATGTACCGACCACAGGGCATCAATGGTCTGCAAATCTATTGCCGGAAAGCTTTCAACCTCTGTGAAGTACACCCACTTCCGACGAATGGCTGTGTCTCCGGCCAGTTCGCATAGCTTTTGCAGCGTCAGTCGGTCGGCCTCTAGAAAATCTTGAGCTGCCAATCGCTGCTGAAGTGGTTCATAGTCAATTCCGGCTTCAGAGCGCAGTGACACCACCCCCTGGGTAAAGTGGTGCGCCAGAAATGACTGCACCTCAGGACGATCCACCTGCAATAGCAATTCATAGGCTCGACCCTCCACAAAGGTCACGGCAAGTCCTTGCTGCTGCCGCGATTGCAAAAAGGACTGAATTACCTGCTGTCCCGGCACATCGGCTGCGATCAACTGAGCCAGCGCTTGCAATTGCATCTTTTCAGACCCCGATTCTAACTGAGACTGAAGCTGGGTGAGATCGGTAGCCTCTGACGGTAGTTGTGTCGATGTGTTTACAAAGTCTGGCATGAAGCCCTCATTGAGTAATGCATCTCCATTTGTGAAGCCTAACAAGTTTGAGAGATGACTTGAGCAAGACAGGCAACCCTAGTCAGGAAATCCTGGCGGATTACTCCTCTAATATTCTCACCTGCTGGGTGCCAATCTCCAACTCCGAGGGGTGGCCTCGTAGTCTTGACTTCAGTTGAAGGCAAGGGGTTCAAGACGGGTGTGTACAGGGGAGTGGGTCAGGAGTGGGTCAGGGGCAACAGCGGCAGCCAGGGCTTATGCAGGGCGTCTTTATGCACAACTGATTTAGGATTGTGGGATCCTATATCTTTGGAACATTGCTACTTTTGAGGCAGTCATGAAGAACTCAGTGCGGTGCCTAAGCCTGGAGGCAAGCCTGCCTTGATTGGCACCTAAATTGATTGGCAGCCCAGGAGGCTTTGATGAAACTATTTGCACCCTCTCGAACACCCTGGCGTCAGCGGTGGCTCATCCTGGCCTTGGCGACAGTGCTCCCCTTGGGGGGAATGTGGGTTGAGCCTGCGATCGCAGCCGAACGTCTCATTCTCAAATACGGCCCCTTTCGCCGCTCTATCCCCGTCAGTGACTTACGCTATCTAGCCGATACGGGCCGACCCACCCCAGAGTTGGCTGCCTACCTGCGACTGGCTAAGCAAGACCCAGACCTATTGCGCCAGCGGCTCACCGAGCCTGTCGCTGCCGATCCGGTACAGTTAGATCGTCTCCTCAACAGCCCCCTGGGTCATGTTGCCCTAGATGAAGCCAGCCGCATCTTGCATACCCCAGCCAGACAAGCCGATCGGCAGGCGTTGAGAGCCGCTTTAATTTTGTCCGCCAGCCAAGACCAGGAAATTACGGTTCTCTCAACGCTAGAAAACTATCCCACCCCAGAAGTTGAACTCGATGGCAATCGCATGGTGCAACTGGCGCGACAGTTCAATCAACTGATGGCCTATCGTCAACGCCTAGATCCATGGGTTGAAAGGCTGATGACCCCCATACGCTCACTTTTGAACATTCGCTAGGAACCCCCAGTTTAGACTTGGCATTGCCCCAGAGTTGTCCCGATTTCCGCTCTCAGAGTGCAATTGGGGTAACTCTGGGGCCAATTTTGAGCGACCATGAAATTTTTCGGTGAGATTTTTCACAGTACTCTCACCTTGGGGAACTACGATGGATGAAGAACACTGAGATTGTTACGCATCAAATCTGGCTACCCAGCTTCCCCAGAGAGGATCCCGGTCATGCTTTCCAAAGGCTTTGAAGTTGAACTCTATACTGGCACGGCTCAAGGTCAAATCATTGGATTCTCTGACAAAATTGTGGCCACTTTGGAGGGCTATGTCCGAGAACCCGACAGTCGCAATGTCGAGTACACTACGGCTCCTTCCTTTGCTTACGATCCATTGCTGTGCGATTTATTGCGGCCTCGCTTGCGACTGCGGCAATATCTCAGCCAACTGGGAGATTATACGCTCATTCCTGGCAGCACGCTGTCTCTCGGGGATAGCACCCGCTTTGATCGCTCTGATCCGAACAACCCCTACCATACCTATATCGAGCAGACCTATGGTTCTAAAGTTGTAACCGCCAGTATTCATATCAATATTGGCATCAGTGATGTTGAGTTGCTGCTGAGAGCCTGTCGCTTAATACGCCTGGAAGCCCCTTTGTTTTTGGCGTTAAGTGCTTCTTCTCCCTTTCTGGACGCAGAGGCCACGGGCTACCACTCCACCCGCTGGGCAGTATTTCCCAAGACCCCTGCCTATGTGCCGTTGTTTCGAGATCATCAGCACTTTGTGGCGTGGACCCAAGAGCAACTGGTCGCAGGTACGATGCAAAATGTCCGACATCTTTGGAGTGCAGTGCGCCCCAATGGGAACCGCCGTCCCTACAGTCTCAATCGCCTTGAACTCCGCATCTGTGACTTGGTGAGCAGCCCGATCCATCTGTTGGCCATTACTGCTCTCCTAGAAGCCCGAATCACCCAACTTCTGGATGATCCAACTTTAGACCCCCTGGTTAGCAGCATCTTTCGAGAGGATCCAGAGCAACTGGTTGCGATCGCAGATGCCAATGAGCAAGCGGTCGCCCATCACAGCCTAGACGCCACCCTCACCCACTGGCAAGACGGACGACCCCTCTTGGCTAAAGACTGGGTAGAAGAGCTCTTTACCGAAGTGTGGCCCACTGCTCAACAGCAGGGCTATCGGTGTTTCCTGTCGCCCCTAGAGCAGATCCTTCAAGATGGCAACGAGGCTCAGCAGTGGCTCCAGCAACACCAGCAAGGAAGACCCATTCCAGCCATTATCGAAGGTGCGATCGCCGCCATGCTGGCCGAAGAGCTAGAACTCAAAGAAAAGCTCTGTAACCCTGTGGCAGTCTAGGGCACCCCCATGGTTCGGATTGTTTTAGTCTACCCTCAGATTCCGCCCAACACAGGTAACGTAGCCCGCACCTGTGCTGCCACCCAAACCGAGCTGCACCTAGTGGAACCCCTAGGCTTTGAGATTACAGATCGCCGTCTCAAGCGGGCAGGGCTAGACTACTGGCCCTACGTTCAAGTCTATTGTCATGGCTCGTGGGATGCCTTTCAGGCCAGTGCACAACATCAGGGGGGCCGCTGCATCGGTTTCAGCACCCGCGGAAGCGTCAATTATCTCAGCTTTCAATTTGAGCCAGACGACTGGCTGCTATTTGGCAGTGAAAGCCAAGGACTCCCCGAAGAAATTTTAGCCAACTGTAGTGCCACCGTGCATATCCCCATGGTTGAGCCCCAAGTGCGTAGCCTCAACCTCTCCGTTAGCGCCGCTCTCGGGCTGTTTGAAGCACGCCGCCAGTTGGGATTACTCCGTTAAGTCAGAGCGTTGCTCAAGGTGAGTTTGATAGCGATCACCCGCCCTCAGCAGGTCAACGTTGCCTAGAAACGTGAGTTCGACGACTTATCCGCCCTCACCCCCTAGCCCCCTCTCCCAACATTGGGAGAGGGGGAACAGAGCAGAAATTCAACGTTTTAGCCCCTCTCCCAGGATTGGGAGAGGGGTTGGGGTGAGGGCAGACGAGAGCTGTCGAACTCACGTTAGAAGGATCCCTGAGTGTCAAAAGTTCATGGAGGATGAATTTTGAGGATCTGCAACCCCTCAAAATTTTCCGGACGGAACACTCAGTCAGACCCTTGACCCATATTTTGCCATAGCCACTTTTAAGGAAAATAAATCTCTTGAAGGCCACTTGAAACCCTTGTGGAGCTTAGGGTTGGCAGAACTCGTTTCAAGAGACTGCTGGATAAATCCGTATTTCTACGGAATAGATCGGTTGCCGACTTGGGGAAAGTTAGGGTAAAGTCGCTCTGTTATAAGGGATCGCTTTTGATCCCCACCCCTAAAAACAACCCACTTTGGGTAGACCCGGGGAAACCGTAACAGATGACCGCTCTAAATTTTCGTGGTTGGAGGAAGTCCGTCTCAAATCTGTAATCTACCTCAATCATAGAGATGAAGCTGGTTTCGGCACCCCATCGAAGTCAAGAAAACTTTACATTCTAAAAAGACTTCGATACTCTGTCTTGAGGTAGTTGACTCCTGGATTGGCAATTTAGCATCCAAGCTGTGAGTCACTAGTAACTTTAGGAGGTCCTCATTGAAACGAGAAATTCCGCAGAAGGTTGAAGCCTACGACAGTCAAAGCCCAATGGGACAAACATCGAAAGCGTCAGCCCTCTTCCGTCGAACTCGTTCTTCGGTTGTAATCGGATGTACAGTTGCCCTGAGCGCCACAGGCTCAGTTTTATCCCAAACTCCGAGTTTGGCTACCACCGGGTCGTTACCCTCAGCTTTAGGTACAGTTCAACCTTCGTACCATCTGGCTCCTGCGACGGGTGTGGCATCTTCCCCTTCTAGCCAGTCTGAAGGCGTTCGTGAAGACGCGACTAAGGGCTTTGCGCCTGTAACCGTCAGCTTTCAGGCTAGCCCTTCGTTTGATTTCTCGGCAGCCACAGCTCCCATATTTACGACTACGGCTCCGACTCGGATTGCCTCTAGCATGGATGTAGAGGCATTGCTCCCGGCGCTGGATTCAACCTCTAAGCCCTCCACCGTTGAATTTGCTCCCCTAGCAACCCAGTTAGAAGCCCCTGAGTTGGCTGGGACGTTTAAGCCCAACAATCCGGACTGGCGTAACCTGGCGGCATTGCTATCTTCCAAAGATGAAGCTGAACCCCTAAAAGTCAGTCTTTCTAGCCCAAATCCGTTATTCTCTTCCCTTCCCAGCGAAGCATCGTTAATCTTGGCCGCTAGCCCTACGCCGCTGCTATCGGTTTCGCCCACAGATTTAGTAAATCAGCATAGCCTCAGTTCAGGAACTGCACTTAAAGCGCCTGCTAAGGCGTCTGCCGAAACCAATCAGTCATCCCCAGACTCAGCTCCGAAAGCCATTATTCCCAATCCAGATCAAGCTGTACTCGCTGAATCTGGTGCTGTAGTTCACCAGGTTCAGCCCGGTGAAACTTTGAATGACATTGCAGCCACCTATGCAGTCAAGCCAGAAGAGATTGCTAAGGTCAATCGCATTCAAGATTCCAGTGCCCTTGATGACCGTAAGACCTTACGGATTCCAGCCCAGGCTAATCGACTCGTGGAAGGGGATAAAGTGACTCCTGAGCTGCCACCATCGCCGCAGCTCAAGGATAATTTGCCAGCAGCTACCGAGAACCCTGATTGGCTGATGGCCCTAAAGCCCAATGCAGATGCCCTTGAGTCTCAATCTACAGCTCCTCGGAGTGGTCTTACCGCAAATGAGACGGCATTGCCTAACTCTGGGGGGGCTCAGTTCTCAGCTTTGACAGATAAGCTCTCAACGGATCCGTTGAGTGATGCAGAGTTAGAGGCACTGGTGGCTCAACCCCAGACGCTAGCGTCGGCGCTAACAGCATCTCGATTTCAAGCCTCGTCGTCATCTTCCTTAACCTCGCCCCTGGCCAGTCGGGTTACCCTGCCCCGGATTCCCACCTTAGATCTGCCACCCCTGGCCGACGTGGACAACTATTTACCCGACAGCATGTTGACGGGATCTGGGCGGTTTATTTGGCCCGCTCAGGGTGTGTTTACCTCTGGCTATGGCCCTCGTTGGGGGCGAATGCACCGGGGCATTGATATTGCCGCACCAGTGGGAACCCCTGTGATGGCCTCTGCCCCTGGGGTGGTCTCCTTTGCGGGGTGGAACAGTGGTGGGTTTGGCTATTTGGTCGAGCTTCGCCATCCGGATGGCAGCCTCACCCTGTATGCTCACAACAATCGCATTTTGGTGCGCCAGGGGCAGCAAGTGCGTCAAGGGCAACAAATTGCCGATATGGGCAGCACGGGTCGGAGCACGGGGCCACATACTCATTTTGAGATTCATCCAACGGGTCGAGGGGCTGTGAATCCGTTGCAGTTCCTAACGCGTGGTTAACCTGCCTTTCTGGTATCCAGGTTGATCTAAACCCTGAACTATCAGCACTTGGCTAGCCCAGGTGCTTTTTGGTGTGTGGGGCAGCTTCAGGGCTATAGCAGGTCACAATTCGTCCGGCTCCGCGCACCTGGGTATAGTAGGCTTGACTGACCGGATCGAGGCTGTCTGGACACAGGGTGTCAATGCCAATGCCATCCCGCCCTTGGGCTTGCCCAGAGCTATGGATGTACTGTCCGTCCCCCAGGTGGAGGGCAACATGAGTTGCTTGTTGGGGTGTTCCAAAAAAAATCAGGTCGCCGGTGATAAGCTCAGGAATTAAGGCTTCAGGGGTGCTGCCAGGATTCTGAATTGGCTGGGTAAAGGCTTCCTGTTGGTAGGCATCTCGGGGTAGCCAAATACCCTGGGCGGCAAAGGCGGCTTGCATCAAGCCGGAACAGTCATAGTCGGGGCTGATGGTGCCACCCCACAAGTATCGGTTGGAAAGGGTCATGGCCTGTTGGGTAAATGCGATCGCACCCCCTATCCGCGCCTGAATCTGTCCAGCCGATACCACTGGAGCCACGTAAAGGGCATCGGCCATTTTCAGAACTACCAAGTCTTGGACAGCGATCCATCCCGGATAGTCATCCTCACACAACTTGACTGGTAGGGCTTGTGGAGCATGGGGCAATCGGAGCTCTGTTTGCAGTGGGGTTGTGCTCTCAGGGCAGGAACGCAGATGTCTGCCGGGCCAAGCCTGGGTTGCCAAAGTCTTGAGTTGCGGTGAATCATAGAGATTTAAGTTTGCCTGCACAACCCACTCGGTGAGCGGTTGGTCAGCACAACAGACCTGCCATTCCGCGAGGGAAACCATACCAATCTCCTGGCTTATTTAGCTCAGTAATTTGTGGACATGTTGCCACCACCGGTTCAAGGGGTAGTATACGACTGGTGTCCATAAACTGCTCAGCAAGGCGGAGCTGAGGGCAACTTGGGGCTGGCGTTCCCACAGTTCGGTCAAGGTGCGATCGCCCATCAAGGCAAACTGAGCCATCAACACCCCTTCCACTACAAAAGCCATAACAAAGACAATCAACGCCACTGAAATCAGGTCTTCTTGAATAAATCGTTGTTTATTGAGGCCGCTGGTGAGAATACCGACTAGGGCTAAGCTAAGGGTATGAGTGGGTTGGGGGGCTGTCAGGCCATCTTGGATCAGTCCCAGGCAGAGACCTGCGATCGCACCTTGTAGTGGTGAGCGCTTAACACTCCAAGTCACCACCCAAATCAGGAGCCAATGGGGGCTGATGCCTGCCAACTCCAGCCCAGGAAACCGAAGCGGCAGAGCCAAGGCACAGAGCAACACCGACCCAGCCGTAATCCCATAATTGAGCAGATTAAGGCTCGGAGGTGACCAATGCTTCAGAGGTTTGACCATCGAGATATATGCTGACCCACTCCAGGTTGGCAATGGGCACGGAGAATTCCACCACAGCTTGGGGGCCAGAGGCCGCATCCAACTGCAACTCTTGAATCTGTCCCACTGGAACCCCAGGCGGGAAGAGACGACTCAGTGTCGAAGTGACCACAATATCACCCTCGCGGACATCTGGATCTTTCTCAAAGAAATCAATTCGACCGACCCGTTCGTCTTGGCCTCGCAAAATCCCCATCCGCCGACTCCGGCTAATGGTCACGCCCAGACGACTACTGGGATCGCTCACCAATAACACCCGACTGGTATGGGGTGAAACTTGGGTAACGCGCCCCACCAAGCCACCGGGGGCTGCCACAACAGCGCCAACCTGAATTCCATCTTGCGACCCCCTGCCCAGGGTTATTTGATGCCACCAGTGGTCAGCACTGCGACCAATCACAGCCGCTGAAATCGCCCGATCCTGCTGAATTTGTGGATCTTCAAGAAGAGACTGTAGCGCTTGATTACGAGCTTCTAATTCCTGAAGACGCTGTTGCAATTCCCAGGTACGAGCATTGATTAATTGTTCTTGCTTGGCTGTATTGGGCTGTACCGGTAGCGTCATCAACCGATACAACTCCACAATTCCAGCTCCCTCGGTGCGCCGAATTGACCAAGCCAAAGCAATACACAGCAGGGTCAAGACAACCACGACACGATATCGACCCCACCAACGATAGAGGAAATACATAGGGAACCCACCGTGAACTGGGCGTCAACGACGATGAATAATCGTAGCATTGGATGATCAGCATGGCTTGCCCAAACTGTACCAGGGGTTCAGGTGCAACTCCACCCATGACCTGAGAGTCTGCTATCACTGTCTAGTGGCCTGTCAGCTTTGATTTGATGGGTACCTGAGTGCCGGAAAGTTGAATGGGGTTAAATTTTGAGGGTCTACGACCCGTCAAAATTTCCCTGACGGAACACTAGGGATGCTGAGTGTTTGTTTTTTGGGCCGACGCTGAAGGGGCGTTGCCTACCCCTCTATCAAGCTAGCAAATCAAGATGCAGCTTTGGGTAACTCTGTCGCTCAGGGATCCTCAAAATAACGGCAGCTAGACAGACTGTGCCAAAATGAAGGTCGTTCCCTTTCTCGTATTCAAGCCTATTGTGATTGAGGTTGAAGTCCACCAGCAGTTACATGCCTTTCTCCGCGAACAGGGGGAAGCAACTTGGCCGCATCATCTCACGATTGCGCGACTGGTGGCTCGTGCGCTCCGACTTCAGCGCAGTGCCTTGATTCAGGTGAGCGCCTCAGCTAGCTACCAGGGTCGCTATCGCCTCAGCTACCTAGCTTCCATAATGCTGTGGCCGGGTTCTGTGATGGTGGTGGTGCCTGAACCGATTAGACAGCAGTTGCTTCAGTGCGAGATTCCTCGTCTCAGTGAATGGATGCGGGTTGAAAAGCCCCTTTGTTTGGGCTTCCCTGACCCTAGTTTCGGGGGAGCGATCTTTGTTTCACCTCAGGAGTGGCTGGCCGATCACCTCAGTCCTCAGCCCCAGCTACCCGCTACCATTCCTCTGATTTTGGATGGCGCGGATGCCTTAGAAGAGTGGGTCTGTGATCACGTTACGGCTGTTCTTCAACCGCACCATTGGGATGCCCTGCTCTGGACTTGCCCTTCTTTGGCTGCTCAGATTCGGAATTTGAGGGTGGCCTTAACCCACGCCTTGTTTCAGCATCCCGACAATCCCTACCGATGTAGCCTCATTGAAGCACCGGAGCAGGAAATTCTGATCCGTCTGCATCATCTGCTCCAAGAGCATCGTGGGTTTCGCCACTGTCCTCCCTGGCCGAGCTTTTGGCAGCAATTTCTAGACCCAGAGTCTCTGAAGTGGGCTGAAGTGAATCGGGAGAAGGGAACTTTTAGTCTTCATGCTGCGCCGGTTTCTTGCTCCGAGGTGTTCCAAGGGCTCTGGTCACAACGGGCTGTGGTGTTATTGGGCAGCCACTTAGATTCAGAGCCTGATGCTACAACATTTCGCCAGCGGGTTGGGCTAGAAGCTCTCACCTGTGTGCAATTTGGGGCAGAACAACAGACTGAAGCCATTCAACTTTATCTGCCAGATGGGTTGCCGATGCCCAACACACCCCAGTTTCAGGCCGCTCTTGTCCAGCATCTCCAACGGCTGCTGCTGGCCAGTGTCTCTTCTGCCCACCCCACGATCTTGATTGTGGATGATCTGCCCCTGAAAGGACAGATTGCTACGGTGTTAGCATCCTATTTTGGCTCACGAGTGCGGGTGGAAACCCTCGAACTTAGAGGGGGTAATATTTTGGTGACGGGCTGGGAGTTCTGGCAACAAGCTCAGCAATATATCCCCCCTCCCCAGTTGTTGGTGATTGCGACGTTGCCCATCCCTTCTCCAGAAGACCCCAGGGTGGCAGGCCGAATGGCATACTATAAGCGGCGGCGGCAGGACTGGTTTCGCTTATTTCTGCTGCCTGAGGCACTCCGCACGTTACAGCGTGCGATCGCACCCCTACGGGAGCGACAGGGCGTGGTCGCACTCTTGGACAATCGAGTCCTGCATCGCAGCTATGGGCAACAGGTTCTGAGCGCGTTAAGTCCCTATGGACGGCTAGACTACGTTGATGAGACCCTATTTCAAGGAGAGAATCTAACCCTCGTAGATCGAGCCTAACCGTAAATTTCTGACCCTGATTATTTAATTTTGGAGGCATTCAGTATGGGCGAAGCTAAGCGTCGCAAAGAATCCCTAGGTGAAGATTACGGAAAAGAACAACCCATTTTGCCCTGGCTCCCCATCAAGAAAAGCCAGGCTGAAAAATTTATAAACTGGACAACCCGAGGAACCTGGATCTCTATCGGTCTGGTGGTGGTTTTCTGGCTAGTGGTGCGCCTAGTGGGGCCTGCGTTTGGCTGGTGGCAAGTCGATTGACGCACTACTAGCCCATTAAGATGACCGAGTCCAGGACGTGAATGATGCCATTGTCAGCTTCAATGTCAGCGGCGATCACTGTGGCGTTCTTGACTTCAAAGCCATCTGAGGTGTCAATCCGAATCGGGGAACCCTCGACAGAAGTGAGGGTGTCCACCTGTTGCAGATCAGTCTGAGTCCATTTGCCCGGAACCACATGGAAGGCTAGAATGCGCGCCAGTTGAGGCGGATTCTGGACGAGGGTCTGGATGGTGCCCGGCGGCAGCTTGGCAAAGGCGTCGTCGTTGGGGGCAAAGACGGTAAATGGGCCAGGGCTTTTGAGGGTTTCCACTAAATTGGCGGCCTGCACCGCAGCGACCAGGGTTTTGAATCCTGGGGCATTGACAGCAATATCGACAATATCAGCCATGGGTTTTACGGAATCTGTTAAGGGTAGGGGGTCAACAGCCAGGAAGATCCGGCTGGACATCTGTGCGGCGATCGCAGTTCTCAACCGCAGAAGTCAAGCGCTAGCGATAGCTTTGATCCTGAATGTCTCGCAGGCGCGCTTCTGGACGCCGGAAGCGGTCGAGCTGGGCCTCAAAAAACTGGCGATTGGCCTGTAGGTGCTTGGGGTTCGGGTCATCCAGGGGATAGAGCAGGGCGGTGCGGAGCGCCTGAATCACTGCTGAGGTGACGTTATACATGGAGCGCTGAAAGCTGATGCCCAATTGAATCAGCATGTCTTCTTCCCCCCGGCAATGTTCTTGGTAGTAGTCCACCAAGTAGGGGGGCAAGAAATGCAGCATATCCTGCATCAATAGGGTCGGCGGAATCCCGGCAGAACCCACTGGAAAGACATCGGCGTAGAGAATGCCGTAGTGAAAGTCTTTCTGGTCAGCCGGAACTTCTCGGGCCTGGGCATTGTAGGATTTGGTGCCTCGAAAAGGCGACGTTCGGTAAAACACAGCTTCTACATAGGGGAGGGCGGCTTCGTAGAGCCACATAAAGCCTTTGGACTTGGGAATAATCTCGTAGCACTCGCCGCGAATATAGACGTGGTGATAAATGGGACGACCTGCGATCGCAAAGATACCGTTGACCAGAAAATTCATCGCCTCCGGTACGGTGGTGATTTTGCCCTCATCGTAGAGATCCGACATTTCAAAGAAAACGGGAGCCATCACCTCCCAAAACAGCCCCAGATTAGCGTAGTAGGAGAGCTCCCGCACCTGCTCCACAAACAGATCGGGAAAGAGCCGATACAGCCCCAGCATCACCGGATTGCCCTGGAAATAGGCCCGAATGGCGCGATCGGCATTGGCTTTGTACTCTTCGCTATCCAGGTAGGGGTCAAATTGACCCCCCATGCCCCGGTGCCAGAACATCGCCCGGGCACAGGCTTCGGCAAATTCCATATTGATGCGATCGTGCCAGAGATGGTGCAGCAGCTTCGGCAACTTTTTCTGCACTTCCCCTTTTTCTATAAAGGCCAGCAACTCTGGATGGGCGGTGGCCTCACCCCGCCAAACGCGCAGATCGGCAGTCTCGCCCGCGTAGTGATTAGGCAAGTCCAGATAGGACTGGGGCAGAAAATATTTAAAGGCTGGCAGCGGATTCAGAAATACCCGCTCAGCGATGTAGAGCAAATCGCGCCAGTAGAAGTCCATGGGGACAGCATAGGCTTTATAAATGCCGATGATCTGCATCAGATTCTCGGGGGTATCGGGCAGCATCGCCCCCCCGGCCTCCAGGCGGTGAATAATCTCAGCAAATTCGTGGGTAGAAGGGGGCAACGTCGGTCGTTGTAGGGTAGTCGTCATGGGGGTCTTATTCGCGATCTAAAACTTGAGCCAGGGTGGTCACTTGCGTCACCGGTGGCAGCACCGCCACCATCGCATGGGTACTGGCTTCGCTCCAGCGCACCAGCCAGGTGGGTTGCAGTCCCAAAAACAGAATGGTCAGACTCAGAATCAAGGCAGGGACGCGCTCTCGCCACTCGACCTTGGGGAAATCGGCAATGGCATTGTCCAGCTTGCCAAAGCAGGTGCGGTTGAGCAAAATCACGAAATAAACGGCGGTCAAACCAGTCCCCACCACGCACAAGAGGGTTTGCAGCGGAAACACCGCATAGCTGCCCTGGAACACCAGAAACTCAGACACAAAGCCCACCAGGCCAGGGATGCCCGCACTGGCCATTCCCCCTAAAACCAAGAGGGCACTCACCAAGGGCAATCCTCGCAGGGGATTCATTAAGCCATTGAGCACATCCAGTTCCCGAGTGCCCACTTTGGCTTCCACCATACCGACCAAGTGAAACAAAATCGCCAGAATCAAGCCATGGGCAAACATCTGGGCCACCGCTCCCACCAGACTTAATTCCGTCAAGGCCGCCCCACCCAAAAGAATGTAGCCCATGTGACCCACAGAACTATAGGCCACCATCCGCTTGATGTCTTTTTGGGCAATGGCCACCGTGGCCCCATAGAGCACACTCACGGTGGCCCAGGTAGCCAATCCCGGTGCCAGGGTTCCCCACGCCTCTGGAAACAACCCCAGACCAAAGCGAAAAATGCCGTAGGTTCCCAACTTAGCCAGAACCCCCCCTAGGAGCATGGCAATGGGTGCTGAGGCCGCCACATAGGTATCCGGCAACCAGGTATGGAGGGGCACTAGGGGAATCTTGATGCCAAAGCCAATCAGCACAAACGCCAGCAGAATCAACTGTTGCCAGAGGGGCAAGGTATTCCCAGCCAGAGCCGTATAGGCAAAACTATCGGCTCCTTGCAGCCAGACCAGCCCCACAAAGGCCACAAAGATCAATGCCCCAGACACAGCGGTGTAGAGCAGGAACTTCATGGCAGCATAGCTTTTCTTTTCACTGCCCCAAATCGCAATCAGCAGATAGAAGGGCACCAGCTCAATTTCATAGAACAGGAAAAACAACAGCAGATTTTGCGCCAAAAAGGCACCGGAAACCGCACCACTGATCAGCAGCACCAAGCCGTAAAACAGCCTGGGTCGCTCGGTGGCTTCGGGGCTACTGTAGATGGCAATCCAGGTCAGCAGCGTATTGAGGATAATCAGCGGCAGAGACAGCCCATCCACCCCCAGTTGGTAGTTCAAACCTAGGGTTGCCAGCCAGGGCAGGTCTTCCCGGAACTGGATCAGGGGTTGAGTGATGTCAAACTGATAGGCAATCCAAAGGGACCCCAGCAGAATGCTACCGCTGAGGATCAGAGCCGCCCACTTGAGGTAACGGGACGGCACCAAGGCCAGGGCGATCGCGCCCAGGATTGGAAACCAGATGAGGGTGCTTAGGATCATGGGGTGCGCTCAAACTCCAGTCAGGGGGTTAACAAGTAGGGCCAGACAAAAGACCAGCCTAGGCTCAGGGCAATGGTGGTGAGGCCAACGGCAATGGTGAGAATGTAAAACTGCCCCTGCCCAGAGTTGCTGTACTTGAGAGCCTGACCGCTGAAAAGTGAGACCCAGCCCACAAAGTTCACCACCCCATCGACCACCTGCCGATCAAACCAATCGGTCAATCGGGAGGCTTTATCGACAACCCCGACAATGCTGGCCCGGTAGAGTTGTGGCGTGTAGAGGTCAAAAGCAAACAGGTCTTGCAGCCGTTTCCAGGGCAGTTGAATCGGCTTAGGAATACTGTGACCGACGTAGACCACAGCCCCAATGCCAATGCCGGTCACACTCGACCACAGGAGCAACAGCGCCATATCTTTGTTGAGGTCGGCCCAGTGGGGCAGCAGCCCCAGGGACTGCAAGATCAGGGGTAAATGCAGGGTGAATCCCAACAGCACCATCATCGGCAGCGTCACCAGCCAGAAATTTTCGGGGGAGCGCTCGGTCATCTGACTGGGGGAACCCGCAAAAATCAAGCCAAACTCTCGGGTCATGCTGAAGGCGGTGAGCCCGTTGACGAGCAGCAAAACCGCAATCAGGGCAGGCTGGGTGGCCCAGAGTCCATCCGCCAGCTCCAGCAAGGCCCAAAATCCACCCAGGGGAGGGAACCCAATCAACCCAGCAACGCCAACCAGATAGCTAATGCCAGAGATGGGTCTTCGTCGCCAGAGACCACCCAACTGGGTCAAATCTTGGGTAATGCTGTTGAGAACAATGGAACCCGTACTCATGACCAGGAGCGCCTGGGCAATGGCATGGCTGAGAACCAAAAGTAAGGCCGCCTCAGTTTGTCCGGTACCGACAGCGATGAAAACCAGCCCCATGAAGGTGCTGACCGAGTAAGACAGTGCCCGCTTAATGTCAATCTGGGCGATGGCAATCAGGGTACCCCCCACTGCCGTGATTGCCCCAATGGTGATCATGGCCGTCAAGACCACTGGCGACAACGCCAGCACGGGTTCTAGCTTAATCAGCACCCAGGCCCCTGTTGCCACCACCACCGAGTTCCGCAACACCGTGCTGGGAATTGGCCCTTCCATGGCTTCATCCAACCACAGGTGCAAGGGAAATTGAGCACACTTGCCCATGGGTCCAGCCAGCAACGCTAGTCCGACCAGAGTAGCCACGGTCGGGTTAACCTGAGCGGTGGCTGCCCATTGCCCCAACTGATCAAAGTCCCAGGTGCCCGCCAGGGGGTAAATCGCCAGCACTCCCATGAGCAGAAACAGGTCACCCACCCGTTTGGTCAAGAAGGCATCCCGTGCCCCAGTCACCACCAGAGATTGGTTATACCAGGTGCCCACAATCAAATAGGTGCCCAGGGTGAGAATTTCCAGAACGATATAGGCAAAAAATAGAGAATTACACAGCACTAGGCTGCACATCCCAGCCTCAAACAGTGCCAGCATGGCAAAAAACCGGGACCAGCCCCAGTCCATCTCCAGATAGCCAATGGCATAGGTTTGTGCCAGCAGGTTTAACCCCGTGACCAGCAGGGTGGCCCCCACCGTCACCGCTGAAATCTCCAGGGACAGGGTTAGATCTAAGCCCGCCACTTGCAACCAGGAAACAGACCACTGTTCAGCAGGCTGCTGCCACACCTGGACAAAGACTGACAGGCTGTGAACAAAGGCTAGAAGGGTCATCAACAAGTTAAGATAGCCAGCCGGACGAGGCCCAGTTTGACGAATCAAGGCTGGAGACCACAGACCTGATGCGATCGCGCCCACAAAGGCGTAGCAGGGAATCAACCAAACTGTGTGTAACAGAAATTGAGTCATACCGAAGGTCGTACAAACAGCAGACAGATAGAGACAGCAAGCTAGCTCAACGCCGCACCGTTAAGCCTCAGAAACAAACAGATTCAGGTTTTGAAATCCGTTCAATTTACGAATAGGTAACTGCGGGGCGCTCTTCGCCGCAATCCGAAGCACCTCCAGTAAACATCCGCAGCGCTATTAGGCAGCAGTACAGAATCAAATCCAGCATCAAGATCATTGCTTCAATCAATAGTTTATCTAAAAAGACTTAATATAAGTCTATGCTAAGAACAATGTAGCGAGACCCCTTCAAAAAATCAATAAAATCCTGATAGAGAGTTGTTATGCCAGACCCTAAGTTTTGCTTATTCCCCAAACTGGCCGTCTCTGCTGCAGGTCAAAACATTCCGACTCATGTGAGGTGACAAAGCAGCACCCAGGCGCTCTCAAGAGAGCGGTTACACCAACTCTTGAGAGCGCCTGGGTGCTGCTTATCCTACGGGCTGCGATAAACTAAAGGCAATGATGAGTGTTAATCTGCAAACTCTCGTTACTATCCTCACTGCCCTGTTGGTCTTTGCCACCGGCATTCTCCTGCGCTATGACCAAATCCAACTGCGACAATACACCTTCCCCATCCCTCCCTGGGTCGGACTCAGCCTCGCAGCCGTTACCTTTTTCTTGGTGGCAGTGGATCAAGTCCTACGGGGGCTTGTCCGACTTGAGGAAATACAACGCCGAGCTGAAGAAGCAGAACGTCGAGCTAAAGAATCAGAATGCGCATCTCGCCGAGCTAGAATCCAAGCTCGATGCAGTGCTGCCCAAATTCGGTTCCAGCTCGACCCCAGCCCCACCCACCAACAACAGCTAAGCGCCGTCCTTACCTTTCTCGAAGAATATGGTGATACATTGTAGCTGCTTTAGTGCCAAGATCCATCTGCTGTATCTAACCAAGTCGTGATTGATCTAGAGCTGCCAGGGGCATTAGCCTAAGGCTGCTTTAGAACCATTCAGAGGGTTGTTCCCATAAACGGATTACTAGGTAGAGATGTTTGATTTCCCCTAAGAGGTGGTCAGCATTTCGGTGGGGAGGCGCTTGAAGCTGATGCGTTCGTTTTCGACATCAACAAAGAGGGTATCACCTTCACCAAATTCACCCCGGAGAATGGACTTGGCCAGTTGGGTTTCCAGTTCGCGCTGAATTGCCCGCTTCAGGGGACGAGCGCCGTAAACGGGGTCGTAGCCGACTTCGGCCAGAAAGGTAACGGCGGCATCGGAAAGCTTCAGGGTCATCTTGCGCTCGGCTAGGCGCTGCTCTAGGCGCACCACTTGCAGTTTCACGATTTCGCGGAGCTGTTCGCGGAGCAGGCCATGGAAGATGATTACTTCGTCGATGCGGTTGAGAAACTCGGGTCGGAAGTGGGTGCGCATGGCATCCATGACCCGCGATCGCATCTCGCTATAGCGGCTATCATCCCCAGCCAAATCCAGAATGAACTGGGAGCCGATGTTGCTGGTCATGATGATCACCGTGTTTTTGAAGTCCACGGTGCGGCCCTGGGCATCGGTGACCCGGCCATCATCAAGAATTTGCAGCATGATGTTGAAGACATCGGGGTGAGCCTTCTCGATTTCGTCAAAGAGAATCACCGCGTAGGGGCGACGGCGGATGGCTTCGGTGAGCTGACCGCCTTCGTCGTAGCCCACATAGCCGGGAGGCGCACCAATCATGCGGGCGACGGCATGTTTTTCCATGTATTCGGACATGTCGATGCGCACCATGGCTTCTTCGGTGTCAAAGAGATAGGCCGCCAGAGCCTTGGCCAGCTCGGTTTTACCCACCCCCGTGGGACCCAGGAAAATAAAGCTGGCAATGGGACGGTTGGGGTCAGCCAACCCAGCTCGGGAGCGCTGAATCGAATCGGCGACGGCGGTGACGGCTTCCTCTTGACCCACCACTCGCTGGTGCAGTTCGTTTTCTAAATGGAGGAGCTTCTCCATTTCAGATTCAACCAGCTTGCTAACGGGGATGCCCGTCCACTTGGAAATAATTTCGGCGATGTCTTCTTCGGTGACTTCTTCGCGCAGGAGGGAGCGCCCACTGGTCTGGGTCTGGGTGAGGCGGGTTTCAGCTTCTTCGAGCTGGCGCTGGAGATTGGTGAGGGTGCCGTACTTGAGCTCGGCAGCCCGGTTGAGATCGTAGCTGCGCTCGGCCTGCTGAATCTCAACGTTAACGCGGTCGATTTCTTCTTTGATGGTTTGAATATTGTCGATTACCTGCTTTTCGGACTGCCACTGGGCATTGAGCTGAGACTGTTCTTCTTTAAGATCAGCTAGCTCTTTTTCCAGGCGCTCTAGGCGCTCCTGGGAGGCGCGATCGCTCTCTTTTTGCAGGGACAGCCACTCCATTTCGAGCTGGAGAACCTTGCGGTCAATTTCGTCTAAATCTTCGGGTTTGGAAGTGATTTCCATTTTCAGCTTGGCGGCGGCTTCATCCACTAGGTCAATGGCCTTATCGGGCAAGAAGCGATCGCTGATGTAGCGAGTCGAGAGCGTCGCCGCCGCCACCAGGGAACTGTCGGAAATTTTGACCCCGTGGTGAACTTCGTAGCGCTCTTTCAGCCCCCGCAAAATCGAAATCGTATCTTCAATGGAGGGCTGGTCGATATAGACCTGCTGGAAGCGGCGCTCTAGGGCGGCATCTTTTTCGATGTATTTGCGGTACTCGTCCAGAGTGGTCGCCCCAATACAGCGCAGCTCACCCCGAGCCAGCATTGGTTTGAGGAGATTGCCAGCATCCATGGCACCCTGGGTGGCTCCCGCCCCCACAACGGTATGGATTTCGTCAATAAAGAGAATAATTTGCCCCTCGGATTCGGTGACTTCTTTGAGGACGGCTTTGAGGCGTTCTTCAAACTCGCCTCGGTACTTGGCACCGGCAATCAAAGCGCCCATATCCAGGGCAATCAGGCGGCGATCGCGCAGGGACTCGGGCACATCCCCGGCCACAATCCGCTGGGCCAGCCCTTCGGCAATGGCGGTTTTACCTACCCCTGGCTCCCCAATCAGCACCGGGTTATTTTTGGTGCGTCGAGAGAGAATTTGAATGGTACGGCGAATTTCATCATCTCGACCAATCACCGGGTCAAGCTTCCCGGAACGGGCCAGTTGGGTCAGATCCCGGCCATATTTTTCTAAGGATTCGTATTTGCCTTCAGGGTTTTGATCCGTCACTTTTTGACTTCCGCGAATTTGCTCAATGATTTGCTTCAGTTTGGCTTCATCTAGCCCCACTTCTCTAAACAGGGCTTGGCCAAACCGCTCATCTTTAGCGTAGGCCAACACCAGATGTTCGATGGAAATAAACTCATCTTCAAGTTGCTGGCGATGGGTGTCAGCCCGATCTAGGAGGGTGTCCAAGCTACGTCCTAGATAGACCGAACTACTGGGGCTGCTGAGTTTGGGCTGGCGGTTGATGAACTCAGCGGTGCGATCTCTGAGCCGTTGGACATTAACCCCGGCCTTATTGAAAATGCTGCTGGCTAACCCTTCCTGCTCTAGGAGAGCCTGCATCAGGTGCTCACTTTCAATTTGCTGTTGCAGTGCCTCTTTGACAATATCCGGGGTGCGGACAATGGCTTCCCAGGCTTTCTCGGTGAACTGGTTGGGATTAGTAGGTTGCATTGAAAGAGATTCTCCTTGCGATCGCACTGCAACAGATCGGCTCCATTGCCATCCAATGCCAGGGCTGAGCCGTTGCCTACTGCCATTTTAAGGAGTGATGATCATCCTCTAGGATCGGTGTTTACGCCCTCGAACAGGGGTATTGCCGCCCTCAAGTGGAGCTGCGATCGCCTAAATCACTCTGCATCTTGGTCTTCTTGCCTACCTAGAAGGAAACGACGCTCAACTTTCAGCAAAGCATTCTCTAAACGCAAAGCAAGCTTTTCCCTTTCATGAGAGTCATTCTCACTATTGCGATTAACTACATATACCAACCTTTGTACAGCAGCAGTAAGTTCCTTTAAGTCTTGGCGTAATTCTTTTATATCTTGTGTATTGTTCTAGACTTGAATTTTAAGAGTCAGTAGTCGCTTGCCAAACTCAAATATCTTTTGCCACATTAATTTGCTATTACAGGTAACGTGGCCAGCATTTCTTTTGTCTCTATTTTTAAGCTGTCAATACTGTCTTGATTTTCTTTAATACGATCATCTGCACTTGAAAGTTCGTCAAGGAGGTTGTCGATCTCATATGCTAAAGCTTCTGAGTTGTCTAGGTCAAAGGAATTAGCTTCAAACGATTTTCCCATGAGACAATAAAATACAGCTATCTCTAAAGGAGCATCATGACCCCAGTCAGGCTTCTCCTTTATGCCACCAAATACTACTTCAACTTGATTGATGATCGCCAAGAAATCTTTACTCGGGATTTTCTGAGCCTCGCCCTGGATCAAGTCTTTGATCTGTTTGCCAGCCTTGTCAGGAGTGTTTGTCATATTATGATGATGCTTCGTCATATTTTAAATTTTATCATTCCAGAATATGCCTTGATAGCTCAATCAATGTAAAAATTGACAAGACATCCATTGGCGATTTTTTGAACTTGTGAAGGGTAAGCCTGCGGCGCGCGGCACTCCGGGGAGCTGTAAGTCCCCCGTTGTCCCCGTAAGGTCAGCGTCGGGAGAATATCACGGCACTCTTAGAACAAATCCTTTCCCTAGATCTCAGCTACACAACAGACGACACCTTGGAAGGGGTTGCCGCTATCCCCTGGGCTGCAAAGCTCGGCTTGGGCACATGCAGCCCGTAAGTGACCTGATCGCCCCGTTGCCACTGCTCATCGGCTCGGGGAATTCTCAATTGTTCTTGGCGCAAAATCAATAGCGGCACCAGCTTGCCTGTGTTGATCAACGCCTTGAGATGATCGCGCTGGCGCTCAAACTTGGCCTCGTCCTCATCCAGGATGACTTCACTCAGTCGCACTTCATCCGCACTCAGATAGCGATTCCATTTCTTGATCGACAGTTGAGACGAAAAGGCAGGCTTGATCTGGGCACTGGCTAGCTTTTCCGTAGGAACGCCTTGAGGCTGCTCCGGGGCACTCAGCACTGCCAACACCCGAGGTGGACTAAATTCTTCTTTGACCCGCTGAGCCAGCACCGAATTTACTTCGGCATTACTGGTGGTCGTCAGAAACGTACCCACTGTAGAGACACCAGCCTCACTCAGAACCGCCATATCTAGGGCGCTGCTCAAATAAACCGGCAAATGCTCAGCTTCAGCCTGACGGCAATATTCAGGATTGGCATCAATCATCACCACCGATTCTCCCCGCGCCTGAATCAGTCGAGCCACCAAACGTCCAAAGGGACTACAGCCCACAATCATGGCACCCTTAGCTTCGTCTGAGCGCACCCGCAGCCAATTGGCAATCCAGCGCGCGGTGAGGCCCTGCAAAAATACCGTCAAAATAATGGTCAAAAACACCAGGGCTTTGATGGCATCTCCGCCATTAATGCCTTGATTGGTGAGGGTAATTGAAAACAAAGAGGCTACCGAAGCCGCCACAATTCCCCGTGGAGCCACCCAGGACAAAAACGCTTTTTGCCGCCAGTTTAGATCGCTGCGCCAAGTTGACATCAAGATATTGATCGGTCGCACCACCACCATCAACACTCCCACGGTCAAGATGCCGCCCCAGCCAAGGGCAAACATACTGGCAATGGATAGATCCGCCGACAGCAAAATAAATAAAACCGAGATGGCCAGGATGCTGAGCTGGTTCTTAAACCGTCGCAGCAGCCGTTCCTCATGCAAATCTGCCACTCGTAGCATGATACCGGCTGCCACAGCAGTCATCAGCCCAGACTCACTGATTAGCATCTGAGAGAGGCCAAACAGCCCCCAAATGCCCGCCAGCACGGTGAGGTTTTTTAGATCTTCCGACAAAAAACGCGCGGTCTTTAAAAACCAGCCCAGCAACCACCCACCCAATACCCCAATGGCTCCCCCTAGTGCTAGTCGAGACACCAGCCCCATGGCAATCGTGAGGGGATCGGTATTGCCCTGCAAAACAATATTCAGCACCACTACGGCCAAAATGGCACCGATGGGGTCAATTAACACCCCTTCCCCTTCCAAGAGCGTGGAAACCAGACGATCGGCCTGCACTTGCTTGAGTAAGGGGGCGATTACAGTTGGCCCAGTCACCACCACTAGAGAGGCATACAAAAAGGCAATTTGCCAGGGAAACTCGCCCAACCAATGCGCCGCCATCCCACCTCCCACCAGCGTGATGCCAGCACCGAGCGTAACCAGGTTGCGGAGGCTGCTTGAGACTTCTTTGACCTCTCGCAATTGCAGGTTGAGGCCACCCTCAAACAAAATTAGGGCAACAGATAAAGAGACGATGACTTCTAATCCATGTCCAAGAAGCGCTGGGTGGAGTAGGTTGACCCCACTCGGTCCTAGCAAAATGCCAAAAGATAACAAAAAGACAATGCTAGGGACTTTGAGATAGTCAGCAATAACTTGAGCTGAAATCCCTGCGACCACAGTGATTACCATGAGCAGGGTTATCTCCAGATTGCCTTCCATGTCTAGACCACGTGGGGAACAACTGCTGCGATCGCATCAAAGCGAGGCTCGATGGACTTGGACTCAATCACATCCAGAACACAACAGGTCTGTGGGCAAACCATTGCGACTGGCTAATCATAACGAGTTTGAGTCGATGGTGGCCAACGCATAACTTCCTGAGGTGATGGGACTTAGGTCCCATCGCCAGCCTCTTACTCATCAGCAATCGAGTCTACCGTAAGCATCAGGGTACAATAGCATTGCCCTCCAGACCTGACCACCTTGCTCATGTCTCCACTGATCCAAGCTGTTCTGCGCGACGAAGACAAAGCTGATTTTCGACAATTCCTGCGCGAACTTCAGCACCAAGATCAACCTTACCTACTGCGCAACGATATCCTCACAGCTTTTGCCTCTTACTGTAGCAAGCATGAAAAACCATCTCTTTATGAGAGCACCTCTAATTTTCACAAGCTGATTTACTATACGCAAGAAATTATTGTTGAAGACGAACGTATCTATTTTATTGTTCGCCCCAAAATAGCCTGTCAAGAGGTCTACTGCATCGACCCGCGAGAGCTCACCCATGAAAAAGTTTCAGTGGAGCAGCTCTTAGATCTTCGAGACCGGTTTGTAGGTCGGCATCATCCCCAAGAAGGAGACATTCTAGAGCTAGATTTCCAGCCTTTCTATGACTATTCCCCCTCAATTCGAGACTCCAAAAATATTGGCCGTGGCGTCCAGTTTTTGAATCGCTACCTTTCCAGTAAGCTCTTTCAAGATCCACGGCAGTGGCTTAATGCCCTATTTGACTTTTTGCGCCTCCATTCCTACGAAGGAACACAGTTACTGATCAATCAGCGCATCCAGACCCAGCAGCAACTTTCAGACTGCGTTAAGCAAGCGATTAGCTTTGTCGGTGGATTACCCAGAAATCAATCCTATGAAGAATTTCGCTTTAATCTACAAGAGCTTGGATTTGAACCAGGATGGGGTAATACAGCAGCCCGAGTGCTAGAAACCCTTGAAATTTTAGATGAGTTAATTGACTCTCCCGATGACGAAGGCTTAGAAGCCTTTATCTCTCGGATTCCCATGATTTTTAAAATCGTATTGGTATCTGTCCATGGATATTTTGGTCAAGAGGGGGTACTGGGTCGTCCTGACACTGGTGGACAAGTTGTCTATGTGTTAGACCAAGCAAAGAGTTTAGAGCAGCAGTTGTTTGAAGATATTAAACTGGCTGGGCTTGAGTCTCTGAACGTTGTGCCCAAGATCATCATTTTGTCACGATTAATCCCCAATAGTGAGGGAACGCTCTGTAATGAACGCCTCGAAAAAGTTCATGGAACCCAAAATGCCTGGATTCTTCGAGTTCCATTTCGAGAATTTAATGCCAAAATCACTCAAAATTGGATTTCTCGCTTTGAAATTTGGCCCTACCTAGAAACCTATGCCATTGATGCTGAACGAGAACTACTAGCTGAACTTCGAGGACTGCCCGATCTGATTGTTGGCAACTACTCCGACGGCAACTTAGTCGCCTTCTTACTATCACGTCGGTTGGGAATCACTCAGTGTAATGTTGCCCACGCCCTAGAGAAGTCTAAATATCTGTTTAGTAACCTCTATTGGCAAGATCTGGAAGAAACCTATCATTTCTCACTTCAGTTCACCACTGATCTCATGGTGATGAATGCAGCCAACTTTATCGTGACCAGTACCTATCAAGAAATTGTCGGAAAGTCAGATAGCATCGGGCAGTATGAGTCCTATCAGTCCTTTACCATGCCTGACCTTTACCATGTCGTGTACGGCGTGGAGCTTTTTAGCCCAAAGTTCAATGTGGTGCCCCCTGGTGTCAATGAAAATGTTTACTTCCCCTATACCCGCAGTGGCGATCGCGTTGAATCCGATGCTGAGCGGCTGGAAGAGCTTCTGTTTACCCTAGAAGATCCAGAGCAAGTGTATGGTAAGCTGAATGACCCTACTAAGCGCCCCTTATTTTCGATGGCGCGCCTGGATCGGATTAAAAATTTAACTGGACTTGCGGAATGCTTTGGTCAAAATCCCGATCTACAAGACCACTACAACTTAATTTTGGTGGCGGGCAAACTTCGGACTAATGACTCCTCAGATCACGAAGAAATTAGTGAAATTGAAAAGCTTTATAGCCTGATTGACCAATATAACCTCCATGGTAAGTTTCGCTGGCTGGGAGTGCGCTTCTCAAAAAGTGACTCTGGGGAAGTCTATCGGGTGATTGCTGATCACCAGGGAATTTTTGTCCAACCTGCGCTCTTTGAAGCCTTTGGACTGACTGTCTTAGAAGCCATGATCTCCGGACTTCCTACCTTTGCGACCCAATTTGGAGGGCCCCTAGAAATCATTCAAGATGGCGTGAATGGGTTTTATATCAATCCTACCCATGCTCCTGAAATGGCCGAGAAGCTGTCGAAGTTTGCTGCTGACTGTGAACAAAACCCTGGCTATTGGGAAATGTTATCTCAGCAAGCTATTGAGCGGGTGTACAGCACCTATACATGGCGAATTCATACCTCTCGACTATTATCCTTGGCCAAGATTTATGGCTTTTGGAACTATGCCTCCCGAGAAAACCGAGAGGATATGCTGCGCTACATTGAAATGCTGTTTTATTTGCTATATCGTCCCATGGCTAAACGCTTGCTAGAAAAACACCTTGCTAGTTAGTAGCGATTTGCAACTGTTGCTGAGCCAGCCATGTCCGAGCTTGAACGGTTAGATGTTCATCTTCTTGAGCCAGCGTTTGTAGCTGGATCTGAATCTCTGTTAACCTCTGGCTCTGGGTTTCTGGAAGCGCAGCGGCTAAGCCTTGCAAGCCAACCACCGCAGCATAGCGGACAATCCATTCTGGGTCTTGAGTGCCCTGCAACAAAGCGTCAAGAGCCTGTCCTTGAGACGGTTCTAACTCTTCAGGTGAGAGTCGATGCCAATGCAGGGTGCCTAACCCCCGAGCTGCGGCTCGGCGTACACTCATGGCAAAGTCTGACTGGAGGGCATCCACAAGGATGTCTAAGCCCCGAGGGTCACCAATGCCAGCCAAGGCTCTGACAGCCCAAGCTCTAGCTCCGTAATTGTAGCCATCTAACTTATCCAGCAAGGGGCGCACGGCAGGTTCTCCTAAGGCCACTAAGCCATCTACTGCGGCAACGGCAGCACCGGGATTGTTGTACCCCAGAACGGCAATCAGGGTGGGAATGCTGGCCTCTAAACGAGCTGCGGCTAGGGCTTCAACTGCCGCCAAGAGTGAGGCTCCTGAGTCAGCCCCATCCACAGCCTGGATCAAAGGATGGATAGACGATGAGTTCATGAGATCACAGCTCAAGACGACAGGGATAGGCACACAGCTTCTTGAAGCCTTCACCTGAGGCTTCCGTTTCCCACTTTAGCGCCCCTGGGAACCTAGTCAGCAAGAGAGATCTTTTGCTGAAGTACTGGTTTCACAGACCCGGTTCTGTGGCTGGGGAAGCGCCCCAAGGGAGTCTGGCTCCAGAAAGATCTGGGTGACGTAATAGGTTTGTCCTTGCCGCCAAATCCCGACTCCTGTTTCTGATGCCTGGGGCAATAAAATATTGCGGCGGTGCCCAGAACTGTTCATCCAGCTTCGAATAGACACAGGCACGGGATCCGAGATGCGGGTACTCATAAATAGATTTTCCCCCACCAGACGAGCTTGGACTCCGGCAGACTCAACCCGCTGGCGGGGGGTGCTCCCCTCAGGGCTACTATGGCTAAAAAATCGGCGCTCAGCCATTTGTTGGCTATAGCGCCGAGCCACCCCTGTAAGCTGAGGCTGCGATCGCAAAGGTTGCAATCCCTGGCGAACTCGAATTTGATTGATATCCTGCAAAATCCGAGCTTCCATTTTTTCGGTCGTCATAGACTGAGCCACTAAATCCATCTCGGCTTCTAGGGTGGCTCCGCCTATCCCCATACGAAATTCATACTCACAGTCTTCAAAGGTTAAGCTGCCTTCAAAGGCAGAGGTGGGTCTAATTCCTGTCAGCAGCAGCACACCCGAAAGGATGGGCAGCCAGACTAAGCTGGCGCGCCTCAGGCGCACCATTCTGGGTAAGGTCATTCTCACAATCCTCAATGTTCGTCGTCAAACTGACCCCGGAGACGCGTTGCCGCATCTTGAGGTTCCCAGAGCGCTTCTCCTAGGGTGCCCCTCGTCTATTCGGAATGGCATCACATTCTGTTACAAAACGGGGTAATTCTTGACGTCACCAGAGTGATAAGCGTAACTTAACAAGTAAAGTGGCTGCGCTTGCTTGCGAAACTTTTGTTATCATGCGGGCGAAGACACCCCCTTTCGTAAAGGCAGCGTGACCTCCTGCGGATAGCGTTTAGCCTTCACGACTGGTTCAGCTCACCGATTCACTCTCCCTCATTTTTATGGAAACCCTTGAATTCGTTATTTTTCCGGATGGCCGAGTACAAGAGAAGGTTACTGGAATTGTGGGATCATCCTGTGCAGAAGTAACAGCGGCCATTGAAGCCCAGTTAGGTCGCGTTCTGAACTATCAAGCAACCTCAGATTTTTTTGCCCAAAATTCGGTAGCAGAAGCTGCCCAAATCACCTCGCAACTCCATTACAGTCAATGGTAGAAAGTGCTTTGGGTGAGGGGCTGTCTCTGTATAGCGGGTTTATCTGTTTGAACGCTTTATTAATAAACGCTTTGAGAAAAGGTTACCATGTCACATTTCAGCCAAATTAAAACTCAAATTCGCAACTTGCCCGCCCTAGAATCTGCGCTCAGTGACCTGAGTGTCAATTGGAAGTCGGGTCCGCTGCCAGTTCGCGGCTACCAAGGGCAAACCCGCAATGCTGAGTTGGTGATTGCCCAAGAAAATGGCTATGATCTTGGCTTTAGTTGGAATGGCAGTGAGTACGAACTGGTTGCAGATACAGAATTTTGGCAGCAGGCTTGGTCGGTTGAGCGATTTTTACAAAAGGTAACCCAGCGTTACGCCTATCACACTGTGGTCAACACCACAACATCTCAAGGATTTCAGGTCACTGAACAAGCTCAAAATGCTGACGGCAGCATTCGTCTGGTTGTCCAACGCTGGCGAGCTTAGCCCAGATCGGTTATGGATTCTGATGTGAACCTTGATTTGAATCGGTCTGGTTTTGAACCAGAGCTAGGCGGAGTCTGGCGCGGACAAGTGTCCCGAACTGGACTAGAGCCAGAGTTAGGTGGCTCGCTTCGCCAAAAGGGGGTTTATGTTGATGAAGTCACTTGTATCGGGTGTAAGCACTGTGCCCATGTTGCTCGCAATACCTTTTTTATTGAAGACAGCTACGGCAGGTCACGGGTGTTTCGCCAGGATGGAGATTCGGAAGCCGTCATCCAAGAAGCGATTGATACCTGTCCGGTGGATTGTATCCACTGGGTGGGCTACCCTGAGCTCAAGCGATTAGAGGCTGAGCGCCCGCAGCAGGAAATTAGCCTGCCGGGTGATCCTGTGAAGACGCCACTCAAAAACCGTCGTCGCAGGCGTCTTTCTTAGGCGTCGCTGTCTTGATTCTCTAACCCTACAAACAAGGGAGCTTGTGCCCCTTGTTTTTTTACGCCTTGGCTGACTTATGACCCTTGAACAGTCTTCTGTTGCCGACCTGTTGCAGCATTACGATCGCTTTGGCATTGAGTTGGGGCTAAGGCGCATCCAAACGCTGCTGCACGCTTTAGGAGCGCCCCACCAACGTGTGCCCCTCATTCATGTGGCGGGAACCAACGGCAAAGGATCGGTCTGTGCCTATTTGTCTTCGGTGTTGACGGCGGCTGGCTTTCGGGTGGGGCGCTATACTTCCCCCCACCTAGTCCACTGGACAGAGCGGATTTGCTTGAATGAGCAGCCCGTCTCAGAGCAGCAACTCCTGAGCGCCTTGCACCAAGTTGAGGAAGCGGTTGATCCCAACCTTCCCTCGCCGACTCAGTTTGAAGTGCTCACCGCCGCCGCTTGGTTGATTTTTGCCCAGGCACAGGTTGATCTGGCCGTTATTGAAGTGGGTCTCGGGGGACGGCTGGATGCGACGAATGTGTGCGATCGCACCCTAGTCAGCGTCATTACTTCGATCAGCCGTGACCATTGGCAACGACTCGGGGATAGTTTAGGTGCGATCGCAGCCGAGAAAGCGGGCATCCTAAAACAGGGCTGTCCCGCCGTCATTGGGCCATTGCCCCCCGAGGCTGCCGCCATCGTCCAGCAACGCCTGGTTGACCTAGACTGTCCCGCAGTTTGGGCCACCCCCGCACAGCCGCATCCCGCCCCAGCCGCCAGCCCATTCCCCTGGGCCATGGTCAACGACCTGTGCTATCCACTGTCTCTTGAGGGAGACATGCAGTTGATCAATTCTGCCGTGGCCATTGCGGTACTGCAACAATTGCGAACCCAAGGATGGCACATTTCTGAGGCCGCTTTGGTCACGGGCATGGCACAGACGCAATGGCCGGGGCGGCTGCAATGGACAGAGTGGAACGGCTTTCCCCTGCTAGTAGATGGAGCCCACAACACTGCGGCAGCGCAAGTGCTTCGGCACTACGTTGACCAAGCCCTGGGGTCTGAGGGCTCCAGTCCTGGGGGAACTGTTACCTGGCTGATGGGTCTGCTCTCCACCAAAGATCACAGGGGAATTTTTAAAGCGCTGCTGCGACCCGGAGACTGTCTGGTGTTAGTGCCTGTTCCGGATCACAGCAGCGCCGATCCAAACACCCTAGCCACCCTAGCCACCACCCTCTGTCCTAAGCTAGCCACTTGCCAAGTCTTGCCAAACTCGCAGGCAGGGTTAGTCGCAGCAAGCGGCCATCAAAGTCGGGTAAGGGTATTGTGTGGCTCTCTCTACCTGGTGGGAGCCTTTGCCCAACATGCCCGACCCATGGCTGATACTGGCGTATCGCCTCGAACTTCTCCTTGAGGACAAACCCAAAAAACTCAATTAGAAATTGGCCATCTGCTTCTATTCGTCTTTGCCGTACAGGATGATTCGACTGACCAAAATTTTGATTGTGACTGTTTTTCAAGCTCAACCGGGGTTGATCCCAGGCTTTTTAACTCCGATCAAACCCCTCAATCGGCTGATCCCTGCCCGTAAACTCAAGCAAGAAAGTTGCGTTTAGCCGCCATATCCCCTCAACGATAGATCCTCGTCGAGGAAATTTATATTATTTTTTAAGAGTTGATCTAATGCCAGATTCAATTATCTGTGTCAATAATAGTAATAAGCACATCAACGCCATTGATTCATGACATTCTGATTTTGGTATCTGATTCAAAGCCATTACCCAGGAAATTTGGCTTAAAAAACTTAAGAAAGATTTAATTTATTTCTTCGAGTTATTAAAACAAGGTTACTTCAAATGAATTACGTAGAGAATATAAGGTGTCCCAATTGTGGTAGTTATGGCGAACGTCATCACCTTCTTGACTGCAACCTAGTCCGAACCCAGTGTCCCGAATGTGACTATCTGATGGTGACCTGCGGCGTCACAGGCAAGGTGGTTGAAGCCTATGCCCCTGGCCTTTCCTTGGAGCACTTTATTTGTCGCGTCTAGCCGATGATGATTCAGTGCCGAAGTTCAGCTACATCAAAAAGGCCACCCTAGGGTAGCCTTTAGCTTGGGTGCCTCACCTTTCCGTAGCCCTCACCTAAATCTGGTTCCCCTTGTATCTTAAGACTACAGAGATAGACCGTGACTCCTTAGATGCTAGACATCGTGGAGAAGCTTCTCCCAAAAGGGGCTAGGGTGTAAACATAAGTCTGAGAGAAAAACGATTTCACCCTGCATTCGCCCCCTACATCCCCCATTCTGGGGGACTGTGAGATATTCAGAACCCCCCAAATTGGGATTGAGCCGAGATACGTGTAAAAAGTGATCATATCTCGCTCAAAACCCTGCCATGTCTACTCTTCCGGCTTGTTACCTTCAAGACTCGGCATTGTTAAAAATGTTCGAAAGAGAGTTTACAGCCTGTTCCAAATAAACTCGTCTATAAAGAGGCTCTTAAAGCATTACCTGATCCGGAATAGCCCACAAGTATTTGCTTAGCTAAACTTAACAGATCTATGGGAACAAGTCTGCCAACTAACTTAAGAAAGTTACAAATCAGAAGATAAAAGCTTATTTTTTAGTTGTTCCGCTAAATAAACTTTATTTGGTAGATTTAGCTAGCTATTTGCTTAATTTACTTGCGATGGATAGCTGCTAATTATGGAGTTGCTTCTAAAATGACATTAAAGCAGAAAAGACTTATGACTATCAGCAAGGCTTCTCATGAATTCTAGATATTACTTCTTCTTGGGTATTCCAGCCGTGTTCTTGGGCGTGTTAGCTGCTTTTGGTAGCATATCACTCAAAGCTCAGACTCAAATATCTAACCCTCCGTCTCTACCACAAACACTAACCCCTTCCGTCTCTTTTCAAATAGAAAATATTCCATCACCTGCAGAGAGGATTAATCAGTGGTCGCAGAATAATTCAGGGGAACCCATGCCAGCCAGCATTGCCTTCGAGCGGCCTACACCTGATCCTCAAGTTCTTCAACTTATGCGACGTTATAACTTAAAGCCAGAAGCTATCTTTATGGCAGCTGCTGGCATGATTGGCACACACGACGTTACTGAAGGTCAAGACGCGGCGAGTGCTGTCGCGGCAGCCCGTCAGAAAACCATCCAAATGATGCAAGAAGACCTAGATAGTGTTCCACAAAGATTCAAGGACTTTATAGAAAATCATCCAAAACAGGAAATTGTAGAGCCATCTAGCGAAGATACTGAACAAGCCCTAGCGAGATCATTATTAGAAGGTATTGAAAAATCAGAGGTTACGCTTTCTAGAGCTAGAGGTGGGCAGCCTCTGATTACTGGTGTAAAGGTGACTGGTAGCGTTGATGATCTTAAGAAGCTAGCTAATGATCCTAAAGTCAAGGAGTTTGAGCCTGGAATAGTGATTAATGGTAATGTTTTTGTCCCAACACCAACAGCCCAACCCTACCAATCTCAAACTTCTCAAGATATTGCCGACCGTGTTCAAGTTATTAAAGGATTAAGTGCAGATGAAATATATACCCGTATCCAAAATCGTTCTATAAGGAGCAATCCTTAACAAATGAGAGATTTCACACACCTTTTCGCAGGGGCAGCTCTAAGCCTATCGTCATTTCTGATTCTTTTTGCTTCTCCTGTTTTTGGTAGCCATCGTCCAGATGTCACACGTTTTCCTAACGAAGGTAATCTCACTTACAATGGTGCCTCCTCTGCACAAGCATACTTCTACTGGCATAAAGTAGGTGGCTGGCGGGGACAAAACGTTAGACCCGGCATTGAATTTGACATAGCTCTAGAAAATGCAAAGTTTTTTGAGTCATGTACAAGCTGGTCAGATTTACCTTATAAAAACTATAGCGATTGTGGGACCGCAGGAGCCTCTGAGCCAGAAGGAGGTAAGAATTTTGGTATTGGTACATACGATGCTAAGAACATTCAGAACTACCGTTGGTACCGGGGGCAATGGTCTTTCAGTGGCGGCTCAGGTTCTTCTTCCTTTGCAAGGTTAACTTGGCAAGAGGTTGATCATAATCTTTGCCCTTTTGATTATCCATGGTGTATGGGAGGGATCCCGGGTGATGGAAATGCTGGGGTTTTAAGAAGCGGCACTTTTGTTAGAGGACAAAGCTTCTACCAAAGATATTACTTCTAGAGCAACTATAACGCAGGGGAATCATTGCATGAAAAAGGATATCTGACTTACTGAAATCATATGCATGGATTTAATGGAGCTTTGCAGACAGACTAAAAGTCAAAAATATGCCTTTAGTCCGTTTGTTTTCTTCTGGCAAGGTGCAATCCAATGCCCAGAATAAGAGTAATAGCAGTTGCATTGGCTGCTAAAGCCAATGTCAAAGACTTGTTTTGAGCCGCCAATGTAATTGCTTGCTCTACAAGATGGTCAGGATTGTGGTATGCGTAAGCTTTCTGAGGAGCCAACAAATAGCTTGAAAGAACAACGGAAATAATAAGATTTAGGGAAAGGATGAACTTCATGGCTCTTTTGATAAATATAATACTTATTAAAACTTCTGGAGTTTTCAGATTTTAAGCTTTAAAAAGCTAAGGATTTGACTATTTTTGTTATACTTCTTTTTGCCACCTCTGATCAATCAAGTCAACCATTATCTTTACTCTAACTGAGAATACCTTTGAAGGATAGACTCAAAGTAAGTTCAAGATAGCAGATAATGAACTGGCAAGCCTTCTGTGTCTAACTTCCGATAATTCCAAATGGCAAAGAAATGGCCCCTTCAAATGGTTGAGGGACTGTTTCCAGGTCCACAACGTACTCCCCATAGCGCTTCAAATGACGGGTGATGTAGGGGCTCAGGGTTGACAGAGCCTCCCGGTCAATGGGGTATCCTTGGGCACTTAGCGCTTGCACCGCTAAGGATATATCCACTGCATTCTGGAAAATGACCGCACTGGCAACCAGATCTAGATACTTCAACCACTTCTCCTGATCCTCGGGGTCATTCTCGGTGATCACCCCCTCCTTTCCAAAAAACAGCCAATCCAGAAAGCGGTGAAAGTCTTCGACAATATTGGTGCAGGCCGTGATCTGCTGCCGGCTTGCGGGCTCTGAGATGTACTTCAGGAGAAACAGGGTTCGCCCTACCCGTCCTAGCTCCTGGAGAGCCTGGTAGAGGCGGTTCTTGGCACTGTAGCTGTTCAATTTCCGCAGCAGGGTGGAGGGCATCAACTTACCGGCCTTAATCGAGAGCACCACCCGCATCAGATCCTGCCAGTGGGTCTGGAGCAGCTTCCAGTCCACCACGTCTTTGAACAGGGGGTCGAGGTACTCGTAAACTGCCCAAACCCTGCTGGAAACCTTAAGCATCCAGGGAGCCTGCTTAAGTCTGGATGCGTTACATACTCAAAAAAACACTTGAGCAGATAATCTCCAGTGGCAATAATTACCTGGTTGCAGTCAAAGCAAATCAGCCCAAGCTATTCAATGAGATTGCACGACAGTTTGAGCAAGCCCCGATACTCAGTGTTCAAACTGAGACTGAAAAAACCAGAACTCGTCAAACCCAGCGAAGCGTCATGATCATCAACACCGTTGAGGGCATTGACTCAGACTGGGTTGGGGTGGAGCGATTCATCCGAGTGCAGCGCTCTGATACTAGGGATAATGAGCCCTATGACCAAACCGTGTTTTACATGAGTTCTTTAAGCTTCGATGCAGGAGGGTTTGCTGAATATATTCGAGCCCATTGGCAGATTGAGAATTGCCTGCATTGACCCAAAGATTTTGTTTTTAAGGAGGATACCGCTGCTGTGTGCGATGGATATGCCCCTATCAACTTTTCTATTGTGCGAACGATTGCCATAAATTTATTTCGTCATCATGGATTCACCTCTATCACCAAAGGGCTCAGACAGCTTGCTCACGATATCCCTCATCTTTTTTCCTTTTTTAAATAAACCAGCCCTGCCCAAATTGGGGGGTGAGGACAACAGAGACCCAAGAGCATTAGGATTCTGAGCCTTGGGGTAGCAGCTCCCGTCGTTCACTGGGAAGCACCTTTACTTTCCCTTCCTCATTGACATCGACAACGGTTTTATCGCCAGCCTTAACTCGTCCAGTCAGAATCTCTTCCGCCAGACTATCTTCAAGGAGGCGCATAATGGCACGCCGTAAAGGACGAGCCCCGTAGCTGGGGTTATACCCCTCTTCTACTAGGCGATCCTTGAAGCGCTCGGTGACTTCCAAGGTGATCTCTTTTTCGGCCAATCGGTCAAACACTTCCTTGAGCAAGATATCGGCAATATCTTTGACCTCGTCCTTGGTGAGCTGCCGGAAGACAATGATTTCATCTAGGCGGTTCAAGAACTCGGGTCGGAAGTACTGCTTCAATTCTTCGTTGACCAAGGAGCGGATGCGATTGTACTGGTTGTCCGCCTCGGTGCCACCGTCAAAGTCAAAGCCAAGGCCACCCCCACCTTTCTCGATCACCTTCGAGCCAATGTTGGAGGTCATAATCAGCAGGGTGTTCTTGAAATCAACGGTTCGACCCTTAGCATCGGTGAGCCGCCCGTCTTCTAAAATTTGCAGCAGCAAATTGAAGACATCTGGGTGGGCTTTTTCAATTTCGTCAAAGAGTACCACGGTGTAAGGTCGGCGACGAACGGCTTCTGTGAGCTGGCCACCTTCGTTATAGCCTACGTATCCCGGTGGAGACCCAATCAGCTTCGACACGGTGTGTCGCTCCATATACTCCGACATATCCAGGCGAATCATGGCCTCTTCAGAACCAAAGAAGTAAGCTGCCAGAGCTTTGGTCAGCTCGGTTTTGCCGACCCCCGTTGGCCCGGAGAAGATGAAGCTCGCAATGGGGCGATTGGGATTTTTTAGTCCCACCCGCGCTCGACGGATAGCCCGAGAGATGGCTTTGACGGCTTCGTCTTGACCAATCAACCGCTGGTGCAGGGTTTCTTCCATGTGCATCAGCCGCTCCGACTCAGATTCGGTGAGCTTGCTGACCGGAACCCCAGTCCAGGAGGCAACGATGCCCGCAATATCTTCTTCAGTGACGACGGGTGAGTCATCGACGTTGCTAGACTCAGATTTTTTGTTCTGGGCAATCGCTTTGATCTCGGCTTTGATTTCCATTTCGCGATCGCGCAGTCCCCCCGCCTTGTCAAAGTCTTGGGCGCGCACAGCATCATCTTTCTCTTTAAGAACCTGACGCAATTCTTTATCGAGTTCCTTGGCTGCTGGTGGCAGTTGGGAGTTAATCAGCCGCACCCGAGACCCTGCCTCATCCATCAGATCGATGGCTTTATCTGGCATGTAGCGATCGGAAATATAGCGATCTGAGAGCTTGGCGGCAGCTTCTAGGGCTTCGTCTAAGATCTTGAGCTTGTGGTGTTTCTCATAGCGCTCGCGGAGGCCATAGAGAATTTCGATGGTTTCGGCTACCGAGGGTTCGCCCACCATCACCGGCTGGAACCGACGCTCTAAGGCGGCGTCTCGCTCGATATGTTTGCGGTATTCATCCAGGGTGGTGGCTCCAATGCACTGGAGTTCCCCCCGAGCTAGAGCCGGTTTCAGGATATTAGCAGCATCGATGGCACCTTCAGCGGCACCTGCTCCAATCAAGGTATGAACTTCGTCGATCACCAGCACCACGTTTGAGGCTTGGCGAATTTCATCCATGATTTTTTTGAGGCGCTCTTCAAATTCACCTCGGTACTTAGTGCCCGCAACCAACAAGCCGATGTCAAGGGTGACGACCCGCTTTTCTTGCAAAATGTCGGGAATATCCCCGTTGGCAATGCGCTGCGCTAGGCCTTCTGCGATCGCAGTTTTACCCACGCCCGGCTCACCAATCAACACGGGATTGTTTTTAGTGCGGCGACCCAGAATTTGAATCACCCGCTCGATTTCTTTTTGGCGACCCACCACCGGATCCAGTTTGCCTTCAGTGGCCATTTGGGTCAGATTTGCCCCAAATTCATCTAGAGTCGGGGTTTTGGTGCGTCCTTGACTGCCCCCAGCCGAGACCTCAGCGGTTTCACCCAGCATCCGAATCACTTGGGTGCGAACTTTGGAGAGATCAACCCCGAGATTTTCCAGAACACGGGCAGCAACCCCTTCCCCTTCTCGGATAAGCCCCAAGAGCAGGTGCTCAGTGCCAATATAGTTGTGACCCAGTTGACGGGCTTCTTCCAGGGATAACTCTAGAACTCGCTTAGCGCGTGGGGTAAACGGAATTTCCACAGCAACAAAGCCAGAGCCTCGACCGATAATTTTTTCCACCTCAACACGGGCATCTTTAAGATTGACCCCCATGGATTTGAGAACCTTGGCCGCGACGCCCGTACCCTCTCCTATCAGACCCAAAAGGATCTGCTCTGTGCCGACAAAGTTGTGACCCAAGCGTCGGGCTTCTTCTTGGGCCAGCATAATCACCTTGATGGCTTTTTCTGTGAAGCGTTCAAACATGGCGAGTTCCCATTACCTGCTGCGTGCTGGTACCCCCAATCTTAACATAGAGAAAATTGACAAACTGACGCATTGGCAAGGGTAGCGCTGCGATCCCAGAATCTGTGCAAGGCACAATCATGGGGAACTCCTTGGGGTGCATTGAGTCACAATGGTTCTCGGGTTAAGAAGAGGTGAATTTGGTCTTACTTTATTCTACGGGGATGCTTTGGCGCTGGGCACGCCACCGCCAGGTATTTTGGGTGGGTGATCCCCCCTGCCAGGGGCGGAGTTCCGAACTCAGGGGTGGGTAGGTGCCAGCCGCCTTGCCCGAGTCGCTGTTGGCTGGCCGCCTGCCAAGCCCGCAATTGCTGTCCAAAGGCTGGCCGCTGTAGCCCTCGACACCATAAAATTAGGGCATCTTCATCAGGATTTTGGTAGTAGTGAGGACGCTGCCCCACCCCCTGAAAGCCCAGCTTCCCATAAAGCTGGCGAGCAATGGCATTAGAGGCGCGCACTTCCAAGGTGGCACAGGCCGCGCCCCGTTGATGAGCCTGGGTTAGTAATCCCAGCAAAACTCGTAGACCCAGCCCTTGACTGCGATAGTGGGGGTGCACCATCAGTAAGATAATGTGGGCTTCGTCTAGGATGAGCCACTGGCAGCCCAGGCCGAGCAGGTCAGGAGGGGCTAAAGAATCGGAGGCTAGGGACTGGGTCGTGGGGTGGGCAAACAGCCCAATCAAGTCACTGCTATCGCGGTCTAACTCGTTCCGATAGCTTTGCTCTCCCCACCACCCCCCTAAACAGAGGTGATCGAGGGCGACGGCAGCTGACAGGTGCGAAGACTCTAAGGGTCTCAAGGTCAGCTCAGTTTCAGCCATTCTTGATCCTTTTTTCCTGGGAACCATAACCGCCAAATTGTACACTGAAGTATTGACCTTATTGGGTCAGCCCTCTGCTCTTTACGACTTGGCTTCCTTACCTCTGATTTCTATGGTACTTCTGCATCCTCAAGTGACTCTCATTCCATCTGCTTCTGCTGACGCTGAGTCACCCAATCAGCAGATTTTACCGCTGACAGCGGATGTGACCGCTTCGGGCTCTCTCATGGTGGGAGGGTGTGAGGTGGTTGAGCTGGTGCGTCAGTTTGGCTCTCCGCTCTACATCCTCGATGAGGCAACGGTACGGGCGGCAGCGCGCCAGTATCGGCAGTCCTTTGCTCAGTTCTACCCTGGTGAGGTTCAGGTGCTCTATGCCTCCAAGGCTTGGAGTTGTCTAGCAGTGTGTGCGATCGCAGCCAGTGAAGGTCTAGGCATCGATGTTGTGTCTGGGGGAGAGCTGCAAACCGCACTGCAAGCCGGAGTCCCTGCCGCAAATATTTATTTCCACGGCAATAATAAATCCCAGGGTGAATTAGCTTTGGCTGTGCAACAGGGTTGTACCCTAATTGCCGATAATTGGCTGGAATTAGAGCAGATTGCCGAGCAAGCAGGTCAGAATGGGCAACGGCCTCGGGTGATGATCCGAATCACCCCCGGCATTGAATGTCATACCCACGAATACATTCGTACAGGGCACTTAGACAGTAAATTTGGCTTTGATCCCGACCAACTCAGTGACGTGTTGGTCTTTGCCCAAGCCCATCCCGAACTCGATTGGATTGGGTTTCACGCCCATATTGGCTCCCAAATTTTTGAGCTGAAGCCCCACCAAGATCTCACCCAAGTCATTGTCGATTGGTTGGTACAAGCCCAACAAGTGGGACTCCCCATGCAGGAGCTCAATGTAGGCGGTGGTTTGGGGATCCGTTACGTAGAAACTGACAATCCTCCCAGCATCGCAGCCTGGGTTAAGGTCATCTGTGAAGGCATCGTAAACGCCTGTGCAGCGGTGAATTTGCCCTTACCTAAACTGCTCTGTGAACCTGGCCGTTCCCTGATTGGCAGTGCCTGCGTGACCGCCTATCGGGTGGGGAGCCGCAAGCATATTCCCAATCTTCGCACCTACGTATCTGTAGATGGCGGCATGTCCGATAACCCCCGTCCCATTACCTACCAATCTCAGTATTCAGCGGTGGTGGCCAACCGTATGCATGACCCCACCCAGGAAATCGTCACCGTAGCCGGTAAGCATTGCGAGTCCGGGGATATTCTGCTCAAGGACATCAGCCTACCCCAGACCCAACCGGGAGATATCCTGACAGTTTTCGGTACGGGGGCTTATAACTACAGCATGGCCTCAAACTACAATCGACTGCCCCGTCCGGCAGCGGTATTGGTTCAAGACGGCCATGCTGAACTCATGATCGAACGGGAAACCTACACGGATTTATTGCGTCAGGATCGGCTTCCGGCGCGACTAGTCCGTTGAGCTAGCCCCCTCAACTTCCATCAATTCACTTCTGTGGTGACTGTCCATGAGCAGACGAATGGGGGTTGAGTCTAAATCATGACTGCGACTTGACGCACGTTTGCACCATCTCTGAATAAGGGTTTCACCAATAAGCATGGAAGGGGTAAGGCAATGGCTGATGAACCAAAATTGGACTCAGTCCTTGCTTTTGATAATCGACTTGGGTCTGGTTCTGGCGCTGACCTACATTGTGCTATTGGTGATTGCCGAGCGGCGAACCCTGTGGATGGTACGGGGGTTTATTGTTTTAATTGTGGCGGCTGCCCTTAGCAATCGCCTGGGCTTTCAGTTGCTAAGTTTTGTCCTGAGTAACTTAGTAATTGGCTCGGCGGTGGCTATGGCAGTGATTTTGCAGTCCGAAGCCCGACGTTTTTTAGAAAATTTAGGGCGAGGCAATCTTTTACAGCTTTTGCGGCCCAACACCCAAAGTAGTCAAAGTCCTGACAGCGTATTGGATGAAATTGTAGATGCGGTTAAAGAGCTGTCGCAAAACCGCACTGGGGCTCTTTTGATCATTGAGACGGGTCCGATTCCCATTGACGAGCGCGACTTTTCAGTGCCCGGAGTTAAGCTGAATGCTGAGATTTCCCGAGAACTCATTCAAACGATCTTTCAAACCTCCACGCTGCTTCATGATGGTGCGTTGCTGCTGCGGGGGGATAAGGTGGTGGCCGCAGGGGTAATTTTGCCCATTTCTGAGGAAACGGCCTCACGGCGACTGGGAACCCGGCACCGGGCTGCTATGGGGATCACTGAGCGGGTCGAAAACTGCGCTTGCGTAGTCGTTTCGGAAGAAACAGGCTCAATTTCTCTGGCTGAGAAGGGGATGCTAAACCGGCCTTTAACGGGCAGTAAACTGAAGGAATTGCTGGAGTCTCGGCTAATATCATCGATGGATCGAGAAACTGTCACCCCCAGCGTGAGAGACTTGGTGCGTCGCATCTTTCGTCAAAGTTGGGCAGTTGGTTCCCAATTGCTGCGTTTGTTGACTCCTCGCAAGAAAATATGACTGCAAAACCCTCTGTATTGAACGATCTCCCTGCTGACCTTGATCGACAGAAACTGCCTCACCACGTTGCGGTGATTATGGATGGCAATGGTCGCTGGGCAAATCACAAGGGGCTGCCGCGAATTGTGGGGCACCAGCGGGGGGTAGATGCGCTCAAGGCGCTGCTGCGCTGCTGCAAGGATTGGGGCATCGAGGCTCTGACGGCCTATGCGTTTTCGACGGAAAACTGGGGGCGGCCTTTGACTGAGGTGGATTTTCTCATGACCCTGTTTGAGCGGGTGCTGCGACGAGAACTCCAGGAAATGATTGCGGAAGGGGTGTGCATTCGCTTTATTGGGGATCTGAGTGCCCTGCCAATATCGCTCCAGGAAGAAATTGGCCGCGCCATGGAGGCGACCCGTGAGAGTGAAAACATTCAGTTTAATGTGGCAACGAACTATGGGGGGCGTCGAGAAATTTTGCAGGCGTGCCGCGCGATCGCAGCCCAAGTTAAAGCCAACCAGCTCAACCTAGAGGAGATTGATGAAGCCATCTTCGAGAAACACCTCTATACGGCAGGTCTCACAAATCCCGATCTGTTGATTCGCACCAGTGGTGAACTGCGAGTAAGTAACTTTTTACTCTGGCAGGTTGCCTATGCTGAGATCTATGTGACTAATACCCTCTGGCCTGACTTTGATCGTCACGCCTTTCACCAAGCTCTTTCTGATTACCAAAATCGCCATCGCCGGTTTGGCAAACTTTAGGGGATGAATGTTAGAGAGGGCTTCAAGGACCAGAAAAAATAGCGTCCTCCACATCTTGACGACTGAGAGAGTACTTAAATGCGCGCTTCACCGAGGCACTCTCGTCAGCCCCTTGACTCGGTTGATAAACCACGGTCAGGGCCTCAATGTCCAGCCAGAGATCAGCACACCAACTGGGGCGACGGATCTGCCAATGATGGAGTTCCTCAGGGTCTTGAGCACAGCCTTGATCTTGCAGCCACTGCTCAATATCGGGGAGTCGGTGATTGTACAGCGGCGTTTCAGGTACGGGGAGAGACAGAGGGTTGATCATCGGTTCTAGAGGATGAAGGGTCAGTTGCAAAACACTGGTCAAGGTGGGGGAATTGGCAACGGGGCTGAAACTGCGGCAAAGCAGTGGTCGGGTACAACTCCAGGCTCAGCCCATCGGGGGCACCCCCCTGGGTCTGAACTGGGGGTGCCTGGGAAAACAGGGGAGTTCCCTGCATCAGCATTTCTCCGCGCATCACACCGACCACAATGGCTAAGACCAGACACCCCACGAAGGTAATCCCCAAAATAAACAGAGCAAACAACTCCCCAGGGGAGAGAGGGCGATCGCGCGCATCCAAATAGGCCGAAGAGAGTCGAGTTGCCGAGGGGCGGTATCTCTGCCCTGGTAAGCCCGACCCAAACTTCCCTGACCCAAGCTGCCGGTCATAACGCTGGCGGCGCTCTACATTGCTGAGCGTTGCATAGGCTTCATTGAGCCACTGAAACTGAGCCTTGGCCACGTCCGGTGGCAAGGTGGTGGTATCCGGATGAAATTGCTTGCTCTTGCGCCGATAGGCCTGTCGAATTTCCTCCGAAGAGGCAGAGGTATTTAAATCTAGCAACTGATAGTAGGTGAGAGAAGAGGGCTTTGAATCTAGGGGATTGCCGTACATGCTAGGTATAAACTGCCGCGACATCAGACCAAGGGTTGCTGCTGCTATTCTGACATCCTCCCATGCAGGCGCGCAGCCGCAACTTAACCAATCCCTGAAACGATGGCGCGGCTCTAACTCACCAAATCGAAGATCTTGAACATGGGCAGGTACATGGCAATCAAAATTGACCCCACCATGCCGCCTAAAACCGCAATCATCAGCGGCTCCATGACGCTGGTCATGGCTTTCACCGCCTGCTCCACCTCATCTTCGTAAAAGTCAGCTACTTTCATGAGCATTTTGTCCAGTTCGCCAGTTTCTTCGCCAACGTTAATCATCTGGGTGGCCAGGACTGGAAAGACTTTTTCTTTTTGCAAGGCCAAGCTTAACATCCCCCCCCCTTGCACTTCTCGACGAGATTCATCCACAGCGTTGGCAATAATTTGATTGCCAGCGGTATCTCGAACAATCTCCAGGGCGGTTAAAATCGGCACCCCTGAGCGGGACAAGGAGCCAAAGGTGCGACAAAACCGAGCCACCGCCGTTTTGCGGATTAAGTCGCCAAACAGGGGCAGTTGCAGCGAAATCCGATCAATGGTTTCACGCCCGACACGGGTTTTGTAATATTGCTGGAACCCAAAACCAATGCCAATGAAAATCAGAAACAAGCCAATGCCATATTGGGGCGTGCGCAGAAACTCGCTCAGGTTGACCATGATTTGGGTGAAGGCTGGCAAATCCCCTCCCAACTGCTGGAAAATGCCCTCAAAGACTGGGATCAGAAAAATCACCATCCCCAGAAAAATGGCCACCGCAATAATTGACACCACGACTGGGTAGGCCAGTGCCGACTTAATTTGGTTATTGAGTCGAGCTTGATCTTCCAGCAGTTTTGAGAGGCGATTCAGGACTTCATCAAGAACCCCGCCAGTCTCCCCCGCTTGAATCATGGCCACGTAGAGATTATCAAAGGCTTCGGGGTGCGATCGCATCGCCTCCGATAGGGTCATCCCCTGCTGCACATCAGAATTAATATCGAGGAGAGCCTTCTTAAGCTTAGTATTGGTACATTGCTCCGCCATCACCCCTAGCCCGCGCACTAGGGCGACCCCAGCATTGACCAACGCCGAGAACTGACGCGAAAACAAAGCCTTGTCCTTCACCGTGATCGGCGTCAGGAACCCCAGATCGAGATCTGTCTTCAGGCTTAACTTTTCAGCCTCTTTAACATCAAGCACAAAGAGTCCTTGACGCTGCAAGGTTGAGCGCGCCTCTCTAGGAGAGTTGGCATTCACCTTTTTACGACTTGACTTGCCCTGGGGCGTCCGCGCCCGAACAACATAGGTTGGCATAGCAGCACGCTTGAAAAAATATAAAGAATGGAAACAATCAACCCATTAACCCAGCCAGACTCAGTGTTCCATCAGGAAAATTTTAATGGGTCGCAGACCCTCAAAAATTAACCCCTATCAACTTTCCAGCACTCAGGCATCCCTTAAGACAAAGCTTGCAGGCCAGCAGTCAAGGGGCTAGCGTCTGCGCGCCATATTGCCCTCCATGGCCTGAGCGCCCATTTGCACAGACCCAATGAGTCGCTGAAGCTCATCAGGCCGCGACGTTTTCGACATCGCCGACTCAAAAGAAATGACACCCGCCTTATAGTGATCCGCCAAAACCTTCTCCAGAGTCACCATCCCTAACTTACCCCCAGTCTGAATGGCTGAATAGATCTGAGAGGTTTTTCCCTCTCGAATCAGATTGGAAATAGCAGGGGTCACCACCATAATTTCCTGAGCCATCACCCGGCCAAACTCCCCTGGCTTGGGATTTTGGCGGGGTACCAGGGTTTGACTAAAGACCGCTACTAAAGAGTTAGACAACTGCACCCGCACCTGGGTTTGTTGTTCAGGTGGAAAAACATCTACCATCCGGTCTACGGTTTGAGCCGCAGAACTCGTATGCAACGTGCCAAAGACTAAGTGTCCGGTTTCAGCAGCAGAAATGGCCAACTGAATCGTTTCCAAGTCACGCATTTCCCCTACCAAAATCACATCAGGGTCTTCGCGCAGCGCCGCCCGCAGCGCATTGGCAAAGCTCTTGGTGTCTTCCCCCACCTGCCGTTGGTGCACAAGGCTCTTAATGGGCTCATAGACAAATTCAATGGGATCCTCAACCGTGAGAATATGTTCAGCCCGGGTAATGTTGATGCTGTTAATCATGGAAGCCAAAGTAGTAGACTTCCCAGAGCCAGTCGGTCCAGTCACTAGCACCAGCCCTCGGGGCTTTTCCGACATCTCCCGGACAATATTGGGCAGCGCCAACTGATCAATGGTGGGAATTTTAGAGCTGAGTGCCCGCAGTGCCGCAGCGTAGGTGCCCCGATCTTTGTAAACATTAACCCGAAACCGGGCTAACCCTCGCACCCCATAGGAGCAGTCGAGCTCCCAGGTCTGCTCTAGGTGTTTCCGTTGGGTATTATTGAGCATGCTAAAGATTAATCGTTGACACTGCTCCGCAGTCAAGGGGTCATAATCAGTGGGAGTGAGTTTGCCATTGACGCGAATATAGGGGGGCAACCCCACAGAAAGATGGAGATCGGAGCCGCCTTTTTCGACCACTTCCTCCATCAAATCTTCAATCATGTAGTCCATAACGACATCCTTAAACGTAAAACGTAAGCGTACTGGGGTTTTAATTGACTAGGCGAATGGGCTGCTCCTGAAATTAATCTTCAAAGCGAGGCGTTGTACAGTAGGGGCAGTCGAGCCACTCAGGCTTGAGATCGGCCTTACACACACGGCAGGTGAGGGAAGATTTTCGTTTGGCCTTAATTTCGGCTTCGAGGCCACTGTCTGTAAAGGTGACACGCTCCACTTCATCTAGGGTGGTTTCGCCTCGCTTTACCAAATTCAAACTGTAGGCCAGCAGGGTTTGCATACCCTCTTCAACGGCTATTTCTTTGATGCGCTCCGTGGGCGCACCTTCTGTAATCAAAGATTGCAAAACCTCAGTAACGCGCATAATTTCGTAGACCCCGCAACGGCCTCTGTAGCCAATGCCCTTACAGTTGGAGCAAATGGGCTGGTTCGTGGCCTGGGCAGCTTGAATTTCGTCGGGGGTGAGGGCATTGGCTTTGTACAGCGTAATCTCAGTCCCCGCAGAAACACTGAGGCCAAAGCGGGCGAGTTCAGCCGGGGTGGGTTGATAGGGCACGCGACATTCTGAGCAAACGCGTCGGACTAACCGCTGTGCCACGACACCAATCAATGACGCAGACACCATGAAAGGTTCCACTTCCATTTCCGCTAGGCGGGCGATGGCACTGGCTGCATCATTGGTGTGCAATGTAGTCAACACCAAGTGTCCGGTTAGAGCCGCCTCAATGGCAGTCTTCGCCGTTTCCTTATCTCGGGTCTCACCCACCAGAATTACATCTGGATCCTGTCGCAGAAACGCACGCAGGATCGAGGCAAAATCCATTCCTTTTTCCCGAATCACCTGCACCTGCGTCAATCCGGGCAAGGTGTACTCAATGGGATCTTCCGCAGTGCTAATGTTGACCCCTGGGTCATTACATTCTGCCAAAGCGGAGTAGAGCGTCGTCGTCTTCCCGGATCCCGTTGGCCCGGTCACCAAAATCAATCCAAAGGGGCGGCTCACCATTTCTCGGACAATATCGAGACTGTAGGGGTCGGTAATTAACTTATCCAGCCCCAACTGGGTCGAGGAGTTGTCTAGAATTCGTAACACCACTTTTTCGCCATAGCGGCTCGGCAGGGTGTTGACCCGAAAATCCACTTTGCGGCCCTGGAACAACCGCCGAATTCGGCCATCTTGAGGCAATCGGCGCTCGGCAATATCGAGGTCGGCAATAATCTTAAATCGAGAAATGACGGCTGGAATGATCCGACGGGGGAGGGGTTCAAAGGCTTGGTGCAAGACCCCATCTTTGCGGAAGCGAATCCGTAAATGATCTTCTTGAGGTTCAATGTGAATATCAGAAACCCCATCCTGGAGCGCCTTAGCAAGCACTTTATTCACTAGACCAATAATGGGCGCTGCATCCGCATCCTGAAGCGCAGCCCCAAGATCAGTATCGCCTTCATCGGAGGATAAATCTTCAATGCCCACAAAGGCATCGAGATCATCGCCAATGTCAAAATCAACCTCGACTAGGGCTTTGGTTTGTTCCTGGTGCTTGACCTGCTCATCGAGATATTTGGCAATGAGGCCCTGATAGTCTTCTAGGGCAATCACAATCCGCTGAAGGGCAATGCTTTGAGGGCGCAAAATGCGGTTGAGATCATCCAATGCACCCAGGTTGTCTGGGTCAACCATGGCCACCAGCAGGCAGGGTGGATCAACAGTGTGGTTGAGCATCAAGGGAATCAACTGATACCGTCGGCAAATATCCAACGGTATCAGTGTATTGATCAGCTCTTCAATTTGATCGGTGGGAATTTGACTCAGTTCAGGATCAAGGGAGTCAATGCCATAGATGATTTTGAGTTCAAAGAGTTGTTGGCGCTTATATTGACGCAACAGCTCTGGTGAGAGCGCCTTCCCTGTGATTCCCTGAACGATCTCAACCAGCGACTTCCCAGTCTGGCGACTTTTCATGACGGCTTCGCGCATCTGCTCCTGGTCAACATAACCAGCTGCAATGAGCTTGTTGCCAAAGGGCGAAAAGTTTTGCCGTGTTACCAGTGCCCGTCTAGGAGAAGAAGAATGAACCATAGTTGGGGTGGGAATAAATACACTTAAGAATAGAGGATCTGAGCTTGGATGTCCCCAGGTTGGGCTGGAACTGCCGCAACGGTACCATGATGGCGGTATTGTTCTCATCATGCCCAGTTCTGATAAAAGTTGTGACATCTTGCCCCAACCTCGGTGCAGTTTTTCGGGGAATGTCAACGGCTGCCCATCGACCAATCGGTTTGGTTGACTCTAAAATAGGAGGCGAACTACAGAAGGTCTGCGATTATAAGCTGACCTCTGTCAACTGCTGGTTGCAGTTTGCGGCCTGTTGCAATTGAGGTTGCGCCGGCCTGAGTTCTGTTGAGTTAAATGTCCTTTTCAGATTGATACGATTCTGTTCATTTCTTTTGAACAATGAATTCAATTATCCTCCTGCCGAAGGTCAGTGACTTTGTGGAGCCGCAATACAATGAGTAAGGAAGATAAACAGTCGTCTGGTCTGCATGATGAAGCCATGGAAGAATCTGTTGTGAACTACGAAGAAGCATCCCCAAGCCTTATTCCTGAGCCTGCGGGGCAAGCGGGAGATCCTCCCCCAATTGATCTTGAAGAATTGCAGCCCAGCCCAGATGGGCTTGAACCCCATGGCAGCCCATCTGGGCTACCTGCTGCATCTGCGGCGGTTGCCGATCGAGAACAAGCCCTTGAGCTGCTCGCTGCGGAGGTGGAGTCGCTGCGGTTACAGCTAGAGGAGCGCAACGCTCACTATATGAGGATTGCGGCTGACTTCGACAATTTCCGTAAACGCAATGCTCGGGAAAAAGAAGAGCTGGAGCAGCATGTTAAGCGCCATACTCTGTCGGAACTGCTCCCTGTCATTGATAGCTTTGAGCGGGCGCGATCGCAAATCAAGCCCAAGACCGATGGCGAGACTGTCGTACATAACAACTATCAAGGCGTTTACAAACAACTGGTTGAATGCCTGAAGCGGATTGGGGTTTCCCCCATGCGTCCCAAAGGCCAGCCCTTTGACCCCAACTACCATGATGCGGTCATGCGCGAAGCCACCGATCAACATCCAGAGGGCACCGTTCTCGAAGAACTCCAGCAGGGTTATCTTTTAGGAGACAAGGTCTTGCGCCATGCCATGGTCAAAGTAGCCACAGCCCCAGAAGATGGCTCTGCAACCAGTGCCCATGATGTTCCTGAGGAGACCCCAGAGTAGGAATGCAAATGACATACACTTGATTATCAGCGAGGCACACCCAAAAAATTTTGCCGCAATTGATGGAATTCATAACAAATTGCGGCATGCTACTAATCAGCAACCTGAATCTTGACCCACTGAGATTCGGACAAAATGTCTGTTATTGCCGTTAGCCAAATAAATCTATGGGTAAGGTCATCGGAATTGATCTCGGAACCACAAATAGTTGTGTTGCAGTCCTAGAAGGTGGGCAGCCTGTGGTTATCCCCAGTGCTGAGGGGGGTCGGACAACACCCAGCATCGTAGGATTTGGCAAATCTGACGAACGGCTTATCGGTCAATTGGCAAAACGCCAAGCCGTCACCAACTCTGAAAATACCATCTTTAGTATTAAGCGATTTATTGGTCGCCGTTGGCAAGAAACCGAAGTGGAACGCTCTCGGGTGGCTTATGTCTGTATTTCCGGTCGAGATGACACGGTAGATGTACAGATCCGTGGCAAAGCCTTCACCCCCCAGGAACTCTCTGCCATGATTTTGCAGAAGTTAAAGCAAGACGCAGAAGACTACCTGGGCGAATCAGTCTCTCAAGCCGTGATTACGGTTCCAGCCTATTTCAGTGATGCCCAGCGCCAAGCCACCAAAGATGCTGGCAGCATTGCTGGCTTAGAAGTGCTTCGCATTATCAACGAACCCACGGCGGCAGCCCTCTCCTACGGATTAGACAAGCAAGAACAAGAGCAGTGCGTGTTAGTGTTCGATTTGGGGGGGGGAACCTTTGACGTCTCCATTTTGCAGCTTGGAGACGGCATTTTCGAAGTCAAAGCCACAGCGGGCAACAACCATCTTGGGGGCGATGATTTTGACGAATGCATCCTGCGCTGGATGCTGAAAAACTTTCAGGAGACCGAAAATATTGATCTTGCCAAAGACAAAATGGCGTTGCAACGGCTGCGAGAGGCGGCTGAGAAAGCAAAGGTCGAACTCTCTGGCACCATCAGTACCTCCATTAATCTGCCGTTTATTACGGCGGATGAAACCGGGCCGAAGCATCTGGAAACCGAGTTGACCCGAGCCAAATTTGAGGAGTTGGCGGCTGACTTAATTAAGGCCACTCTAGAGCCCATGGAGCAAGCACTGGAAGATAGTGATCTCACCCCAGAAGGCATTGATCGTATTCTGTTAGTCGGGGGTTCGACTCGAATTCCGGCTGTCCAAGACGCCGTGCGCCAATTCTTTAAGGGCAAAGCCCCCGACCGCTCTGTAAACCCGGATGAAGCGGTTGCCTTAGGTGCTGCCATTCAGGCCGGAGTGCTGGGGGGTGAAGTCAAAGACTTGCTGCTGCTTGATATTACACCTCTGTCCATGGGGATTGAGACCCTAGGCGGGGTTTTCACCAAGATTATTGAGCGCAACACCACCTTGCCCACCAGTCGTTCCCAAAACTTTTCAACAGCGACCGATGGCCAAACTACCGTGGAAATCCAGGTTTTCCAGGGGGAACGTGCCATGGTAAAAGACAACAAGTGTCTGGGGCAATTTGAGCTAACCGGCATCCCTGCGGCTCCCCGAGGTGTTCCTCAGATTGAAGTCACTTTTGACATTGATGCCAATGGCATTCTGAATGTTTCTGCCCAAGACAAAGGAACAGGACGCAAGCAAAGCATTCGGATTTCTAATACGGGGGGACTCAGCAGCTTTGAAGTGGAGCGCATGCGCCAAGAAGCCCAAATCTATGCCGATCAAGATCGCAAACAGCAAGAAATAGCCCAGCTCAAGAATCAAGTGGATAGCTTAATTTACAATTACACTTCCACGCTTGAAGAAAATGGTGCTGCACTCAGTCCAGATTTGAAGCAGCATGCCGATCAAGTCGTTCAAGCCGTCCAAAGTAGTCTGAGCCAGCCCAGCCTGAGCGCTGACCTGCTGCGCCAAAAAATCGATGAGCTGCAACAATTGTTGTTGGGCATTGGTGCCGCAGTCTACCAAGCCCCCAGTACCAAAGCAGGACCGACACCTCCCCAGGCCGCCCTCTCTCATTCCTCAATTCCCGACTTTGACTCTTTTTCAAGCGTTGCTTTGGAAGATGAAGCCACGGTGATTGGCGACTTTGATGAAACCATTGTGACTGACTATGAAGCAGTTGACTAACTGCGCTATGGTCAAGAGAGTATGTTGTCTATCTGAATGCAACATTTATGGCTCGTGATTATTACGATCTTCTCGGTGTTTCGCGGAGTGCTGATCCGGACGAGCTCAAGCGTGCCTATCGCCGCTTAGCCCGAAAGTATCATCCTGATGTCAATAAAGAGGCAGGTGCCGAGGATCGGTTCAAGGAAATCAACCGAGCCTACGAAGTCCTCTCTGACTCAGAAATGCGGGCTCGCTATGACCGATTTGGTGAGGCGGGAGTGGGTGCAGCAGGCGCTACACCGGGGGGCTTTCAAGACTTTGGAGATATGGGTGGCTTTGCCGATATCTTTGAAAGTTTTTTCAGTGGTTTTGGTGGAACTGCCACCCAAGGAACCCGGCGACGTGCCGGCCCTACCCGGGGAGATGATTTGCGCTATGACCTGAAACTAGAGTTTCGAGAGGCTATTTTTGGGGGTGAAAAGCAAATTCGGATCACCCATTTAGAAACCTGTTCAGTGTGTCAGGGATCGGGGGCGAAGTCTGGCACCCGACCGCAAACCTGTGGCACCTGTGGTGGGAGTGGTCAAGTTCGACGAGCTGCCCGCACGCCATTTGGCAGTTTTACCCAAGTTTCGGTGTGCCCCACCTGCGAAGGCAGTGGTCAAACTATTGCCGAAAAGTGTGATGCCTGCGGCGGCAAAGGTCACAACCAGGTCAGTAAAAAGCTAAAAATTACGATTCCCGGTGGCGTTGATACGGGAACGCGTCTACGGGTACTCAACGAGGGGGATGCAGGTCTGCGGGGCGGTCCCCCTGGAGATCTCTATGTCTACTTGTTTGTCGATCAAGATGCTGAGTTTCGGCGCGAAGGCGACAATATCTTATCTGATCTCACCATTGGCTATCTTCAAGCTATTTTGGGGGGACAGGTGCCGGTGAACACGGTGGACGGCGAAACGCTGCTGACGATTCCACCGGGAACCCAGTCGGGGACGGTCTTAACTCTGGAAAAGCAGGGGGCTCGTCGTGTCGGTAATCCTGTGGATCGCGGCGATCATCTGATTACCATTGCCGTGGAAATTCCCACGCGCATTTCGGCAGAGGAGCGCGAGTTGTTAGAAAAGCTGGCGCAGATTCGAGCCGAAAAAATGAATAAGGGGGGGGTTGAAGGCTTCCTAGGAGGCTTATTTGGGGGGCGCTAAGTCATGAGTTTGTCCTCAGCGTTTGCCAGCCCGGAGACGTTGGATCTCAGGGGCACGCCTTGTCCGCTTAATTTTGTGCGAACGAAACTGCGGTTACAGCAAATGCACCCCGGTGCCTTATTAGAAGTGTGGTTAGATGGCGGGGAGCCCATTGCCCAAGTGCCTGACAGCTTAAGGATGTCGGGCTATGTGATTGAGGCAATAGAAGCGCGCGCAGAATATTTTGCGCTCCAGGTTCGTTGTCCGGGGGGAGAAGCTGGGTGAGCACTAGGGCAAATCGACCTGGTTTCATTGAGCCTATCCAGGGAACTGTATTGGCGGTTCAGGCCAATTTTTATCGCGTGCGACTGCAATTGGCGGACTCAGTTGATGGGGTGGGGTTGCCGCCAAGGGAGTTGTTGTGCACTCGCCGCTCAAGACTGAAGAAAATGGGTCAGCAAGTCATGGTGGGTGATCAGGTGCGAATTGAGGAACCTGACTGGCAGGGTGGGCGGGGGGCAATTGCTGAGGTCTTGCCGCGGGGCTTGGTTTTGCAGCGGCCTCCAGTTGCCAATGCTCAACAGGTCTTGTTGTTGTTTGCCTTGGTTGATCCGCCCTTGGATCTGCAACAGTTGACCCGTTTTTTGGTCACGGTGGAGGCCACGGGGCTCCAGGTGCGCCTCTGTTTCAATAAATGTGATTTGGTGGATCAAACTGAACAGCAAGATTGGTGCGATCGCGTCCACCAATGGGGCTACCCAGCCCACCTGATCAGTTTGTACCAGCAGAGGGGGCTAGAGGGCATCCAAACCTCGCTCAAGCATCGAGTCACCGTATTGGCTGGCCCCTCTGGGGTCGGCAAATCCAGTCTCATTCACCACCTTCTCCCCCATGCAGAGCTTCGCGTTGGAGAAATTTCGCACCGGTGGCGACGGGGTCAGCATACGACCCGCCACGTCGAATTATTTGAATTACCCCAAGGGGGGCTGATTGCTGACACCCCTGGCTTTAATCAACCCGCACTCACCTGTGAACCATCAGCCCTGGCCCATTGTTTTCCAGAGATTCGCCAACGATTACAGCAAGGGCAATGTCAATTTAAAGATTGTCTGCACCGAGATGAGCCCCATTGCATGGTTCGGGGATCTTGGGAGCGCTACCCCTATTATCTAACCCTTTTAGAAGAAGCCATGACCCTGGAGGCCGAGCGCAATGCAACGGCCAACCCAGAAGTCAACCTGAAGACAAAACCGACCCGGGGGGGAAGCACCCACCCCGAACCCAAACTGATGGCAAAGCGCTATCGTCGGAGTGCTCGCAAAACAGAGCACCAAACCCTACAGCACCTTTACCAAGAAGCCGAAGAGCAGTGGAGTAGCCCTGAGCGCTAGTCTTGAGGCTCCGCCGCACTTAACTCATTCAAAGGATATAGGGTCGCCAAGCGATCCCGAATTGCCATCAAGTTGTTGGGCAAGTCTTTGCGCAATCGCCGCTCTACAGCAATCACAGGCATCGTTCGTTTAGGATGCACTTGCACCGCATAGGTCAATTCCGTCCCAGGATCCTGGGCATGGCCAAGGGGCAACGAGCGCAGTCGCCAGCCTCCCTCAAAGGCCGTAAAGTCACCTTCTACCATGGTAAAACCCAGGGTATGCGGAAACTGCTCTTGCATTTCTAAGACGACCCGCGCTGAAAACTTCAGAAACAGGGCATCCTGCACCCCAACCTGCTCCAGCAAAATGCAACCCTCCTCTGAGGGTAAGCACTTACTTTTGGCCAAATTGGGAATAAAGTCAGCCAACCGTTCATAATCTGTGAGCACCTGCCAAACTTTCTCGGGAGCATGGGGGAGCAGTAGCTTGGCTTCAATGTACCGCTGACGCCCCTCTCGTTTCTGTAACCACAGGGAAACCTGATCGCTCAGCGACTCAACGGTTTCTAGATCCGCTTCGGCCTCCGTGGTTGGCTCAGATGTCGCTGGCTGGGGGTCTGTAGCCAGCGGATTCAGCGCCATATCCAAGGAAGAAAAGTCTGGCATAGATCAACCCCGATCAACACACTTCAAAAGACCATCTCAACAAATGCCCCAGCCCAAAGGCGTTAAATTGAGCTGACAAATCACCGTCAAAAGTCCCCAAGAAACCAGTTCAGCCATGAACTAGACTGGCATTGATCCCCCAGGGCTGCCACCCTACTGCAAGCAGTGCTTTGCTTAGGATACCCACCCGCGCCCGATCTACCTCAAAATATGACTTCTCTAACTTGCCCACCTCTCAAGCCGACTCATCAGCCTGGAAGGTATCTTTTAGAGCAGTACGGGCTGCTAGGTGATTTCGGGTAGAGGTCAAAATTTCAATTTCGCGTTTCAGACGCATTGCCGTATCTTGTAGTTCCAGAAGACTCTGCTGTTCAGGCGCTGCACCATAGAAATTGCTTGCCACCCAGTAGGACAATTCCACCGGTAAACTCGGCACCTCTTCAGGCATACTGATATCTTGCTCGGTGAGCTTGGCAGAGAGATGAACCACATCTTTGAACAACTGCAATACATCCTTGGCCAAGCCTCTGAGATCCTCTTGAGGTGGGTCATCCTCGATCCACTCCACCAAGCCCACCCGATAGGGCTTTTCCCTAACGTAGTCCAAAACCCGGAACCGCTGTTGACCTAGGGTTAACACCATCATCCGATCATCAGGGAGCCGCTCAAACCGAACAATTTCTGCACAGCAACCAATATTGACCGCCCGCCCTTGCTCTGGATCCCACATAAGTACGCCAAACCTGCGATCGCATTCCAGGATTGTATTCATCATGATTCGGTAGCGAAACTCAAAAATATGCAACGGCAAGGGTCGACCTGGAAAAAGCACAATCTCAGGTAACGGAAAAAGAGGCAACTCACGAACGGCAATAGAAGATGATGATGGCATGCTGCAAACTATGACTCAATGCAAATCAATAAGCTTTCCTAACACTGTAACGAAGGAATTTAAAAGCTGCTAAGCCCATTCCAAAGCATAACCCCGTAGAAGACACACTTCACGGGGTCAGAGCTTGTTTGAGAAGTTGCTTAGACCTTGCACTTGCCCCCCTAGCCCCCCCTCGCGCAGCGTGCCCGCAGGGCGTAATTCTGGGGGGAAATGAGCAGATTTTTTGGCTTTCTCCCCCCAATTTTGGGGGGTCGGGGGGGCTAATGCGGGGATAAATGAGGCTTTTCAGACAGCCTCTCACACAATTCAAAATCAAGGATGCAGGTAGCAGCATCGGAGTCCCAATGGCTCCAACTGTTTTCTAGAGCTTAACCTCAATATCTACCCCTGCAGGTAGATCCAACTTCATCAGGGCGTCAATAGTTTTAGGAGAAGGCTGATAAATATCAATAATCCGGCGATGGGTTCGGGTTTCAAAATGCTCTCGAGAATCCTTATCCACATGGGGAGAGCGCAACACACAATAAATGCGGCGGCGAGTAGGTAACGGAATCGGGCCAACCGGAGAAGCACTAGTGCGCCGCGCAGTTTCGACAATTTTGTCGCAAGAGGTATCTAAAAGCTTATGATCAAAAGCTTTCAGGCGAATCCGAATCTTTTGTTGCTGGAGAGTAGCCATAGGATATTGTTGTTAAGTTTTCAAGGTTCAAAAGCATCGCAGCCGCTTCGGGAAGGAATCACCGCCCCTAAGCATCCCGCCCATGGGCAGCAGAAAGGGCAGCTATAATCAGCACACAGCGTGCCCTTTCTGGCCATGGAGGCAGCTATTTCAGAATTTTGGACACCACACCAGCACCGATAGTGCGTCCACCCTCACGAATGGCAAAGCGCATCCCTTGCTCAATGGCAATGGGGTTAATCAACTCCACAGTCATTTTAATTCGGTCACCGGGCATAACCATTTCGGCTTCGCTGCCATCATCGGCCGTAAAAGCGCTGATAGTTCCGGTCACATCGGTCGTCCGTACATAGAATTGAGGACGGTAGCCTGGGAAAAAGGGGGTATGACGGCCACCTTCATCCTTTTTGAGCACATAGACCTCAGACTCAAACTGAGTGTGGGGGGTAATTGAACCCGGCTTGGCAATCACCATACCGCGCTCAATATCATTTTTTTGAATCCCCCGCAGCAATACCCCAACATTATCCCCCGCCATCCCTTCATCTAGGATTTTCTGGAACATTTCCACCCCAGTGACGGTGGTGCTGCGGGTATCTCTAATGCCGACCAATTCAACAGTTTCCTGCACTTTGACCTTACCGCGCTCAATCCGGCCTGTGGCCACGGTACCCCGACCGGTAATAGAAAACACATCTTCCACGGCCATCAGAAAAGGCTTGTCAATATCCCGCTCAGGGGTGGGAATATAGGCATCTACTTCATCCATCAAGGCGTAGATTTTGTCAATCCACTCGTTGTCCCCCTTTTTGGCGCTAGCATTTGAAGTCAACGCTTCAACAGCCTGTAGGGCAGACCCCGAGACAATGGGAATGTCATCGCCAGGGAAATCATAGCTGCTCAGTAATTCCCGAACTTCTAACTCAACCAGTTCGAGCAACTCGTCGTCATCCACCTGATCTTGCTTATTTAAGAAGACCACAATATTGGGCACCCCCACTTGCTTAGCCAAGAGAATATGCTCACGGGTTTGAGGCATGGGACCATCCGCCGCAGACACCACCAAAATAGCGCCATCCATTTGGGCAGCTCCGGTGATCATGTTTTTCACGTAGTCTGCGTGTCCTGGGCAGTCCACGTGGGCATAGTGACGATCTGGGGTTTCGTACTCAACGTGGGCAGTGTTGATGGTGATGCCTCTTGCCTTTTCTTCAGGAGCAGCATCAATCTCATCGTATTTTCTGGCCTTTGCTGAGCCGGCAGCCGCCAGAGCCATGGTAATTGCAGCCGTCAACGTGGTCTTGCCATGGTCAACATGGCCAATGGTGCCAATGTTGACGTGGGGTTTGTTTCGTTCAAATTTTGCGCGTGCCATGAATCAACAATTCCTCTTCGATGATCTATGCGTTCCCTTTGTTTTTTTCGATGATTGGCTCAGCCACACTTCGAGGAACCTCGTCATAATGGCTGAACTCCATGGAAAATATACCTCGACCCTGAGTCATCGACCGGATGTCCGTGGCATACCCAAACATGGTGGCCAAAGGCACTTTAGCGGTGACCTTTGCCAGTCCCTGATCGACTTCCTGGCCTTCAATGTGGCCACGACGGGAAATCAGGTCACCCATCACGCCCCCCAGGAAATCCTCAGGAACTTCTACTTCTACCTTCATCATAGGCTCAAGTAGGGCGGGTGAAGCTTTTGTAACCCCCTCTTTGATGGCCATTGAGCCAGCAATCTTAAAGGCCATTTCCGAGGAGTCAACATCATGGTAAGAGCCGTCAATCAGCGTTGCCCTGACATCAATGAGGGGATAGCCTGCCAAAATACCCGATGCACAAGCTTCCTTCATCCCTTGGGCGGCGGGATTAATATATTCCTTGGGAACCGTGCCACCGACAATCTTAGAGATAAATTCAAAGCCAGTGCCCGGATCTCCTGGTTCTAGTTCAATGACCACATGGCCATACTGGCCTTTGCCACCGCTTTGGCGAATAAATTTGCCTTCTGCTTGAACGGCTTTGCGAATGGTTTCTCGGTAGGCAACCTGAGGTGCGCCGACATTGGCCTCCACCTTGAATTCACGAAGCATCCGATCCACCAAAATTTCTAGGTGGAGTTCTCCCATGCCAGCAATCACGGTCTGGTTGGTTTCGGGGTCAACACTCACCCGAAAGGTAGGGTCTTCTTCTGACAAGGACTGGAGCGCCTTGGACAGCTTTTCCATATCTTGCTTGGTCTTGGGTTCAACCGCCACGGAAATCACAGGTTCAGGAATATAGAGAGATTCTAGGAGAACAGACTCTCCTTCATCACACAGGGTATCACCGGTGAAGGTATCTTTGAGACCCAAGGCTGCTCCCAAATCTCCAGCCCGCAATTCGTCTACTTCAATGCGCTCGTCAGCCTTCAGGACAATGAGCCGAGAGATCCGCTCTTTTTTATTTTTGGTGGTGTTGAGAACGTAGCTACCTTTCTTGAGAATGCCAGAGTAGACCCGTAAAAATGTGAGTCGCCCGTAGGGATCAGACATGATCTTAAAGGCCAGAGCCGATAACGGCTCGTCATCATTGGCGTGGCGTTCGATCACAGTGCCGTCAGCCAGGGTGCCCTTGATAGGGGGCACATCAAGGGGTGCGGGCAAATAGTCAATGACCGCATCTAGGAGTAGCTGTACCCCTTTATTCTTAAAGGCCGATCCACAGAGCATGGGAACAATGGTTCCGGAAATGGTGCCTTGGCGGAGCGCGTCTCGAATTTCAGCTTCAGAAAGGGTTTCACCTTCGAGGTATTTTTCCATTAAGCTGTCATCAGACTCAGCAACCGCTTCTACGAGTTGAGTGCGAAATTTTTGGGAGATTTCCTGCATTTCTTCCGGAATTTCGACCTGTTGAATATCTGTGCCTAAGTCGTTGTTGTAGAGATAGGCTTTTAGAGCCACTAAGTCAATGATGCCGCGCAGGTTATTTTCACTGCCGATGGGCAGTTGTATGGGGACGGCATTCGCTCGCAGGCGATCACGAATTTGGTGATAAACCCGATAAAAGTCGGCACCGGTTCGATCCATTTTGTTGACAAAGACAATCCGAGGGACGGCATAGCGATCTGCTTGTCGCCAGACGGTCTCAGACTGCGGTTGCACACCACCCACGGAGCAAAAAACAGCAATGACCCCATCGAGAACCCGCATGGATCGCTCAACTTCAATGGTGAAGTCAACATGTCCTGGGGTGTCAATGATGTTAATTTGATAATCTTTCCAGTTGGTAGTAATGGCCGCAGCTGTAATCGTAATGCCCCGCTCACGTTCTTGAGCCATCCAGTCGGTTACGGTGTTGCCATCGTGAACCTCGCCAATTTTATGAACCACACCCGAGTAAAATAAAATTCGTTCGGTGGTGGTTGTTTTACCTGCATCAATATGAGCCGCAATTCCGATATTACGCACTCGTTTAAGGGGGACGGAACGTGCCACAGCTACCTCCTTCGTCCTAGCAATGCCATTCGCAATACGTTAATGACGGCAATTCTGTAACAATTCTATACTTTTGCAAAAAACAAGGTGGGCTACTAGAGGTGGGTGGCTGCTGAGCCGATAAGAGGTGGATAGCATTAACTGCCGCCTACTTTAGTAGCGATAGTGGGCAAAGGCCTTGTTGGACTCAGCCATGCGGTGGGTTTCTTCCCGCTTGCGAATGGTGCCGCCCGTTTCATTGGCGGCGTCAATCAGTTCGTTGGCCAACTTCGCGGTCATGGAGCGCCCCGGACGCTGACGCGAAAACTGCACCAACCAGCGCAGGGCTAGGGCAACCCCACGCTCTGATCTCACTTCCATGGGAACCTGATAGGTGGCTCCGCCCACTCGTCGCGGTTTGACCTCAACCAGTGGGGTAGCGTTACGAACGGCGGTTTCAAAGACTTCGAGGGCTTCTCGTCCCGTCCGTTCCTCGACGACTTTGAGGGCGTCATACAGAATACGTGACGCCAAAGATTTTTTGCCGCTTTTCATGAGACGACGCACGGTCATGGTGATCAGACGGCTGTTGTAGACAGGGTCAGAGGGGATGGGTCGCTTGGGCGCACGGACACGACGAGACATGGATAACCTTTAAGTGATGAACGACAATGGTGTAATCAATGGGGGTTGAGACAGGTCTGGAGTCATAAACACCCCAAATGCTCTCGACCCAGCAGGACTTGAAGAACTGAATGGGGGCTAGAGTCGGGCAGAAAATTGGAGACGATGGCTGTAGGCTGGTCTTTGACCATCGCCCCCTCAAGCGTCAACACCAAGCACAATAAGCTCGGTCTAGGCTATTGCTTGGGACGTTTGGCACCGTATTTAGACCGTCCTTGACGTCGATCTTTGACGCCAGCAGTATCCAGAGTGCCTCGAATAATGTGATAGCGAACCCCCGGCAGATCCTTGACCCGGCCACCTCGGATCATTACCACTGAATGCTCCTGAAGGTTATGTCCAATGCCAGGAATATAGGCTGTAACTTCAAAACCAGAAGTCAACCGAACCCGTGCCACCTTGCGCAACGCTGAATTAGGTTTCTTGGGAGTGGTCGTGTAGACACGGGTGCAAACGCCCCGACGCTGCGGACAGCTCTTTAGAGCTGGGGACTTTGTCTTTTTCTGAGCTTTTTGGCGTTCGTTGCGAATGAGTTGCTGGATTGTGGGCATGGGAGTCAGGAGACTAGAAGGGGATGGTGAGTAATTTCTACCAAATCCTAACTATATCGAGGTGAGGGGACAGTTGTCAAATGTTAAATCTAGAGACACCTGACAACCTGTCTGGGGAACAAGTTTCCTCACCCAGATTTAGGACAGATTCAAAAAGACTTCAGTTCACAGTCTCCAGAGATGACCTCTGGGGAGGCTATGCCGAACATCGACTGAGTTGACGATCTGAGCTTAGCTAAGACCGGGCAAGTTCAGGCCATCGGTGAGGGATTCCATGCGTTCGCGCATGGTGGTGGTGGACTTTTGGTAGGAGTCTTGCATGGCTGTCAGCACCAGATCAGATAGCACTTCAACACCTTCTGCTAGAGCATCCTGGGAAATTTCAACGCGCAAGGGCTCTTGATTGCCGCTCATCACAACTTTGACGAGGCCGCCGCCAGCGTCGCCCTCAATTTCCATGCTTTCTAGATCTTCTTGAAGCTGCTTGGCACCTTCTTGAACTTGCTGTGCTTTTTTGATGGCGTCAGCGAGTTCTTTCATTTTGCCGAGGCCAAATCCAAATCCTTGTCCTTGTGCCATAGTCTGTTGTGTGTTACTAAAGGTCTTCGGTGCCATGATGCCAAGGTGACTTGGGGCTTTCTGAGCTGGAATTATGACGTTACAGTCCCAGTGACAGTCCCAGTGTCCAAGCCGTCTTCGGTCACCGCATCAAATATACCCAACATTTTAACTTCAGGGTGCAGCAATACGCCCCAGCGGGCTTGAACCCGTGCCTGGATCTCGTAAATGAGGGTATGGATGTCTTGGGCAGTGGCGTGGCCGCGATTGAGAATAAAATTGGCATGTTTTTCAGAGACTTGGGCTCCGCCAATTTGATGCCCCTTCAACCCGGTTTGTTCGATCAGCCAGCCAGCAGTTTGCGGCTGTGGATTCCGAAACACACTGCCGCAGCTGGGATGATCGTAGGGCTGGGTTTGCAGCCGGTGATCAAGGTGGGACTGGGTGAGCGCAGAAATCTCTGCGGGAGACTGCCCTGGCATGAGCTGTAAAACAGCCCGAACTAACACTTGGGGGGACTGTTGCAAAATGGAGGTTCGATAGCCATATTTCAGGTCATCTTTGGTGAGGATCTGGAGTCTGCCACTTTGGCTGATCACATGGGCTTCAACAAGGCTATCGGCCATGCAGCCTCCGTGGGCGCCAGCGTTCATGACGACAGCACCCCCCACGGTGCCGGGGATGCCCACTGCCCATTCAAGCCCAGACCACCCGCGTCGGGCGACTTGCCAAGCTAGTCGGGGCAGGGGCTTGCCGGCTTCGACGCAGAGCCGTCCAGTGGGTTCGAGGGTTTGCTGGCGCAGATGGCGAGTCGAGAGGATCAGTCCAGAAAGGCCGCGATCGCTAATCAGTAAGTTGGAGCCAGCGCCGATGAGCATGACTGGCAAGCCTTGGTCGCTGGCCCAAGCATAACAAGCCTGGATCTCCTCTACAGAATGAGGGGAGGCCAGCCATTCGGCCTTGCCGCCAACTCGAAAGGTGGTTAAGTTTGCCAAGCTGGCGTTGGCTTGAATGGGCAGATCAATCTCAGGCAATGGTAAGGGTGAAGACAATGCCTGGGTCATTATGCCACCGCCTCTGCCAAGGAATGTCCCATGGATTCCAGTTGTTCAAAAAAAGTGACTAAATCTGAAATGATGCTGTTCAGGCTGCCAGCCCCTAAGAATATCACCAAATCTCCTGGCTGTAGGTGTTGTTCCAAGTAAGTTGAAACTTCGGCCAGGGTGGGTTGATAGGTTACTTGGGGATGGTGGGTGGCAATGGACTGGCTGACGAGATCGCCATTGAGTCGGGTGTGGTTAGATTCTCCCGCACTGTAAATGTCGGTGACGACGACTTGATCGGCGTCTCCAAAAGATTGGCTAAAGTCATCCAAAAAGGTGTGGATGCGGCTGTAGCGATGGGGTTGAAACACGGCAACCACGCGATGGGGATACTCTCGTCGTCCTGGTTTGACTTGGAGCCGGGCAGAGGCCAGGGTGACGCGGACTTCGCTGGGATGGTGGGCATAGTCGTCAATGAAGCGAATACCATGGGCTTCACCGCGCAATTCAAATCGTCGTTGTGCCCCTCGAAAGCTGGTGATCGCAGTTACGAGGCTGGAGAACTCAGTTCCCAGATGACGTGCCACAGCGACAGCAGCCAGGGCATTGCTGAGATTATGTTGGCCGAGTAGCTGGAGCTGCAACTGCCCTAGATTCACCCCTCGTTCGATAAGCTGGGCGGTGGTGCCTTCAGAGCCGTAGCAAACTTGGTCAACGGTGTAGTCGGCACCGCTGTTGGGGTCGAGGCTATAGGTAATAAAGTGGGGGGGACACAATGGGCTGAGGATGCGATCGCGAATAGTTTCACAATCTAGGGACACGACCACAGTTTGGCAGCGACGGGCAAAGGTCTGAAACACATCCACCACGGCATCCAAAGTTTGATAGTGGTCTGGATGATCTAGCTCGACATTGGTGATCACCCCAATCTGGGGTCTAAACTTCACCAGAGAGCCATCGGATTCATCCGCCTCAGCAACCAAGTACGGGCTGTTGCCAACCCGCGCATTGCCCTTCCAGGCGGCCACTTCGCCGCCCACAATAATGGTGGGGTCTAGGCCCACCTTAAGAAGGGTATAGCCAATTAAGCTACTGGTGGTTGTTTTGCCGTGGGTTCCAGCCACAGCAATACTGCATGGAGCTTCCGCGATCAGGGCTGCCAACAAATCAGAGCGATGATAAATGGGACATCCCATTTGCACTGCTGCTTGGTATTCAGGGTTTGCGTCTTGAATTGCAGTCGAGCAAATGACCTGGGGCAAAACAGCAAACTGCTCGGAAGATCTAGGGTTGAGGTGCCTGGCATCCCCCTTTAGGTTGGCGGCACTTTGGGTTAGAAACACCTGGGTTCCTAACTCTTGTAATTGCTGGGTGAGGTGACTAGCCCGAATATCTGAGCCAGACACCGGTACTTGACGCTTGGCTAGCACATAGGCCAGTGCTGACATACCAATGCCTCCCACTCCAATGAAATGGAACGGCCGCCCACTCAAGTCAACCGCTGTAGTCATGTTGTTGCTTTACTCCTTATTCACACCACACCGATGGATTTTTTATGGTAATCCCATCTATTGACGTTGCAACCTTAAATAACGGATTTTAGAATATCAGCTTCTGAAGCTCAGAAAACAAAATGTTATTTGGCATAAATTCCATCTTTAGACCCCATTCTGGCAATTTTTACTTCAAAGTTTGCGTTCTCTAGGGGTTTCTGTCAACTCAAAGTTTGCAGGTACATCGTGACTGCCCCTCAAAACCCACCCCTGAGAAGATCTAATGCCCCCAGGCTAGGAGCAGATCTCGCCAATGGAGCTAGGGCATACCCGGTAGGTCAATGGCGAGGGTCTTGAGGGGGTCGAGTTGAAGACCGGCTGTCCCCGTCATCTCGATGACGCCGACATCGCTGAGAGCAGTACCGTACCTCTTCCCAACAGTTTGCCCACTTTTTGCGCCAGGTAAAGGGACGCTGGCAAACTGGACAAATCTTGGTTGGCAGCTCAGACTTAGAACGCGGTCGATTCATGACGGGGTGTGCCCATTGGCAAAGTACCTGCAACTGTTGAGTATAAAAGTAAGCTTACCAATAGCACTGGGGGCATTTTTTTGCCTGAGTTCCTCAGCATTTTTGTCCATCTCTATTTTGCCCCTGGGGGTCTAGTGGTTACCGATGTCGAACCCTGAGCCTTTATTTGTCCTGGAGTCTCAGATGGAGGCTTTGCGGATTGTCCTAGTGCAGCCCGCAGGATCTCTCAACGTGGGAATGATTGCTCGGGTCATGAAAAATATGGGCTTGCACCACCTAGTGTTGGTGAACCCTCAGTGCAATCCCCAGGGCGAGGAAGCCATCAAAATGGCTGTCCATGCCCAGGATGTGCTTGAGCAAGCAGAATGTGTTCCAGATTTGAAGACAGCTCTGCAAGGCACACAGCGGGTTATGGCGACAACCGCCCGGCCTCGCCACCTGAATTTGCAGCCAGTTTCACCTCGGGAGGGGCTGCCTTGGTTGCTGAAAATGCCTGCTGCCCTGGTCTTTGGCCCTGAAGATCGCGGGTTGAGCAACCAAGAGCTGAGTTTGGCTCAGCGATACATCCGGATTGACAGCAGTGCTGCCTATCCAGCCCTGAATCTTGCCCAAGCGGTTGCAGTGTGTTGCTACGAACTGCGCCAAGCGGCTCTTGAGTCTTCAATCACTCAGTCTCAACTCTCTGAGTCAATCGCTGGGGTTCGAGACTCAGATGCCCAGGCTGTCTGCTCCAAATTGGCTATGGTAGATCAGATCGAGGGATTCTATGAGCAGTTGCAAGCACTGCTGCTTGAGGTGGGGTTTGTATACCCCCACACGGCTGCCGTTCGCATGGCTAAACTGCGCCGTTTGTTTAATCGCACGCAACTCTCTGAGAGAGAGTTGGCAATGTTACGGGGTGTTTTACGACAAATTGCTTGGAAAATTCGTTTAAATCGGTAGAATAGAGTCGCCTTTTTTGATTTTAAAGTTGGCAAGGAGCTGGCTGTGTCCCCCTATTCTCGACCGGCAATGAATCGTAAAGCCCACCGCAGGTATCTTCAGCGGCAGGGACGCCAACGGACTGATCTGGCTCATCCGGCTAGTCGGGTGAGACGAGGGATGCCCACGCCTCGCAGTTCCCATCGACAGATGCATCAGCTCCCTCAGCCTGGAGATCAGCGCCAAGTTCGGGCTTTGCCCCCTCAACTTCCTGGCCGTCACGGGGCTGAGGGCTCTCTTGCCCTGCCTTTGCCGGAAACTGCTCCAGCTCCTCCCCTGCGCAGCCATTCTGGAGCCGTTGTCGCTTCTCCGGTTGCTCCATCCGCGCCTCGGGGGGGGTGGCTCTGGAAGTTGCCTTTGTACGGGGTACGTTTGCTGATTATAGGGCTGGGAATTGCTGCGATCGCAGGTACCGTTCTTGCCACTCTACACCCCGAGCAAAAGGTAGAATTGGCCGATGTTTTGGCACCTGAAGCCACCGAATCAGAGTCTTTAGACGAGCCATTGGATTCGCCCTCTGCCATGGTATCGATGGGGCAAGTCCTCCAGCTCAGTGCTGACCAAGAACTAGCCGATGTTAAAGCTGAGGTAGAGACGTTAGCTGCCGCCCAAAGTGGCCTGACCCCCGGAGCTTTTTTCTATAGCTTAGACACTGGCCATTTCCTGAACCTGTCAGGCGATCGAGTTTTTTCAGCAGCCAGCACGATTAAAATTCCCATCTTGATTGCATTTTTCCAGGCCGTAGATGCTGGCCAAGTGCGTCTAGACGAATCCCTGGTGATGCGCCCCGACCTAATCGCCTCTGAAGCGGGCTCTATTCAATACGATCCCCCCAACAGTGAGTATCCAGCCTTAGAAATTGCTGACCTGATGATTACAATCAGCGACAACACGGCAACCAACATGCTGATCGATCGCCTGGGAGGAGCTGCGGCTCTGAACCAGCGGTTTCAAAGTTGGGGGTTGCAACACACCAAAATTGAAAACCTGCTCCCAGATCTTGAAGGCACTAACCTGGTGAGCCCCATGGATCTAGCCACAGTGTTTTTGCGGTTAGGGGAGGGTGAGCTTTTGTCGGAGGCCAGTCGCACCAAAGCCCTAGAGATTATGAGTCGAACAGTAACCAACACCCTCTTGCCCCAAGGGCTAGGCGAAGGCGCCAGCATCGCCCATAAAACGGGAGATATTGGCTCTGTGGTTGGCGATGCTGGCTTGATTAGCACCCCCAATGGCCAAACCTATGCCGCTGCCGTCCTGGTTGCTCGTCCTCACAATGACTCTCGGGCTCAAGAATTAATTCGCCAAATTTCGCGCATCACCTATACTCGCTTTAGCCAAATCCCACCACAGCCTACCGTACCCCCTGAGAATTAAGATTACCCCTTGACTTGCATCCCCCCTAATGTCTACCGTGTACACACAAGTCTGAGAAAAACGATTTCACCCTGCATTTGCCCCCTACATCCCCCATTCTGGGGGACTGTGAGATATTCAGAACCCCCCAAATTACGCCCTTCGGGCACGCTTCGCGAGGGGGGCAGGGGGGCGAGTGTAAGGATGTTAGAGGCTTTTAAATCATCTTCTTAGATTTGTGTGTACACAGTAGCTTAACTGGGGGGCATAAGGGTGCGCGTGGGTGGAAAAATTTTATGTCTAGACTAGAATAGAGGCCAAACGGGTCAAAGCGGTGAGAGACTGAAATTTCGGGACGACCGTTTTCGCGGCCTTAATTGAACCTATGCCTGCAATTGAATGATGAAAGCTCAGCCCATTGATCTGATCTATTTGGAAGAATATTCCGGGGGAGATCAAGCCTTTGAGCAAGAAATCTTGACCCTGTTCGTGGCTGATGTCCAACACCAAATCTCTGAAATTCAGACTGCTTATCAGCACCAGGATTGGCCAACCCTTCGTCAATCAGCCCATCAGCTTAAGGGTGCCAGTGGCAATATTGGGGCGCGCACCCTCCAGCACCTAGCGGCTGAAATTGAAGCCTCATCCCTGCCGCAATCGACGGTTCCAACCCTGCTGGCTCAACTTGAAGTCGCCTATGAAGCTGTCTTGGCACAGGTTCAAGCCCTGGGCTATGGCGAGTTTTAATGCTTTGCCTCCCTATCCCCTATTGACCTAAGTTCCATGCGCTTTATTGATCATGTTGAAATCCAAGTTCAAGGCGGTGACGGTGGCGATGGCATGGTCGCCTTTCGCCGGGAAAAATATGTGCCCGCTGGAGGGCCAGCCGGGGGCAATGGGGGGCATGGGGGATCTGTGATTCTGAGGGCGACCCCCCAGCTTCAAACTCTCCTGGATTTTCACTATGTGCATTTGTTTGCAGCCGAGAAGGGGCAACGGGGTGGCCCCAAAAATCTGACAGGGGCATCTGGCCAGGATTTGATTATTGAGGTGCCCTATGGGACGGTGGCTTATGAGGCAGACACCGATGTGATCATGGGCGACCTCACCCAGCCTGGTCAAACCTTGGTGGTGGCGCAAGGGGGCAAGGGCGGCCTGGGGAATAAACACTTTCTCAGTAATCGCAATCGCGCCCCTGAACGGGCGCTACCTGGACTGCCGGGTGAAGTTCGTTCACTCCGCCTAGAGCTGAAATTACTGGCAGAGGTGGGTATCATTGGACTCCCCAACGCGGGCAAGTCAACGCTCATTTCTGTGTTATCTGCGGCGCGTCCCAAGATTGCAGATTATCCCTTCACCACCCTAGTGCCTAATCTTGGAGTTGTGCCCCGGGGAGATGGGGATGGGGTAGTCTTTGCAGACATTCCTGGGCTAATCGCAGGGGCTCACACGGGTCTGGGTCTGGGGCATGAGTTTCTGCGTCACATTGAGCGGACTCGGTTGCTGGTTCATGTGATTGATGCGACCCAACCCAATCCCATGGAGGCGTTGGCGGTGATTCAGCAAGAGTTGCACGCCTACGGCCACGGGCTGTCTGAACGTCCCCAAATTGTGGCCCTTAGCAAAATTGATGCCCTGGATGCCGCAACGGTGGCAGAGGTGCGATCGCACCTCCAGCCCACCAGCCTGTTTCCTGTACAGTGTATTTCTGCTGTGAGCCAGCTCGGATTAGATCGCTTACTCCAAACCGTATGGGATGGCTTAGACACCCTAAATGCCAGGGAAGAATTTTCTTTAGCGAATGAGTCTAGCCCCCTGTCTCAGACACCAAGCTGCCAGTGAAATCGACTTGCTATTTCCACCTGAGTGATTCAGGATAAGGGGCAGTTGTATAGAAATCAAGCTCAGGCGGGAAACCTAACACTTAGGTGTGAATATACAGTTCCCCTAACTACCGTTAAGGCATGATCCACCGCAAGATCTACAACGTCTTGCTCAGCTTCACGAAGACTGCCTAAATGCCATCCCTGTCTGTTAAGAAACGAGGAATCAGCATGTCTGAAAAGTCAACCCCAGAGCACCATAAACTGCTCCTCATTGATGATGACCCCAACCTCGTCCTCCTCGTCAAAGACTACTTAGAGTTGCGAGGCTACGAAGTAGCAACCGCTAGAAACGGCCAAGAAGCCTTACAGGTGTTAGCAGCAGAGATTCCAAATTTAATCATCTGCGATGTGATGATGCCTGAGATGGACGGATACTCCTTTGTCAAGCGCGTGCGAGAAAACCCCCAAACCAGTTGGCTTCCCGTCTTATTTCTCTCCGCCAAAGGGCAAACTCAAGATCGCGTAACCGGTCTCAATACCGGCGCAGATGTTTACATGGTTAAGCCCTTTGAACCAGACGAGCTGGTTGCCCAAATTGAAGCCTCCCTCAAACAAGCATCACGCATCATTCAGCAACGAGGGAGCGCCCTCGAAGGAGAAGTCACCATTCAGGTGCCCTTTGATGTAGAGCTGACCCCCACAGAGCAAAAGGTGCTGCAATTTGTAGCCAAGGGAATGTCCAACCGCGAAATTGCTACTGATCTCAGCGTTAGCCAGCGAACCGTTGAGAGTCATGTCAGCAATATGCTCGGCAAAACAGGACTCAGTAACCGCACCGAGCTGGCTCGGTGGGCCATTGAACAACGCATGATTTAGGGGTTAGCAGGCGGTTGATCCCAGCGCCATAGCCCCACCATCAGCGCCACCACCCCTAACTGCAACAGCAAGTTGGGCACACCTGTCGCCATCGGTTCTCCAGCCACCAGCTTGAGCGCAAAAATAAATACACCCAAAGCACCAGACACCGCAAAAGCCAAATAGAAAAAGTGCCGCAGCCCTCGAAAAGGAGCCTTGGCTTCAGCCCTCAGTCTGGCAGAAATCTGCCTCGATCCAGTTTTGGTATTCACATCTTTCATAAGAAGCTCAGTGGTCTGTCAACGTTGTTTTAAGGGATAGCTGAGTGCCAAAAAGTTTATGGGAGTTAAATTTTGAGGAGTCGTAGGCTCTCAAACCTTTCCTGACGGAACACTCAGTTATCAGACACTCAGTTGAGTCATGGGCTGCTCAAGACCCCCGACTAATTCAGCCAGGGTACTCATAAACTCTTGCTCAAACGTAATTTGGGCGCGATTGGTGCGCCCCCCGATATAGATCACCCCCTCGTCTAGCAGCGCCCATACCTGGGAGTGCGAAACATAGCTCATCAACACCCCCAACATCAGCAGACCAAACCCGGCATAAATCAATGGAATCCCTGGGTCAGCCTTGATTTGCAAACCAGTACTGCCCACTACATCGACCAAGGTTAAGGTCACACCTTCTACTGTCATAGACATGCCCCGGCGCAGAGTTGATACCAGTTTACCGGTCATATCATAGACCAGTACCGTTCCCTGTAAATCCCGCGCCAATACCGAAACCCCTGTCGACAAATCTGGCTGCGTTGGCACCCAAGTTCCCCAAATACGTCCGCCCCCCTCTAGCTCTAAGGGAGCCATAGGCAGTTGCAAAACAGGACTGCGATTGAGCGTCACCTGTACAGCCGCCACCGACCAATCTGCCTGATAGAGCGTCACCCCCTGGTAAGACAGCGGCTTATTCACATGAATAGTTTGACGATCCACTGGCTCGCCTTGCTGATTCAAGATTGAGAGATCAGAGTAAAACTGATCAATCTTGCCTTCTGGTGTGTAATCAATCCAAAAGCGGTTAACCTTCACAGACCAGTGCTGAGGCAGATGCGATGCTGACCAAGGACCAGCCTGGACAATATGCTCAACCTTGAACGTTTCGCCACTGGGGACAAACTCCTGAGCCATAAAGCCGGTCAAGCTGCCCCAAATCGCCCCTAGTAAAATTAAAATCAAACTGACATGAACCACGATTGGGCCAATGCGCCCCATCAGACCCTTGCGCGCATACAACGTATGATCAGCCGCAAACACACGGTAGCGGCGTTGCTCTAGGGCGGCCTGAAGGCATCCCAAAGACCCAGCCTTCAACGTGGAACTACAGGCCAATTTTTCAAACTGGCTGGGACGCTGGTAGTATTTCCACCCCCGAGCAGCTCGCAAAGCAGGGAGTTGGCGGGTAAAGGTGCAGGCAATCAAGCTACTGCCAAATAGCGCCAGCAGTCCCATAAACCACCAGGTTTGGTACACCTGATTCAGCCCCAGTGTCCGGATCACTGTCCAGGACAAAAACCCAAATAGAGCCGGATCTTCCGGATAATTAGCCTGATAAAAGGCCAAGGGCTGACCCTGCTCAATCACCGTACCGGCAATACTAAAAACCGCAATCGCCAGCAGCAAAACTATTGCTAACCGTAAATTGGCCAACAATGGCAACACCTGTTGTTTCCAAAAGCGCACCGACCCAGATAGTGCCATGCAAACCTACTCAACTGTCATCAATCAGCCTACAACACCAGAGAACCTACGCGTGAAAGCAAAGAAAACACCCCAAACCCGATCAGCAACACCCCACTGGTTGGCATCACCCATCCTGACCACCGCCGCAGACTTAGAAATCGTTTCAGGGAAGCCGTAAAAACCCCCGCCAGAACCAAGGGCGAGGCATACCCCACCGTGTAGGCTAGAAGCAGTCCTCCACCTAAAACTGGATCCTGAGTGGTTGAAAGCCAAGCCAACAAGGTGGCCAGCACTGGCGTACTGCATGGAGACGCCACCAAACCAAAGATTGCCCCAATAAAATAAGCCCGAACTTCAGCAGGCAGGTTCTGGCTCGGCAAATCGAGGCAAGCCCCCCACTTTGGCCAAGGCACCACCACAATCTCCAGCAGTTGGAACCCCATGAGAATGGCGATCAAACTGACGGCTAGGGTCACACCCCAACCCACTTGGCCATAGACGCGACCCACGATAGCTGCCGCAACTCCTAGTCCAGTTAAGGTTGTGGCCAGACCCAGCACAAAGCCACAGGACTGACGCAGCCCCTGCCACCGACTGCTTGTTTCGTAGCCTCCGATATAGCCCACCGTAATGGGCAACATCGATAGGGTGCAGGGCGTTAAGCTCGTCAGCAGGCCAGCCATAAACATAACTCCAACACTGATCCCCGAGAGATGGGTAAGCTGTGCTGAAACCAAGGTGTTGGCAAATTGTTCAAAGTAGTACAGCTTAACTTGCAGCGTTTCAATCATTGTTTTGGTTTAGAGGCTGCTTGAAGCACCTCCTTCATCCTGGCATTAGTCCCCCGACTCCATGGTAGCCAAACTGGCTCAGGGGTGTGAGTCACCAATTGCCCTGAACTGAATCTGGGGCAGTCTTAGCTTTAGCGACGAGGATTCGAGGAGTTCCCGAGGGGCCAGCGCCAGACAGAACTCGTTTTTGGGGGCACCGCAGCCCTGGGTCGCGGCTGCGAACCCAAGCGGCGCTGAGAGCGAGACCCCAGGGTAGATGTCTGCACGGGCAACCGAGGGGGAAGATCCGGCTTGGTGCGCCCCCCCGAGCGAGAAGTCTGAGTAGATGGCAATCGCCGAGATGATGCAGATTTGGCGCTGGAAGCAGGGGGTGAGGAAAAGATCTGTAGACTTCTGGGCTGGGAAATTGGGGGGCGCAGAGGTGGTGGCGTTGCTTCAGCATAAAGGGGAATCACATCAGCGCCCTGGCTTTCTCTAGCAACACGAATGAGCAAAGCAGAGATCATGAGGCTAGCAATCATTGAACTGCCCCCATAGCTAAACATGGGTAGGGGCAATCCAGTCGTGGGAAGCACCCCAGTGGCAACCCCAATATTGAGCAGGGATTGTCCCACCAAAAACACCGTAGCCCCAATGGCAACCAGACGCCGAATGGGGTCTACTGTTTTGAGGCTGACCCGCAGCCCCAGAAAACTATAGGTCATCAAAATTCCAATTAAAAACAGGCTCCCTACCAAGCCATATTCTTCCGCATAGATGGAAAAAATGAAGTCAGTATGCTGAATCGGTAAGTAAGAAAGCTTTTGCTGGGACAGGCCAAAGCCAGCCCCCCCAACTCCTCCGGAACCAATGGCAATCAAGCTTTGCACCAGTTGAAAGGCATCTCCAAGGGGATCAGACCAAGGGTCAAGAAATGAGGTGACTCGTTTAAGCTGGTATTCATTCAAGCTGACACTGATAGCAGCTAAGCCGACCCCTCCAAAAGCCGTTAATCCCAGGGAACTCAAGGGTAAACCGGCAGCTAGTGCCATGAGCCATAGAGACATGCCACTCAGAGAAGTCGTACTCAGGTTGGGCTGGATTAAGATTCCCAACAGTGTCAGCGAGAACAGACCCAACCACTGTAACCGGTCGCGCAGGCTCAGCCGAGACCAATATCCAAAGACTAAGGCTCCCTGCAAAATCAAGAAGGGCTTCATTAACTCTGAGGGCTGGAGGGGAATGGGCCCAATTTTAATCCAGCGCGTGGCTCCGTAAGCAGATTCTCCCAGTCCAGGTATTCGAGTCGCAAAGATCAGGAGTAAAAACAGGAAAAACCCAAAGGGGGCAAGCTTAAATTGTTTTTGCAGCGATGTATGCAAGACCCCACAAAAGGCGACTAGGCCAACCCCCACCCATAGAAGCTGACGGCTAAAGTAAAATAGGCCACCCACATTCTCAACAACCCCGACGTGGTAGGAGGCTGAGAACAGCACAACCAGCCCCACAAATAACCAGGCAAAGGTTAACCGGTACAAGAGGCGGGCTTCAAAAGACCAATCTTGAACAGATGGATCTAGAAAGGGGATAAAGCGACGAAGGTTCACAGGGAAGTCCAGCCCAGCAAAAGTCGAAGCCAGTATAGCGAAAATCAACAAAAAAGAGGTCAACTTGACCTCTAGGGAAAATCAATTTTTATATCTACATCCAGTTTTTGGATTTATTTAATCCAAGCCAGCGTTAGTACCCGGTTTACCTGTGGCCAAGCGAACCTTAACAATTTTGCCACCCATTTTCATGATTCGCTGCTGCTCTTGGAACCAGTTGTCAAAGGGAACTAGTTTCGTAAAATAGGTGTTTTGGAGTTCGCGCTGGGTTCGGATGCGGGTTTGGCTGGGGACACAGGCTGTAACTTTAAACATGCGCATATCTGCAATCTCCTTGAAATGAGGGTCGTCGAGTCAAACAAGCTTAAGCCTTTAACCAGGCAGTAGGGGGTGGTGGGTTTTCTACAAGTTGCGATCGCAGCAAAGACAATCGTTCAGTCGTTCAGTCTTGAGAGACCCAATCTGAAGGGCACTGCAATACCCCTCTGGTCAATACTCAAAGTCTGGGAACCCAGGAACAGCCCTAGATTGCTAAAACTTATCTCAACACCCTGTGAGATCAGTCTTTGACAAGCTAGCATCGACTCCTTGATTCCCAGACTCTCTAATTTATGCTGCCTGAGAGAGGTAGCCAGCCAGAAGCTTAGCTAAGCCCAGAGCAGATGTAGTCAAGGTAGACACCCATTTCTCTGCCAGCATCTGCACCAACTAGACCAGCCGTAACTTCTTTGATGGCTTGGATCGCTTGCACTGTAGAGGTAACAGGGACACCCAAGGAATTGTAGGTCTCTTTCAAACCATTGAGTACACGCTCATCCAAAATGGAAGCGTCACCAGCCAACATGGCATAGGTGGCGTAGCGTAGGTAGTAGTCCAAGTCACGGATACAGGCCGCATAGCGACGGGTGGTGTACATGTTGCCACCGGGACGGGTGACATCAGAGTACAGCAAGGACTTGGCAACGGCTTCTTTGACAATAGCAGCAGCATTGGCGCTAATCACACCGGCTGCCCGTACTCGGAGTTCACCGGTTTGGAAATAGCCTTTTAGCTTGTCTAGAGAGGCAGCGTCCAGGTACTTGCCCTGCACATCGGATGAATTGATCACTGAGGTAATTGCGTCTTGCATAATCTTGCTTCCTTAAAATGTTCGCAACCTAAAACGAATGTTTTCAGGGTGTAGTTCAGACTACTGCATCGCGCCGATGACAAAGTCAAAATAGGCACCTGCTTCAGCAGCATCTTCGCCAGACAGCAAAGAGGCAGCAGCATTTTTTAGCCCACGGACACCTTCAGCAACACCCGGGATGGGAGTTCCCAAGGAGTTGTACATTTCTTTGACACCCACAATTCCAATTTCTTCAATGGGGGTGACATCACCGGACACCACACCATAGGTGACGAGACGCAGGTAGTAGTCTAGGTCACGCAAGCAGGTCGCGGTCATTTCTTGGCCATAGGCGTTGCCGCCAGGAGAAACAACATCGGGGCGCTTTTGAAACAGTTGATCACCCGCTTGCTTCACAATTCGCTCCCGGTTTTCGGTCAAAACTTGAGCAATGCGAAGCCGACGCTCACCACCGGTCACGAAGCTCTTGATTCGATCCAACTCACCTGGGCTTAGATAGCGGGCTTCTGCGTCCGCATTCACGATTGATTTCGTGACAACACTCATTGATGGATTCCTCCAGTTAAAGAAAGAAAATAAACCAGATGCATCTTAGACGGCGCTCATCAAGGTCTATACCTGCCAAGCCTGAAGCCCTAACAGATTTGCCTGAGCATCCTTAGGGAAAGACTCGTAGTTGACGACCTTGATTTGAACAAACCTGAAGCCATCAGGCTTAGCTTGAACTATTTCAGTACAGCTATCTCACGAATTTATTGTCTGGCATTCCGGTGATCATGATAACTGAGCCGTAATAGTTTTTAATATTTCTCATCAGTCAAAGCCTTCCAGATTCCCCTCTACAAAATCAAGGCTCAACCCTAGTCACGGTCAAGGACACCCCATTATTTTGATCAGAAAAAAATACTCGCCAGCCCAATATTGGGGTCGCGGTTCTGAAAAAGGTGTGACGTTTTGTAAGGCTTTGTAAGATTTTGTAAATAAGCTTAGCTCCAGGACAATCTCGTGAGCCGAACAGCTATCAAGACTGCCCTGGAGTCAAAGGAGCTAGGGCTTAGCCCTTTACCGATAGACTCGGAAGACGCTTATAGGGCACAACATCACTGCCGAAGTAGCGAGTGTACTCTTCGCTGTGAATCAGGGTTTGGACAACCTGTGACAGCCCCTTGGCGACGAACTGATCGATCATTTCGATCTGCTCGGCTGGTTCTGGTGCCCGCCCCAGCAAATGCCGGAAGAGGAACTCAATCACCTTACCCGTGGGATATTTGGCACAGAAACGAGCTTGATAGGCTTCTGAGACCACCAAGGTCTGCACAAAATCCCTGATGGTGATGGTTCGGGCGTAGAGCTGTTGCTCAAGGTGGGGATGACGCAGGGAGTCTGGCACTGGATCGCCATAGAGATCAAAGACCTGATCATAGAGTGCTGTCATCGCTTCATGGATGTCATCCCTGGTGGCACCTGGCTTGAGTCGATAGACCCGTGGAACCCCTCGGACATTGACACTCTCAACCTCAGTCTCTTCGGCTGAGGAAAAGGAGATCCGGCCAACCTCTGCCAGAGAGGAAGGCACAGCACCGCTGCTCCCTTGAGCCGATTGGCCTAGGGCTGCCATCATCGGCGTCTGGGAATGATCCAACCTGGATGGAGTGGTGGAAAAGCTGGGCACCACAATGGAAGCATCTTGCTTGGTGAGCTGGTTATAAAGCCGCTCTGTGTTGGGGAAATTGGCTGCTGGCAACGTGGGGAAGCGACGATAGGGTACCGTATCTTCTCCAAAGGCTTCCGCATACTCGGGGGTATTCACCATGGCACGAATGAAGGCTTTGATGCCGTCATTAGCCAAAATTTGGTTATACTTGCGAATTTCCGCCTGATCTAGGGGAGCCCGACCCAAAAAGTGCTTGGTGCCTAGTTCAATCACCTTGGTATTGGGATAGGGCATATAAAACTCTTTTTGGTAGAGTTTTGAGGCTCCTAAGCGCTCAATGAATTCCTTGACGGTAATATCTTGATTGCTGAGCTGGGTTTCTAAAACCGTAAATTCATTTTTAATGATATACGGATCAACATCCCGCTCGAAGATTTGGCGATAGGAAGCCTGAATCAGAATTTTGAGTGCGGTCTTATCCTGGGTGCCAGTGAGCTTAAAGATCTTGGTTTGTTCCCGCTGCTTGCTGACCCCTTGGCTAGCTCGGAATTGGTTAGAAGGCTCAGTTTGTAGTGGATCGGCGGCTCCAAGCTCAATAAAGCGTGGCGTGGCTTCTGCTGGTGTGGCTAGGCCAGCTTCTCCGATGCTGCCCACCCGCAAGGAGCGGAGGGACTGACCGGCAGGCGTTAAATAGCGCTCGTAGGGAACGGTATCTTCTCCAAACGCTTCGCTGTACTCGGGGTTGTCGAGAATGGCATCGACTAGGGCATAGAATCCTTTCTTGGCCGAGATATCAAAGTAGCGGTTCATCTCTTGACGGCCATAGGTAGGACGCCCCAGCAACCGTCGATGAATGTATTCAATGGCTTTACAGACATACAGCGGTGTCCAGTATAGCCCTCGGAAGACATTGGATTTAGCCAAGATCCGGACGAACTCGCGCACTGTGATTTCGCCATTTTCCAGGCGAATTTCGGCTACTTTCTGCCGCTGGCCATCGTAAACATCTCGACCAAAGACTTGAAGGTAGGCAGCTCGAATAACAGCTTGGGTGGACTGCTCAGCAAACTGAACGTTGGCCGCTTTACGCTTGCCGCTGATGGGCAGTTGATCGAGCTTAAAGACTTTGGCTCCTAAGGAACCCGGTGCCACTCCGCGAGCTTGGGGATTGCTGAGCTGGTTATTGATGCCAGCACCCTGATGGATGAGAATCCGACGAGCATCTTTGCCAAAAGGCGAGGCTTTGGCGGTTGGGTTGCGAGTTTCTTGGGGGAAAATCGCCCCAAATTGAATTTCTAGGGCATCATTGCCTGACCCGTAAACATGTTGGTCGGGCAGGGGCTGATCCTGGGAGGCAAAGATAGTCAGAAACTCAGGGGTCTTGCGGAAAGGTGCGCTGTAGCGCAGCAGATTTTGCTGCGCCCCCCAGTTGCGGCATTCTTGGGCTTCTTCGCCTAGGCCACGGAGGTAGGGGACTGTTTCTTCACCGAAGTAGTCGCTGTATTCTGGGGAATCTACCAGGGCATCCACCAGCGCACTTAAGCCTCCGAGGGAGACAATGGAGAAGTAGCGTTGGACTTCTTCGCGGCTGCTAGGTCCACGCCCCAAGAAATGCCGAAAGGCTAGTTCCAGGGCACGACTATTGATGAAAGGCTCATAGAAGTTTTTACGATAGAGCGGAGATTTGCCCAAACGGCGAATAAACTCCTTCATGGAAATTTCGCAGTTTTTGACCTTGGATTCCAGGTCGGAGATAGAGAGGCTGTAGGCTCGGGTAATATCTCGCTCAAAGACTTGCCGGTAGGCCGCTTTCACGACTTGATTTTTTTCCGAGGTGGATAGACCCGGCTTCATCACAAATTTGGGACGGCGCTCGGCGGCGTTGTGATAGATCTGGGGTAGGGTGAGTCCTTGAAGATCTGTTGAGTTGCGCTGCCGTAGCTTATTTGAGGGCGTTGCCGCTTTGAACTCTTTGATCAATACCTCAAAGTACTGGGTAATGACTTGAGCTGCGTCTAAATCATCTCGGAAGTAGGAGAGGGTCGCTCGCAACATTTCTTGGAGCGCTACGGTGGTGGCGTCTCCAGAGCAGGCTCGCTCAATGACCTCGCGCAATCCTCGGACATTCACCACCAGAATATTGGGGTCACCAGCCACAATCGCGTAGGTGGTGTAGCGCAAAAACCAGTCTAGGTCTCGCAAAGATTTTTGCATATTCGCTGGGCCGTAGCGAGCAATGTTAATCGCTCTGAACCCAACGGGTGCAGGGCCACCTGGCCCACCTGTGCTAAAGACTGATCGCAGCCCATCTAAGAAGCTGCCTTTGCTTTCGATATAAGAAGCAGTTCCGGGTTGTACAGACTCATCCCCCACCGTTATGGTTTGGAGTGCTTCAACCTTGGGCCGCTCTAGGTAGGCCATTGGGGAACCACCAACAAAAATTCGGTTGGCGGCTCGAGAGACAATGGCTGCTGAGTTTTTTGCCAGAATTGAGGCAATTTCTAGGCGTTTGGTGCCGGAACTGAGGAACACCGCAAGTTCGTCCAGTTCTCCCTGTTGCAAAAATCGGTCTTGCTGTTCCGCTTGGATAATGGTTGCGGTCGGTACGGTTTGATATAACTGCGGACGAGCAACCGAGCTTCCTCCACTTGCCTTAACTATCATTTGCGTTCGAAGGCTCCCTTCAGATGACTGCGTAAACCTGACGACACAACTAACACGCCATTTTCTAAGATTTCTCTAAGAAATTTAGAAATTCCAGAAGACTGGTATAGCGAGACTGCCAGGGTGGTTTTTATCAACTCTTAGATTAAAACGATTCGTGTCTACGCATTTTGTTCTTTAAAAAATGTGTAGCACTGCCAAGCCAAGGCTTGCTGAGAAAAACCGCTAGGCTCCTGAATTTGAGGCTGCGGCCTTCCCTCAAACTTACCCTTTCTGGCAAAACGAATATGTTACAATAAGTGAACAATATGTTAACTTTAATTACCTAGCTGGGGGGACACTCAAGGTGAGAGGTTGGGTCGTTTGTCTGATTCGGTGCGGTCAAAACTGGTAGACAGGGGATGGCACCAGGCTTTTCGGGGGGCTGATCTGTAGACTAGAATCGCGTCCAGTACTGTGCAAGCGTCGCGCTCTTTTGATTGGCATGAACACCCTACGTTTAGATACTGTCGTTCCGCCCTATGCTCAACTTCCGGAAGTTCTTGGGGCTCTTGATGTCACTCTAGAGTCAGAGCTGACTTTATTTCGGCAGCAGCGACAGCCTTATGCTCAAGCCCCCTTGTTGCCGGAGTCTGTTAGCCCATCTCATAAATCATCTGAGACGATGTCTTCTGCATTAGAGCCTTTTTTGTCAGAAGCGCCCGATGTGGAGGCTGCCCATGGAGAGTCTCGATCTGATGGCTCTGTTGAGGCGGATTTTGGGGAATCAGAAGGTGCGGTTGCGGGTTCTGCGGAGTTGAGTGGTCTGGATTCTGACCCCGATCACAGGGGCTTGAATGCGCCTGAAGTTGAGGGGGGGCATGAAGTTGATGGACTGAGCGAGCCAAATTCTCTGTCTGGGGTTTCGGGATCTAGTCTATCTGAAGATGTTTTGGTTGCCGGACAGGGGTCTGTCATCGCAGACCAGCGGCTCAGTTCGAACAAGGCGAATGTGCCCCTTGAGAGTTATTTAGACCCTGCCATTGAAGATTATCTTGAGTCTTCCGAAGCGCTGCTCAAGCATATGGATACTGATGAGTCTCCCAGGCTGCGGGAGGATCTCGATGAGCTGCCTTCCCCTTGGGCTGGCTATCGCTGGATTTGGGCGGTGGCAGTGGGGGTGGTCTTTGGGGGGCTCTTGCTGTGGCATCAGATGCGTCAACGAGGGCCAGAACCTAGGCCGGAAACCTCTGAAGAAACCTCTGAAGTGCCTGCTTCTAAAGCAAACCCTCCCACTGTGACTGGGGCTAGCTCTGCTCCCCTGTCTCGGAGCACCACCCCCAGTGGACCGAATTTGGCCAATCGTGAGTTCCCAGCTTTAAATTTGTCCAATCTGGGTCAATTATCTCCCCAGGGGGAGACGACGGATCAGGCAACTGCATCTGGCCTGTTTTATGTGGTGGTGGCAGAAGGGGGAGAGGCGGTGACGCTAGAGGCGGCTCGGGCACTGGTGCCGGATGCCTTTTACACGGGTGGTGAAATTCAACTGGGTGCGATTGAGGATGAGGCTGAAGCCCAGCAATTTGCGGAGAGTTTGAGACGTCAGGGGTTGCCGGCACAGGTGGTCACGAACTAAGTAGAAGACTGGTGGTGTCTTGCCCATGAAGGCCAGCCAGGGGGTTACAGTACAATGAGTCTAGTCCTTTTGCGTGGGGCAATATAACAACAAGTGGTTTAGCTGTCGGTGGGTGAGACTGGGGCTAGATTCAAGATTTATGGAGTTTCGCTAGTCTAGAACTAGGGTCTGTCAACGTTGAAGTAAGGAAAAACCAAGCCATGGGACTATTTGACCGCGTGAGTCGGGTAATTCGTTCGAACCTTAATGCCCTCGTTAGCTCTGCGGAAGATCCGGAGAAGATCTTGGAGCAGACGGTCAATGATATGCAGGAAGATCAGGTGCAGCTTCGCCAAGCTGTGGCTCAGGCGATCGCAGCTCAAAAACGCCTAGAGCAGCAGTACAATCAAGCGCAAACCCAGTCGAATGAGTGGTACCGTCGGGCTCAACTGGCGCTGCAAAAGGGGGATGAGAATCTGGCCCGAGAGGCGCTCTCTCGCAGGCAAACTTTTACGGAAACGGCCAATAGTCTAAAGACACAACTGGATCAGTCTACGACGCAGGTGGATACCCTCAAGCGTCAAATGACGGGGCTTGAGAGCAAGATTGCTGAAGCCAAGACCAAGAAGGATATGTTGACGGCTCGAGCCCGTGCCGCTAAGGCGAATGAGCAAATCAATCAGGCGATGGGTCGGGTTGATACTACTAGTGCGTTTGCGGCTTTTGAGCGCATGGAAGACAAGGTGATGGAAATTGAGGCCCGTTCTTCAGCCTATGCTGAGTTGGCGAGTGATAACTTGGATAGTCAGTTTGCTGCCCTAGAATCTGGTGGGGATCTCGATGCCGAGCTTCAGCTTTTGAAGGCTCAGATGGACAATCCTTCCCTTCCGGCGGGGGCAGCGAATCCGGCGTCGCTGCCAGCGGGTGAGCCGACAGCAACGCGCCCTGACAGTGCGGTGGTGGATGCGGAACTCGAAGAACTACGCAATCAAATCGACAATGCCTGATGCCCTCCTCATTGACCTGATGACATGATCCAATTTGCCGATCGCTTGAGGCCGCTGCAGACCAATGTGTTTGCTGATATGGATCAAGCTAAGCAGCAGGCTCGACTTAACGGTCAGTCTGTTCTGGATTTATCGCTGGGGTCTTCGGATCTACCGGTTTCAGACAAAATACTGGCGTCTATTGCTGAGGCGCTTCAAGACCCCAGTACCCATGGCTATTTGATGTTTCACGGCACCCGCGCCTTTCGGCAGGCGGTGGCGGATTGGTATGAACAGCGCTATCATCTGGCCGTGAATCCTGAGACTGAGGTGCTGACATTGATTGGCTCCCAGGAGGGAACCGCTCACTTGCCTTTAGCAATTCTGAATCCGGGGGACTATGCGCTGCTTCAAGATCCGGGGTATCCGTCCCATGGGGGGGGGGTTTACTTGGCGGGGGGGCAGGTTTATCCGATGGCGTTGCGGGTTGAGCATGGGTTCTTGCCCCAGTTTGACCAGATTCCGGCTGCGGTGTTGGCACGGGCTCGGATGATGGTGTTGAGTTATCCCCATAATCCGACGACTGCGATCGCACCCCTCGACTTTTTTGAAGACGCCGTGCAATTTTGCCAGCACCACGATCTAATTTTGGTGCATGACTTTCCTTATGTAGACTTAGCTTTCGGAAATCAGGTGATGCCCTCAGTGCTGCAAGCCGACCGGAAACGAACCCGCTCCATTGAATTTTTTACCTTCTCAAAGTCTTATAACATGGGGGGCTTTCGGATTGGCTATGCCATTGGTAATGCCGACTTAATTCGAGCCTTGCGGCAAGTCAAAGCCGTGGTGGACTTTAACCAATATCAGGGAATTCTGCAAGGGGCAATCACAGCACTCACTGCCTGCCAATCGGACATTGCCCAAACTGTAGACACATTTCGCCAACGGCGCGATGTGTTTGTCGCTGCCCTGCACCAAATTGGCTGGTCAGTTCCCACCCCTGAAGCCACCCTGTATGTTTGGGCTGCGTTGCCCCCACCTTGGCAGCAACATTCGGTCAAGTTTTGTCAAGAACTAGTCCTCCAAACCGGCATTGCCGCCGCACCCGGTGCAGGCTTTGGGAAGTCGGGAGAAGGCTATGTCCGCTTTGCTCTGGTTCACAGTTCAGAGCGCCTACAGGCGGCAGTCAAGCAGTTGGGGAACTTTCTTTGACCTTGGAGACGACAAGTGTAAAGGCTTTGTAAAACCTGACAAATTTGCAGCCAATCTGGTAATTTTCAGTAAGAGCCTGCAAAATCTCAGGTTTACTGGGTTAGATGTTATAAAGGGGAGCATTGTACTATGCTGACGGGTCTAAAGCACTGGCTAGTGGGAATTTCCGGTACCCTAATGGTTTTGGGGGTGGGAGCTACAACCCAGCCCAGTGTGGCGGCTGAAAAAATCAGCATTTTTTATGGACCCTTTGGCCGCTCGGTGTCGGTGTCCGATCTGCGTCAGTTTGCAGAAACTGAAGTTGCCCCACCTGATTTAGCTGCGCTGCTGCGATTGGTCAGCACAGAGCAGCGAGCATCGCTGTTGAAAGGACTGCAAACTAAATTTCCCTTTGATGTGCGAGCCACCGATCAACTGCTGCGATCGCCCCTCGGAGAACCCCTACTCAACCAAGTCGCCGAAGTCACCCGACTCCCTGGCGGTGCCGAAAAGCAAGCGATGCGAGGAGCATTGATTGTGGCAGCAGCCTCCCCAGAAGGACTAGGAGTGATTACCTTCTTAGAGGCTTACCCCACCCCTACCATGACCGTCGATCTGCGCAAAGCTCTGCAATTACTTGAGTCAACCGATGGCCTGGGAACACTCTTGCAGCAAGGCTTAGGACAGTAACAACAGCGGTACTAGGCAATAGTGTTAAACCATTACACCCTAGAGCTACCCTGTGCAAGGGGAAATTTAAGAAGCTAGATAGGTTGAAGAATAGAATCCAAGATTGGCGCGTATATCGCAGCCGATTTAGAAGTGTGACACTCACCAAATCGGGGTAGACTCACTTTGGACAGTTGCCAGTTTTTCGTCTCCGTTGATTTTGCTGTAAGCCACTGGCTCTCATGAAGCTGTTTTTTTATCACACGCCCGAAGCAGTTCCCCCTGACGGCTCCCCGAACTTAGCCATTGCCATTGATGTGTTACGAGCCACCACCACCATTGCCACCTTACTGGCAGCAGGGGCAGAAGCGGTTCAGGTTTTCAGCGATCTAGAAGCCCTAACCCACACCCGTGAATCTTGGGCTCCCAAGCCTGGGCTCCGCATTGGAGAACGAGGGGGACAAAAAGTAGCCGGATTTGATTTAGGAAACTCACCCTTAGACTGTACCGCCGAGCGGGTGGCCAACTGTCGTATCTTTATGAGCACCACCAATGGCACCCGAGCCCTTCAGCGCATTCAAGATACTCCCATTGTTTTAGCTGCCGCCTTGATCAATCGCCTCGCAGTCGTGCAGTATCTCCACCAACATCAGCCAGAAACAGTCTGGATGGTCGGCTCGGGCTGGGAGGGCAGTTTTTCCCTTGAAGATACAGTCTGTGCTGGTGCAATTCTGGATAGCCTTTTGGCGATGGAGCAGCAGCCCCTCAAAAATTTAGCCGGGAATGATGAAGCTGTGGCGGCACTCGCACTCTTTCAAAGTTATCAACACAACCTGCTTTCCCTCTTAGAGCAGGCCAGTCATGGCCAACGGCTGCTGCATCTACAGCTTGACAACGACTTAAAGTATTGTGCCCAAACCGATGTTCTCGATATCTTACCCATCCAGAGAGAAGCGGGAATTTTAGTTAGTTGGTCATTGCGCAGCAGCAACCCCAAGCAGACTGGGAGCGGTCAAATTTAATAGAATTGATTGAGACGGTTGTGGTCTATAAGTTTCCGCAGTTGAGTCGTGAGGTAATTGAGCAAATGTTAGGCATCAGTGAGCTACGGCAGACCCGGGTGTTTCAAGAGGCGCTGCTGGATTTTGAGCTACTGGCGGATCTGGATGCATGGTTGGCGGATCAGGGCTAAATCGGTTTCATCGTAGAACCATGCCTCCGGCAGGCTTGCGCCAACAAAAAGGCAATGCTGATAATCAGTAGGATGAGGCTGGTGCTAGACAGCAGGGCAAGAAGTTGCTCCAGCGGTTCATGGGTTGGGGGTACGGCTAAGGACTATCCAATCAGGATTTCTTGGTAGGTGCTGGGTTGAATGGCATTGACAACTGCTTGAATGCGATCAGTATGTTGCAGGATGCGCGGCCATGAGGTCGTCATCAAAACGACGATGGCAATCTGGCGGTTGGCTAAGTTCATAATCCAATAGGGCTTCCACTTGGGCGCGAGCAACTCCTGGGAACCATTCCAGAAACTGATCGATGGAAGCCCCATCTTTGAGATTTTCAAAGAAGGCAGAGACTGGAACACGAGTTCCTTTAAAGACCCACGCACCGCTGACCTTGTCAGGATGGCACTCTAGCATGTCTAAGGAGTTGACATTTTCCATTGACTTCACCATTTTTGTAGGTTAGAGGCTGTCGCGGTATTCAGACAAAAGGGCGATCGCCTGGGTCAACCTCTGCCGATTCTGCTCTGAGGGGTCAGCCAAAAAGGTCAGGAGTGCAAGATCTCGTTCAACTTCGACTCTAGCTCGGCGAGCCGCTTGTTTTTCTGCCTCAGCTCTTCGGTTTGCCTCTTCAGCTCGGCGAGCTGCTGCTCGTGCTCGATTTTCTCTTCTTCGTCTCTCATCCTCAGCTCTTTGTCCCTCTGCTCGATCCAGGCGATCTGTTTCTCGATTTCGACGGTTCCACTCAACGCCGAGATTAACCACTGCCACCACGATGGCTGCCAGGGTGAGTCGGTTGCTCCAGAGGCGGGGACTGGTGAGTTGTCCGAGGATGAGGAAGTCGGTTTCATCGTAAAACCTCAAAAAGGCGATGCTAATAATCAGCAGGGTTAGGCTGGTGCTGGGCAGCAGAGCGAGAAAGTTGATCCAGCGGTTCATTGGGGATGATCTAGTTTGATTGTATCTTAGCGATTCTTGCCACTTCAGACCCTCCACTGCTTAGCCTCTGCTCTACAATAAGACCACTGCCATTGCAGGGAAAGTTTTGAAAACCGACTCCATCTTCTTTCGTCTGTTTCAAACCCAACCGGGTCTTCTTTTTGAACTCCTGGGACAGTCAGCCCAATTGGCACGGGGTTATGAATTTCGCTCGGTAGAAATTAAGCAATTGGCTTTTCGCATTGATGGGGTATTGCTGCCAACCCCCAACGCCTCTAGCCAAACGGTGGTGTTCCTGGAAGTGCAGTTTCAAGATGACCCACACTTTTATGGTCGGTTTTTTGCTGAGATTTTTCTATTTCTGTCCCAACACCCCCAAACGGTAGACTGGCGGGCTGTGGTGATTTTCCCAAGGCGCTCAGTCGAGGCAACTCAGCAGCATCTATTCCGCTCGTTGTTGGGCAGTGAGCAAGTGCAGCGGGTCTATCTAGAGGACTGGCAAGAGGTGGCCACGGAATCGGTAGGCTTGGGAATTATCCAGTTAATTGGGGCGGATCAGGATGTGGCGGTGGCACAAGCTAAGGGGTTGTTGGCCATCGCGCAGCAGCAACCGCAGGCGGACTGGCAGCGGTCAAATTTAATAGAATTGATTGAGACGGTTGTGGTCTATAAGTTTCCGCAGTTGAGTCGTGAGGTGATTGAGCAAATGTTAGGCATCAGTGAGTTACGGCAGACCCGGGTGTTTCAAGAGGCGCTGGAGGAGGGACGACAAGAGGGACGACAGGAAGGACGACAGGAGGGAGAACAATCTTTGGTGTTGCGTCTGTTGCAACGCCGATTGGGAACTCTACCTGCTGCAATCATTGTCCAGGTGCAGGTTTTAAGTGTGCCGCAGCTAGAAGCGCTGGGGGAGGCACTGCTGGATTTTGAGCAACTGGCGGATCTGGAGGCGTGGTTGGCGGCCCAAGGCTAAAGCTGATGGGTTGGGTTAGAGGCTGTCGCGGTACTCAGACAGAAGGGCGATCGCCTGGGTCAACTTCTGCCGATTCTGCTCTGAGGGGTCAGCCAAAAAGGTCAGGAGTGCAAGATCTCGTTCAATTTCGACTCTAGCTCGGCGAGTCTGGCGTTCTGCCTCTTCAGCTCGGCGAGCTGCTGCTCGTGCTCGATTTTCTCTTCTTCGTCTCTCATCCTCAGCTCTTTGTCCCTCTGCTCGATCCAGGCGATCTGTTTCTCGATTTCGACGGTTCCACTCAACGCCGAGATTAACCACTGCCACCACGATGGCTGCCAGGGTGAGTCGGTTGCTCCAGAGGCGGGGACTGGTGAGTTGTCCGAGGATGAGGAAGTCGGTTTCATCGTAAAACCTCAAAAAGGCGATGCTGATAATCAGCAGGGTGAGGCTGGTGCTGGGCAGCAGGGCCAGAAAGTTGATCCAGCGACTCATGGAAATGGGGCTAGTTTGATTGTATCTTAGCGGTTCTTTGCCCTCCCAGCGAGCTGCCGTGTGCACACAAATTTAAGAAGATGATTAAAAAGCCTCTAACATTCTTACACTCGCCCCAATTTGGGGAGTTCTGAATATCTCACAGTCCCCCAGAATGGGGGATGTAGGGGGCAAATGCAGGGTGAAATCGTTTTTCTCAGGCTTGTGTTTACACCGAAGCTCAGCGAGTGAGCAAGTGCAGCGGATTTATCTGGAAGATTGGCAGGGGGTGATGACGGGGTGAGCAGCTTGTCTAGGCTGACTACTCCATTGGTATCCGCACGGTGGCTCTGCCGTCGGAGGTGATCTCTAGGCGACCGCCGAGGGTGTCGATTCGTTCACGAGCCAATTCTTGGACGGCGGGGTCGAAGGAGTAAAGAAAGACATTGAACCAGGACTCGATCTGGGCTTCGCGGCTGTCGGGGTTTTGAGCCAGGAAGTCGGCGGTGCGCTGGGAGGCTGCGGCAACCGCTTGGCTTTCGGGGTCGTCGAAGTGGCTGGCCCAGTCGGCGGCGGTTTGGAAAGACTGACGGGCGGCTTGGGGGTCACCGAGGAAGAGGAGTTCGGCGGTGGCTTTGTAGCGCCAAATGTAATAGGCCTGGGGATCGGTTTGGGGGGTGAGTTGGCTGAGTCCGGTGGCCATGAGGTCAACGGCACCTTGGGGTTGGCCTGCATAGAGGGAGACGCCGTTGTAAAGGAAGAGGTAGGCTCTGAGGAAGTGGGGGTCGCGGTTGATGGTGATGTCGAAGTAGTCGGGAGCAAGGCCAAAGCCGGTTTGACGGCGGGCGGGGATGTCACCGAAGTATTGCAGGTATTTGAGGTAGGCCCAGTTGGCGATTAGGTTGCTGAAGCCAAGATCGGGGAGGCGGCTGAGGAGGTTAAGGTCGTTGGTTTCTTGGGTGAGGGTTTGGGTGGCTTGTTCTGGGGTGAGGGTGGCGGTGAGGTCGGGTTCGAGGGTTTGGAAGTTTTGGAGCTGCAATGCGGCGATGGCGGCAGCGCTGCCGAGGCCCAGCACCAGTGTGCCTATTAGTTTAAAGAAGTTTGATTGCTCCATGACATCTAACCCCATTTCTTTCAATACTCAAAATACCCTGAATGTGAATGGAGGGAATCATCCCGAAATTGGACTTGGGGCAGATTGAACTGTCAACGCACGTTATCTGGTCTGCCAAAATGGGTAATGTAAGCTGAGAGCATTTACGCAAGGGGAACGCCATGGAGCCAGATGTTTCGTATCTGGACGCTTACTTCCAGCACATCAAAGAAAGCGGTTGCGAACTGAGTCGTCTGTCTCTGCTGAAGGTTAAACAGCAGTTACTCGATACACAATGGCAAACCCCGCAGACGGCTGTAGACTTTAATAATGTGGGGGTCGTGGCACTGATTGAGGCGCAGCGCTCCAGTGATGAGTTTTCGCGCAAGCTCTTTTTTGAGATGGCGGTAGAAGCGCTGGATCAAGGCGCTAAGATGGGGCACCCACTATGTCAAGCACATCTGGCACTGTCCTATAGCTTAATTGGTGAACTGGATGAAGCCATTAAGCTGGCATTCACGAGCTTTATTCAGTATCTACAGGCTACGTTTGATAGCCACTATACGATTCCGGCTGGGTTAATTTTTTTGCCGACGAAAGTTGAAACTGAACCGGGGCAACCCACAGACTTGCAGGAACTGTTGTTGGAGTCGGACGGTTATACCCAGGCTTTGAAGCTCTCGGCTTGGGCATTATGTTTTGCTCAGTTTGTTTTTTACAATGCCTCAGGGCTAAGGCTTCTACAATTAGCCGTTCAGCAGTTGCCAGATTCGATTGTGTTGAATTTGCAAGCTGGTATTTCGCATTTGGTTGCCCAGCGTCAGGAAGGGTTGTATTTCTTACAACGCGCTAGGGGTTTAGCGCCTGACTCATCGCCAGCGATGCAAGCCCTAGCAATTGCTTACCGCGATCAGGGAAATATAGCGCTGGCACAAACCTGGTTGGATCGGGGGAAAGGTATGCAATCCCATCAGTCCCGAGAGTGGAGGTGGGCTGAATTGGCTGTGGATAGTTCGTTTACCTATCTAACTTTTGAGCCTGATCTGTTATTGGCCGTAGAGCCGAGTTTCCGGAGTATTGTTACTAGTGTGTTGCTGGCTCAAGGGGATTGGTTTGAAAAGGAAATGGAGTTTTGGAGGCACTGGCTCAAACCGGGTATGACAGTCATAGATGTAGGAGCCAACGCCGGGGTCTACACGTTCAGTGCGGCTAGGCAAGTTGGCTCGACTGGCAAAGTCTTAGCGGTAGAGCCATTTTCAGGTTGTGTGCGTTTGTTAAAGGAAACCTGTCGAGTTAACAGTCTGGGCTGGGTGAAGGTTTGTGCTGGGGCAGCGAGTGATCGTAATGGCATAAGTAAGTTAGCAGTACAGTCTGCCAGTGAACTCAACCAGTTGATGGAAGGAGAGGTGGAAGGAGCATTTGAAGAAATTGAATGTTTTACCTTAGATTCGCTCTGTGAGCGAGAAGGTTTAAGCCAAGTTGACTTTCTCAAAATTGATGCCGAGGGTCATGAAGTTCCGGTTTTGCAAGGAAGTCAAAATCTTCTGGAGCAATCTAGACCCGTTATTCTTTACGAGAATATTTCTGGAAGCCAAGGCAGTAATTTGGCGGTTTCTGAATTTTTGGTTGCGAAAGGCTATCGGTTGCATTACTATCAGCCCTTTTTGAAAGAGCTAGTTGAAATCAGCTCTTCTCAAGACATTCAAGGAAAGCTGAATATCATAGCACTTCCAGAAAAGTAGTTTTAGTGAATAGCGTAGGGTATAAAAATGGCTGTATTTTTAGAAAATCTCAAGAAGCAAGGGTACTTAGATGATATTAATATCATCATCTGTAATG
>NZ_WVIC01000064.1 GCF_009939295.1 Petrachloros mirabilis ULC683
TGAGGGACAACCTCAAATTTATTTCATCCCATGCCACACCTGCTGAATGTGGGTTGTATACTTTTGAAATGAGGACATAGGTTAGTATTTCCAGATTAGGTAAATTCATTTCAGGACTTGGGTTGACATCAGGTTCAGTACCATGCCGTTGAGAGGGATGGTCATCAAACTTAGATAGAAGGACTCAATAAAGCTCTAGCAGGCTCAACTAAAATTCCCAAAATTCGATCAATATCTCGAATGTAATATTCTGTTTTGTCCAGATGAACGATTTGATGGCATAACTTGAGAAATCGCCAATTGGTGCCCGTCGTCACTGCACCATAAATGGTTTCAATCGACTCACCGGATCTTTGATTAAAGATTTGGGAAGCTAACATTGCAGCCATGCATTGCCCAAGCCCCCCAATAATATTCTCATTTTTGGCTTCAATTACAATCATCACTGGTGCTTTGATATAGAGCTGTTCCTGAGAGAGACAGAGAATGAAGTCACAATACCCCGATAAGCCCTTTGCTGGGTCAACATCAAATTCCTTGCCAGAAAATAAAGAAATTTGGTGATGGCTTTGTCGGCGAACATCTCCCAAAACCGGAGCAATAATAAATTCAGAGCGAGCCTTTTCACTATTGATATTAATAGCCAGAGACAAATACTCATCTAAAATCATACTTAGCAAGTCTGATGGAGAAACTGGCTGAATATTCGCAAATAGATCTCGTTGCTCTTCAATTGTGATTTGAAACTCTTGTTGAAAGCTAGAAATCGTAAAATTACTGTATGCCATTTCAATGATTTCCCGTTATATTGATCACAATCAGGATTGGGATTAAGACTTCTCGTACTCATGCTTTAGATGTAGAGCAATACTGTTCGTTTCAGCAAGATTGCGACCGGTTGTTTGCACACACATTCCCAGCCCCCGATCAGTCCAATGCAATACAAATTCAACCTTTCCATCAGCAAAAGTCCGACGAATACAGTCTGACATATTGGGATTGAAGGGAAGGGAGTTGATTACAGATTTGACATAGGGAGAATGACAAATTTTTAAGGCAAAAGCTTCAAGAATATCTTTGCCGTGATCATCTCGAATATGAATCTTTTTTGTCTTGGGAAGTGTATCATCTGTTGGAATCAAAGACAGTAAGGTGGTTTTCTGCTTCTCAAACTGAAGTCGCGATCTTTCATGAAATAAAACACCCATGGCGGAAAGAGAAACATATGAACGACCATTAATTTCTTCTTGATCTAGCAGGGCTTCTAAATTATTACCAACAAATAAATTCTCTGCTGTAAGCGTGGACTTCTCAATCAAAGAATCTGTCTCTAGTTGCTCAAATAAAAGATAGTGATTCAGCCATAGGGATAGATCCAGCGCAATCGGCTGTGGTGGCAGCTCAATAACCTCAGAAAATTTTTCAAATAAATAATAAACAGGAATATCTAATGCCTGACCAATCATTCCTGCAAAGGAAATTTGTGCTTTGTAGCCACCCGTCGCATTAATAGCAATGGTCTCTGCTGAAAACTTTCTGACCTCAGCACTAATTTCATGCACCAGATTTCTCAATCCTTTCTGTTTGAAGGCATGAATATCATCATCTTTTAAGCCAGAAAGAACCCGATATTCAACGGCCTTAAAACGAATGGAATTACTTGTCTGTTCATAGTATTGCTTTAAGAGTTTTCCAATTAGTATTCCATCATCTGTATCTGAGACCAGGAAAATCAAACGCCCAAGATTATCCAGTAACCCCTTGTGAAAAATACTGGTAATCGAGTTAATTTCTGCACCACATCGACGATCTGTATTGTCACAACCCATTAGGAATTGAGTCAGTGGAAACAAGTTTTGATCTCGAAGCGCACCTTGAAGACTTGGGTCTTTCAAGTTCCTGAGATTCATGAGCAAGCTAGCGCCCGCAGTACAAATGAGTATATGTCTCATAGATAAACTTACATCAAGGAGTCATAAAGCTAAGCACGTCCATCATTTCGATATTTCAAGTGGCGCGCCCCATAGCCCAAATAACGACGAACCAAATTGATGTGAATTTCCTGAAAATCTTGACGATTCACCTGTTTGGCAATGTCTTGGGCAATTTTTTTCAAATTGCCATCAATGTCACCAACAATGCGCTCCGCCAAAGACTTGCTACCTCGCCCCCACTTTTGATCGCGACCCACCTGGTAGCGGAGAAAATTCTTGACCACTTCCGGGCTTTCGGTGGTGTCCGAAACCCGGACTAGATTGCGAAACTGAGATTCTTCTAGTTTGTCTCGACCACTGCTGGGATAGTCACACTTGTCTAATGCGTCCTGAATCCAGATTACGAGCTGATCTTCAGCCTCACGAATCCCCTTTTGAATTCTGAGTTCGATTTGTTGCTCATCACTGAAGCTCATACCGCAGACTCCCGAAAGATACGATGAAATGCACTGCAAACTTGAACCTGGCCCAACCCCTCAGAGGTGCGTTCGCCTACCCCTCGTTGTTCTAACCGCTCTAAGGCTGGCAGCCATTGATCCAGATGGGGGGTGCTATACAAGTAGACTGCCCCCTTCAGGGTCAACAATTCTACATCCTTCATCAGTCCCCAGGCGACATTCCAACCCGAGCCATAGTCATAACTGCTGTAGGACGCATGGAGCCTCAGATCTGGATCTTCGACCTTGGCCATTTGGCAGAGCAGCCCTGGAGAAATCACTGTTGTGCGTCGCCACTGGTCAACCAAAATGGCATCGGATTCTAAATCTAGGGTAAAAAAACTGAGGTTGCTTGCCAACGGTGTTTGAGGTGAGCCAAAGACTTGCCACGTGCGCCAGCGTTGTTGCAGTTGCGCGTTAAAGGCTTTGAGGCGTTGAGCCGTTTGAGATTGATAGTCCTTGAGTTGCGCGCTGAGCGCCACTTTCCCCAGCCCCCGCGACACAGAGCCGCCCACGCGCCAAGCGCCGACATTAAGATACTGGGTAAGCAAATTAGCCAGTTCCGCATCATCCAGGCGAATGGTGCTACTAAAGTGGGTCGGCTGCCAGGTTTTGCCTTGCGGGTGCGTCACCAGTTGCTTCTCGTTGATAGCCTCAATGCTGTAGAGCACCTTTTCCTGGGCGGTGGCTCGACGGCGGTTAATGCCCACGCGAGTCAAGAGGCGGGTGGCCACAGAATGAGATTGGTAGCGCTTGCCGGTTTGACTGTAGAAGCCCCCGAAGGGTTCGACCCGCCCAGTTCCGTGGGGACAGTTGGGGTCATACAGATGCCCGTAGCCCTCGGCACAGTAGCGGTCAATTAGGGTATCAAACACACCCCCATTGGCCGCCTGCTCTGAACGAAACCCTGGCTGAGCCTTAGAACTGACCGCAGTGGCTGGCAGCACCTGGGCTGCTTGCCCCGGCAGGGTGGGGTAGGCATTGCCAAAAATGGCCGCATCGGAGTCTATAAATAGGCGCTGAAAGTCGCCACTCGGAGGTTCTCCTGGCTCAGCTCCTTGACTGAGCAGGCGAGACGCAACTGCTCCCCGCATCACCGCACCCGGAATATAAGCCTGGGCTTCAGTGATAGAGCCTCCCGGCTTTTGGCGGCCAATCGCCAAGGGAGCCAGTGCTTCGATTGTCACTTGAATCTCTTTCATGGGGTCTCCCCTACGCTCAGCACAGTTGCCAGTCTGTTCCAAGCCGTCTCGTCTGGGGTGGGTTCCGTCACCTGCCAGGTCAGCCATCCCAAGCCCGCCGACTTGCTGCCCCCTAGGGCGTGGATATGGTGCAGTGCTGCCAAGATCAGAGCCTTGGCATAGACTGGGCAGTTGGCTTCTAAATAAATGCGGCCTGTAAAGGGCAATTGAGCATTCACGGGGGACGTTTCCAGAAAGTACAGCCGCTGATCTTCAGCCGTGCGGCGACGGCGGTTCAGGGTGACCCCCGGAAGCAAGACTTCGGGTAGACTCTCTGCTTCGAGGTCACACACCAAGTCCTCGACCACCAGGCGAGAGGGCAAGGCCGGATTGCCAAAGAGTTGGCAAATGAGGCAGTGATATTGGGGGTGGCCGTCGATAAAGGTTGATCCGATGGCATAGTCTGGCCGCTGGAAGGCCGCTTGGCTCGTGCCAATTTGGGGGCACATGGTCTCGGCGACTGGGGAGTCACAAATTGGCCACCCCAATCCTCTGGCCAATTTTTCGCACTCGTGGCGCAGGCGTCCTTTCAAATGGGAGCCAGGAATGAGTAAGCGCCCATCCACCGCTCGCAAAATGGGCTTGTCGGCCAGCGACCCTGAGGAGCCACCCGCCCCAATACAGAGGGCAGTGTCAATGATTGCGGTTAGGGTCAGGGTGTCGGTAGAGGGTTGCAGGAGGGTACGCAGTTGCACCATAGCTAAACTCCGGTTGAGGGGGGTGTGGCCAGAGCCCGCTGCGGATCCTGAGCCTCAATAAAGGGATACAAATCCACCAGCTCTCGCCAGATGGTTTCGTAAGTGGTGCCGGTTTTGTCTGGGCGTGACATCCAGGGGGCCAGGTTGCCACGGTTATCGGCGTCTTTGGGTTGACACCAAGCCTGCTCAAAGGCATCTTGCAGCAAGGCTTGCTTGTCCGCGGATAACCGCACCCGGAAGTAGCGATAGTTGAGGATGGCGGTGTGTTTGCCCCGCTCCAGCAGGCTACGGATTTGGTAGAGCTGCGATCGCGGAAACCCTGCTGCCTTCAACGCCTGCCCCGTCTTTAACAAGCCATCTATTTCGTGCAGGGTATAGGGAGCGCCAAAGAGTTTAAGTTTGGGCTTGTGGCCCAAGACTAACCCCGCCTCTCGAAACTCACTGATCTCAGACGACAGCATCGTGACAGACTTCATCACCAGAAAATCAACAGTGCCCCCCGCGTAGTGGGCCTCAGTCTTAAGCTGTTTAGCCTTTTTCTTAGCTGACTTGAGCAACTGGCTGGTAAGGTTTTCAGCGTAGTAGATGGGTGTATCTTCAGCCGTGATCAATACCCCTACCGACATACTGAGCTGACATTGAGCGATAGGTGCCGACTCAGGACAATAGCGATGGATGGCACCAGGCGTTGAGGGTGCAGTTTGGGGCCGCATCCCAAAGGAGGGGTCAGCCTCTAGCAACAAGCGCTCAAAGGCTTCACTGAGGGATTTAGCAATCGCTAGGGCTTGGTGGGCAGGCACCACCAGCATCACATCATCGCCACCAATGGTCAAAATTTCAAAGGGGTGAATCCACTGGCCATCCCGACCCTGGGTTTCGGCATCATTGATGTCGTGGAGTCGTTGGGGTTGTAGGTGTTGGGCTAGGGCGTAGTAGACCGACTGCTCCGTGGCCTTAGAAACAATCTCACTAAAGCGCTGGTAGTCTTCTGCCGTTTTGAGGGTCTGGAGATAGCCCCCCATGTTGTTGCCATCTGCGTAGAGGTAGGCCACAAAGCCATTGCTGACATTGCCAATTTCACGCAGAGAGCGGGCTTCTTGCAGAGAAATTGATTCAGGGTTGTAGGTCTGGCGCAGGTGGGAATGCATTTCTAAAAATTGCTCGAATCGGCGCACCCAACTTTCAACCTCGCCAGGATGCCAATCCCATCCAATCTGGCGAAACCAGTGATCGCTTTGATCCTCTCGCTTGGCAATTTGACCCATTAAACGCTTGCGAGCCGTTGCTTCTGAAAAATAAGGGGCGTCGGGCAAGTCCTGAGCCTGTCCTGCTGCCAAGCGCCGATCCGTACTGTCTCGCCTGAGATAGGGATGAGTCTCAAACATGGGGGGATAGCGGCGGCTGGGTCGTGTGGCCTCCAGCCCATCGTGCCCCCCGCGCCGACGGTTAAAATCAATGGCCAACTGGGTGGTCAGCTCATTAAAACTCTTACGGGCGGCAAATCTTTCGGCAGTGGAGCCGTCTTGTTTGTCGTAGTAGGCGGCCACCAAGGGGTGCTGCTGCTGCTTTTGATACCAGTCCAGCCAAGGGGTTTGCCCAATGGGGTCAGCTAACAGCCCCAGTCGCAATTCCAAGGGGCGGAACGTCCGACCTACAGCGCAGGCGTTTGCCGTTAGGGTTTCTGTGGTGTAGCGCTTTTCAATGGCATTGGCGAGGTCATCCACATATGCCGCCGGACACAAGGCCAACAGATTGCCCCCAGTGGAGTAAATGATCAACTCTGGAATCAGGGCAGTAGATAGAGCCGGGAAGTTGGCAGCCCTGTCGAGCCAATCTTCTCGCACCTGCCGACAATAGCCAGGAAAGCGTTGGCACTGCTCAAATCGATCTGAGGTTTCACCATGAAAAAAGGCAGGCAGATCTACGAGGTTAATGCGATCGAGCAGAGCCGATGCACCGCGAATGTCGGGCAGCTTGGGGGCTTCAAAGACATACTGTTTGATTTTGGTGGCCCCGCCGTAGACCAACCCAATTTTGGCCTGCCAAAGCTGGGGATATTTCGTGACCAGGGCTGTGAGATCGTCGCCAGATTGGGGATAGGGGAAGGTATTGAGATACTGGATGAGATCGAGGTATAACTTCACCTCTTCCGGCACTGGATCACCATTTTTTAGCGCCTGACGCATCGCTTGTAGGATTGAAATATCAACCTGAGGAGTCCGTTGTTTCCCCCAGGCCAAACACCAGGCAATGCCAAAACTTAAGGCAGACAAATTGGCTGACATTATGGAATTTACGAGTATTTTTTTGTCAATCTTCTATCACTGAATGAGATCTGGCAGAGTGAGTTGCCAGATAGAAAAGACTTGCCTCAATCAGATTAACCTTATTGGTTAAATTAGCCCAACCATTAGCCCTGACATTGTAAAGATTTTTATAGTGACATTGAGCTTCTTTGAAATTAGAGAATGTTTTTTTCATCTGAGGCACTGTCCAAGCTTTTCCGGCTAAGACGTTTGACGGCAGGTTAAACGAGGGCTGTGCTGGCAAGCTTTGGGTCTGCAACAGAACGTCTTGGTCTTGCATTAGCTCCGCAGCCGTGGCAAATACCTCAGCCGTCGCTCGGCGCGATCGCGCCGTATTGTTTTCTAATGCCTCAATCTGGGCAGCCATTCGCTCCGAAAGTTTCACTAAATTGTCTCCTTCAAATCACGAATAATTTTCATCAAATAATCTTGATTTTTAGCATCAAGTAAACTCGAAAAAATGATTAGTTTTTGGATGACAGTTTCAGTATTATTTTCTCTTTTTTTAAGTTCTAATTGTATCTGTCTAAGACTTTCAATACTTTCGTCTCTCTCCCAATATAACTCTCGCATTCTAAATAAAAGATTGATTACTCTCCGGCGCATTCGATCGCGCATTCTATTTGCCTTTTGGCAGAGCGTCTCGCTATCTTCAGCCAAATGAAAAGATGCTTCAACATCTGCCTTGAGATTAGCATTTTCACATTGCAACAAATAGTTTGAGATTTCCATATCCTCCTTTTCCTGTTGTTGGCGCTGAAATTGATCTTCAAGAGTCTGCTTTTCCAAAATCAAATTTTGGAGCAGGAGCTTACGCAACTCCTGGTCTACGAACGGCTCATAGAGCCGCCCAGCAACCGTCAGGGCAAGTCCGGGTTTTATGACCTGTTTGCCATGCCCTGGAATAGGAACACTGGCATAGCCAACTCTGTGGGCTACTCTAGGCTCCTGCCCGCCCCGTCTAACAGTCCAGCCTTGTTTTTTAGCCAATCGCTCTAGATCACATCGCTTCACCGCCGACCGACAAAATTGACGGGCTAACTCGTTTATGCGCTGAATCTTCCAATTCTGATTATCCATAAATAAAATGATCTCCACCAGCTCGGGTTAACTGAGATATTGGTAAACGCTAAGATAAGACTCTGAATCAAGCCCTCCACTGGACTTAAAAAGCCCTAGAATTAAACCTTCGCCCCCGCTCAAGCAGAACAAGTTTGCAATGATGAGCGTATGTTTTCGCTTCTAGTGCATCGATTTTCTGGAGTTTGGCTTCCAATTGAGAAATTTGCTGCTTTAGGGTTGCAAGTTCATCAGTCTGGCTTTGCAAGGTCTCGATGGTCTCGGCCTGAGCCATGATTCGATATACAAAGCTATAAAATGCTTGGCCAAATGAATAAGCTGCGGCAGTAACTTTCTTGAGAACACTGCCAGCTTTTTTCAGAGCCGATAGGACATGGCCAATTGCGGCGCTGTCATGGGTTATGATTTGCATCGATTTTCCTTTGATGGGTGTAAAGATTGAAATTGCCTTGACTCGCCACCCTACTAGGGAGAAGATCCCTGCTTTAACTTCTGTCGAAGTTGCTGGATTTGACGGCGTTTTCGGCGCAGTGCCTTGGGTGTTTTGCGGCTTTTTTGCTGAGGCCGCCCACTGGTTTGCCAATGCTTAACTTGCATCACATCACCTTGGATCTCTGTATATCTTTAGCTTAATCGCCCTTCCATCAGAAGGACGGTGAACTCATGCGAATCACGAGTGTCTCTTTACTTTTGAGTGCAGCACTGTGCCCCCAAGCTGAGACTGTAGGTGCGATAACAGACCTGGATAATGACAGACTCCACTCTCTGCCACTGCCCGGATGTAGAGTCTGAGCAGATGACGCTCATAGCGAACTCGGGGCGGCAACTGTGTATCTTCTGCATCGAGCTGTTCAGCAAGGGATGGAGAAAAACCAGGAATTGCCGCTGGGACGGGGAAAACCAAGTCAGCTTCAGCTACGGCCTTCTCGTCGGGGAGATCGACATCAGGCTCAGGTTCAGCTACGGTCTTCTCATCCAGAGGATCTACATCAGACTCAGTTGCAGTTTTTTCACCCGAGAGGGGTAGGGTCGGAATCGTATTCGCATTTTGTGACTCTGGAGCGTCTAGGAGCCCTGGAGAATCTGGTGCAGGTTCATCTGGAGCGGCCAACGTAGGAAGATCCAGGGGAGTTGCTTGCGGCTCTGGAGCAATCTCCAGCTCTGGAGATACCGCTGGGGTCAAATCATCAAAGAACTGGCTGGATTCAGCTTCGAGCGATTGAGCCTGTAGTGCTTCGACCAAGGGGGGATAGTCACAAACCCTAGTCTCCCGAACTCGCTGCAGATAGTGTTGCAGCAATTGCCGTTGTTTGAGGTGATCATCATGACGTTGCCAGAAGGACTGGAGCCGCAAAGAGGGAGAAGCCATGGGGAGTAAGTGATTAGTTGAGACGGTTAGGTTGCTCTGTGTCCAAGGCTTGCAGGGCTTGATGGCGTTCTGCCTCCTGAAGTTGAACTAATTCAGAGAAGCGATCCATTAGCCATTGATCACGGGCATGCTGCAACGCTTCTGACCAAGAGCGCTCCACATCTTCCCGACGACTAAATTGGTACACCATCACACAAGCGACTGCGCTGCTGACCACAGAGAGCGTCATCATAAACAGGGACAGCCCCAACTGTGTCCATTGACCAGTGAGCATCTTGGCGATCACCTGTTCACTGGCCACCGTGACTGCTTCTACCCCTGAGCGAAACTCGGTGTTTTTCTCCCACCCCACGACTCGAAAATACTGGTTATAGGTGTTGGGAAAGTGCTGCTCCAGGAACAACAGGTCATTATTCATAGCCAGTCGCTCAGCTTCTGTTTGATCGAGTTTCAGCAAAGCAGCTTGGTAGCGATCGCGGCTTTCCTCCTCCAGCCGATCACGACGGCGACACACGGGCAACTGCTCGGTGGGCACGGCATCCCAGTTCTGGTTGCGCTCCTGCCAACTGCCGTACAACTGCACGTAGCGCATATTCCAAGTGGAGTTTGACCTTGGCAGTTGACTGAGTGCCGCTTCTCCCTCAGTACAGCGATCTGCTGCGGTTTGGTAGATCGGCCCTGCGGGATTCTCTAGCGATTGAACGTACTGACGCTGATCCGCCAGACGGGTATCAGTCAGAGCCTCGGCCTGAACATGCACCAACGCGGAACGATTGTTGAGTAGTTCTGTACTGATGCCTGCGACCATACTCATCAACACGCTCAGCGGAATATAGCCAATGGCTGCCGCCGTATAGGCCCAACTGCGAGACCCTTGCTTACCCCGCGCCACCGCAGAAGCAGTGTCGTTGCTCAGTTTTAAGAGCAATACCGTCAGGAGTATCGCCAACGGTCTGCCAATGGGCACCAAACTACTGAGGCTGAAGTCCAAGAGTGGAGCCGTACCCAGAACATTGATCAGATTGCTGACGGTAATGATGCCGCCCATGATCTTGGCATCTCCCTGGAGAGGATTGCTCACAAAGGCATTGCCGTGCAGGTCGGATTCCTTAGCAACAAGCAGGGGCTTGAGCCTTTGCCAAGACCAGCGCCAAGGTCTTTGCCAGCGGGGCACTGGGGCCGGTGGGTGCAAGCGGTCTTGGCGAGCTTGCTCCACCAAATCGGCGTAGTTGGGATGACTTTCGAGCCATAAAATCAGTTGGCGAGCCTCGGCAAGCTCAGTTGCTTGCTCAGCATCAAGCCCAGAATCTGAGATGGCTTCTGGTGTCGATGTTTCTTGAGGTGAGAATGAATGCGTCATGAAGATCTAAGCAACAACAAATTGGAAATTGTAATGAACTTGCCCTCAGGGGAATGCCTGCCTTTAAGCAAAGGCAGTACCAGGAACAGCCAATCATGAAAGACCGCATCCACTGGGTTGATGCTTCAACTAAGGGTGCCCAAATCAGATTCTGGAAAACCAGTAATAATACTGAATTCAGGCTTTGTATCTGTTAAATAACGAGAAAAGACATTGCTTCTTTGGTGTAAAAGAGGCAGGGCTATTTCATCCCAAACCTTGACACTTTATGCGTCTAAGAAAATACACTATTATAGGCAGCAGGGACTTGATCGCTCTGTGGCTAAAATCATCTAAACTCGCTAATCAACGCCACGTCAGTGCCTTCGTAGCGGAGATGGGCTTTGCTCCTAAATCAGTAAAGGTGCCCCCGCGATCCGCAAAAATTTTGAGCATGGTGACTCTGGAATGCTAATGTCTCTACTTTTTCGCCACTGGATCCCAGCCACTTTGAGGATCCTTGCTGTGTAAACGTTCTAGGATTGGCATGCTTGGGATAGCGAAAACTTCAGGACACTAACTTAAAGTATGAGATATAGTCACCATCTTTATCTCACAATTAAGAACCATGGCCAGATCGGGAATTGGTATTCGCACCGCACAAGATCGCTCCGAACGCATCGTTGGCCAAATTCATGTGTACGACGGAGCGGGTAAAGGCAAATCGCAAGCAGCTCTTGGTGTCGTACTACGCTCCATTGGCTTAGGAATTGGCACCCCTCGCCAAACTCGGGTATTACTGCTGCGGTTTCTCAAAGGACCAGGACGCACCTACGACGAAGACGCCGCCATTGAAGCACTCCAGCGAGCATTTCCTCATCTCATTGATCAAGTGCGTACCGGGCGAGCCGAATTCTTTGGCCCCGACAACATCTCTCGTTTCGATCGCCAAGAAGCACAACGAGGATGGGATATTGCTAAAGGTGCGATCGCATCTGGCCTGTACTCCGTCATCGTCCTTGACGAACTCAACCCTGTCCTTGACCTAGGTTTGCTTCCCCTCGACGACATCATACAAACCCTTAAATGTAAGCCTGATCACCTGGAAGTGATCACCACCGGTCGGGGAACCCCCTCCGCCCTGCTAGAAATTGTGGATCTGCACTCTGAAATGAGACCCCATCACCATAACAATCGAGGGCAAACCATCGAAGGGATTGAAATTTATACCGGCGAAGGCAAAGGCAAATCCACCAGCGCCCTAGGCAAAGCACTCCAGGCTATTGGACGGGGGATTAGCCAAGACAAATCCCATCGTGTCCTCATCATGCAATGGCTCAAAGGAGGCGCAGGCTATACCGAAGACGCCGCCATTGCCGCCATGCAGCAGAGTTACCCTAGCCTTGTCGATCATCATCGCTGTGGTCGAGACGCCATTGTCTGGCGTGGCCAACAACAAGAACTCGACTACGTTGAAGCCGAACGTGGTTGGGAAATCGCCCGTGCCGCCATCGCCTCCGGCCTCTATAAAACCATCATCCTCGACGAACTCAACCCCACCGTTGACCTAGAGCTCCTGCCCGAAGAACCCATTATTCAATCATTCCTACGCAAACCCCGCGACACCGAGATCATTATTACCGGTCGCTGCAAAAACCCACCCGCCTACTTCGACCTCGCCAGCACCCACTCCGAAATGATTTGCCACAAGCACTATGCCGAGAAAGGTATTGATCTGAAGCGGGGTGTAGACTTCTAAAGTCAAATCTGGATCCCAAGACCCATCTCCTACGTCATTTTTCAGACGCGGCTCCCTAAAGAATCTCCCTAAATCCTTGTAGTGAGCGGATTCAAGAACACAATAGCAAATTCTCTTTAAAAAAGGGGTTGACAGAAAGGCAAAAGGATTGATAGCTTAGTAAAGCGCTCA
>NZ_WVIC01000065.1 GCF_009939295.1 Petrachloros mirabilis ULC683
CTGGGGGGCTTTGATCACGCTTAAGTCCCCCAGAATGGGGGATTTAGGGGGCGGGAGCAAGGCGTTAGAATCTTTTCAAACTGGTTCTCAATGTCCTCTGTCGGCTCACTTTGAGTCACTTGGGTGGCTTGATGTCAGCAATGGCGGTATGTGTCACGGCTCAATTTTGCTTGACTAGCAATAGATAATCTGGGTCGGTGACTTCAAGGGGAGCAACAGTGTCTTGAGTGGTGTGCAGCGTATCCAGGCTGAAATAGTGATTGCAAGTAGTGGCGTGAGCTTGGGCTTCGCCACTACTTGCAGATCGCTAGCCAACAAGGTGACTTTAGTTCCCTTGATTTCTGAGCTGAATTGGAATTGCTGCATACAGTATTGGTGTAGCCTGCCGTGGACATAATGAGCAAGCTAATACAATGACCTAGAATTTAGGCATCTCTGAGGGAAATATCCTATGGTTGCAACACCCTTGGCTCCGCCCACTGAAGTGATCCACCTGTCGGGGATTAGCTGGCAGACCTACGAGACCCTACTCCAAGAATTGAGCGATCGCCGTCTGCGACTCACTTACAACCGGGGTACTTTAGAAATTATGGCTCCTTCTCCAGAGCACGAGTTGAGCAAAACGCTGATGGGCCGCTTTGTAGAAACCTTGGCGGAGGAATCAAAGATCTCGATTTATCCTTTGGGTTCAACAACATTTAAGCGTCCTAAATTGAGTGGTGCCGAACCGGATGAATGCTTCTACTTTCAACGGATTGGAATTGTTCAAGGGAAAAAAAGGCTCGATCTAAGTGAAGATCCGCCACCGGATTTGGTGGTGGAAATTGATGTAACCAGTAGTTCACACAATCGCCTTCAGGTGTATGCAGATTTGGGTGTGGCCGAGGTTTGGGTTTATGACGGCAAATCGCTGGTCATCCAGCGGTTGCAAAATAGTATATATATCCCCTGCCAAAAGAGTCAGTTTTTTGCCAGTATTCCGATTCCAGAAATTGCAGGATTTTTACAACGGACGGGAAGGGAAGATTATCTGGAATTGGTGAGAAGTTTTCGGGCTTGGGTGAGAAGTCAGCTCGGGGACTCAATCTAGTGCAGGCATCGAGGCGATACCTATGATTCAAATCCACCCCCATCCATCCAGAGTGCTGACGATGGAGGAGTATCTAGCCTGTGACGAGGAGGCAGATACCCGCTACGAGCTAGTGGATGGAGAATTGGTTGCAATGCCAACTGAAAGTCAGACCAATGTCGATATTGTTAAATACCTGCTCTTTGAGTTGGCAAAACACCTCCCGCTGATTCTGCTTGCGGTGGCAACAGAGGTTGAAGTCTCTGGAAGGCGAGCCAAAAGTCGGTTGCCGGATCTGATGGTTCATTCAGAAGCATCCCGGGCGGCATTGTCTGGCGGCAAACGAGCCATTCTCTTACGGGATATGCCGCCGCCAGCACTCGTGGTCGAAGTGGTGTCTCCAGGACAAGAGAATCGTGACCGTGACTATCGTCACAAACACACCGAATATGCAGCCCGAGGCATCTCTGAATACTGGATTGTTGACCCGGAACTGCAACAGGTGACGGTCTGTCTGTGGGTCAATGGGCAATATGAAGACACGCCTTACCAAGGGGATACTCCCGTCGCATCGACCGTTATGCCGAGTTTTAGCCTCACTGCTGCTCAAATCTTGGCCTTTGGTCAGACTGATCAACCCTAGCTGCTTCTGGGATTGGGTTAAAAAAATTGGTAATTACTCGCGCATTAAGCAACTGTGTCCTGAGGTGAGAGAACTGGAAAAGCGCATTCATGACTCGATACTGGGGCAAGTATGAACGCTCCTGAAAAAAGTTGTACGGCCTTAGGAACGCTCTACATTGTGGGCACTCCCATTGGCAATCTGGAAGATATGAGTCTACGAGCCATCCGGATTCTCAAGGAAGTTCACTTGATTGCCGCAGAGGATACCCGTCACACCGGTAAACTTCTACACCATTTTCAAATTGCTACGCCGCAGGTGAGCTATCACCAGCACAATTGGCAGGCTCGAACGCCTGAGCTGATGGCGCACTTGCAACGGGGCGAAAACCTGGCGCTGGTGAGCGATGCCGGGACCCCAGGAATTTCGGATCCCGGTTTTGAGCTGGTACAAGCCTGTGTAGAAGCGGAGGTGACTGTGGTGCCAATTCCGGGGGCAAATGCTGCGATCGCAGCCCTAGTGGCCTCCGGACTTCCCACCGATCGCTTTTGTTTTGAGGGTTTTCTGCCTGCCAAGGGCAAACAGAGGCACACCCGACTGGCGGCCCTTGCCACAGAGTCCCGAACCCTGGTCTTTTATGAAGCGCCCCATCGACTGGGGCAAACCCTAACCGATTTAGCAGATACCCTGGGCACTGACCGCCCCCTTAGCGTGGCCAGAGAGTTAACCAAACTCCATGAAACCCTCTGGCGAGGCACCCTTGCTGAGGCGATTTCCCACTTTCAAGCCCACAGTCCCAAAGGGGAGTTAACCCTGGTGGTTGCGGGGCAAACTATGCCCACTACGCCAATTTTGTCCGACGCCCAACTCAAGACCCAACTTCAGGTTTGTCTGGCACAGGGGTTGTCGCGATCGCAAGCTAGCCGTCAGGTGGCTCATGACACCGGCGCTGCCCGCCGAGACCTCTATCAACTGACCCTGGAACTTGCCAACCTTAAGTCATCCGCTCACCCACCGCCAGGAATAGGCGGCAGGGATGAGCTGCAAAGCTAGACTAGCATTAGAAGACACCAATCCCCAGGAATCAGCGCTGCGATGCTCAGCGTCACAGATACCGCAAATGGAGTCTAGATCAGGTATAGCCATCGCCAGAAGGGTTAGGACGTAATCTGCCGCCTTGGAGCGATGGCTATACCGCCATTGCGCTGTCCCAGTTTTGACACTGGAAGGGGCTGATGTCCTAAGCGCAATGGCCATCGCGATAACTTTTGGTGAGCCAAAATTTCAAGCCACCCAAATCAGGAATGAATGTATTCAAGGCAACATTTCTTAATTCATAGATCTATCTATAGTAGGTCGTGAAAATAAAAATTCATGCTTAGTGTTCAAGAGTTTGCGTTCCATCTGAGGCAATGCTAGATTGGTTACGGATTAATATATAGAGACAGTCTGCCTAATCGTTCACTAGCTGGGTTGCTCCCCATGTTGGAAGACCAGAAGTGAGAGCGGGGGAACCAAGTTTTGGGGCGTATTCTTGTCACTCACAAGGAAGGGCATCTCTCAGCTCTAGCCCGTCAGCTAACTCCGTCGGCATTGAGAGGAGACTGAAAAGTCAAGGCAATTCTGACATAAATTTTGTGGCCTTTGACCTCTTCAGTGTTCCTAGCTCGTACTGCTCTACGTTTCGGTACTCGCTTCTCGCTCTAAGAAGAGGACTTCATAAAATGAATATAAAGTCGATGCTTGTTCGCCTACAAGGCGCACTGGGTCATGGTGTTTGCACCAATCAAATGTTACTGATTCCTGGTGAGCAATCCACACCTTTGTCAGAAGATATTAATTTGGTGGTTGGGTACAACGGCTCTGCCAAAAGTCAGGCGGCACTCGATTTAACCCTGTGGATAGCACATCAGACCCGACTAGCCACCCGCAAGCGCGTGGTGGTTCAAGCCGTTTATGTGTTGCAATCACCTCAGGCCGTGTTGCCCAAGGCTGCCCGAGATCACACCTCGCTGCCCCATGCACAAGCTGTAGGCAAGCTGCGCGGTAGCGCTGTGTTTACTCCGACTCAGGATCTCAAGCAAGTTGAGTATCCAGCACAGTTGTACCGATCATTGGCCAACGATGTGCAGATCCAAGCCTTTGAAGATGCTGAGCAAATTCTGTGGCAGGCGCGTTCTTTCGCTGAAGAATGGCGGGGGTCTCTCAATACTCACTTGCGCTTTGGTGAAATTTCTGTAGAGTTGCGGCAAGTGGCCGAAACAGAAAACGCAACCCTGTTGCTGCTGGGGTGCCAAACCGATGAGCATCCTCTGGTGCGGCAAATGGGCAAGCACTTCCCCTGCCCCGTGATTGGTTTGCCAAAACAAGTGTAGGGCTAAGGCGGCCAACCCCCTAGCCCCATGGTTGCTCAGGCTGCATCCAGCCATTCGGCATACTTTGACCGGATCAGTGGCGTTTGGGCTGTGGGGCGGCTCTGTGCCAAAATCAAAGCTGAGAAGATAAAGACTCAGGTGGGTCTTGGCAATGCAGGGCATTAAATCTTCGACCACGATTGTCGCTATTGCCACCGCCATTGTGCCCCAGCAAGGCAGCATTGGCGTCGTTCGGCTTTCTGGAGCTGAAGCCGTGGCAATCGCACGGCACTTATTCCATGCGCCAGGTTTGCAGGTGTGGGAGAGTCATCGGATTCTCTATGGCTACATTCTAGATCCGCAAACCCAAGAGCTATTGGATGAAGCGCTATTGTTGCTCATGTTGGCACCGCGCTCTTATACCCGCGAGGATGTGATTGAGTTTCACTGTCACGGGGGCATCATGGCTGTGCAGCGGGTGTTGCAGGCTTGCTTGGCTCAGGGAGCCCGACTGGCACAACCGGGAGAGTTTACCCTGCGGGCATTTCTGAATGGACGAGTGGATCTCACCCAGGCCGAAGGGGTAGCGGATTTGGTCGGCGCGCAGTCTCCCCAGGCGGCTCAAGCGGCACTGGTGGGCATTCAAGGAAAACTGGCACACCCGATTCGCTGTCTGCGGCAGCAGTGCCTAAGCCTATTGGCAGAGATTGAGGCTCGGATTGATTTTGAAGAAGATTTGCCCCCTTTGAATGAGGCGGGGGTGAAGGCCAACCTCCACCACCTCACCGGTCAGGTGGAAGAGATTTTGGCAACGGCTGATCGGGGGGAGTTGCTGCGGACTGGGTTAAAGGTGGCGATTGTAGGCCGCCCCAATGTGGGCAAATCAAGTTTGCTCAATGCCTGGAGCCGCTGCGATCGCGCCATTGTCACCGACCTCCCCGGTACCACCCGGGATGTGGTTGAATCTCAGTTAGTGGTCAGTGGCATTCCCATCCAAGTGCTAGATACCGCAGGCATCCGGGAAACAAGGAACCAAATCGAGCAAATTGGAGTGGCGCGATCGCGCCAGGTCGCCCAGCAAGCAGACCTCGTGCTGCTAACCATTGACGCCCAAGCGGGCTGGACTGCTGACGATCAAGTGCTGTTTAACGCCATTGCTGCCCAGCCCTTCATTTTAGTCATCAATAAAGTAGACTTAGCCCCACTGCAAAGCGTGAGCTATCCCGCAGAAATTCACCCAGTTGTGGCCACCGCTGCTGCTCAAGGACAGGGCATTGACGCCTTAGAGCAAGCCATCGTGGCAGCCGTACAACAGCACCAAGTGCAAGCCGCCAACCTAGACCTAGCCATCAACCAACGGCAAGCTGAAGCCCTGAGCCGTGCCCGCAAAGCACTTAAGGATGTCGAAGAAGCCATCGCCGAGCAACTCCCCCTAGACTTTTGGACCATTGATCTACGGAGCGCCATTCAAGCCTTGGGCGAAATCACCGGGGAAGAAATTACCGAATCAGTGCTGGATGAGATTTTCAGCCGCTTTTGTATTGGTAAGTAGACTCGCTAAGAGGCAGTTTGAAAAGTTTTTAACGCCTTGCACCCGCCCCCTAAATCCCCCATTCTGGGGGACTTAAGCGTGATTAAAGCCCCTCAGAATGGGGGGTTGGGGGGCAAATGTAGAGCATGGGAAGACCTTAAAGACAGCCTCTTAGGCTGCTCTGGAGTCCTTTGATTTTGCGGCCTTAGCTTTTTTAGACTTCCACTTCCCAAAATCGGCCCAGTGGATTCGTACCCCATACCAGCGACAGGTGTGATTTACGCACTGATAGCGACGGAGTGGAATCAGATAGCTGATCAGTCGATCTATGGGCTTACGGCGCGCTCGGTTGAGCTGCTCCTTACACTTGGGACATTTAGCCATTACAAAAAGTTGTCTGAACGTGCTCTATGATACATGCTTCCCAGGGATTGGCCATGACTGGTTTGAGTGCAGTATGCCGGGTTCAGCAGGATAGCCATAGGATAGGAGTCACCTGATATCCGTGATCTTGATCACGGACTTCATTGGGGAGCACCTGCGATCGCGGATGTGCGGTTCTGTCAGGAAAACCTTGATGGGTCAGTGAGATTTAATCCCCCAGGGGATAAACCTCACTGACGAGGCCAAAGCAGAAAAACTACGAGTCTCAGCCGAGATGTGGGCTATGACACATTTATTACCCACTGGTCACGAGTATCTGCATTCACGAAGGGGGCGGCGACGGCTTGAATATCAATGCCCAAGGAAGCAAAGGCGGCTCGAATCACCGTGGCATGAGCAGATTCTGCGGTGGCAATGCTGGCGGCAGCGGTCACCAGCGCGGGGGTTTTGAGCTTGGCAGCTTCAACCCCATAGGCAATGGCAGCATCGGTTTCCAGGGCGAGGGCTAATTTGGCAATATTGACATCAGAGTCGAGGTTGCCCTCACCACTTTCTAGATAAGTGGACAGGTCATAGCTGTCTCTGGGCATGATGGGGGTGCCCCCCAGGCTGGTGATCACCCCCTTGAGGGTATCCCGATGCACCTTGTGATCGGCCTGGTTGGCAAGGCCAATGGCCAGAACAGCTCGGCCAACCTCAGAGTCGCTCAATTCACTGGCGGCCACCCCGTAGGCCCAAACCGCTTGGTTTTCGTAGAAGAGGGCTGTGTTTAAAATTTCGACATCGTGAGCCGCATCTGCTTTGGAAGGGGTGCTAGCCCAAAGGGGACGCTGGAGCGCTGACAACCCGATGGTGCCAGAGAGACCTGCGATCGCACCCCCTGCCAACACACCACGACGAGAGAGTTTGTGGTTAATAAACATAGTGAAGGATCTCCTAAATGATGAACCGACTGAACCCATTGATTAGGTCACACTATGTCTGATACGCAGCATGGGCCCCCATGGATTGCCCCTCATCCAAAGCGTGCAGATCTGCGTAGGATAATAGGAGTCCTATTGACGGCAGCTTGGCATGCCCCAAGACCCCGCTCCTGACAATCTCGATCTCAATGTTGGTCAAGCCACGGATGCAGTGCTCATAGAAGCCCTGCGCCAGGGTCACGTTGAGGCTTTAGGCGCGCTATATGACCGCTACGCCCACCTGGTGTATCGTGTAGCGCTTAAAGTTTTAACCCAACCCGATGAAGCAGAGGAGGTAACGCAAGATATTTTTGTGACCCTTTGGCAGCGGGATACCTATAACCCCAGCCGAGGCACGCTACAAGCATTTTTAAGCGTGATGGCACGCTCTCGTGCCATGGATCGTCTACGTTCCAAAGGCACCCGTTGGCGAATGTTGCAGCGCCTCCAGCGTCATCCCGGCAGTCCTGCCACCAGCCCCCTAGAAACCGCCTCTCTGCATGAGCGATCCCGAGAGGTGAAAACAGCCTTAACAGACTTGCCCCACCCAGAGCGCATCGTCTTAGAGCTAGCCTATTTTGAAGGGCTGAGCCAATCCCAAATCGCCCAGCGTCTTGATATTCCGTTGGGAACGGTCAAAAGTCGCACCCGGCAGGGTCTGCAAAAACTGCGTCAAGTCCTTAGCGACCATCGTTAATTACCGTTGACTCTCAATCGTTACTCTCAAAGGTATCTGATGACCTCACCCCGGCATTCTGAAGATTGGCAAGACTTGATCGCGGGCTACGTCCTCGACGATCTCAGCCCTGCGGAAACAGCGCAGATGCAGGGCTTGCTGTCTCAACCGGAGATCCAAGCAGAGGTCGAGGCACTCCAAGAACTGGTGGACTTATTAGACTACACTCCCCCAGAACAGACCCTCCCCGCCCATCTGCGCGCTCAGGTGTTGACAGCAGCGCAAACCCTGGGTCAAGAAAAGACCCAAGCCCAACCCCAATCTCAATGGAAGCGACGATGGTGGGTGCTCGGCGGCATCCTGGTTGCCCTACTGGCGACCCTAGCGTTCGACAACCTGCGTCTGCGCCAAGCTCTAGAACAAAATCAGCATCTCGTCAGCTTGCTGCGCCAGCCCAATATTCAGCTATATACCTTCGCGGGCACCGACGTGGAACCCGAAGCAGCAGCTAGTCTAATTATTCACAGTGACCGGGCACAGGCCACCCTCGTCACTCACCGTTTGCCGCAGCTACCTGCCGGAGAAGTCTATCGCCTATGGGCCATCTTAGAAACAGCTAGCGATCCGCTCTACTGTGGCCAGTTCAACCGCGACACCGCCGAGTGGAACTTACCCACGGCTGCCTGTAGCCAAGTTCCCAGTCAGCTCTTGATTACCGCTGAAGACGCCGATGCGCCCCCAGTTCCGGCTGGAACCCTGGTGTTACAAAGTTCATAAATACTTCTCCTAGGTCGTTTCACGGTTACTTTGGTCGCCTGGTAGGACGCACCCATATTGAAATCCTCTTTCACCCTCCAGTTTTCCGTCAAAGGTTACGGTTTCCGTGCAACCCGCCTGTTTCGAGACTGCCCCAATCAGGTAATCAGAAAAATCAGCCTTGCCTTGCTTATATTGTTGCAGTGCCTGGTCAATCGTTAATCGGTCTTCAAATTCAAAGGCCGCGCTGTGCAGCATGGCCTCTAGAACATTAATGATTTTGTCCTTACGAAAGCCGTAGCTTGCTCCCCTTAGCACCCAAACTAGTTCACATAGCACGATGTTGGTGATGAAGCAGGGTTGATTTCGCTGAATAACCGTGGTGGCCTGCTGCCACTGCTGTTCGTCATCTTTGGTGAGGTATCGAACCAGGATGTTGGTATCAAGTCCAATCATTCGCACCCTTGGAGATGGCTGTTTCCATATCCTCCAGTGAGGCTGGTTGAATGTGGAGCCGATGGAGGATGCCGGATAAAGTTTCTACGGCAACATTGAGAGGAAAGATTTTGACTTGACCCTCTGCGTCCATGACAAACTCAACTCTACTCCCGCTCACCAGCTTGAGGTGCTGGCGAATTTCTTCAGGTAGGGTAATTTGTCCAGTATCAGTAACGGTTGTACTCAGCATGGATAGGATGGCAGCAAGTTAGCTTGTACCAAAATTTTGAAGTGAACCCCAGGGATTGGACAACTTGAAGGCAACTAAGTTCTTAAAGAGCGATAATTACTCTCCAGGGCTTCAATAAATTTTACTGGTAGCTACATAATACAACTTATAGCGGTTTACAGATCAATGGAGTACATGGGGTGCAGGGGGCAGTGCCCCCTGCGTGGGGGTTCCACCCCCACACCCCGTATCTCACTCAGGTGAGAACCGCTATATTCGGGGTTGGGTACTTTAACGAGTCTCAAATTCCCTGGCAGTATCTTTTGTGTGCCTTGCTCAGGGATAGCCAAGCCTTAGGAACTGGCTTAGCTATGGCGGATAGAGACTGGTCTGCTATTGAGAGTCTGCACAATCGGGCGAACCCCAACGCCAGGGTAGTGAACAACGGTTAGGGCATTGGGTAGCAGCGGTAAAGAATGCCCCATCAGTTGCCTGAGAAAAGACTCGGCGTGAGCCTGATGGCACACTGCCGCTACAGTGGTCAGCTCCGCAGATGAAGCCTGCCCCAAAGATTGCAGAGCCGATTGCTGCCAGTGGTGCAAAAAATTGGCTCGCCCGACTGATAGGGTCACAGTTTCGGGATGGTGGGCCAGTAGAACTCGCTGATTAGGGTGACAGCAGGGGTGATCTTGCACCACGCAAGCAGTAATGGGGTGCCCCTGCACTAATTTCCCCAGAGGGACATCAGGGCTAATCTCAGTTTGACAGGGCAGCAACAGGAGACGCAAACCCTGTTTGCCCGCCTTGAGCTTGGGGAGTCGTTCGCCCAGGGGGGTGGTTAGGTTCAGCAGGTGCAGATGTCCCGCACCCAGAACAGGAGCGTCAAAATCAATCACCGTCAGGCCGCTGTGGGTCTGTTGTATTTTGTGGTGCTGCTGCATCGATAGACCCAACGCCCGATTCACTAGCGCTTGAATCGTGCCCCCATGGCTCACCACCAGCACCGTTTGACCTCGGTGCTTGGGCAGGATCGTCACCCAAAAGTCCCTTGCCCGCCGATACACGTCCTGTACCGGGTACATCAGCGGTTCCGAGGCGTCTTGAGGCTTACCCTTGCCGTTGTTGCTTTTCTGCTTAGACCCGGTCATCGCAAATTGTTCTGGCGTGGTTTGCCAGCAGCGGTAAGCGTCCGGAAAGCGAGCCTTAACCTCCTCGTAGGGCAAGCCTTCCCAGGCGGGCAGGTCGATTTCGCGCAGCATCCCGGAGAGAGTAATGGGCAGAGGGGCGATCGCCTCCAACTGAGGCAACAGTTCCTGTACGGTCTGTCGCGCCCGTCGCAGGGGGCTGGTGTAGAGGTGATCAATGGGGCAGTGACGGAGAAACTCACCCACCTGCCGCGAGGCCAGTCGCCCCTTGTCGGTTAGATCCGACTCGTCAGAGCTACCTTGGTAGCAACCGGCATCGTTCAGGGTGCTGCGCCCGTGCCGCAGCAAAATCACCCGTGTTCCCTGTCGCGGGACTGGCGGTAAGGTATACCCCGGCAAATGGGTCGTGGTTTCAGGAATGGCGAGTTTGGAAATCATCGAAATATCCCAGGTTGTAGTGCCGGTGGCCATGACCTATGGCGCTCGGAACCCCGGACGGCGGTGAGATAATTTTGTGCCTGGGGCGATAGCGGACGATCACCTGCGTCTGCATTCACCGTTGCCTGAGCCGCAGACTTAGCGCCTGGAATGGGCAGGGGTTGGGCGGGGTGCTCCATCACAAACCGTAGGGCTGTGGTAACCATTTCTTGTCCTGGCGGCAAGATTTGCTTGAGGTTTTCAACCTGCGCCATCTGACGCTTAAATTTTTTGCGCTTAGAGCCGCCTGGGTTCCAACTGGCGCGAACCGAATCTGTGAAGGTTGAATCCAGGGAATACTGCCCTGATAACAAACCCTTTGCCAGGGGGCCACGAGCCAGTACCGCTATGTCGTGAGCCTGGCAGTAGGGCAGAATGTCTGCTTCGGCCTGGCGATTCAGTAGGGAATAATCGACCTCAACGACCTGACAGGTGTTGCGGGCATTGAACCGCTTGAGCACTTCAAACTCATTGGTGGAAATGCCGTAGGCTCGAATTAGCCCCTGCTGCTTTAACAGCTCAAATGCCTCTAGGTAAAGGCTGGGGTCTTCAATATCACCTTCGTGGCACAGCATCACATCCACCCAATCGGTTTTGAGACGATAGAGCGAGGCGTGGACGCAGAGGCGAATAATATCCACTGAGGTTTTGGGAATGGTATGACCGTCTCGCCGTCCCCAACTGCCGATCTTGGAGACAATATAAGTCTGGTCACGAACATCTTTTAGAGCGTTGCCCAGACGCTCTTCAGATCGCCCTGGAGGAATGCCGTAGCCTTCGGCAGTGTCAAAGAGATTGACGCCGTGATCAAAGGCCGATCTCAGGGTGGCTGCGGCGGTGAGATCGTCAATGTCACCCCATTGGTTGCCAATCCCCCAAGTTCCCAGACCTGTGGCTGAGACCTGCCAGCCAGTGGTGCCAAAGTTGCGATACTGCATGAATAAACCTAGTTCCAACTCATTTTGTGTGAGTTGACTGTGGCAAGGGTCTTCGGCCATTT
>NZ_WVIC01000066.1 GCF_009939295.1 Petrachloros mirabilis ULC683
GCAAGTCTGGTAACTTAGCACATTTTCTTGATCTTTTTCTTGCGCTTACCCTGCAATCCCATATCGTTGCTGCGGAGCTAGAATAATTCCTGCATGAGATAAGCCTTGCTCAATAAGAGCAATGTGCAACTGGTAAAAGTCTCTGGTGTTGAAACTAAAGATAACCCGACCGTTTTGCCTTGCCCAATCTAGCTGCTCTTCATCCGATCTACGGAGCATTCCTACATCCGCGACTGTCAAAACATCAACATTACGAGATCTCAAAGCTTGCACAAAGTCTTCATCTATTGAGTCCTCATCAATATACAAAAGGATTTTGCTCATTCAAAAATCTGTTAGGCATTCTTACTTTGCAATGATGCTAGCTTCCAGTATTCAGTTTCCTCTTCAGACAAATCTGCTTCAATTTCATCTCGGTTGGCATGATAATAAGCCAAAGCAGCATAAACTTGGGCAAGGCTTAGATGGCTCATACGACGAGTAATTTCCTCCGCATGTGCACCTTGCTTGTATAAAACAACTACTCGACGAACAGAGGTTCCTGTCCCTGTAATCACTGGGCGACCATTACCAATACCTGGGGAACGGGTGATTAATGTGCCTATATCAGTAGCAATAGACATAGTTTATACTTTGGCGATGGGCTATGAATTGCTCACTCCAGTCTAACATTTCATTGTATCGGAACGAAGCAATACGCTTGTTATTATGATGCAAAATGAATCGATATCTGGTGAATTCAACCGGTATCACTAGTGTTTCGTCAGGAAAATTTTGAGGGGGCTGTGACCCCTCAAAATTTAACCCCATCAACTTTTTGGCACTCAGTTGCCCCCTGGTTGACTCACTACTAGGTAGAAACGATGGTTTGCAACCCGTGAACTAGCCGCCCAATGCCGGTTTTGACAGTATCAGCTTGTAAAGCCCCATAGGCCACTCGCAGATAACAGCCTTGAGCCATGCCAAAAGTACAGCCAGGAATGACGGCCACCCCATAGGTGCGAATGAGCTGCTCAACTAGTTCCATATCGGTTTGAGTAGTATGCACCTTCAAGAGGACGTAAAAGGATCCCTGGGGTGAGGGAATGGTGCAAATGTCAGCCAGTTCTGCAAGCTGATCCAAAACGGTTTGGCGGATGGTGGCAATCTCACTTCCCTGTTTTTCGCAATAGGCACGTCCTGCCTGAAGGGCACCGAGGGCAGCATACTGACAGATCACGGGTGGGCAAATCAAAAGAGTGTCCTGGATTTTGAGAATGGCATCGCTCAAGTGGTCAGGAAACGCCATGTAACCGATGCGCCAACTGGCAAATCCATAGGCTTTGGACAGGGTAAACAGGGAAATGGTGTGTTGACAGCCAGGGTCAAACCGGGCTGGAGAGGTGTGAGACACCCCCCCAGCAGTGAAATATTCGTAGGCTTCATCGCTGATGTGATAGAGGTTGTGGTCACGACACAACTGATTGACCTGCTGCAACACCGGAGCCGGATACATAGCCCCCGTCGGATTGTTGGGTGAAATGGTGACAATGGCGCGGGTTTTGGGGGTAATGGCGGCGGTCATTGCCTCTATCTGCAACTGATACTGATCATCCGTGGGCACACAGATGGCTCGACAGCCTGCCATGGCAATGGCCATCTCATGGTTGAAATAGTAGGGAGTGGGCAAAATAATCTCGTCGCCAGGTTGGGTAATCGCCAGGATCCCATTCATGAAGGCCATGTTGCTACCTGCCGTCACTACGACTTGACGCGGGTCTGCGAGGGTGATCTGGTTTTCGCTCTTGAGTTTGTGAACAATGGCCTCAATCAGGGGGAGAATGCCCTGTACGGCCTTGTACTTGTGATTGTCCGGCTGACTTAGAAACGGAGCGATTTGAGCCAGAGCTTCTGGCGGTGGCCCGTAGGACACCACCCCCTGCCCCAGGGAAATGGTGCCGGGATGCTGCCGGATCAGCTCCCCCACTACGGGAATAATGGGGGATTGCACCATGGCCATGCGGGAGCGCTGAGGATTCATGGGCAGGTGGCTAGGGCAAAGGCTAGCTGTTCAATCTGGTCGGGGCTGTGGGTGGTCATCACAGAGATGCGAATGCGGCTGGTGGGAACCGTTGGGGGGCGGATGGCCGGAGCCCAAATACCCTCTGCTAGCAGCCGCTGACTGACTTGCAGCACGGTGACCGGGTTGGGAAACTGAAGGCAGAGAATGGCTGAATCTGAGGGCAAGATTTGTCTGGGATCAAGTCCCTGGGACTGGTACTTTTGCAGACATCGTTGCAAATGGGTCACGTTTTCCCACAGACGCGCCCGACGCTCTGGCTCGGACTGAGCGATGCGAAGGGCGGCTAGGGCGGCAGCGGTATCGGCTGGGGAGAGTCCCGTGGTGTAAATCCAACTGCTGGCGCGGTTGCGAAGATAGTCAATCAAAACGGCTGACCCAGCTACGTAGCCGCCCAAACTCCCCAGGGCTTTACTGAGGGTTCCCACCTGGATCATGGGTGCGCCGCTACAGCCGAGATGTTCCACCCCACCAGCGCCAGTGGCTCCTAAGACGCCGGTGCCGTGGGCTTCGTCTACCAGCACCATAGAGTCAAATTCCGTGGCTAGGTCTAACAGCTCAGGTAGGGGGCACAGATCGCCATCCATACTAAAAACGCTATCGGTGAGAATCAGGCAGCGACGATGGCGCTGGCGCTGCTGCTGCAACTGAGTGTGCAGATCCTCGGAATCACGATGGCGATAAGTGATCACCGTGGCTCCGCTCAATCGCGCTCCATTCTTGAGGCTGGCATGATTGTACTGATCGGCCATAATTAAATCTCGTGGCCCTACTAGAGCGGCAATGGTGCCCAGATTGGCCAGATAACCAGAACTAAAGACCAAGGCGGCTTCGGTTTGCTTCCAATCCGCTAGGGCTTGCTCTAGCTCGGTGTGGATCGGGCGATGACCACTGAGGAGTCTTGAGCCGGTGCTGCCGCTGCCCCAGGTGTATAGGGCGGCGATCGCAGCTTCTCGCAACCTTGGATCTCCCGCCAGGCCCAGATAGTCATTGCTGGCGAAGTTGACCACGGTGCATCCTGATCGTTGCACCAGCGAACCCGGTGCCGTGGTGATTGGCTGCACCTGTCGATACCAATGGGCGTGATGAATCGAGTGCAGGGCTGACGCCATCCAGGCGTAAGGATCGGTCGTAGGGGTTGTCAACTCAGACTGGGACAACAAGATCAATATACAGATGAAAGGAGATCGATCTCCACTAGTGGCGAGGTCACCACTGGAGATAAGCCCACTTCCTGTAAAAGCTGCTGCCAGGTTGCCAGCACTTGGGCATCTTGTGGCTGTTGCCTTCGCAGCTCACCCAGGGTGGTAAGGGTATCGTACCAAAGTCCTGCCGCTGCCAACAGGGGCACCTGTTCAGCAGCAGACAAGGTCTCTAGGCTTTGCTCTAAGCTAGCAGGCAATTCTACGCGCTGAATACGCCCCTGCACAAAGCGATCGCGGGATCGATGCTGAGGATTACAAATCATGGCCAGCGTCCAAGTATAGTCACTCCCAACGGCCAACGGGGGTGCAGATTCTGGCAGGGGAATTCGCACAACTCCGGCGGAGGCAACCTGAATATGAGTGCGATAGACGTAGGCGTCTGTTTTATCCTGAAGGACAAACTCCAGTTTAGTGGGCTGACCGAGGTCGGGCACATAGAACCAGAATTGAGGATGGCTGGTGGCGGTCAGCCCCCAAACACTGTCCTGGTGATTGGGTATCAGCGCTTGCAAGGGCAACGTCTCAGCATTAGCCCCAGAAGCCCAGCACGCATCTCGACTGGCTCCCCCCCGCAGGCGACCTCTGGGGGCATTTTGATTGGGTGGGGGGGTGGGGGGCACAAACAACGGAGCTTGGGGTAGGGCAGTGGCAATTGAGTCTTGAGCCTTGGAAGGCTGAGGATGGTCACTAGCCTGAACGGAGGACTGACCAAACCCCAGCAGCGATAAACTCAAGACACCACTCAGAAAAAGATGCTGACTATGAATAAGCATTGGCGTGAAGTCCCCCATGGCTTTAAAGCATTGTGCCCAATGATGCTTCAAGCTTAGCAGGTAATATTTGAGTGCCTGAGTTTAATTGACGATGTTGAGACAGCGTTCCTAGGGTCGTTAGGCCAAAAGCCAATACCGCTGGAATTAAGGGCAACCACACCCCTTGCACCATACCCCACAGACACAGCCCCAAGAGTACCAGAAGGCCACCACTACCGACCCATAAAGTTCGTACAGAGGCTCCCCCATAGACCCCCACCATACCGCCTGCCACAGCCCAGAGGCCAATCCAAACCACCTCTCCTCTGGGAGGCCAGGTTTGTAAGACTGGACGTTGGTCTAGGGCTGCACTCAGCAATTGGCTGGCCATGTGTGCCTGGATTAAGACCCCTGGCACTTTTTGGCGGGCACCCGCGCCGTAGGGGGTAGCCCAATAGTCTCCCAGGGTGTTAGCGGTAACTCCAATGAGGACGATGCGATCGCGGATCATGTCTGGATGCACCTGCCCCGACAGCAAGGCTGACAGAGTGACGTGGGAGGCAATCTCCTGGGGAGACCGCAAAGCGCGGTAGTTGAGCAGCAGTTGACTGCCACCCGCATCAATGGTTTGGTAACCGCCAGTGCGCGATCGCACATAGGGCACCGTCACCGACCCCAAGCGCACCTGATCGGCCTCAAAAGTAACATCAACGCCTTCGGTATCAAGATAGTGCAGTGCCGCCAGAGTGCCGAACCCAAAAGGAACAGGACAGGGCGAGACCGGGTCAGGCTGCATCGATAGAATTTGTCGCCGCAAAATACCATCGGGGTCTTCAAGAAAGTCACTAAACCCCAGGCGGGCCGCGGGCACTTCCGGCGGGGGGTGAACACCCACCGGATCCACCTCCAGGTCACGGCTTTTGCAAATGCCCAAAATGCGATGATCCTGCCGCAACTGTTGAGCCAGAGCAGAATACTCAGGCAACACCGGAAAATCTCGATATACATCCAGCCCAATAACACGAGCGAACGCCAGTTTTACCAATAGCTGCTCTAGTGTCGCATCGGGTAAAGAGGTGCCGCCCCGGTTTTGTTGCGCCTGAGCTTGGATATCAGCTTCAGTAATCGTCACCACCAACAGACGCGGATCGGGATCCTCCAAAGGACGGTGCTGAATCGTCTGATCAAACGCCCACAACTCCAGCGGTTGCAGCCAGCCCAAAAATCGCCCCCCCAGCACCAGCCCGCTGACGATTAGGCTAGCGCCTAGCACCTTGAGCCCCACCTGCCAACGCTGAGGCCGAGCCTTGGTGGAGGGCTGCGGCACCCTAAACACAGAAATATCACAAAGCCCCATGAGCGTTGCCCAAGTCGGGGGCATCACAGCCGGATTTTGACAAATCATCGGTAGCCAAGTCGCACAGGGAAACTGATCTTCGAGCCCCTGCAATCGTTCCCGAGCCTCCCGCACAGCCAGATAAAAGGAGTTGCCCTGAGCAAAAGCCCGCAGGAAGTATTGCAAGAAGGCGTGAGCCACCACATCCGGCACCGGCTCACGCATCACAATCAGTTGCGGAATATGCAAATCCGTCAGGTCATGAGCCAACCCCAAACCATCACAGGAGTTCAAAATTGCCAGTTGTAGCCCCCGCTCCACCGCCTGTTTAAGTGCATAGCGCAGCTGATCAACGCTCAAGCTGTCTTGAGAATTCAGCGCCAACAAGTTGTCTCTTGGTGCAGCCAGCGGATCGGACAGTTCCTCGGTAGACATATCTGTGCTCCCTGAGTCAGGGGGCGTGGCAAGACGCCCCTGACTGGTACTGTGCCCAGCAAAAAAGAGAATGTCCCAGGGCTGCGCCCAGAGCAAGTCAGTCAAGTCCTGGCAGTGAGGCTCCACCAGAAAGGTGACCTGTGCCCCAGGCAGGGCTGCGAGCAGTGCCCGGTCGGCTTGAATATCAATGCCAGCACTGTGCCCCAAAATTGCCAAAATCTGCACCTGACCCGTGGGGGAGCGACTCCCCATTCGTCTTTCATAGGCTGGAGCACTCAGAGCCAGCTCCGCCTGAGGATAGCGCTCAAGCAACTGCCACTGATGCCAGGGCAATTTTTCCAGCAGTCGATCCGGCGTCTGAATCAAGATGCGAATGGTTTCTGAGGGCGAGAGTTGCTCCAGCAATTTTTCCCGCACACCCTGAAACGGGACACTCTGGAGCCATTTGTTAAAGGCATATACGAGCTTCTGAGCCGCCCGACGACAGTCCTCAGGCCAGGAAACATTGGTTTGCTGCTGAGCAGGGGCATCTAGACGCAGGGGATGCCCCAACTGCTGATATCGCTCCAGCCATTGACCATAAAGCCCTGGCAAATGGGGAGCCGCAGGTAAATACCCACCATCCATCAAGTATGGAGGCTGGCCATCCAGGCTCAGTTGCAACTTCACAGAAAAGCCTTGATCAAACTGACCTTCGGCGATCGTAAGGACGACAAACTTATTCACGGCTACGGGTTAACTTTACAGCACAGCCCTTTGTTGCCTGGATCTTAGATCAATCTGGCGGGCTACAGCAGTTTACAGATTAATGGAGTACATGGGGTGCAGGGGGCAGTGCCCCCTGGGTGGGGGTGGAACCCCCACACCCCGTACCTCACTCAGGTGAGAACCGCTATATCACGAGTCGTAACTCCTGGTTGTCGGATCTAGCGGAAAATTGCCTGCTTCAACCGTTACCTCGAACCTGCTGCCGATGTTGCTGAACGCTTGGCCGGGAAGAAGTCTCAGAGCAAGCAGGGTAAGCTATGTTTGCCCCAACTCTAGCCAGGCTAGACTATGATTAGCTTCTTAGCTCTGCTTCCGCGAGCACTCACCACCTTTCTGTATGCCATAGCAGCACTGTTGAGGTTTTATGGTAACACCACCACCATCCCCGTCCCCGGAGTCAACCTCCTCGACTGGAGCCTCCTGGCGTTCGGTCTGGGGTCAGCGTCTTTGCTGGTTAATCTCAGCCTTGAGTGGAACGCTGGAAATCGAAGCCGAGACCAAGCGGCTGAAGCAACAGAACGAGAAACTCGCCGAGAGCATCTTGCAGGTGAAGAAAGAGAACGAGCGGCTCGCCGAGAGCACCTTGCAGATGAAGAAAGAAGACGAGCGGCTCGCCGAGAGCGCCTTGCAGATGAAGAAAGAAGACGAGCGGCTCGCCGAGAGCGCCTTGCAGATGAAGAAAGAAGACGAGCGGCTCGCCGAGCTAGAATCCAAAATCGATGGGTTATTCAGCAAATACGGCATCAGCTTGAAGGGAGTGAACAAACCCGATCTGCCTTGAGGGATTTTCTAGCCTTTTTGCAGGAATACGCAGATTAGAGACGCTGTCGCTGCTGTGACCATACACGGGTGGGCAACCCCCACACATAGATAAAGCCCTCGGCAGCACGGTGGTCAAATTCATCTTCAGCACCGTAGGTGGCCAAGGCAGGGCTGTAGAGCGACTCTGACGACTGCCGACCCACCACGATGGCATGACCCTTATGGAGCTTTACGCGCACGGTGCCAGAGACATGCTGCTGGGTTTGGTGCACAAAAGCATCTAGGGCTTGCTTAAGGGGGCTATACCAAAGGCCGTTGTAAACCAGTTGGCTGTAGGTCTGCTCAATGCCGCGCTTGTATTGGGTGACATCTGCTGTTAGGGTCAAGCTCTCTAAATCCCGGTGCGCCAGCATCAGAACAGACAGACCCGGGACTTCATAAATTTCCCGAGATTTAATACCCACCAGCCGATTTTCAATCATGTCAATGCGACCGACGCCATGTTGTCCGGCCAGGTCATTGAGTTGGCGAACTAGGGTGATGGGATCTTGGTCTTCTCCATTCAGAGACACCGGAATGCCTCGGGCAAAGGCGATCTCAACGTAGGCAGGCTCATCAGGAGTGTCAGCAATGGCTCGGGTAAGGCTGAAGACCTCTTCCAGGGGTTCATGCCAGGGATCTTCTAGCGGCCCCGCTTCGATGCTGCGCCCCAGTAAATTGGTGTCAATGCTGTAGGGAGATGATTTCTTCACGGGGGAGGCAATACCAAATTTCTCGCCGTAGGCAATGGTTTGTTCCCGACTCATGCCCCATTCCCGGGCGGGGGCTAAGACTTTGAGTTGGGGATTCAGGGCGGCAATAGAGACATCAAAACGCACCTGGTCATTGCCCTTACCCGTGCAGCCATGAGCTACGGCGTCGGCTCCGTGGGTTTCTGCCACTTCCACCAGCAACTTGGCAATTAAGGGACGGGCCAGAGCCGTTGAGAGGGGATAGCGATTGTCGTAGAGGGCATTGGCCTGAATCGCGGGGAAGGCATAGCCGCGAATAAACACCTCTGTAGCATCCATCACCAGGGACTCTGCGGCTCCGGCCTGGAGCGCCTTGACCCGAATTGCTTCCATATCCTCGCCCTGGCCTAAGTTGGCGGCTAGGGTGATCACTGTTTCGACACCCCACTCTTGCTTCAAGTACGGAATACACACCGAGGTATCAACGCCCCCGGAATATGCCAACACAACCTTTTTGGCTCGACCCATAACGTTTTGTATACACACGACAGTAAACAATCAAGCTACCATTATCAACCATTTGGGTTGACTTCAGATCAGTTACAAGCAAAAGTCAACTTTTCTGCTTGATGTCTTGGATGGTGCTTTGAGAAGGGACATGACCTAGAGTAAGGCGTTCAAATTCATCTAGGTTCTCCTTGACATCAAAAAAATCAGGATCGAACAGTTGCATGATTTTCTGGGCATAAAACTCCATACACTTCTCCTCTAAGACTTTGATGTCTGTAGAAGTCAAATGGGTGATGGTTACCTGGGAAAGTATCCGCACAGGCTTTTGTTCACGATCTCTAAAGAGATTAGTATTGAGCAAGCAGTTCAGCACCTCATGAATCTTTCCTCGCCCAAGCGAAACGCTAGACTGAAGGTTGTCTCGAATTGTTTTTTCAATTTGACTAAAGCTAGTTGCGCCTGAAAGGGTTTCGATCACCTTGATTAGCTCTGTGAAGATTATATTTCGAAATTCGGGAGCTTGATTTAAGCCACGACTTCTAAAAAAGCTGCCGAGATTATCTTGTTCTGTTAGAGATACCAGCAATTGTACTGAATCCTGTCTGGTTTCTGGAGTATCAGAGGCATTGGCTGGTAAAGGATTTTCGAGGATTTGAGCGTTTTTCAAAGGTTCTGAAATATTGGCCATCAAAACATCTTCAGGTGGAAAAACTTGCTGGAGATGGTCTAAAAATTGGTTTTGATCGGCAACAGTCAACTTCCAGTTGATAGTGCGCAGATGTGCTTCTTGATCGTTAATATCAAGCACCACAAAAATGGCATCTTTTGGAGAAAGACTCAATCTTCTTCGATGCTCAAAGAAGCGTTCAATCCCTTCGGTATAATTTCTCCCTGACTTGCACTCAACCAAAAGTGGTTTCTGGTTTACCAAGAAAAACAAATCAAGTTCTGCTTTTTCTCCATCGCTATAAACAATTTTGGGATTTCTAATATATTGGTATTCAATTCCTTCAGATTTAAATAAATCAGCGATTTTGTAGAAAATAAATTTTTCAAACCATTCGCCATCAAAAAATCTTCTCACATGAGGACGATCGTAAGGAGCAGCATCAATTCTTTCAGTGATTTTATCATTGTTTTTGTAGATGGTCTTTCGTCCTTTACTCAGGAAGTCACAGGTTAGAAGTTTCTTAATATACTGAAGATGAATATTTTTTTCTCTATCCTGATATTTTTCTAGATCAAGCCTTATGTTTCTACCAGGATTTTGCCTGAGCAGTTGATGCAGCTCTCTCAAAAGTGAGTAATGCTCGCCAAGATAAAAAGATAATCCATCCAAATGTTTATCAACAATTGGATCAGGTTCATAATAGCTTTCAATGGTAACTTTCCTACTTTTAAACCAGTCAAAGATTTTTTGTTCGGCTTCTGATTCTGCCACTTCTGGCTCTGATTGGGGCAGCTTTGTGGCAATAGAATCTGGGCGTGAACTGCCAAGAGAGCGGGGAGGTTGTCCAAGGGTATTGATCTGATGCTCTAGGGTTTCAAGTCTTTGCTGGAGGCGTTGCCAAGTTTGGCTATCCTCTCGTGCCTGAGTGCGACTCTCTAAACGAGGGGTGTGAGTTGGCTTTTCCAATCGGCTAATTTTGTCGCTATGCTCTCGGGTAGAGCCTGCGATGCCTTCAATGGTCTTGCCCGTTTGGATGACAATTTCTGTCAGCGTGTCAAACCGCTGGTTATTTCGGTTTTCTGAGTCTTGCTGACTCTCTGAAATCTGATGTTGTCTGGAGGAAAGTTGGCTTTGTTTTGAGGCAATCTGTCGCAGTCGCTTCTCTTGCTGGACATGACTCGCTGCCCCAGCAGCCCCCACACCAGCCCCCACAATTGCCCCTTTGGCCTGATCTGGGAACAGCCAGTAGCCTGCCAGTCCTAGAACAACACTGGAAATAAGGACAGTAAGACTCATGCGTTTGTGATAATTCATTTGCCAAGATGAATGACATTGACCAAGAACTTAATCTCTACTTGGCTGAAAAACACAAAGCTTGAAATCAAAATTCAGCATGAAGCAGAGCTTAAATTGAGAATACAGGGATCCTAAATGATTTCTAAATTTACAGACCTTGTACTACGGGTGCATCCTCGACCCTCTTGTAGTCCCTCTTTACCAAGGCTACTGTGTACACACAAATCTAAGAAGATGATTTAAAAGCCTCTAACATCCTTA
>NZ_WVIC01000006.1 GCF_009939295.1 Petrachloros mirabilis ULC683
AGTACTCGATTAGATATTTTTGCTAGTATGTAGTTTGCATGCTTAACAGCTTATTACATTTCTTTACATTATTTACAGTGTATCTAACCTATCCCATCAGCATCAGGCAGATTAGCAATCTTGAGCCTTGACTCGTTCCCCAGACCTCATGGTTATGGGACTTGCAGGGCTTGGGTGATCCTGTAGTCATCAGGTGGCAAAAAACAAAAATACCCTGAGAGGACTATTCAGGCAACCTATGGAAAAAAGGGACGATCCTAAAGAAATTCTTGCTTAAGATATATATATCCATTTCTTTCGCCAGGAAAGCACTCATGTCAATCAACGTAGCATGACCGCTTGAGTACAAAAGTGAAGGGAAAAGAAAGTGATGATTCAAACTGTAATTTTGCAAAAACTAGAGGCATTGCCTGAATCCTTGCAGGCTAAAGTTTTTCACTACATTGATTTTCTATCGAGGGAGCATCACAAAAACAAAGAAATGAATTTAGATGACTTACGAAAACCTTGGATCGATTTACCTGATAAAGAAGCAGAGAAGCAATATGGTTATGGCAGCATGGCAGGCAAAATCATCATGGCTGATGACTTTGATGAGCCGTTAGAAGAATTGTCTGAGTATATGTAGCATGAAAGTACTGTTATATACTCATGCACTGCTTTGGTACATCACCTCTGATTTAAGGCTGAGTGATAAGGCGAGAGAAATCATTCAAACTAAAACAAATTTGTTTTTTAGTATTGCTAGCCTGTGGGAGATTTCCATTAAGATAAACATTGGAAAACTTCAGCAATCTTCTTCGTTTGACGACATTCTGATTCGGCTTGAGTTCATCAATGCTGAAATTCTATCGCTAAAAGAGGAGGATGCAAAAACCTATGTCGATTTACCATTTATTCCAGAGCATCGCGATCCGTTTGATCGAATTTTAGTCGCTCAAGCAATAAACTATTCGTTGGATATTGTCAGCGGGGACAAAAAATTTGACCTATATCCCATAGGCAGAGTGTGGGAGTAAGTGTCTCCATAGTGAAATGTAAGTGAAGTTAATGCTTCCCATCGCTTTTTTAAATTCTGGGGTCGGCGATACTGCACTACCATGGAGGCAGCATTTTGCCCCAATTGTGATGGAGGTCCTTGATGGTCGCCCTTACCGAACCCGTTGATCGCACTCAAAAGCGACTGACAACTCAGACCCTGGACATTGCCCCCGACACCACGGTAATTCGCTCTCTAGACTGGGATCGAGATCGCTTTGACATTGAGTTTGGACTCCAAAACGGCACCACCTACAACTCGTTTCTGATTCGCGGCGACCAAATCGCCCTGGTGGACACCTCCCACGAAAAGTTTCGCCAGCTCTACTTTGATGTCCTCCGGGGATTGATAGATCCCACCCAAATTGACTACCTGGTGGTGAGCCACACCGAGCCGGATCACAGCGGTCTGGTTCGCGATCTGCTAGAAATGGCTCCTCAGATCACTGTGGTCGCTTCTAAGGTGGCGATTCAGTTTTTAGAAGACCTAGTTCACAAGCCCTTTGAGCGCCGGGTGGTCAAAAATGGTGACCAGCTAGATTTAGGCCAGGGACATGTGCTGGAATTTGTGATGGCTCCCAATCTGCACTGGCCGGATACCCTATTTACCTACGATGCCAAAACCCAGATTTTATTCACCTGCGATGCCTTTGGGCTGCATTACTGCAACGACCCCGTCTTTGATGAAGATTTGGCCACCATTGAGGCGGACTTCCGGTTTTACTATGAGTGTCTGATGGCTCCTAATGCCCGGTCGGTGCTTTCGGCGATGAAGCGCATGGAGGCACTGCCAGACATTACCACCATTGCCACTGGCCACGGCCCGCTCCTGCGCTATCACCTCAAGGAACTGACCCAGCGCTATCAGGACTGGAGTCAGGCTAAGGCCAAGGCGGAGACAACTGTGGCGGTGTTTTATGTGTCGGACTATGGGTACAGCGATCGCATCTCCCAAGCCCTGGCCCACGGCATCACTAAAACGGAAGTGGCAGTGGAAATGATGGATCTCAAATCCGCCGACCCCCAAGAGGTACAGGAGTTGGTAGGGCGCTGTAAAGGCTTGGTCATTAGTATGCCCCCGGCGTCGAGTTCGCCGACGGCTCGGGCGGCTTTGGGGACGCTGCTGGCAGCGGTGAAAGAAAAGCAAGTGATTGGGTTGTTTGAGTCCTATGGGGGCGACGATGAACCCATGGATCCGCTGCTGTCGAAGCTGCGCGATCTGGGGGTGGCCATTGGCTTTGACCCGATTCGGATTAAAGAAACGCCCACAGATGTTACCTATCAGCTCTGCGAAGAAGCCGGGACGGACTTGGGACAGTTGCTCACCCGCGATCGCAAGATCAAAACCCAGAAAGCCCAGGATGCCGATCTCGAAAAAGCCCTGGGGCGGCTTTCTGGGGGGCTGTACATCATCACCGCTCAAAAGAGGGAGGTGACTGGGGCGATGCTGGCCTCCTGGATCTCCCAGGCCAGTTTTGCACCCCTAGGGTTCACGGTGGCGGTGGCCAAAGATCGGGCCATTGAGTCTCTGATGCAGGTGGGGGATCAGTTTGTCCTCAATGTACTGGAAGAAGGCAAACACCTGGGCTTGATGAAGCATTTTCTAAAGCGATTTCCTCCCGGTGCTGATCGCTTTGCCGGAGTGAACACTCAACTGGCTCAGAACGGCTCTCCGATTCTGGCCGATGCCTTGGCCTATCTGGAATGTGAAGTGGTCAGTCGCATGGAGTGCAGCGATCACTGGTTGGTGTATAGCCAGGTGCATGAGGGGCGCGTTTCCAGCCCTGAAGGTCAAACCGCCGTCCATCACCGCAAGGTCGGCACCTACTACTAACTGCCCTTTACCTGCTGATTTGTCATGCCCCTCTCTCCCCCCGCCCAGCGCTCAATGCCCAAGCCCATTGATATTCAGGCTGTGCCCATTGCCCACGAGACTTACGTGCTGCGATCGCGCACCTGGAGTCGGCTTAAATTTGAAATTGAGTACGGCCTGCAACGGGGCACCACCGCCAACTCCTTCTTGATCCAGGCCGACCAAATTGCCCTCCTTGACCCCCCTGGTGAAACCTTCACCAAGATTTATCTTGACGCCGTTTCTCAACGCCTGGACTGGGCCAAGCTCAACTACGTCATCCTGGGGCACATCAACGCCAACCGCGCCACCACCCTCAGCGCCATCCTGGCTCGTGCCCCCCAACTCACCGTGGTGTGTTCTAATCCCGCAGCTCTGTCCCTGGGCAATCTGCTCCCAGAAGCAGATCTCAATCTTCATATCGTCAAAGGCGACGACACCCTCGACCTCGGCCAGAGCCATCATCTCCATTTTCGACTCACCCCCACTCCCCGCTGGCCGGGGGGCCTCTGCACCTACGACCCCGCCACCCAAATCCTGTTCACCGATAAATTCTTCGGTGCCCATGTCTGTGGCGATCAGGTCTTTGACGAAGGCTATGTGGTCTATGCCGAAGACCGCCGCTACTACTTTGACTGCGTTATGGCTCCCTCCGCCCGCCAGGTAGAAGCCGCCCTAGAAAAAATTGCCGATCTCCCAGCTCAATTTTACGCCCCTGGCCACGGCCCCCTCCTGCGCTATGGCCGCCAGGACGTGCTGCAAGGCTACCGGGATTGGAGCCAGACTCAAAAAAGTCAAGCCCTCTCCGTGGCTCTCTTCTATGCCTCGGCCTACGGCAACACCGCCACCCTCGCCCAAGCCATTGCCCGGGGCGTCACCAAAGCCGGTGTCCACGTAGAATCGGTCAACTGTGAAGTCGCCAGCCCCGATGAAATCAGCACCATCGTGGAAAAAGCGGACGGCTTTATCATCGGGTCACCCACCCTGGGCGGCCATGCCCCCACCCAAATTCAGACCGCCCTGGGCATGATCCTCAGCCATGCCAGCCAGGTAAAGCTCGCGGGGGTGTTTGGCTCCTTTGGCTGGAGCGGTGAAGCCATTGACCTGCTGGAGTCGAAGCTGAGAGACGCAGGCTTTCAACTGGGGTTTGAGACCATTCGCGTCAAGTTCAAACCCACCGACATCACCCTCAAAGAATGTGAAGAAGCGGGCACCGACTTTGCCCAGGCTCTACGCAAAGCCAAAAAAGTACGCCAATCCCGCCAAAGCTCTACCTTAGAATCCCAAACCGACCGCACCGCCCAAGCCGTCGGTCGCCTAGTCGGTTCCCTCTGTGTGGTCACCGCTCGTCAGGGCGAGGTGGCCAGTGCCATGCTTGCCTCCTGGGTATCCCAGGCCACCTTTGACCCCCCAGGGTTGACCGTGGCCGTGGCCAAGGATCGGGCGGTTGAATCGCTGTTGTACCGAGGGGAAGCCTTTACCCTCAATATTTTGGCCGAGCAAAATCACTTGGGCCTCATGAAGCACTTTCTCAAGCCCTTTGCCCCTGGTGAAGATCGCTTTGCTGGGGTGGAGACTGAAATCGGGGAAAATGGCTGCCCCATCCTCAAAGACGGCCTTGCCTATCTGGAATGCCGGGTTGACAATCGCATGGAATGCGGCGATCACTGGCTAATCTATGGCACCGTCCAGTATGGCACCGTCCTGGATGCCAATGGTCTCACCGCCGTCCACCACCGCAAAACCGGGAGCCACTATTAAACGCTCCTGATATTTAGTTAATCGGCAGATCGAGAACCCACCTCTGGATGTCAAGGCATGGCCAACGTCAAGATGTCAGCCGTAACTGCCAGACTTTCAGCATAGAGCGCATCTCGCCCCCAGCGTTGGAGCTGCTGACTGAGCAAGGTCTCTGCTTTTTGATCGACTAAAGGCGTTACCTGCTGCACCCGACAAGCTTGCGCCCCACCGCTGGCCTCCATGCGCATACAGCCTCCAGTTTCTGAGCAGAGAACTGTACAGCAGTCCGCATTCAGATTAGTAGAGGCCAGCTTCAGGTCAATTAAATCGCCCATGACCTCGCCCGCAGAGGCCACTGGGATGGCAGCCAATTCCGCTTCAATGGTGCGCTGGTTGGGACTGGTCAGGGTTACTCGTAAAATATCGTAGTCGCCTCCTTCGGCCACCAGGTGGGTGGGCTGCCATTGCAGGCGGCTGGCCAGCCAACCCAGAAACATCAGGGCTTGAGCAGGATTGCCCTTTTCATAGTCCAGGGTGACGCGATCAACTTCGACCAAGGCAGAGCGGCGCTCCGGTGGATCAAAGGCTTCAGCCGTGAGTTCCTGCCAGGCTGCTAAGCGTCGCCAGTTGAGGTCAGCCAGGTTAATGCCTTGTGCCATTAAGGTGCTGAGGGTCAAGAGTTCAGACTTTGCCTCTAAAAACTGGCTGGAATCTATAACCACGGTGCTGGCAAAGGCAGCCAGCTTATCAAAGAGGGCGCGGTTTTCATTGGGTGATGTTTTCCACCAGACAAACTTGGGTAGTCCGCCGATGGTCAGGGAACGTACCAGGGTGGCGACTCGCTCTAGGGCGGCCTCCGTGCCTCTGAGGGTGATGTACTCACAACAAATTAAGGTGCTGCGACTTTGCTTTTGCACCGGACAGTAGGCCGAGACCTGGGCTGTGACCCCTTCATCTGCGCCGGGTTCTGGACAAAGGGCAATCACCCGACAGGGATTTTGGCTGGCAATCATATCGGCGACGCCAGCACTGCTATCGGCTGCAAACTGTTGGGGAATGGGCAAATCCTGAGAAATTTGTTGCTTATCAACCAGCGCTTGCCGCAGTTTGGCCAGCAGATCTGGAGTGGCGTAGGGTGTGGTGGGTAACTGGTAGATTTGCTGAGCGGCATGGAGGGCTGCCTGCATCCGGGGGCCATTGATACCATCAATGGGGCCAGAATAATAGCCCAGTGCGGTCAGAAGGTGCTGGGTTTCCGCAGGCTCATAGACAATTAAGCTGAAGGTCGAGGCTCGGGTGGCGGTGGTGAACCCCTGGCCATCCCCACCAGCGTTGTAGCTCTGCCAGATTTTGCTCAGCTCCGAGTTGATTTCACTCAGGGAGACATCCTTGGGGGCTTGGAGCGAAATGACGGGCGCAGATTGAGAGGGCATAGATGAGTTCCTTGTTAAACCAGTAAAGGGCGGGGTATGCAATCACAATGAAACAAATCCATCAAGGTTGGGGTGTAATACACGACCAGACATTGCCATTCTCTCCTTATAGAGATTGGGGTTACAGACGCCGCCAGCGAAAGCCATCTCGGTTCAAGAGCTGTTCTGCTTGGGCAGGTTGCCAGGTTCCGGCTTCGTAAGTCGGGATGGCATTGGGATCGGAGGGGGCTTCCCAGGTCATCAGGGCTGGGGTGACCACCCGCCAGGCGGCTTCTACTTCATCGGCTCGGGTGAATAGGGTTTGATCTCCGAGCATACAGTCCAGCAGGAGGCGATCGTAGGCATCGGAGGTGGAAACGCCAAAGGAACTGCCATAGCTGAAGTCCATGTCTACAGAGCGTGTGCGCAGGTCTGGCCCCGGCATTTTGGCTTCAAAGCGCAGGGAAATGCCTTCGTTGGGCTGAATTCTCAGGGTCAGGATATTGGGACTGGCCTGCTGGGCTGCCGATTGAAAGATCAAAAAGGGAACTTCCCGAAAGTGGATGGAGATTTCGGTAACTTTTTTCGGCAGCCGTTTGCCGGTGCGCAGATAAAAGGGCACCCCCTGCCAGCGCCAGTTATCAATCAGCAATTTCATAGCCACAAAAGTCGGGGTGGTTGAGGTTTCGCTGACCCCTGGTTCCTCTCGATAGCCGGGTACCTTTTTCCCTTTCATCCAGCCTTGGGTGTACTGGCCGCGAATGGCGGAATTGTCTAGATTATGGATGTCGGCCAAGCGCGTGGCCTGAATGACTTTGACTTTTTCGGTGCGGATGCTGTCGGCATCTAGGGCGTTGGGAGGCTCCATGGCGGTCAGACACAGGAGTTGCATGATGTGGTTTTGTACCATGTCTCGCAAGGCTCCGGAGGTTTCATAGTACCCAGCTCGGTCTTCAACGCCGACGGTTTCGGCGACGGTGATTTGAACATGATCGACGAACTGACGATTCCATAGGGGCTCGAAGATGGCATTACCGAATCGAAGCACCAGAACATTCTGAACCGTTTCTTTGCCTAGGTAGTGGTCAATGCGGTAAACCTGATTTTCTTGACAGACTCGTCCAACCACTTTGTTGAGGGATTGGGCGGTCTGCAAGTCTCTGCCAAAGGGTTTTTCAATCACCAAGCGGGTTTTGTCTGAATTGTCGAGCATGCCAGCGGCTCCCAGTTGCTCAATTCCTTCAGCAAAGAATTTGGGGGAAACGGCCAGGTAAAAGACGCGGTTGCCAAAGGTGCCCCGGCGGCCATCTAGCTCGCCGAGAAACTGCTTCAGCTTTTGATAGGACTCGGGATTGTCCATATCCCCAGAGCAGTAGAATAGCCCCTGGGCAAAGTCGTCCCAGAGTTCTTCTGACTGGATGCCATCGGAAAAGTCTTCTACGCCTTTGCGCAGGTGATCGCGGAAGTAGTCGTGACTCCAGTCACGACGAGCTACACCAACGATGGTCAGTTCGCCGGGAAGGCGGCGATCGCACTTCAATTTATAAATCGCGGGGACTAGTTTGCGTTGGGTGAGATCCCCAGAGGCTCCAAAGATCACCATGATCAGGGGTTCCGGGATCCGCTCCTGTTGGAGACCGACACGCAGGGGATTTTCCAGCAGAGAGACCATAGAGAATTGAGGTCAGATAAGGACTAAAGGGGTAAAGGAACGGGCGGAGTCTGACTCCACCCGTTGAAACTAGACCGCTGCCAGACGGTTGACTTTGGCTTCTAGGGAGTGCAACAGAGACTCGAAGGGCTGGACAAATTTGTCGATACCTTCCTCCAACAGCTCTGCCATAACCTGATCTAGATTGATATTGATGTCGGGATCACTGAGGCTGGCAATGAGTTGATAGGCTTCATTCACATCGGTTTCAACGCGGCTGGCCACGTCACAGTGATCGATACAGGCGGTAATTGTGTTTGGTGGAAGGGTATTCACGGTGTCTGGCCCTACCAGTTCATCCACGTACATGACATCGCTGTAGTCGGGGTTTTTAGTGCTGGTGCTGGCCCATAACAGTCGCTGAACTTTGGCTCCCTTGGCTGCTAGGGCTTGCCAGCGCTCACTTTGGATGATTTTTTTGTATTCTTGGTAGGCGAGTTTGGCGTTTGCGATCGCAACTTTACCTTTCACCTGCTTGAGTCGCTCTGCCTGTTTACCGCTGGCCTGCTGTAGATGGGCATCAAGGGCGTCATCAATTTTAGAATCAATGCGGCTGAGGAAGAAACTAGCCACGGAGGCAATCTTGCTGATGTCTTGACCAGCCTCTGCCCGAGCCTCTAGACCCCGGATATAGGCCCAGGCCGTTTCCACATAGCTTTCAATGGAGAACAGCAGCGTCACGTTGACATTAATGCCAGCCGCAATCGCTTTCTCCACGGCGGGTAGCCCCGCCGGAGTGCCCGGGATTTTAATCATCACATTGGGGCGACCAATCTCGGCATAGTAGCGTCGGGCTTCTCGCAGAGTGGCTTCAGTATCCTTGGCAATGCGGGGTGACACCTCAATGCTGACGTAGCCATCCAGACCATTACTTTGCTCATAGACGGGCAAGAAAATATCGCAGGCATGGCGAATATCGTCGAAGGTGAGGGCTTCATAGATTTCTTCGACGGATTTGCCCGCCTTGATCCCGGCTTCAATATCAGCATCGTAGACGGCATTGCCCGCGATCGCCTTCTCAAAAATGGCCGGGTTAGAGGTGATCCCTTGGATTCCCTGCTCGGCGATCATCTGCTTCAGTTCACCGGACTCAATCAGATCTCGGCTGAGATTATCCATCCAAATGCTTTGACCGAGGGTCTCAATTTCCAGAATGTGATTCGTTGCAGTCATAGTTGCTACTTTCATCCATATCGGTTTACAAAGTGTGGACAAGCATGAGGCATCCACACAGTTAATCAGGGTTAAGACGTTGGGATCAGCTCTTCATCATGCTGGCGATCGCGTTCCTCAATAAACGATTCCACGAGTTCGACATCTTCTTGACTACCGATAATGAGTGGCGTTCGAGCATGGAGATGGGTAGGAACCACATCTAAGAGAGTCTGACGACCAGTACTGGCTCGTCCCCCCGCTTGCTCAATTAGATAGGCCAAAGGCGCTGACTCATAGAGAAGCCGCAGCTTTCCCTGGGAATTTTTCAGGGTGCCGGGATACAAAAACACCCCGCCCTGAAATAGGATGCGATGAATGTCTCCGACCAAAGCACCGCTGTAGCGAGCGGTATAGCCCTCGTGACGATGAACATAGCGGGTGAAGTCCCGTAGGGCATCATCCCATTGCCAAAAATTGCCTTCGTTGACGCTGTAGACAGGTCCATGGCGAGGAATCTTAATATTTTCTTCCGAAAGAATAAATTCTCCCAGGCTGGGATCAAGGGTAAAGGCATGAACGCCCTTGCCAATGGAGTAAACCAATACCGTGCTAGGACCATAGAGGATATACCCAGCGGCCAGTTGTTGATGGCCATCTTGGAGCAGATCTTGCCCGGTCTGATCTGGATCGTCACCTGTCTGTTGGCGAATCGAAAAAATGGAGCCCACATTGAGATTGATGTCTACATTAGAAGACCCATCAATGGGGTCATAGAGCAGACTATAGCGACCAATGGGGCAGTTCTCAGGAATGTAGTAAGGGGTTTCCATTTCTTCAGAAGCCAAGCGGCACACTAAGCCGCTCTGCTTAAATACAGAAATAAACACCTCATTGGCGTATAGATCCATCTTTTTGACAGCTTCACCTTGGACGTTCACGTCGCCGGTAAATCCTAGGGCATCTTCCATTAAGCCAGCTCGACTCAAGCGTCGCGCGATCAGCTTGCCAGCTAGGGCAATCCGATTCATCAGGGCACTGAGGTCTTGGGCGTTGGGGCCAAAACTTTGCAGTTGTTGCAGCACATGGCGAGAGAGCGTGGTGCAGTCTCGATCTAGGGCTAACTCATGACTAATGGATAATGTCGGGTTTTCATTGCTACTCATCTTGCCTCCCGATCCGGTTGGGGATAGTTTTGCTTCTAGTATTGAGGCTTGCCTATCCTGTCCCCTCTATCTTAAGGAGACATTTCTAAAATCGGCAGAGAACTTTAGACGAAGTACAGATTGCTTTAAGGATCATGGCTCTAGCGGCGACGGGCTTGTAGCTTGCGATACACCTGCTTCAAGTCAACTTCATGATGGGCGAGCGCCACGAGGGTGTGATAGAACAAGTCGGCAACTTCGCCAGCAATGGCGTCTGGATCGTTGTCTTTGCAGGCCATCACCACTTCGGCTCCTTCTTCGCCAATTTTCTTGAGGATTTTGTTGTCTCCCCCGGCCAACAACTGGCAGGTGTAGGAGTCGGGATTGGGGTTAGATTTGCGATCGCAAATCACCTCAAACACCTGAGACAGCGTATCCGCCGGAGGGGGGCTCACCTGCCCTGCTACCTGATGGAAACAACTGCGCTCCCCCCTATGACAGGCAATATCGCCGACCTGCTCAGCACCAATCAACAGGGCATCACAGTCACAGTCATAGCGAATCGACTTCACCCACTGTACATGACCCGACGTTTCACCCTTGGGCCACAATTCCTGGCGGGAGCGGCTCCAAAACCAAGTCCGCCCCGTTTCCAGAGTTTTTTGCAGTGAGGCCCGATTCATCCAGGCCATCATCAGCACAGTACCGTCCAGGTAGTCTTGGACAATAGCGGGCACTAGTCCCTGGGCATCGTAGCGAATCTGATCCAGGGGGACAGGTATCACAGTCGTGGGTTCAGAAGCCATAGCATCGCCAAAAAATGAGTGAGAACTATTCTCAAGATATCATTGCCTCAGATCGGTCTTGCCAGAATGGGCAGCGCTGGGAAAGTCTCTCCCTCTTATGTTTCAGAGATATAGGCATGGGCATAGTCCCGAAAGCGATCTAAGTCTGCTTGTAAGGTTGACTCCACTAAGGGTCCCAGAAAAAACCGATCCATCAACGGACCTAAGCCTGCGGGTAGCTTGTAGGCAATGGACATCTTGACGATGCTGCCGTCCTGCTTGCGGTCATAGAACCGAATCGCCCCCCGATTCGGCAAGCCATCAACCGACTCCCATTGAATAATTTGGTTGGGAGTTTGCTTGAGAATTCGGGACAGCCAAGTGAACTGGAAATTGCCACTGGCTAGCTTCCAGCGCGACAACTCCGGATTATCCGGCTGCACTTCGACTGACTCAATCCACTTCATCCACCGGGGCATTTGCTCTAGGTCAGACCATAACGCCCAAGACGTATCTACCGGCACCTGTACCGGCACCTGTACCGTATGTTCTAGCCAATCGGACATGGGACTGCCTCATTCAGTGCTTGGATGGCCTCTGCATGGGTCAAAATGACCCGAGCCGCCTGCCGCCCAGAGAGTGTCGCGCCTTCCATACTGTCGATATAGTCCTGCTGGGTGTAGCTACCCGCCAAGAAAAAATTCGCAACCGGAGTTTTTTGCTGGGGGCGATAGAGATCCATTCCCGGTGCTTCGCGATAGAGAGACTGAGCCAGCTTCACCACACTATACCAAGTCATCTCTAAGTCACAGGCCGAGGGGAACAGTTCTTGAACTTGCCCCAGAGCATGGTGGGCAATCTCTTCATTGCTCATTTTAATAAATGGATCACCGGGAGTGAGTACCAATTGAATCAAGGATCCTTGTCCCTCGCGGTAGTAGTCTTTGGGGCTGGTGAGAGCCAAATCGGCAAAGCAGGAAAAATCAACATCACTGCTGTAGAGCAAATTGTCTAAGCCCGCCGGTCGCTGCACCTGATGGCGGGCATCTGCATCCTGAAGCTCTGTCACCCAACCGTTAAAGCGCAGTTGCACTGTGGCTACTGGCACTGCCTTCAGGTGATAAATTTGGTCAAACTCCGGCCATTGTCGCCAGGCTGTCGGTAAAAGCCGCTGAATCCCAGGTACATCGCAGGCCGCTACATAGGCATCAGCGGTGACAATTTCTTCGCTCTCTCCTTGGGCAATGCGTAATCCGGTGACCCGAACCCCGTCACCTGCGCCTGCAAAAAGGATTTCACGAGTAGGACGGCGGATATGAATTCTGCCCCCTCGGGCTTCGAGGTAATTCACCAGGGGCTTGAGCAAATATTCAGCCGGAGATCCTGCCAAAAGATTGAGCTTCGAGGCTTCGGTTTTAGTGGCAAACATCAAAAAAATGGTGAGCATACACCGAGCCGAAATTTGCTCGGTGTCAATAAATCCCAGGGCCAGGGCAATCGGATCCCAAAGCTTACGTAAACTCTGGTTGTTGCCCCCATGGCGGCGAAACCAGTCGGCAAAGCTAATTTTGTCCAGGTCACGGATCCATTTCATGGCCAGGTCGTAGCTGATTAGTCCTGGCACCACCGGGCTAGTTCCCAGGGCTAGGGCATTACGAATTTTGTCTAGCCAGGACAACTGTGACGTTGTAAAAAAGGCTTTGAGGCCGTTGAAGGGTGCCCCCAGGACAAAACGAAAATCGAGTTCGCCGATGCGTCCTCCTGCGTTGACAAAGGTATGGGTATGCGCCTTGGGCAGCAGGTTTTCAAAGGCACCCACCTTGCGCATGAGGGCAAACAGGTTGGCGTAGTTAAAGAAAAAGACATGTAGCCCCATTTCAATGTGATTGCCATCGGGGTCTTGCCAGCTCCCCACTTTGCCGCCCACAAAGGGACGGGACTCAAAAATCTCAACCTCATGCCCTGCATCTACCAAGTCAATGGCGGTGACAATTCCTGCCAAGCCTGCCCCTACGATTGCAATCCGCATCCTGCCAGTTCCGCTGAAGTTTCTTTACATATATTAACGGCATCTGGGATCGCCCTAGAAGCGCCGCATTCGGGCCAGTAGTTCTAGGCCCATTTCAGTACCCGTACAAGCAGGGGCTTCATAAAGGGCTACAACATCTTTGAGTTTGGGGCTGCCTCGGGTGGCACCGGAGATGCCTCTGGCAATCATCAACACACTCCACCCCTGGGTTTGTTGAATGCGTCGATCCCACTTTTTACGGGCTTGAGCATGGATGGTGTCATTTGCTGCATATTCTCCGAATAAGGAGTATTGCCCGTTCTTGAGTTGGATCACGCCCAAGTCAAACTGTGCTTGACCAAAGCCATCTTCTCCGGCTGCAAATCCCATCGCCTGGACACCCCCTGCTGCCTCAAGCATCTGTACCAATGCCTTTGCTTTCGGCAGTGAGGTCTGGATCACCACGGCAGGATACCCATCGCCTGCTTCTTTGGCTTTGCCTGGTTGCACATGCCGGGCTTGTAAACGCATGGTGCTCACCAGCGTCCAGGGAATCATGCCTAAACTCACCATAGCCCCCTGCGGAACTAGGTCATCTCTCAAAAAGGTGCCTATGGGGGGGCCGAGATCTTCATCTTCAAATGGGTCTTCGTCTTCTATTTCGTTGTAGAGTTCCTCAGATAATTGGGGCAGCGTGCGTACTTGAACGGAGATACCCTTCTGGGGCAACTCGGGTAGGGTGATTTGAAAGCGTTTAGAAATGTCGGGCATTTCGTCGCCTTGGATAAATCGCCGATAATAGCGTTGGAAGAATCGATGTAGGGCTTCCAGAACCAGGAGCATGGTTTGGGCTTCTACATCGTCTAGAAAGGGGCGTACTCCTTCGAGGGGATGGATGCTGCCAAAGGCTGGCCGAAGCTGACTCAAATTGGCTTGGGTGGTACTCATCCCTAGGACAGGGCTAGGTGCTTTTGGGCGATCATCGGGGTCTTCAAAATTTAAAAAGAGGCAATCTTGGCTGAGGAAGGCTGCCTCTATCTCTTCTAGGGAAGCTTGATCGGTGTCTGTGGCGATGGCCTGGGTGCGAAATTGACGCAGGGACTCTAGGGATCGATAGAGCAAGATGCCATATTCAACGCCCAGGAAGCCTAGCAGCGCCAGGTAGAAGGTCTGAGGCTCAGGTACCTTGAGGCTAACTTCCAGAATTTGATGGTCTTCGAGGTAGTCCCAGTAGGCTTCGGTGAGACAGCGCTGGGCAAATTCTGTCAGCTTTTCTCCATAGCCTTCGGGCAACGCCGGCATCTCAGGGGCCATAGATTGCAGGAGTTCACTGCGAATGGCGTCAATGTAGGGCAGGTTGGGCACATAGTTGACACTGATGTCTAAGGTTTGCAGCGCTCCCCGTAAAAAGAACTGAACTTCGCGATCGCGCACTAAAATCTGAGTGGGACGAGCGGGGGAGATAGGCCCCTTTGGACGCTCCATCGCCTGGATCAATGACCTTACAATCCCTTCATGGCCTACAGTGTGGGGCACCAAGTCAATGGCTCGCACCATGGACTGATCATCCACGCAAAATACCCAGTCCATCTCATCCGCATCTCCAGACTCAACTTGGTCGGCAAGAGTCTGGGGTAAAGGGGTGCGATCGCACTCCCACGGCCCGGCAGCAGGCTTCAGTTTTTGAAGACGACGTTGGGTAGATTTGGAGATAAAAGCCATAGAAAATAGAGCAATTGTAGAAAATGGGTCAAGAATCGCAAGTACCTGTTCCCCAACCCCTAATACCCTAGCGCAGGCCACTGGAAACCTGGCCAGCCCCCGACAGTTGACACTTGAAGTACAGAGATCATGGGATCACTCTATCTTCAAACGCACCTAAGACCAGCATTTTTCAGATCCCCTCAATAATTTGATAAACAGCCCACTCAACCCATCTCTGTATTCCCTCCTGACCGATTAGCCGATCAAAGCCGCAATCAAACCCGATCAAGCTGGCAATCTGTGATCAATTTGATCTGAGTTAGATGGACATGGGTAGCATAGAAAAAGACACCGGGAATCTGCGCGCCATCAGGAGCCACCGCCACCACAATGGAGATGTTACAGCTAGCCCAGCAGGGAAATCTCAAAGCACTTTCAGTGCTACTCAATCGAGAATTAGTCGTCAAGGGCGCACACGCAAAGTTACAACAGAAAGATCACTGCCTCAAAATCCTAGTTCAGTCTCCTCAAACGGATGGACAACTGAGCCTAGTGCAACTAGTTCGCCAGACCTTACTGAACCTCAAACCCATTACCCTGCAAACTGTACAGATTTATTTTCAGCAGCTAGGCACTCCCCGAGCGGGTCTAGTACAGGAATTTCATTTACTGTCCTCTAAAAGCACAGCCCCAGAAGCATCAGCCCCCTCCTCTCAGCGCGCTTATCCTGGAACTAAACCGCAACGGCAAAAGGCCGCTTTTCGGCAGCACCCCCCCTCCAAACCTCAACCCCAAGAGCAATCCCCCTCAGCCCAGCACCTAGTAGAGCGGTTATCAGTCGCAGAATTTCTAGCCCAGGCCACCACCCTAGAAGACCTGCAAGTCCTCAAAGGACACCCATTTTTCACCGGAAAATGTCCACAATGTGGCCACTCCTTTAACATTACGAATCAGACCCCCATCTACTGGGATTGTCATCACTGCGACTGGAAAGACGATCTCAGTGCTCTAGTGCCCACAGTCAAACCTTCAGCCAGCAGCACTCAACCCACATTATCCGAAATCAAAAAACTGGGAAACTACCTGGTTGAGGCGGGCCTACTGACCGAAGCCCAGATTGGGGTCGCCTTAGCAGACCAAGAAATGACCGGAATGCGCCTCGGCGACATCCTCGTCCGTCGAGGTTGGGTGAAAGAAGAAACCATTGAATACTTAATGAAAAAAGTGATCTTGCCAGAGCGACAAGCCTCTCAATCTCAATCAGCCTCATATCTCAACTCCAGTCGTAACCTGCTGCGAGCCTTGCTCAACCAACCTTCTCTCGAAGAACATCCTGGAATGCAGCCAGCCCTAGAACAATCCCAGCCCGTAGAAACACCCACCCCATCCCCCATAGAGCCTACTCACGCTGAGGCTAAGCCAGCACCCAAGCCAAGACCGATGGTTGCAAACGATCGCGCCACCTTAATTTTGCCCGACATGGATTTAGATGACTATCTAGAAGGGTTTAGAGACTAAGAGCCTGGTTGAGAAGTTGCTTAGACCTTGCACTCGCCCCCCTAGCCCCCCTCACACAGCGTGCCCAAAGGGCGTAATTCTGGGGGGAAATGGTCAGAGTTTTTGGCTTTCTCCCCCCAGAATTGGGGGGTCGGGGGGGCTAATGCAGGGATAAATGAGGCTTTTCAAACGGCCTCTAAGCCAACTTCATCGATCCACGTCAAGAGGCCAATGCCACCTCTACAAGCTGCTGTAGCTCTCCCTGCTGATATAACTCAATTAACACATCAGAGCCGCCAATGAATTCACCGTTGATATAGATTTGGGGAATCGTTGGCCAGTTGGAATACTCTTTGATCCCTTGGCGAATCTCCGGGTCTGCTAAAACATCCACTGTGTCAAAGGGAACTCCCAGGCTATTGAAAACTTGTACAGCAGTGTTTGAAAATCCACACTGGGGCATCAGCTTAGAACCCTTCATAAAGACAAGAATCTTGTGATTTTGGACTAACTGATCAATTCGAGTATTGAGTTCTGGCATCATGGATTCAGATTCCTTCACGTTAAGCGGTTCTCAGGAGGTACAGCAATGACACATCTTTTAATCTTGAGCTAAAATGACTCAGATGTTTTGCTACTAAAAGTTTAGGTCAATCATAGACTGCTAGACGATGCGACAGTTTAGTCTTAAAGGCCAGGGCAACTCCGTCAAACTATAGCATTGGCCTGCTGAGCCGCTTCCCATTTTTGCGGAGTATAAGTTTTCAGAGCCAGTGCATGCAGCTCCTCAGAGGCCATCAACGTATTGACAGCCTGATAAACCAACTGATGCTGCTGCACCAGACTTTTGCCCTCAAAGGATTCTGAAACCACGATGGCTTGATAGTGATCGCCAGTGCCCGTGAGATCTTGTACCTCGACCTGAGACTGGGGCAATTGAGATTGAATCAGTGAAACGAGCGTATCGGGGCTAATCATAACGTGCCTGCATTAAGACGAACAATCGGCAAGACTTTTGCTACCTTTTTTAGTCTGCCTTAAATTCGACACGATTGGGGTTGCGCTTAAGGAAGGGCTTGGGCTCCCTGTTGAGTTCTGGGGAAAGGCACATCTACAAACCCGAGTTCCAAGAGCTGTTGGTAAGATTTTTGTCCCAGGTCTCGAGTTGGATTCTGACTGCGAACGATTTCAATGAACAGGGGAATCGCTAACTCAGGTCGGTTTTGGGCTCGATAGACCAAAGCCAACTGATAGGTGGCTTGATCACGAAGCTGCGCTGACTCCAAAGCCTGTCGCCGCAAGCTATCGGCGGCACGACTGTCCACTCCCATAAAACTAGAGGTTAGCGCTTGGTAATAATTAGACAATTGGTTCATCACCCGTCGGCTGTCTTGTAACTTAGAAGCTGCCGTTGTATAGTTCTGCGCGGATACCGCCTGCTCAGCTTCAGTCATTAAACGTTGTCCCGCTTGGATGCTAAACAGTCCACTTTGGAGTCCAGTGGGGCTGAGGATTTCCACATTGTTGGGGGTTAGGGGTTGAGTCTCACCCAACCCATCTAAGTCGTTGACTTGTTGGGCGCTGAGCGCCCCAGGAGCAGCCGCTATGAATAGTAGAGAGCTAACACAGGTGACAGACCAAAAACGCCAGTCGCGTTTTTGAATGGAAGGGGTCATGCTTGGAGCAACCATGGCTTTATTCTGGGCTTATGTTGAAAGGCAGTGGACTTCAAAAAACTTTGGTCATCTTAGCATCAGGTGTCCCTTGCTGGCGGCAACGATCCCCCAATGCCAAGCCTAACCTATACTGACGTGATCCCTCTGCCTTGAAGTTCCAGAGTCAAGCTGAGGGTGCTCAGATCTAGGGATGCCTCTCTAGGGATACCGTGTACACACAAGTCTTGAAAAATTCAAAATCTTTGCACTCGCCCCCCTAGCCCCCCAATTCTGGGGGGAACTAGTTCTAACTTTCGGATTTCTCCCCCCAATTTTGGGGGGGTGGGGGGGCTAATGCAGCGTGGAACACGGAGAACTAGAGATGTGTGTACACCGTAGCTCTCTAGGGATACCTCGACACCCCCTCGGGAAGAACACAATAATGAGGCAAGAGCACTTTAATGGTTGAACGGAAAATTTGCAATTCATGGCAATTTCAACGTCTAAGACCCTCACCACCACTCTTGAGCAGCAGTATCAAGTGGTACGCCGCCGCACTGAAGAGATCTGCGCTCCTTTAGAGATAGAAGACTATGGACTGCAAAGTATGCCAGATGCTAGTCCACCCAAGTGGCACTTGGCGCACACCACTTGGTTTTTTGAGACCTTTATTTTATTGCCCCATGGGGAGGGCTATGATGCTTTCCATCCTCGGTATGGGTACTTGTTTAACTCTTACTACGAAGCGATGGGAGTGCGCCATCCTCGACCCCAGCGTGGGTTGTTATCTCGACCAACCGTGGAAGATGTTTATCAATACCGGGCTTATGTGGATGATCACATCCTAGCGTTCTTGCGCCAAGCCGCGATGGATCCTGCCCTAATTGACTTGATCAGGTTGGGGTTACATCACGAACAACAGCATCAAGAACTCTTGCTAACCGATTTGAAGCATGGATTTCATCTGAATCCCTTACTGCCAGCCTATCGAGAGGACTTAGCAGGGGCAGATCATGTGAGTTTAGGCCAGACTTCAATTCTGAAACCCCTGGGATGGGTGGGTTATGTCGGCGGTGTTCATGAACTGGGAGCCCCTGAGCAGGGATTTGCTTTTGATAATGAAAGACCCCGTCATGCCGTCTATCTTCAGGACTTTAGTGTGGCAGATCGATTGGTGACCAATGGCGAATATCTAGAGTTTATCGAAGCAGGAGGATACCAAAATCCAGCGTACTGGCTCGCGGAAGGATGGATGACTGTCCAATCGGAGCAGTGGCAGGCACCGCTGTATTGGGAGTATGAAGCAGGGCGCTGGTGGATAATGTCACTGGGGGGGCGGCGATGGGTTTGTCTCGATGAGCCGGTTTGCCATGTCAGTTTTTATGAGGCCGATGCCTATGCCCGATGGGCTGGGGTGCGGTTGCCCACGGAGGCGGAGTGGGAAGTTGCCGCTCAAGATGCTCCGATTCAGGGAAATTTTGCAGAGGAAGATCGCTTTCATCCGATGCCGCTGCAAGGCCAGCAGCGACCAGCTCAGCTCTTTGGCGATGTTTGGGAGTGGACTCAGAGCGCCTACTTACCCTACCCAGGGTTCAGTCCGGCACCGGGGGCAGTGGGAGAGTATAACGGCAAGTTTATGTGTAACCAGATGGTGTTACGGGGAGGTTCCTGTGTCACTTCCCAATCCCATATACGAGCCAGTTACCGAAATTTTTTCTATCCTGGGGCTCGCTGGCAGTTTAGTGGTATTCGTCTGGCGAAAGATGGGATGCATCTGGGGTCACAGCCATGAAAAAAGGCTCAGATCAAGTCTGAGCCCGATAATTAAGTATGGATTGCCCAAACTCTAGCTAGAGTTTGGGGTGTGGAATTCCGCTTTAGAAGCTGCGAGAGAAGTTATTGTTGCGACGCCCGCCTCCACCAAAGGAGTTATTTCGGTCTTCACGAGGTCGGGCTTTGTTCACTTTCATGCCTCGACCCATCCAATCTGCCCCGTCGAGGGCATCAATGGCAGCTTGTTCTTCAGTTTCAGTGTTCATTTCCACAAAACCAAAACCACGCATACGCCCAGTTTCCCGATCTGTAGGCAGTTGGACGCGCTTCACCTCGCCATATTCTGCGAAAACAGCGCTGAGGTCGGCCTCAGTGACGTCATAGGAAAGATTGCCAACGTAAATAGACATTTAATTTGGGTGCTCCAAAATCAACATGTGTAGAGAGAGAGATTTCGGAGAGAAGCCTGCCAATACAAAACGGAAAAACTCGTTACTGCTAGATACAAACACTACAACCGACTCTTTATTCTCAAAATCTACCATAGCACCTCTCACCTGAGATGGGCTCGCTTCTGCCCTAGATGTGAAGAAAAATATAGCGGTTTACAGATCAATGGAGCACATGGGGTGCAGGGGGCAGTGCCCCCTACGTGGGGGTTCCACCGCCACACCCCGTACCTCACTCAGGTGAGAACCGCCATAACATGCTCAGTTGTTGTGTTTCTGTCGCCTCTGGGGTGGGGGGGAAGACGGCATCTTCAGGAATGAGGTAATTTCGTCAGGGTCAGGTGCAGATGGTGGGTTGGGGTCTGCTGCGGGTTTGTCCACCGCAGACAGTTGGTTTAGCAACTGATCAAGGGTTTTTAGGGTTGTGTGGAAGGTTTCAGGGTTTAAGGAACTGCTGATCAATTGCAAGACAGCATTAAACCGCCCTTGAATCACCTGGGTTTGGGTTGAGAGGTGGTGGTGATCGAAGGCAGGAAGAAAGCACGAAATGCCTAGGGCGGCTACCTGTTTCTGCCAATCTAGGGATAGATGGGGGGTTTCTCGGTAGGTGAGTACGATTTGCATTCTGGGGAACTGCTGGCGGCACCAGAAGCAAAATTCAAGCAAACGTTGCTGAAAGACTTCAGTGTCTAGCAGCAGCAGATTAGGCAGGTTGGCATTTTGAGGGCGAAGGTGGTGCAGCAGTTCTGTTTCACCCGTTTCCCAAATCACGCTGATCCCATGGGATAGGAAGAGTTCTTGCCAGATAATGCCCTGGGTGGCAGCTCCTTGCAAGGTTAAGATTTGCTTTTGGGGTTGGTGAGTGTCATTGCCAGCTTGGGTGACAATGCCACGTCGAAACAAAATTTCGGTGCTGCCAATGGTGATGCGATCGCCGTTCTGAAGCAGAGTGGGGGTGATGACAGGATGACCGTTGATCATGGAACCATTGCGGCTCTGGAGATCGACGTAGCAGAAGTGGCGGTCAAAAACAGTTTCGATTTTGGCGTGATGACGTGAGGCGCAGGGGTCTGATAGACAAATGGAGTTCATTTGACTGCGACCAACAGTCCACAGGGGTTGATCGACCAACTGAATTTGTTGAGTGCCTGTGTCAGACCGAATGATGAGTTTTGGGGGGTCAGGGGGAGTCACAGGAGGTGGATACCTAATGTGTGGAGTCAACGGAACACTAGCCCTTAGTGTGACCCTGAGACTGCCTCCGCCTGACATTAGCTACCTAAATTGATCGCTGAGACCACAAAAGCAGTTCCCCTTGCTGGCCACCCGCCGCTAGATAGCCTCCACTGGGATGCCAGGCCAGGCACGAAAATCCTGCGGGTGCGCCTTGAAGTACGGCACTGAGGCGTTGGGCATGGGGCCACAGTCCGACCATGCCATCTTCTGCTGCTGAAGCCAGAAGCTGGGTGCGGGGCTGAAAGGCAATGCCATGAACCCAGGCCAGATGCCCTTCTAGAAGACGGCCATCCCAGCCCACATTGGGATCTGCACTCCGCTGCCATACAACAATGCCTTCGACACTAGCGGAGGCCAATGGGGGAGCCTGACCGGTGCTTGACGGCCTGCCCCAAGCCAAGTGCCGAATTTTGCCAGGGAATCCTTGCATGACCCAGGGATAGGGGCTAGGTTCTCGGTTGTGCCACTCCAGGACGGTGATGGTGCGATCCATGTTGCCAGAGGCTAAGTATTGCCCGTCAGCAGACCAGGCGAGGGCAACGCTGACGTTGGCCAGCTCGGCCACGTAGGGGTCGTCTTGCCAAGCCCGGCTGTCCCAAAGTTTGGCTCCTTGGTAACCCCCGGCCATCAGACGCTGCCCGTCTGGGTGCCAAGTGAGGCACAGCACCGAGGATGCTTCAAAGTCAAGGGTAGCAATCAGATCTTGCTGGGTGGCATCCCAAATTTGAATGTAGCGACCTAGGTTAAAGGCCAGCCAGTTATGTTGGGGATTCCAGGCCAGATGTTCAACCCAGTTGTGGGCAGGGAGGCTGTGGGTGGGGACGGCGGGGATGTCTCCAGTTGTGGGCAGATGCCACAGCCTTAAGCGGCCATCCTGACCCCCTGCGGCTAAAAAATTACCATCCTGGGAGAAGGCGATGCAGTCCATGGGCTGACCACTGGGTGGGTTCAAGACCTGGGGCTGGCCGTTGATGGGATAGAGTATGACTTCCCCAGTCGCAGAGGCGGCGGCTAATATGGGATCTCGGGGAGACCACGCGATCGCACCCACATAGTCAGAAAGCTGCTGCTGCCAAACCCGATCAAAAGCTGGACGAGAGTTTCTGTTCACGAATTTTATTCCAGACCAACGGCTTGCCCTAGACTAAACAACGCCGAAAATCGTCTTTGAGCTGAGCTTCATTGAGATTGCGACCAATAAACACGAGTTGGTTGGTGCGAGAGTCTGTGGGTTTCCAGGTGCGATCGCGGCTGCCATCGAGCAACATATGCACCCCCTGAAACACATAGCGATGATCTTCGCCCTCAATATTGAGGATCCCCTTCATCCGGAAAATATTGGGTCCCTGGGTTTGCAATAGCACCCCCAGCCATTCATTCAAGCGCTGACCATTCACTGCACCGGTTTCCACAATGGCCACCGAGCTGACGGTTTGATCGTGCTCGTGGGTATCTTCTCCTAAAAAATTAGGATCAATTGCCAGCGCCCGCTTTAGGTCAAAGGCTCCCACCCCTAGCAAGACATCCATCTCCACCTCTGCATTGCGGGTGCGATAGAGTTTGGCCATAGCATTCATCTTGCGGATGCGCTGCTCCAGTTCATCGAGTTCAGCAGGCGTAACCAGATCAACCTTGTTGAGTAAGATCACATCGGCAAAGGCAATTTGCTCCTGGGCTTCATCGGCCTCCCAATGCTGCCAGATATGACGGGCATCAACCACCGTCACCACTGCATCCAAATGGGTTTGAGACTGCACCTCTTCATCCATAAAAAAGGTTTGAATCACGGGAGCCGGATCCGCCAGCCCCGTGGTTTCAATCACCAGATGGTCGAACTTATCCCGTCGCCGCATCAGGCTGTTGATGATCCGAATTAAGTCGCCCCGCACCGTACAACAGATGCAGCCGTTGTTCATCTCAAAGATCTCTTCGTCGGCATCGATGACGAGCTGGTTGTCAATGCCAACCTCGCCAAACTCATTGATAATGAGGGCGACTTTCTTGCCATGCTCATGGGTGAGAATGCGGTTGAGGAGGGTGGTTTTGCCTGCCCCCAAATAGCCAGTTAACACGGTTACGGGAACCCGATCTGGAATAGTTGCTGAAACCATAACCAACTCCAATTAAGGCTGGGTGATAATCATTATCAAAAATTATACCGAACTTCTCAAGCCTGCTGCGCCGGAGACTCTCAAGAGGCAGCCAGATCCAGCTCAGTCCATTGCACCGTAGACAATTCCGAAGTGGCAAGGCGATCCAGCCACCCTTCCAAGTAGTGCTGATTGGCTAGTTGTTCTTGTGGATCTTGAGTATTGAGGGGATGGGGCGCTAGGCCGACAATGGCTGCTGTCGTCACACAAAACATCGATTTCTGAAAGGATTGACAAATTTTTACCCGCAGATCAGATTCTCCCCGTTGGGTTTTCTGATAGAACTGGTGCAGATAGTCGGGCAGAAAATGGCGCATATCTTGCATCAATAGTGTGGGAGGAATACCCGCCCCACCCACAGGAATAGGATCGGCATAAAGCGCTCCATATTGGAAGCTCGCTTGATCCGCAGAGATTTCATGGGCTTGGGCATTGTAGGAAACGGTTCCCAAAAAGGGTGTTCCCCGAAAAAAGACACTTTCCACATAGGGAATAGCAGTATCAGGCAGGAAGGTTAACCCGGCAGATTGGGGAATTAAGTCATAGATCTGCTGATCGAGGGTGACAGCATAGGTGATGGGCTGATTGGCAGCGGCCACTAGGCCAGCTTGAATGTAGTCAACCACTTGGGGGATGGTGGTGATTTTGCCCTGGTCATAGGCATCGCTGAGGGTTAAAAAGATGTCACTCATCACCCGCCAAAACTGTCCCAGGGCACTGTAGTAGGCTAATTGGCGCACCTGCTCTAGCAGGAACTCAGACGAAAGCAGGTTCAGCCCTTGAACCAACCAGTTGCCTTTGGTTTTGGCTTGCATGGCTTTTTCAGCCAAGGCTACAAATTCAGCAGAATCTAAATAATGATCCAGTCCACCCCCTCCATGCCACAGCATGGTTTTCATGCAGTATTCGGCATACTCAAAATTAATGCGGTCGTGCCACAAATGTCGCCCTAACTTTTTCAGAGAAACATCCCCATTAAAGTATTTAAAGAAGGGAAATAGAACCAAAAACTGATGATCCGCGACATAAACTAGGTTAGTAGAATAGGCATCCAAGACAACACCGTAACTTTTGAGAATACCCACCACTTCCAGCAGGTTGTTAGGGGTGTCGGGTAGGAGTGCTTGCCCTTGCAAGAGGCGCTGAATATAGGCGTTGAGGGGATACTCAGTAGTGGGAGTAAGCATGGCGGCAAATCAGACTAAATGGCGGGAACTCTAGGCAAGATAGGAGCTGTGGGCTTATCGACTTCAGCCACCAAGGCTGGAGACGAAATTAAAGCAGTGGTCGATGATTCACTCCAACGTAAAACCCAGTGAGGTTGGAGGCCAAAGACCACAATCAAGATGGCCAGCAAGAGGGCAGGGGCGCGATCGCGCCATTCCACCGTCGGCAAAACAAATAAGCTAGAGGGCATCTGTGCCGGTATGGGCACCTGCAATCGACCAAAGAAGACCTTGTTGACCAGCAGCAAAAAGTACACCGATGTCAGCCCTGTTCCCACCATGCACAGCAAAGTTTGAGTCGGAAAGATCGGAAAACTGCCCCGAAAAACAATAAATTCCGAAATAAACCCAATCATCCCCGGCATTCCAGCACTGGCCATCACCCCCCAAATCATCAGCGTACCAATCAGGGGCAGCCCCCGCTCAGGATTCAATAACCCCCGCAGCACCTCCAAGTCACGACTCCCCGTTTTGCTGTAGACCACACCCACCAAGACAAATAGCAAACCTGAGATCAGACCATGGCTGACCATTTGAAACACAGCGCCCAGCAAACTCAGCGGCGTATTGGCAGCACAGGCCAGCAAAATAAACCCCATGTGGCCAATGGAGCTGTACGCCACCATTTTTTTCATATCCTTTTGGGCAATGGCCGTACAGGAGCCATAGATGACGCTAATCACCGCCCAAGTGGCCAGCCAAGGCGCAAACAGCGCCCAAGCGTCAGGCAGTAGCCCCAGACCAAAACGCAGGAGTCCGTAGGTTCCCAACTTCAATAGCACCCCAGCCAGCAGCACCGAAATTGGCGTTGACGCCTCCACATGCGCATCCGGGAGCCAGGTATGGAACGGCACCAGAGGAATTTTGATACCAAACCCCACCAACAGAGCCCCCATAATCAGAGCTTGTTGGGTCAAGGGCAAGTGTTGATGCTGGAGCAGATCATAGTTAAAGCTGCTGACACCCGTCAGCCAAGCCAGAGCCAAAAACGCCCCCAAAATCAAAATGCCAGAGATAGCTGTGTAAATTAAAAACTTAGTCGCCGCATAGCCCCGCCGCGAGCCACCCCAAATGGCAATCAGCAGATAGAGGGGAATCAGCTCCACCTCGTAAAAAATAAAAAATAACAGCAGGTTATGGGCCAGGAAGGCTCCTGTGACCCCAGCATTGATGATCAATAACAGGCAAAAGTATAGGCGCGGACGGGGAACATCAAGGCGCGTGCAGTAAACCGCCACCCAAGTCAGCAGCGCATTGAGAGCCACCAAAGGCAGTGAGAGACCATCTAAACTGAGTCGATAGGTTAACCCCAGGCGGTCAATCCAAGCATGACTCTCGGCAAACTGAGGCAAAATGCTGATCGGGTCAAATTGAAAGACCAACAGCATCGTGATCCCGAACGTCAAGCCAATGGCCACCAAACTGAGATTGCGTGGCCCAGCCACATGCTGAGGGGGACACAAGCAAACCAATATCGCAGTCAGAATGGGAATCCAAATTAAGAGACTGAGCATGTTGTTTTTGTGTCCCTTACCACAACGACCAAGTTAAAAACACCCCAATCGCCCCAACGCTGATCAAGATAGTTAATAAGTAAAACTGGGACTGTCCGGAAATGCTATACCGTAGACCTTCGCCGGCCATCAAGGAGGCAAACCCCACTAAGTTCACTACCCCATCGACGATATAGCGATCAAACCAAGCACTGGCCTTGGCCGCCGCAGAGACCGCAGCCACAACCGTAAAGCGATAGAGCTGATCCACATAAAAGTCATAGGCCAACAAGTTTCTAAACGCCTTGGGTACAGGATAAAAGCCAGTGTCTCCACTGCGATTCAGCTTCAGCCCTGCGCCAATGGCGCAGCCCACCAGCCCCGAAATCACCAGCACTGCCACAGCCTCTTGATTGAGGTAAGTCCAACCCGGCAACAGAGAAAGACGTTGCATCATCAACGGCAGCAGCACGGTAATCACAGCCAGCGAAACCATCGGAACTGCCATCAACCAGGGCACCTCGGGTGCCCGTCGCGCCTTGGCATGAGGCGAACCTAAGAAAACCAAGCGAAACACTCGTACCAAATTGATAGCGGTGAGCCCATTGACTAAAACAATGACCCCAGTCACCCATTGATGCTCATACCAGAAACTACTGAGCCCCTCTCGCATGGCCCAAAATCCTCCCAGGGGTAATAGGCCAATCAACCCTGCCCCACCAATCACAAAGGCCAGCATGGAAGCAGGCATTTTGCGTCCCAAACCACCCATTTCGGTCAGATCTTGACTGTTGGTGTTGAGCGTAACCCCACCCGCACTCATAAACAGCAATGCCTTGGAAATGCCATGGGCAAACAGAATTAACAGGGCAAACCCCGACCACTGAAACCCAACCGCAATAAAAACTAATCCCAAATAGGCACTAGTGGAATGGGCAAGCGCTCGCTTTAAGTCGATCTGGGCTATGGACACCAAAGAGGCTCCAATGGCAGTCACCGTGCCCAACCCCACCAAGGTGGCCGATGCCACCGGAGACACAATTAAAATGGGCTGTAACTTAATCAGCACATAGGCTCCTGCTGACACCACAATAGAATTTCGCAAGATTGACGCCGGTGAGGGGCCTTCCATCGCTTCATCCAGCCAGAGGTGCAAGGGAAATTGGGCACATTTTCCCGTGGGTCCTGCAATTAGAGCCAAGCCCAGTAGGGTTGCCACCGTGGGCGATAAGCTGGCCGTCTCAGTCCACACATACAAGTCTGGAAAGTTCAAGCTGCCTGCTAGAACCGAGAGAGACAAAACCCCCATCAGGAGCAGCACATCTCCGACCCGTTTGGTTAAAAAAGCATCCCGTGCCGCCGTGACCACTAAAGACTGGGCATACCAAAACCCCACCAGTAGATAGGTCGATAACGTCAACATCTCCAGGAGCGCATAGGTGAGAAACAAAGAATCGCTAATGGCAATGCCCCCCAAGGCTGCTTCAAAAAAGCCCATTAAGGCAAAAAATCGTGCTAAGGCCCAATCTTTCTCCAGATAGCCCAGGGCATAAACTTGAGCCAGCAAGCTCAAAAGGGTGACCAGCTCCATCGCGCCGACGCTCACTGAGGACAGTTTGATCGCGAAGGTAAAGTCTAAGTCTGCCACGGTAAGCCAATGCCACAGAACCTCCTGGGCTTCTAGATTCAAGGTTTGTACAAAGGCAAAAAAGCCATGCAGCAATCCCAGGGAGGTCATAAAGAGATTGAAGTAAGCGGCTGGGCGTGGCCCACTTCGTTGCAGCAGACCTATTGACCAAGGCAAGGTCAAAATGGCACCCAACAGCCCATAGAGGGGAACCCAATAGGTGGTCTGGAGGAGAAACTGATTCATGAATACCGCTATCAATAAGATTCGTTATTGCTGAGGGCAAATTGAGATTGCCGAGTTGTCTATGCTAAGACGCCTCTCCAGTTGTGGGGCAGATGCCATGCCCTAAGGGGGTTAATACCCAGTTGGGATCCCCTGGTGAGATGGGGTGAAATTGGCGATCGCAGCTTAACGGCGAAGCTCAGGTGTGACTATCAGAATACCGCGTGAACTACCCCTCATCATTGCTAGGCAATAGATGAGTGGCTCCCAACTCCAACGGGATCCACTATTTCGGCTCTACAGACTAGATTGGGGGGTAGAGATAGATTTGAGTCCCCAAAGAAGTACGATGACTAAAGCCCCCAAGCGCAGAATGGATGGGTCAAATAAGCCGAAGGATAAGCCACAGCATCCTGACTGTTACAGGGGCCACAGTCTGGCTATGAAATAAGTTTTTGCTATAGATGGGTTTTATTATTATAATTGAGGATTATATTGCGGTTTGTACCCAACAAACCTATGCTATTACTCAGTGAGGCTGGCTTTCCTCGTTTCAAAAAGGTCAATTGCTAATCAAAAAATGACTTTTGTTGCTATTGAAAAGGGCCAGTCTTGATAGTTAATTCTACTCATTAATGGAGATTCACTATGCCCATTGCGGTTGGGATGATTGAAACCAAAGGTTTTCCTGCTGTTGTAGAGGCAGCTGATGCCATGGTTAAAGCAGCGCGAGTGACCCTAGTGGGGTACGAAAAAATTGGGAGTGGCCGAGTGACCGTAATTGTGCGCGGTGATGTCTCCGAGGTGCAAGCTTCTGTGGCGGCTGGAACTGAGTCTGTTCGTCGGGTCAATGGCGGTGAAGTGCTCTCAACCCACATTATTGCCCGTCCCCATGAGAACCTTGAGTATGTGTTGCCCATGAGCTACACCGAAGCCGTTGAGCAATTCCGCACCTGAGGTTGAGGTGGGATGCCAGCGGTTCCTTGCCGAGGACGTTGAGGCATCCCCTCAGGTCTTCGGTATCCAGTTTTCAGCATCACAATATGTTTAGGGAGTTATTAGATGTCTATTGCAGTTGGAATGATTGAGACCCTGGGGTTCCCCGCAGTCGTAGAAGCCGCTGACGCCATGGTGAAGGCTGCTCGGGTAACCTTGGTGGGCTACGAAAAAATTGGGAGTGGGCGAGTGACCGTAATTGTGCGTGGCGATGTCTCTGAAGTACAAGCTTCTGTAGCGGCTGGCACCGAATCCGTAAAACGGGTGAATGGCGGACAAGTGCTCTCAACCCACATTATTGCTCGCCCCCACGAAAACCTGGAATATGTGTTGCCCATCAGCTACACCGAATCCGTGGAGCAGTTTCGTGAGAGCCTAAATGGCCCTCGACCCCTGACCTTAAATCGAGGCTCATGAAAATTGCCAAAGTCCTAGGAACTGTGGTCAGCACCCAGAAAGACCCCAGTCTCCAAGGCTCTAAATTCTTGCTCGTGCAGATGATTGATGAAACTGGCCAAGTGCTTCCAGACTATGAGGTAGCAGCGGACTGCGTAGGAGCTGGGGTAGATGAGTGGGTGCTTGTCAGTCGCGGGAGTGCTGCTCGTCAACCCCTGGCACAGCAGCAGCGCCCATTAGATGCCCTGATTGTTGCCATTATTGACACGGTTTCGTTAAGTAATGCCTCGATTTATAGCAAGCGTGAAGCATCTCGCTAGTCGTAAGGGGTAAGCAGTAGAAACCCGAGGTCGTTTCTTCATGGCATCGGACGGTTATCAAAACCATCCTCAAGTCTTGAATGAATTACAGCAGTTCTCACCTAAGTGAGGTACGGGGTGTGGGGGTGGAACCCCCACGCAGGGGACACTGCCCCCTGCACCCCATGTACTCCATTGATCTGTAAACTGCTATACCTGTAAGGTTTTTGGCTGTGTTTAGCCCCTAGGAGTAGAGCGTCTCTAGGACTCAATGTTCACAAGGCGCTCCTACCCTCTGACTGGCAAAAATTGCCCACTCGAAAAGAGCCAACTGGCCAGGGGTACTTGAAGCGTTTAGGTTAGGAGAACCTTGTAAATATGGTCGTGCGTCGTGCTGCGTCCCCCCCCACGCCGTGGTCTCAGTCTTTGGCTCAGCCCAAAATTCATGAAACGGCTTATATCCATTCTTTCTCCAACTTGATTGGGGATGTTGAAGTCGGCCCTAAGGTCCTGATTGCGCCGGGCACCTCCATTCGTGCGGATGAAGGCAGCCCGTTTTTGATTGGGGCGGGTGCCAACATTCAAGATGGTGTGGTCATCCATGGACTAGAGCGCGGGCGTGTGATGGGAGACGACCAGCGAGAGTACTCGGTATGGATTGGTCAGAATGCGTCGATTACCCATAAGGCGTTAATTCATGGCCCTGCCTATATCGGCGACGACTGTTTTATTGGTTTTCGATCCACTATTTTCAATGCTCGGGTGGGGCAAGGTTGTGTGGTGATGATGCATGTCCTGATTCAGGATGTGGAGATTCCGCCTGGGAAATATGTTCCCTCAGGATCCATTATTACCAGTCAGCAGCAAGCGGATCGCTTGCCCGATGTCCGTCCTGAGGATGTGGAATTTGCCCGTCATGTGGTTGGCGTGAATGAGGCATTGCGTACAGGTTACACCTGTGCCGATGATGAAACATGTATCCAACCCATTCGTAATGGAGAAGCAGCCCGGAGAGAGGAATCTATGACACCAGCATCTAATGGTTACAATACATCTAGCCGGATTAACCCAGAGGTTCAGCAACAGGTTCGACAGTTGTTGTCCAGTGGGTATCAAGTCGGCGCTGAATATGCTGATACCCGACGGTTTCAGACCAGCTCTTGGCATAGCTGTGCACTCATTCAGTCGCGGAGTGAGGGACAGGTTTTATCAGCCCTTGAGTCCTGCATGGCAGAACATCAAGGGGAATATGTGCGCCTTTTGGGCATAGACCCGAAAGCAAAACGGCGAGTTCTTGAGGAAATTATTCAGCGACCGGATGGCAGTGCCCCTGCGCCCTCTCGGTCTTCCATTAAGTCATTTGCATCTCCAGCATCTGGCGGTGGGAGGTCAAGTTCTGGGCTGCCGTCTGAACTGGCTCAAGATGTCCGCCAATTGCTGCACCAAGGCTATGGGGTTGGGGTCGAGTATACAGATACCCGTCGCTATCGCATTAATTCTTGGTTGAGCGGGCCGTCGTTTCAGGGGCGCAATGAGTCAGCCATCCTAGGGGATTTGGCTGCCTTTTTGGCAGATCATCCCAAGCACTATGTGCGCATTTTGGGCATTGATTTGCAGACAAAGACGCGGGTACTGGAGCGGTTGATTCAGCAACCCAATAAGCCGATTAGCCTGACGATGCAGTCTTCGGGGGGTCGCAGTGGATCTGCTGGTGCATCAGCATCGGCCTATCAGTCTCGCTCCTCTTCATCAGCCCTAGACCCTTCCGTTGTGGAGCAATTGCGCTCTTTGTTAGCCAGTGGCTACCAAATTGGCACGGAGCATACGGATGCCCGCCGATTTCAAACCTGCTCTTGGCAAAGCTGTAAACCCATTGAGTCTAGGCAGTTACCCCAGGTGATGTCGGACTTGGAGGCTTGCTTAAACGAGCACCGTGGGGATTATGTGCGCCTGATTGGCATCGATCGCAATGTTAAGCGGCGGGTCGTGGAAACTATTATTCAGCGGCCAAGTCGCTAGGGAATCAAGCTGCGCTGGCCGTTGCTTGCTGTCCGCAAGACCTAGGTCAGTTGCAGACCATCGCACGTCTGGCTTGGAGGGGTCATGTCTACACATTTGTCATCATTACAGACTGTAGTCTCATTTGAGCATTGCTGTATTTGTGGGGATGTGAGCATTGACCCAAGTGCCATTATTGGCCCTGGCGTTTTGATCCAGGCAGATCCCCATAGCCATGTTCGCATTGGTGCGGGGGTCTGCCTGGGCATGGGAACGGTCATTCACGCTCGTGGCGGAACTCTGGATATTCAGTCGGGAGCGACCCTCAGTATGGGGGTGTTGGTTGTGGGAGCCGGCACGATTGCAGCGGGAGCTTGTGTGGGTGCTGGTACTACGGCAATCAACCCAGCCATTGGCTATAGTGAAGTTGTTCCAGCTCATACGTTAATGGGCGATCGCAGCCGCTTCTCGACACCAGGTTCGTCTCCTGCTGTGCCTCCTGTATCTGCTCCAGTGCCTATGCCTGAAGAGCAGAGCCCGGATCCGTGGGCGTCGGAGCCCTCCAGCGCCCCACAACAGGCTCCAGAAGTACGCACAGAATCTTCAACACCTCAGAGCACCAGTGCTGAAGTTAGTCTTAAGCTCTCACGTCCGGTATACGGACAAGATCATGTTAACCAACTCATGCGGCATTTATTTCCCAGTCGCCCTTTGTCTGAGTTACCCCCAGATGCTAACCCCTAAGCGGAGCAAGCATTTACTCATGGCCAATGGAGCAGATAGCCAGAACTTGAAGCGAACATCACCTCCCGTTGAGACCGTATGAGGGATCTCTCATGACAAGTTACATCGAGGCGGGTGCGCTGGGATTGGTTTCGACTCGCAGTTTTCCGGCCATGGTGGGCACTGCTGACATGATGCTGAAGTCAGCCCATGTCACCCTTGTGGGGTTTGAAAAAATTGGCAGTGGCTATTGTACTGCCGTCGTGCGAGGTCGATTTGCCGATGTGCGCTTGGCGGTCGAAATTGGCGCTGAGACGGCGGAGCAATTTGGGCAGTTTGTCTCGAAGTTGGTGCTGCCTCGACCCATGCCGAACCTGGAGGTTATCCTGCCCATCAGCAGCAGACTCGCCCGGATGCAGCAGGCCGATAGTCGCCTCAGCAACTTGGCTGTGGGACTCCTGGAAACCCGAGGGTTCCCGGCGATGGTGGCGGCAGGTGATGCCATGCTCAAGTCGGCTGATGTGTTGGTCTCTGGCTACGAAACCACCGGGGATGGTCTCTGTACTATTCTGGTGCGCGGTACGGTGGCCAATGTGACGATGGCCATTGAAACGGGGATGTATGAGGCTGAGCGGGTTGGCGAACTCAATGCGGTCATGGTGATTCCTCGACCTTTGGAAGATCTAGAGCACGCTCTGCCTACCGCTGAGTTTGCTAGGGATGAGGCCACACCCCTGCCGATGCTGCTGCCCAAGCCAATAGAAGAGCGGGAGTTGGTGGAGCTACCCGACTTGACACAGCAGGCTGAAGCTGAGGTGATTATGGCTCCCCTGCCCCGCCCTAGGGAGTTGGATGTGGATCAACTCTAGTGGTGAGCTAGTTTTACCTCGTTGGCACAGGGGTGGCCTTCGGCAAAGTCAGTGATATTGGCTAGGGTGGTGTGGGCGATATTTTCTAGGGCATTGCGGGTAAAGAAGGCTTGGTGGGCGGTGATCACGACGTTTGAGGCAAAGGACTGCAAGAGCTGAAACGCATCGTCTTGGATCACGGTATTTGATAAGTCTTCAAAAAATAATTCTTCTTCTTGCTCGTAAACATCAATGCCCAATGACCCCAACTGCCCGGATTTGAGGGCAGCGATCACGTCGTTGGTATTCAGCAGGGCTCCCCGACTGGTGTTAATTAACATCGCGCCCGGTTTTAGCCCTTGTAGAGAGGTTTTGTTAATTAAGTGATGGGTGTTGGGGAGCAGCGGACAGTGGAGCGAGACAATATCGGAGTTGGCCAATAGGGTGGGTAAATCGACGTAGGTGACGCCTAGGGCTAGGCAGTTGGGGTTTGGATGAATGTCATAGGCGAGCAAATGGCAGCCAAAGCCGTGCATGATTTGGGCAAAGCACTGGCCAATTTTGCCGGTTCCGACAATGCCGATGGTGGAGCCATGGAGGTCAAAGCCTAGCAGTCCTTCCAGGGCAAAATTATCGTCGCGCACCCGGTTGTAGGCTCGATGCAGTTTGCGGTTAAGCATCAAAATTAACCCTACTGTATGCTCGGCAACGGCATAGGGGGAGTAACTGGGGACTCGTACCACCGTCAGCCCCAACTCGGCAGCAGTGGCTAGGTCGATGTGGTTGAAGCCCGCTGCACGCAGGGCAATGAGCTGGGTGCCCCCGGCTGCGATCGCACCCAATGTTGCCGCATCCAGTTGATCGTTGATAAACACACACACCGCAGGAAATCCTGCCGCCAAGGCTGCGGTTTTTGCCGTTAGGCGTGCCTCCAGAAACACCAGCTCATGACCGAATCGATGATTGGCCGCTTCCAAAAAACGCTGGTCGTAGGGCTTGGTGCTAAAAATTGCAACTTTCATGCCACTTTTTCTTTGGGAACCCCTTCTATCTAAACAGTTGCAAAGGATATATAGCGATCCTAAATGATTTTTAAACTCATAGACTTTGCACTACCCCCCTGTAGTCCCCCCTTGCCAAGCTACCGTGTACACACAAGTCTTGAAAAATTCAAAATCTTTGCACTCGCCCCCCTAGCCCCCCAATTCTGGGGGGAACTAGTCCTAACTTTCGGATTTCTCCCCCCAATTTTGGGGGGTTGGGGGGGCTAATGCAGTGTTGAACACGGAGAACTAGAGATGTGTGTACACCGTAGCCTTGCCAAGGGGCGACAGCGACAGCCGGGGGGATGCGAGGTGTCTTTGTTCATAACTGATTTAGGATTGCTATAAATCAACCATAAGCAGTGACTTCAGCCCTGAGAGTTCCTATCAATGGGCAGTTGCCAAGTTTCTGCTGAATCGGGGTACGCTAGAGAAAAATAAGGATCACCCACCCATCAAACCGATGAAACAACTGGCGCTGATGTTGCTTTTGGCTCAACTGGTCTGGCCTTGGGGATCGCTAGCAGGGGCGGCTCAACCCAATGTAGTCACCCTCAATGCCAGACTACAAGAGGCGGTGGCTCAACAACAGTGGCATCAAGCAATTCAGATTGTCGATCAGCTCTTGCAGGTGAGCCCCAACCAGCGAACTGCTCTACAAGCTTATCGAACGCGGTTGGTGTCGCTGCAACAGTCGGGCTACCGGCGACCCACCCCACCCCCGACTCAGGCTCTGGTCAATGCCCAAGGGGTGCGTCAGGTGCCCATTAAGCGACGCTTGGGGGGAACGGCGGTGATTGATGTCAAATTCAATCACCGCCTCGTGACGGAGATGATGGTGGATTCAGGAGCAAGTCTCACGGTGTTGACCCGAGCAACTGCTCAGGCCTTAGGCATTACCCCAGCCCATATTGTCGATCGGATTGTGGTGTCAACGGCCAATGGCCCGACTGAACTACCCATTGTCTATGTCAATGCCATTGAGATTGCTGGGTTGCGGCGGTCTCAAATTCCGGTTGCAGTCGGGGGGCCGACCCTGGATATTGGGCTTTTGGGTCAAGATTTTTTGGCTCACTATGATGTCAGCCTGCGCCAGGAGTCGATTGAATTTCATCCTCGCTGAAGCGCTCTGAGCGAATGATCCCAGCCTGTGTCAGGATAAAAGAAAAGCAAGTCCGGCTAGGATGGATGTCTGACATGGAATTGAGCTTTGCTCAGCACTATCATGAGCGAACCAAGTATGCTCCACAGACCCTGGCGACCAAAAGTCGGGCCCTTGATTTCTCCCAGCAACCCGCTCTCTACAAAGACTATAAGCTGGGCACAGCCCTGGATTTAAAGCCCTATTTAGACGGTGAGAGCTTCGACAACCCAGAGGCCAGCCAATGGCAACGGTTGTCGCGCCTGCTGTATTGCACCTATGGCATTACCGGCATGGTGCCCTATGTGGATGCGCCTTTTTATATGCGGGCTGCTCCTTCCGCCGGTGGGCTCTATCCGGCGGAGTTATACTTGATTGCGCGAGAGGGGTCAATTCTGCCAGCAGGGCTGTACAACTATCAGGTGGCCACCCATTCACTGCTGCGCTTTTGGGATAGTCATGTGTGGTCTAGTTTGCAGTCTGCTTGCTTATGGCATCCAGCCCTAGAGCAGGCAAAACTGGCTGTGATTGTGACTGCGGTGTTTATGCGCTCGGCCTGGCGCTACGAAGATCGAGCCTATCGGCGTATTTTTTTAGACTGTGGTCATGTTTTAGGTAATTTGGCTCTGGCCGCCTCAATTCATGACTACCGACCCCACTTAATTGCTGGGTTTGTGGATGCTCAACTTAATCAGCTTTTGTATGTTGATCCGGAACAGGAGGGTGCGATCGCAGCCCTAGCCCTAGCCGATCTACTCAGCGTCGAGCAAAACCTGCCACCCACCCCCACGGTATTGCCCTCCGAGACCGACTATGACTACCCCCACCTCATAGAAGGTCAGTTACTCCCCTACTGCCACCATGCCACCGAAATCGTCGCCGACCCAGAGATGGTATACCCAGATCAAGTGGAACTCTGCCAAGGAATTCAAGATAAATATAACTTTCCCTTTTGCCTAAAAGTATCTGCCAAGAGCCTCCCCATCGAATGGGGAGCAGCTTTGCGGGGCCTAGAAGAAACTCTTCTCAAGCGGCGCTCCACCCGGCGCTATACCGGGGGAGGCATCGCCTTCAGCGAACTGTCATCCTTGCTAGACTTTACCTACCAGCCCCAGCATTATCTCAATCAAAACCTGGATGGAGCCCCTGATTTTTGTGATTTAAACCTGATTGAAACCTTCGTGGTGGTCTCAGAGGTCACTGGACTCGATTCAGGCTGCTACTACTATGCGGTGCATCAAAATGAGCTGCGCCAAATCCGGTTTAAAAATTTCCGGCGAGAGCTGCACTATCTTTGCCTGCAGCAAGATCTAGGCCGAGATGCCGCTGCAGTGGTGTTTCACACCGCCGATCTAGAAGCTGCGATCGCTCGCTACGGCGATCGCGCCTACCGCTATCTCCACCTAGATGCGGGGCATTTAGGGCAACGCCTCAACCTAGCAGCCATTCGCCTAGGGCTAGGAGTGAGCGGAATTGGCGGCTTCTTTGATGACCTCGTGAACGAAGTGTTAGGGCTTCCCCCTGACGAAGCCGTTTTGTACATCACCACCCTGGGTCGTCCCCCAGAATCAGGTTCCATGTGAGTTCGATGGCCTAACCGCCCTCAAACGTCAGACAGGCTGCGACCGTGGCTACCACAGACTGCGCCAGCGCTTGCAGATGATAGCCGCCCTCCAGTCCCAACACCATTCGTGGCGTTACCTGCAAGCAAAAGCGAGTCAAAACCCCAAAGTCTGGGGGTAACAGCGCCATATCCGCCAGGGGATCGGTTGCATTGGCGTCGTAGCCTGCACTCACAATCAGCAAGTCGGGACGGTGAGCCTGTAAAAAAGGGAGCACTTGGGTCGTAAAAGCCTGCTCATATTCGGCAAGGGTACTCCCCCCTGGCAAGGGAAGATTCAGAACATTGTGGTGCTGCCCCTGTTCCTGAGCCAAACCTGTCCCTGGGTAGCCAGAAGCCTGGTGCAGTGAACAGTAGCAAATTTGCGGATGCGTCTCGACCAAAGCCTGGGTGCCATTGCCATGGTGGACATCCCAATCCAAAATAGCAACCCGCTCAACCTGTCCCAGGGCATAGTGAGCCGCAATGGCCGCATTGGAGAGCAGGCAAAACCCCATGGCGCGATCGCGCAGCGCATGGTGTCCGGGGGGACGAGCCAACACCAAGGCCGGGCCAGAATCAGCCACCGCCCGATCAACCCCATCCAACCAAGCATTCACCGCCAGCAGAGCCACCTCATAGCTCTGGGCAGAAACCACGGTATCTGGATCTAAAAAACCCCCCCCTGCCGCTGCAAACTGATAGAGGCGCTCAACATAAGACCGATCATGAAGCTGCTCAATCATTGGTAAGGGATTGCGCTGGGCAACCGGGGTGGGCAATTGCCACTGCAATTGATCGACCCAAGGAGCCAGATGTAAAGCCTTGACAATCGCAGACAATCGCTGGGGGCGCTCCGGATGACCCTGGCCAGTCTGATGTTCCAGAAATTTTTCCGAATATAAAATAGGTAGCATATTCTACTCCTTTAACCCCCCTTAAAACTAGCCGAATTGCCCTGCTTAACCTCAATTCTGGGCAGCCCTTTGTTTGCGGCAAAGCAAGGACAAAATGTGCTAAGATTTAGTTGAAATTGGCGAAAAATCAGCCCACTAGACGGATGTCAAGGGTTTGAGCCCTTTCCTTTGGGTTTTTCGCCAATATTCGCTGTTTTTGGAGTCTCATTCCCTATGACCTTCTCCCCTGAGCCGACCCAAGAGCGGATTATTCCGACGGATTTACGGGATGAGATGTCCCGATCCTACCTGGAATACGCCATGAGCGTGATTGTGGGTCGGGCCCTCCCCGATGCTCGGGATGGACTCAAGCCTGTTCACCGGCGCATTCTCTACGCTATGCACGAGCTAGGGCTGACCCCCGAGCGCCCGTTTCGGAAGTGCGCTCGGGTCGTGGGGGAAGTACTCGGCAAATACCATCCCCATGGAGATACTGCGGTCTATGATGCCCTGGTGCGGATGGCGCAAGACTTTTCCATGCGCATGCCCCTCATTAATGGCCATGGCAACTTTGGCTCCATCGACAACGATCCCCCGGCGGCCATGCGGTACACCGAATCTCGTCTCCATGCCCTCAGTTGTGATGCCTTGCTTCAAGACATTGAGCAAGAAACCGTTGACTTTGGCGACAACTTCGATGGCTCCCAACAAGAGCCCCTGGTTTTGCCAGCGCGGGTTCCTCAACTGCTGCTCAATGGCTCCTCGGGTATTGCTGTGGGCATGGCCACCAATATTCCCCCCCACAATTTAGGAGAGTTGATCGACGGATTGGTTGCTCTAATTCAAAACCCCGAGATTACCGATCTCGAGCTGATGCGGCATATTCCAGGGCCAGACTTTCCCACTGGTGGGCAGATTTTGGGTACTGCCAGTATTCGTGAGGCTTACACAACAGGACGGGGTTCCATCACCATGCGCGGGGTGGCCGCCTTTGAAACCGTCGAGCAACGGGGGCGTCCCGACCGTGAAGCCATTATTGTGACACAGTTGCCTTACCAGACCAATAAAGCGGCACTGATTGAAAAAATTGCCGAAATGGTCAATGAAAAGCGACTGGAAGGCATTTCTGACATTCGCGATGAGAGCGATCGCGACGGCATGCGCATCGTCATCGAACTGAAGCGAGATGCCTACCCCCAGGTCGTCCTCAATAACCTCTATAAGCAAACGCCCCTCCAAAACAATTTTGGGGCCAATATGCTAGCGCTGGTGAATGGCGAACCCCAACTGCTGACCCTAAAGCAATTTCTGAGCGTCTTTTTGGAGTTTCGGGAAGAAACCGTTACCCGCCGCACCCGCTACGCCCTGCGCAAAGCTCAAGAGCGCGATCATCTGCTCCAAGGTCTGCTGATTGCCCTGGAAAATTTAGATGCGGTGATTCGCTTGATTCGGCAAGCTGCTGATGCGGCTACGGCTCGCCAAGAACTCACTGAAGGCTATGGACTCTCCGAAGTGCAGGCCGATGCCATTTTGCAGATGCAACTGCGCCGGTTAACGGCCTTAGAAGCGGAAAAAATCCATCGAGAGCATGACGACCTCCAGGGACAGATTGCCGATTTTGAAGATATTCTGGCCCATCGTCCCCGGCGGTTAGACATCATTGAAACTGAAATTGCTGCCCTCAAGACCAAGTTCGCCACCCCTCGGCGGACCGTCATCGAGCCTGCCGAGGGCGAAATTGAGGACATGGACTTAATTGCCAATGAGCCTGCCGTCATTTTGGTCACGGAGCGAGGCTATATCAAACGCATGCCCCTCAGCACCTTTGAGGCTCAAAGTCGAGCGACTCGGGGACGAGCCGGAGCCCGCATCAAGGAAGATGATGCCGTCGAGCATTTCTTTGCCTGCTGTGACCACGACAGCGTGCTCTTGTTTAGCGATCGCGGCGTTGTCTATTCTCTGCGGGCTTACCAGATTCCCCAGGGCTCTCGCACGGCTAGGGGTCTGCCCCTTGTGCAACTGCTGCCGATTCCCCGAGAAGAGAAGATCACCTCAGTGATTCCGGTACAGGAATTTAGCGAGGACGAGTATCTGGTCATGATGACGGCCAAGGGCTATATCAAAAAAACAGCCCTGTCTGCTTTTAGCAATATTCGAGCCAACGGCTTAATTGCCATTGCCTTAGAAGACGGTGATCAACTCCGCTGGGTGCGGCGGGCGCGCACTGAGGACAGCATTATCATTGGTTCGCAGATGGGGATGTCAATTCATTTCCGTACCGATCATCAGCAACTCCGCCCCCTGGGACGCGCCACCCGTGGGGTAAAAGCCATGAACCTGCGAACCGGAGATGAATTGGTGAGCATGGATATTTTGCCCAGCACTGTGGTGGCAGGGCTGGCAGAAACGACTGAGGATGAGTTAGACAGTGAAGATCTAGAGACCGAGACCGAGACCGAGACCGAGACTGAGGCCGAGGCCGAGATCTCCGAAGCTCCCGTTGGCACATCGGCCAATCCAGGGCCTTGGGTTTTGGTGATTACGTCCAAGGGCTTTGGTAAGCGGGTGCCCATTGGTCAGTTCCGGCTGCAAAATCGGGCGGGCAAAGGGCTAACGGCTACTAAATTTAAGAACCTTAAGCCTCAAGATCGCATGGTGGCTCTGCGCGTGGTCAATGCCGATGACCAACTGTTGTTAATTACCCACCGGGGGATTGTGATTCGCCAGGGGGTGACGGCCATTTCCTCTCAGTCACGGTCGGCAACCGGGGTAAGGGTTCAGCGTCTAGATGCCGATGATGCGATTGCTGCGGTGACGTTGGTACCACCGGAAGAGGCCGATGCCATCGAAGCCGAGACGGTGGAATTAGACTAGTCGGGATGGGTTTTTCGGAGCGCTCCCTCCCATGTTGATCTTGCGACCCGGATCGCTTCTGAGTCAGCGGTTCTTGCAGTGGCCAGGATGGGTCGCTATCTTCAGCGGCTTAGTCATGGGCTTGCCGACGGTGCAGCCACACCTCTGGGGGCTGGCTTGGCTGGCCCTAGCGCCGCTGTGGTGGCTGATTTGTCGGTATCGGTGGCCACAGGCATTTGGTCTCGGGGTACTGTGGGGAGTGGCTTACCATGGTTCGGTGTTGTCTTGGATTACGGGTCTGCATCCGCTGACTTGGCTGGGGGTGCCGTGGCTGGCCAGTGTGGCGATCGCAGCCACTTGTTGGGGGTTAATTACCCTGTGGGGCGCTCTGATGGTGGGCATTTGGGCCTTGGGGCTGGTCAAGCTAACCCAGGCTTGCTCCCCTGGAGTTCGCATTGGGCTAGGGGTGACCCTCTGGTGTCTGTTGGAATGGCTTTGGAGCCAGTCACCCCTGTGGTGGACAGCTCTGAACCTCACCCAAAGTCCGAGCAATCTCGTGGTGCTGCACTTGGGGCAGATCTCTGGCCCGGTGACGGTGGCCGCCGTCATCGTTGCGGTCAACGGCTTGGGGGCTGAGGCTTTCAGAAAATGGCACGCTGATCAACGCTGGCGACGCCCCTATCTCTATGGGGCACTTGGCTTGTTCCTAGGAGCCCATCTGCTCGGCTGGAGTCTTTACCGTCAGCCCTTGGCGGCACCTGCCTCGGCCCAACTGCGCATTGGCATTGTGCAGGGTAATATTCCCACCCGAGTCAAGCTGACCCCCCTGGGCTTGCAGCAGGCCACTCAGGTTTATACCCAGGGCTATGAACAGCTAGTAGCTGCCGGGGTCGATGCGGTTTTGATGCCGGAAGGTGCGTTCCCCATTCGATGGCCACACCAGCCTCCCCAGGCGTTGCTCACGGCTCTGAGAACCCAGGGTGTGCCCCTGTGGGTGGGCACGTTTTTGCCCCAGGGGGATCGCATTACCCAGAGCCTTGCTGCCTTAGACTCCAATGGCCAAGTTCTCAGCCGCTACGATAAGGTCAAACTGGTGCCCCTGGGAGAATATATTCCCTGGGAGGGCGTCTTCGGCGGGCTTGTCAACCGGCTGTCTCCCATTGAAGCCTCGATGGTGCCGGGGAGGCTGGATCAGCAGTTTCAGACCCCTTGGGGGAGTGCGATCGCAGCCATCTGTTATGACTCTGCCTTTGCCAATATTTTTCGTCACCAAGCTCAGACAGGAGGGTCTTTCATCCTCACAGCCGCCAACAACGACCCCTACAGTGCCCGCATGATGGCTCAGACCCATGCCCAGAATGTGATGCGTGCCATTGAAACCGACCGCTGGGCGGTGCAGGCTACCAATACAGGCTACTCCAGCCTCATTGATCCCCATGGCCAGACCCGGTGGCAATCGGGTCTGAACACCCCCGAGGTCTATGTGGGTGAGTTAGCTCGTCGCACAACTCAAACCCTCTATGTACAGTGGGGATCCTGGTTGCTACTCCCCTGGATGGGGATGAGTGCCCTGGGATTATTTCGCTCAAGGCTAGGAAGATGCGGGTGAGATTCGGTAGAATCAACATACTTTTGTGGCTCGCCTAGGCATCCATGGACCATTCATGAATCCTTTAGCTCTAAGGTTTCGCTAACCTTGCCAAACACCGCCATTGGGTAACCTGCAAAAGCTGATTCACTGACAAATCTTTAAGACCCTCACCCCCAACCCCTCTCCCAGAGCGGGAGGGGGGAGTCGAAGCTTGTATCCATTCTTGTTCCCCTTCTCCCTTTGTGGGAGAAGGGGCTAGGGGATGAGGGGGATGAGTTTTGTCAGTTAACTAGCCCGCAAAAGTCTCTCTCCCCATTGTTTTTGTAGTCGCAATGACTGGCAATCTCGTTCGCGTTTTAACTCCTGAAGAACTTGAGCTACAGCAACGTCTGGCTGAGCTCACTGCTTTGGAAGATGCGCTGGCAAGACGCGAATTGGCGTTAGCCACCTTTGAAGCAGAACTCCATGCCTTTGAGCATCTTTATCTGCAACGGGTAGGAATTCGGCACTGTGAGCTAGATCAAATTACGGCTCAAATTTCGGCCTACATGGCTGAACTTGAGGCCGATCATCAGTTTTGTCCCACTCAGCGCCTCCGACAGCTCTACCGCGAAGTTGCCAAAAGTATTCACCCCGATCTGGCCACTGACGAGGCCGAGCGCATTCGACGCCAGGAGCTAATGGCCGAAGCCAATCGCGCCTATGAAGCAGGGGATGAGGCTCGACTGCAAGCGATTCTTGAAGACTGGAATCGTAGTCCAGAATCCGTGAGAGGGAATGATGCGGCGGCTGATCTCTTGCGCACTCTGCGTAAAATTATGCAAAGCCAGGAGCGCTTGGAGGCCATTGAAAAACGAATTCGCACCCTTGAGCAGAGCGATCTCTATCGACTTCAACTCAAAACCCTGAATGCGCAACGGCAGGGACAAGATCTGTTGACCGAAATGGCTCACCAACTTGATCAACAAATTGCGGTTGCTCAACAGCGCTTACAGCGCCTCAAAACCCAAATGGAGGACTGTCTATGACTGGTGCCAAAACCCACGACTCTCCGTCGAAGATGTTTCCGACCCAGGCCCGCTGGGTCAAGGCGGAAACGTCGGAGTTGATCAAGCGTGGGCTGCGCCTTGCTGTTGAAGTTGAAGCCACTCTAGCAGCGGAGCAGCAGTTGGCAGACTGCCTTGAAGGTGAACCTCCTGCTGCTGAATTAGAGACTCCTAGTCAAGGATTACAGGTGCCAGATCCGCGCCTGAGTTGCCGACTGCGACCCGCCACGGTCTCGGGCACTTGGGGGAATGCGAGTTCCCGGACAAGCGATCATGCCTGGGCTGAAGTCTGGGTGCAGCGGGGACGCAATAAGTTTAGGCAGCAAGATTATGCTGGGGCGCTGACCAACTTCCAGCAGGCTTTAGTCAAGCAGTCTGCTTTGGCAGAAGCCTACAATGGCATGGGCAGTTGTTTTTACATGCAGGGTCAGTTTGCTGAGGCGGCCAATGCCCATCGACAGGCTCTGAAACTCAGCCCTAAGCAAAGCCAAATTTATTGCAACCTAGGGGCTGCACTCTATCAAATGGGGGATTTGACCGGAGCCGTAGACGCCTATGAACAAGCTGTGCAACTCTGTCCGCGCTTAATTGCGGCTCACTATGGTTTGGGTGTGGCACTGTACAAACAAGGGCAATATGACCGAGCTACCCTGGCCTATCAAAATGCCTTAGACATTCAACCCACCCATGCAGATAGCTACTATGGTTTGGGCGCTGCCCTCTATAGACTGGGGCAACAAACGGCTGCGATCGCAGCCTATGCCAGAGCCGCCCAATTTAGTGCCAAGTATGTGCAGTCTTATTTAACTTGGAAAGCACAGTTGCCATTAGAAGATCTGGCTGACTTGTAAAGGACAGAGGAAAAGATAGGATCTTCTCTGGCTGCTATCTTCTTTCTGACGGACTATGGAGCAACAGAAGTTGCCTTCCACGCTACCATGGGGCGGAAATGCTCAGACTGACTCCACCTCTGATAAGCCATGGTGTCCAAACAACGACTACTGCAAGGATGGATGTGGATTCGTCCCTTTTTGCTGGCCTATGGAGCCAGTTGCCTGTTCTTGTATTTCTGGCAGGCTCGGATGATTTTTTTCCCCACAGCTAATCTGGTCACCACTCCGGCTGCCCATGAGTTGCCCTACAAAGACATCTGGCTAACAGTTCCCCCCGAGGCTGATACCCGTATCCATGGTTGGTGGATTCCGGCTCAGCCAGAGACAGAGGCAACCTTGCTGTACCTCCATGGGAATGGTGGCAACATCAGCGCCAACCTAGGACAAGCCTACCGATTTCAGCAAATGGGACTATCGGTGTTTCTGTTTGACTATCGAGGCTATGGCCTCAGCAATGGTGGATTTCCCAGTGAGGCCAAAGTCTGCGAAGATGCCCAGCGCGCCTGGGACTACCTCACCCAAGAACGGCAAATTCCGCCAGAGCACATTGTGGTCTATGGTCATTCCTTAGGCGGAGCCGTGGCGGTGGATCTCTTGGAGCACCGGTCCCAGGCTGCTGGTTTAATTGTGGAAAGCTCATTCACTTCCATTGCCGATGTTGCCCGTCGCCAAATTTGGCCTCGCATCTTTCCAGTGAACTGGCTGCTGCACCAGCGGTTTGATTCACTCCGTAAAGTACCCCATCTGCAAGTGCCGACCTTGTATCTGCATGGAACGGCTGATCTCACGATCCCTGTCGATATGAGTCAGTCCTTGTATGCAGCGACTCCCGAGCCTCGAAACTTGCACCTCGTTGAGGGGGGCAATCATAATAATTTGACTGAGGTGGGGGGCAGGAGTTATGAGCACACCCTTCGCAATTTTGTGCGTCAGGTGCTAGATGCTTCTGCCTCTGAAACCCTGTCTGAACGGTGACTTACTCGGCAAGGCCATTTTCGAGGGCAAAGCGTACCAGCTCGGTGCGGCTGTTGGTGCCGGTTTTGCTGAACAAGCGGCTGACATATTTTTCAACATTGCGCACGCTGGTTTCGAGGCGACGGGCAATTTCTTTGTTCATCAAACCTTCAGCGACTAGGTTCAAGACACTTTGCTCTCGGGGAGTGAAGTCAATCTTGATAGCCGGAGTGGCTGTTGAGACCAGGGGATGGCGATGGGTCAACATCGACTTGATTTCAGCCATTTGACTAGCCAAATCGGCAATGTCGGGCGCAGAGCCGTCGCTACGGGCGGTACGTCGGTCTATCAAGTTGGTGATAATAGCAACCAGTTCATCGGGGTCAAACGGCTTAGGTAGGTAGGCGTCTACCCCAGCTTGGTAGCCTTGAATCCGATCTTTGGTCATGCCCCGAGCGGTCAAAAACACCACTGGCAGTTGACTAAAGCGCGGGTCGTCGCGCATTTGCTGCAAAAAGGCATAGCCATCGACCTGGGGCATCATGATGTCTGAGATTACTAGGTCGGGGGTGTGGGCTTCCAGCTTTTGCCAGCCTTCTTGGGCATGGCTGGCTACCTCAACGGTAAAGCCACTGTCTTCGAGATAAGCCTGAACAGCCTCTCTCAGACCCGGTTCATCATCCACGAGTAGTAAGTGACCCGACATTTGCATCTCTCCCCAATGGGTGAACTGTGAAGCTGGGCAGTTAAAGGCTGGGTGAGCCGTTTGCCTGACCTAATTCTAGCCTCAGGCTGTCGTCCAAATGCTGGAGGAGATAGACTCTGGCACAATGGTGTTGGAATTGTCCCCAATTTAGATAGCCGTCTGCCATGCAGCTTCAGTTTGTGCCCGTTGACGACTTTTATTTTGCGCTGACCCTCTGCGTCCGCACGTTGGAAGAAATTGAAGATCCGGCGTTGGTTGAGCGGGTGCGATCGCACCTTTCCCAAACCTTGGGTCAACCCTCCACGATAGCCGCCGCCGCTCAAAACACCTTTAACTATGTCTTTCAAGTGCTGGACTACGACAACAGCCCTGCCCCTCAACTTGTGGCTTCCGTGGCTGACTGGCAGGACAAGCTGCGGCTCAGCAGTGACTATGGCTGGATGCTGAATGCCGATCGCAAACCGATTCGGACAGAGCGTTATCCTGAGCGAGAGCAGTTCACCCAGGGGTTCAAGGCAGCCTTGGCCGACCTAGGGCTGTCTCTGTGAGGCGCAGCCTGGACGGTATAATAGATGGCGGCCACGGGATGCGATCCACCCAGTGATGGCTTTTGTACTGCTTGGCACTTTAATTTATGCAGCGTTTTCAAATTTGGGTTCATCGAGTGTTGTCCGTTTGCCTGGGACTTTTACTCTGGCTAGGGTTGGTTACAGGCAGCTTGCCCGCTGTGGCTGCGCCTTTAATTGCTGGGTTACCCCCTGGGAATGCTGTCACCGATCCTAGCGCTCTCTTGCGATTGTCGCTGCCCATTGACAATGACTCGATTCGCAAAGTGCAAACTTCCATTGAAGACATTTCTACCCAAGTGCGAGGACGGCGCTGGTCAGGGGTCAAAAGTGATGTTGCCAAAGCCAGTTCTGAATTTAATCGTCACAAAGCTGAGATTTTAGCCAGCGTACCCGAGACCCATCAGGCTCAAGCCGAGCCTCTTATGACCCAAATTGAATCGGATCTAGCCGCCCTACAAGATCAAGTCAGTGAGCGCAACAGCGAAGAAGTCTTTGCCACCCGCTCCCATCTACTCACAACGGTTGGGGCGTTAGAGGCGCTGATGGTGGAAGGCTTTCCCTTTGATGTGCCTGCTGAATATAGCGCCCTGCCTCAGTTGAAAGGTCGGGCAACCGTGGAAATGGAAACCACCAAAGGCCCTCTGACAGTTGTGGCTGATGGTTATAGTGCCCCCGTCACCGCCGGAAACTTTGTCGATCTAGTGCAGCGAGGCTTCTACAACGGTTTGCCCTTTACCCGCGCTGAGGAGTCCTACGTTCTCCAAACCGGGGATCCAGAAGGGTCAGAAGTTGGGTTTATTGACCCCAAGACCAAACAGTATCGTGCTATTCCCCTAGAAATTTTGCTAGAAGGCGATACCGAACCCCTCTATGGAACCACCCTGGAAGATGCCGGACGCTACCTAGAGCATCCGGTGCTGCCCTTTTCTGCCTACGGCACCGTGGCTCTGGCTCGTCCCGGCGATGACCCCAACGGTGGTTCTTCGCAGTTCTTCTTCCTGCTGTTTCAATCGGAGCTGACCCCTGCGGGTGCCAACCTCCTCGATGGTCGCTATGCTGTGTTTGGCTATGCCGTCGATGGCAAGGAAACCCTTGGGCAACTGCGTCAGGGAGATAAAATTCTCTCGGCGAAGGTGACTCAAGGCTTAGAAAATTTGGTGCAGCCGTCCTGAACGAACCGCCCCTAACCATTCAAGACCTGGGTGAGGTAGGACTCCTTCAGCGTCTGTTTCGGTATTGCCCCCCAGAGCTGGTGGGAGATGATGCTGCTATCATAACCGTTCCCCCCGAGCAGGAGCTGGTGGTTTCTACCGACATGCTTGTGGATGGAGTGCATTTTAGCGATCGCACCACCTCTGCCGAAGATGTGGGCTGGCGAGCCGCTGCTGCCAACCTCTCCGATCTGGCCGCCATGGGTGCCACCCCCATCGGTCTCACCATCGGCCTGGGGCTGCCCCCAACCCTAGGGGTAGATTGGGTGGAGGCACTCTACACCGGCTTCAGCCAATGCCTTCAACACTACGGCGGGGTAATTCTGGGCGGGGATGTCTGTCGATCTTCTGTGGTGACGGTGAGTGTCACGGTTTTGGGACAGGTGCGCCCCGATCAAAAACTATGGCGCTCTGGAGCGCGGCCAGGTCAGGTCATTGTCGCCACCGGAGTGCATGGAGCATCGCGGGCTGGCTTAGAACTATTGCAGCAGCCCCAATGGGGTCAAGATTTGAGTCCCCTCGTTCGCCAAGCACTGATCCAAGCCCATTGCCGACCGCAGCCGCGTTTAGATGTTTTGCCCTATCTGCGACCGTTCCAAGCACAAGGTATATCCGTGGCGGGGATGGACAGTAGTGATGGTTTGGCGGATGCCGTAGTGCAGATCTGTGAAGCCAGTGGGGTGGGGGCACAGGTGTGGTGCGATCGCATCCCCATGCCACCCAGCTTTCAGGAAACACAGTCCCTAAACCCAGAGCAAGCCTTAGATTGGGCGCTCTATGGTGGTGAAGACTTTGAATTGATTCTGTGCTTGCCTGCTGATGGTGCCACTACCCTGGTAGAAAGGTTGGGGAACGATGCCACCATTTGCGGTGAAGTGGTCGCTGGTTCTGAGGTGCTATTGATAGGTACCAGCCAATCTAGTGCTACAACTTCTTTACGTCGAGCTCAGGGCTATCAACACTTTTAAGGGTATTGCACAACCTGAACACTGACACCTTTGGGGCCATGTCTACCAACAAACCGCTGCAATGATTGGCAAGCAGTGATCATCTATCCTGACCGGACGGTAGAACAACAGGATATATATCCCCATCGCACATTTCTCAATGGCAACCAGGTACATCGGGTTTATTTGGAGGAGTTGGGCGAGATTCGCTCACTGCCATTATGGGTAGCACTAATGGTGTTGACGACAATGGTGTTGACGACAATAGATAGAAAACAGATCCGTAGAAGAAGCCCAATATTTATTGAGTAGATGCCTTCTGTTCTCGCGATTGGCTAAGATAAACCCAGATTATCAACGCTCCGGCTCTCTGATTACCCCCTGTAGCGGAACTCATTATTGCCCATGTCTGCGCCTGCCTCTGTTGAACAGCATCGTCCCAAGGTTGAACTACCTCGTACCAGCGAGTCCGAAACCCTGAAAAAAATTCGCCATACCATGTCCCATGTGATGGCCATGGCCGTACAAACGCTGTTCCCTGGCACCCAGGTCACCATTGGGCCTTGGATTAAGCAAGGGTTTTACTATGACTTTGACAGTCCTCAACCCTTTTCTGAAGCTGATCTAAAAGCCATCAAAAAAGAGATGGTCAAGATCATCAAACGCAAGCTGCCCCTAATCCGCGAACAAGTCTCCCGACCAGAAGCCGAGCGCCGCATTCAAGCCCTGAAAGAACCCTATAAGCTAGAAATTCTGGCGGGACTAGAAGATCCGATTACCCTCTACCACCTCGGCGATGAGTGGTGGGATCTCTGTGCCGGACCCCATGTAGAGTCCACCGCCGATCTTAATCCCAAAGCCTTTGACCTCGAAAGTGTCGCTGGGGCTTATTGGCGAGGCGATGAAACCAAAGCCCAGCTTCAGCGCATCTATGGCACCGCCTGGGAAACCCCTGAGCAGCTTGCTGAGTATAAGCGTCGCAAGGAAGAAGCCCTCCGTCGTGATCATCGCAAGCTTGGCAAGGAGCTAGGATTATTTATCTTTTCCGATCTAGTGGGGCCAGGGCTGCCCTTGTGGACTCCCAAGGGAACCCTGCTGCGATCGCTCCTCGAAGACTTTCTCAAGCAAGAACAAGTCCAGCGCGGCTACCAGCCCGTGGTTACCCCTCACATTGGTCGGGTGGATCTATTTAAGACCTCGGGGCACTGGCAAAAGTACAAAGATGACCTCTTTCCCATGATGGGAGAACAGGAGGACGAAGGCTTTGTGCTCAAAGCCATGAACTGTCCTTTCCACATTCAAATTTATAAGGCTAGCCTCCACTCCTATCGGGAGTTACCCATCCGCCTGGCTGAATTTGGCACCGTCTATCGTTACGAACAGTCTGGAGAACTGGGGGGGCTGACGCGGGTGCGGGGCTTTACCCAGGATGATGCCCACCTATTTGTCACCCCCGAGCAGCTCAACGATGAGTTTCTCAAAGTGGTGGATTTGATCCAGTCGGTATTTCGGATCTTGCGGCTGGACAACTTCAAGGCTCGGCTGAGCTTCCGAGATCCGGACTCTGATAAATATATTGGCTCCGAAGATGCTTGGCAAAAGGCCGAATATGCTATCCAGCGAGCCGTAGAAACCCTGGGCATGGATCACTTTCTGGGCATTGGGGAAGCCGCCTTCTATGGCCCCAAGCTTGACTTTATTGTTCAAGATGCCCTAGAGCGCGAGTGGCAACTGGGTACAGTTCAGGTGGACTATAACCTGCCCGAGCGCTTTGACTTGGAATATGTGGCTGAAGATGGCAGTCGCCAGCGACCCGTGATGATCCACCGCGCCCCCTTTGGCTCCCTGGAGCGCCTGATTGGTATTTTGATCGAAGAATATGCTGGAGATTTCCCCCTCTGGATGGCTCCGATTCAGGCCATTTTGCTCACGGTTAGTGACGAGCAACTGCCCTTTGCCCAGCAAGTGGCCAGTGACTTGCGGCTGCAAGGGCTCCGAGTTGAGGTAGATGTCAGTGGCGATCGCCTCGGCAAACAAATCCGCAATGCCGAAAAAGCCAAAATCCCTGTGATGGCAGTCATTGGTGCCAAAGAGGTGGAATCTGACAGTCTCAACATCCGCCTGCGACCCGCTGTGGATGTTGGCAGCCTGCCTGTCTCTCAGGTAGCGGCCATTTTAACCCAGGCCGTTCAGAACTACTCTGACTGGCAAACCACAGCAGCAAATTTGGCTTAGAGATGTCCCAAGTTTCTATGGCTGAACTGGTGGTGGCTGTTCGGGCTGGGCAGCTCATTTGTTTTCCCACAGATACGGTGCCAGCCCTCGCCGCAGCACCGACTCAGGCCGAGCAAATCTATGCGCTCAAGCAGCGCCAGGCGAACAAACCCCTGATTTTAATGGGAGCCAAGGCAGCCGATTTGTGGCCTTTTGTCCAAACAGAGAATCCTGCCTTTTCCACCTGGGCAGAGATGGCGCAGCGCTATTGGCCAGGGGCACTCACCCTGGTGCTGCCGGGGTGCAACATCCCCCCCGCCATGACCCCTCTCAACCCTGGCACCATTGGTCTGCGGGTACCCTGTCATCCGCTGGCGCTGGCGCTCCTTCAGCAAACCGGGCCACTGGCTACCACCAGTGTGAATCGATCTGGCCTGCCAGCTCTGACTGATGTAAAAGAGATTGAAACCACCTTTCCCCAACTTTTGATGCCCCTGGCGGCAGAGTGGCAGATGAATCAAGAGACTCAGCCTAGCTTGCCCTCAACGGTCATTGCCTGGACAGGTCAAGGCTGGCAGACGCTCCGGGCTGGTGCAGTTACTCTCCATGGCATGACAACCTAAAGAGGACGGGGCATGGCCTGAGCCTGGATCAGGGTAAAGACAAAATGCTATATTAGATTGCGCAATGGCGAGCGTAGCCAAGAGGTTAAGGCAGCGGATTGTGGTTCCGCCATTCGTGGGTTCGAGTCCCATCGTTCGCCCTGATTAATGTACAGTGACACGTTATTTGTCATCGGTGACACATTGCTGTCGCCTGCGACAAATAACGTCACTGTACAGTTTTCCAGATATAAAGGATGGGTGACGGATAGTAAAGGTAAGCCTATCGAGTCTGACGCTCCTCTGAAGGCAGTTCATGCATGTAACCGACTACCACGCCAAATACTTCGCCTATGAGTTAACCAAGCGCTTCTCATCAGACAAGCTGGAAAAATTGGCAGGTACCTTTGCCGGGGCGCAGGTAGACATCAACCCCCACCAGGTTGATGCGGCGCTGTTTGCCTTTCAGTCGCCGTTGTCGAAGGGAGCGTTGCTGGCCGATGAGGTGGGTCTGGGCAAAACTATTGAGGCGGGGCTGGTGATCGCCCAAAAGTGGGCTGAGCGGGCTCGTCGGATTTTGGTGATTACCCCAGCCAACCTGCGCAAACAATGGCAGCAGGAGCTAACCGAAAAGTTCTTTCTGCCCTGCAAGATTTTGGAGGGCAAGTCTTACAACGCTGAAATCAAAGCTGGGGTTGCTAACCCCTTTGATACTCAGGATGCCGTCATGCTCTGCTCTTACCAGTTTGTGCGGGGCAAAGAGGCAGAGGCCAGAAGCGTTCTCTGGGATCTAGTAGTTATAGATGAGGCCCACCGCCTACGGAACGTGTACAAGCCCACCAATGTCATTGCCAATACAATCAAGCGATCGCTAGAAGGCCGCCACAAGCTGCTGCTCACCGCCACTCCATTACAAAACTCCCTGCTTGAACTCTACGGTCTGGTCAGTTTCATTGATGGCCGCGCCTTTGGTGACCTTAAAAGCTTTCGCGAACAGTTTTCTAGCCTCAACCAGGAGCACAAGTTTCATACCCTGAAGCAGCGGATGAAGCCTCTCTGCCATCGCACCCTGCGGCGGCAGGTGACCGCCTACGTACCCTTTACCCAGCGCCATGCCCTGGTGGAAGAATTTACCCCTGAAGAGAGCGAAGACCGGCTGTACCACCTGGTGTCTGAGTATTTGCAGCGAGACAGTTTGCAGGCGCTTCCGGCGGGGCTGCGATCGCTGATTACCTTGGTGCTGCGAAAACTGCTGGCCTCTTCGACCTTTGCCATTGCCAGTGCCCTCACCACCATGTCAAACCGGCTCAAGGCTAAGCTTCACCAGCCGCAATCGGATGAATCCATCACTAAGCTTGATCAAGACTATGAGGCGTTGGAGGTCACGGCGGAAGAATGGTTAGACGATGAACCTGACGCCCCACCGACCCCAAAGGAAAATGCTGCCCTAAAGCGCGAAATTGGTGAACTCGATGCATTTGTGGAGCTAGCGACCTCGATTGAACACAATGCCAAGGGGGTGGCCTTACTCAAAGCGTTAGATGAGGCTTTTAAGCAAACCAATGCCCTGGGCAGTGCTCAGAAAGCGCTCATCTTTACTGAGTCTCGCCGTACCCAAGACTACTTGCTGCGGCTGCTTAGCGACAGCCCCTGGAGTGAGGGCATTGTGCTGTTTAACGGCTCCAATACCGATAAGCAGTCTAAGCAGATTTACGCTGATTGGCTCCAGCGACACCAGGGGTCTGACCGGGTGACTGGCTCTAAAACCGCTGATATGCGATCGGCCCTGGTGGATTATTTTCGGGAGCAGGGCCACATTATGATTGCCACCGAGGCGGGGGCAGAGGGCATTAACCTACAATTTTGCTCACTGATTATTAATTACGACCTGCCGTGGAACCCCCAGCGCATTGAGCAGCGCATTGGCCGTTGCCACCGCTATGGGCAAAAGCACGATGTGGTGGTCGTCAACTTTCTAAATCGCAAGAACGAGGCCGACAAGCGGGTGTATGAGCTGCTTTCGGAGAAGTTCAAGCTGTTTGAGGGGGTGTTTGGCACCAGCGATGAGGTGCTAGGAGCGATCGAGTCGGGGGTCGATTTTAAAAGCGTATTGCCGCTATCTACCAGCGCTGCCGCCTGCCGGAGGAGATTTCTGCTGCCTTTGATCAGCTCCAGCAAGAGCTGAGCTATGAAATTAAAGCGGCAATGAGCGATACCCGGCGCAAGCTGCTGGAAAATTTTGACGACGAGGTGCGTGAAAAGCTCAAAATGCGGGATCACGACTCGAAGGTGATGCTCACCCAGTTTGAGCAGCGGCTGATGCAGCTTACCCGCCATGAACTGGATGGCAAGGCCGATTTCTTTAACAATGTGGCGTTTGACCTGTACCAACGGCCAGCGGGAACGGCGGATACTATCCCTCTGGGGCGGTACGAACTGCCGAGGCAGTCGGGCGATGCCTTTACCTATCGGCTGGGGCACCCGTTGGCTGATGTGGTAATTGCCCAAGCCAAGCAGCGCCCATTGCCCAAGGCGATGGCGACCTTTGACTACGCAGCCCACGATGGCAAGGTGACGATTTTGGAGCCGCTGCTGGGTCAGCAGGGAGCGCTGTCGTTGTCGCTGTTGCGGGTAGAGGCGCTGGATCAGGTGGAAGAGCACCTGATTTTTGCGGCGGTTACGGAAGATGAAAGACCACTGGATCAGGAGCAGGCTAAGCGGTTGCTGTCGTTGCCGGGGCGGGTAGCGCAACCCGACGTTACCCTATCGGCGGCAGTGACGGATCAGCTGAATCAACTCACCCAGCAGCAGGAAACGGCTCTGCATCAAACCATTGCGGCTCGGAATGCGGCCTTTTTTGAGGCGGAGGCGGAGAAGCTCGATGCTTGGGCGGATGACCTGAAGGTGGTGCTGGAGCGGGAAATTAAGGAAATTGATTGGCACATTAAGGAGGCTAAACGGGCGGCAACGGCGGCATTGACCCTGGATGAGAAGTTGGCGGGGCAGAAGCGGGTAAAGGAACTAGAGAAATTGCGGAATCAGAAGCGAAGGTCGTTGTTTGATGCCCAGGATGAGGTGGATGAGCAGCGGGATCGGTTAATTGCCCAGATTGAAGGCAAGCTGGAGCAGAAGAGTGAGCTTCAGGCGTTGTTTACGATTCGATGGAGCCTGGGATAGGCTGAAGGCATAGGGCTTGGGAAAGAGCAATGGCGGGACAAGTGGTAGGTATACAACCCAAGGTGCTCAGGTGGGCCAGAACCAGGACAGGCTATTCCGTAGAGGACATAGCCAACAAGTTGAAGCGAGATCCGGCTGAGGTTAGGGCATGGGAATCTGGGAATGCCGCACCGACCTATGCCCAGCTCGAAAAATTGGCCTACGACCTCTACAAGCGGCCTTTAGCTCTATTTTTTCTCCCAGAGCCACCTCAGGAGGCAGATGTTAAGCAAGAATTTCGTACCCTGCCCAATGCTGAGATAGAACAACTGCTGCCTAATACTCGATATTTGTTGCGGTTGGGGCAAGCGTTTCAGCTATCGCTGAAGGAACTAACCGAGGGTATGAACCCCTCTAACCACAAAATTTTTAAAGAAATCAAGCTAACCGATGCGGCCCAAATACCTTCGGTAGCGCAGAGAGTACGAGAGTATCTTGCGATTGATATCGATACTCAGGTGGCTTGGGGTTCTACTGATGAAGCACTAAAGGCTTGGCGAAACGCTGTAGAGAGTGCTGGAGTATTTGTGTTCAAGCAATCGTTTAAGCAAAAGACTATCTCGGGCTTTTGCTTGATAGATGCTGAGTTTCCAATTATTTTTATCAGCAACGGCACCACTAAGACCCGGCAGATTTTTACTCTTTTTCATGAACTTGCTCACTTGTTTGTCGGGGTCAACTCTATTTCTAAAGTGGATGACTCTTATATTGACGAGCTACCCAGCAAAGAACAAAAAATTGAGCAACTCTGTAATGCCTTAGCTGCTGCAATTCTGGTGCCACCGGAAGATTTTCTAGAGCAGATCGAAAAGCTTCGAGTGCTAGATGATGACTCTATTCAAGCTCTAGCAAATCGTTACCGAGTGAGCCGAGAGGTGATCTTACGTTTATCTCTAGATTCTGGAAATATTAGCCAGGGAGAGTATAGCACTAGGGTAAGTCAGGGGACATCAGATAATGGTTTACCATCAAAGGCTTCCTCGGGAGGCAGTTACTATGCAACTCAAGCAACTTATTTAGGCGAGAGTTATCTAAAATTAGTATTTGGCAAGTACTATCAAGGAAAAATTGATGTTGATCAAGTGGCCGAGCACCTTGGCGTAAAGGCTAAAAACGTCGCTGCCCTAGAAGCGCAATTTACAGGAAGAGGTTCGGCTGCGTGATCTATGTGTTTGATACAAGTTCATTGGTTGTCCTAAAGAACTTTTATCCTACAAACTTTCCATCCCTTTGGAGTCACTGGGATGCATTAGTTCAAAATGGCACGGTGGTCTCTGTGCGGGAAGTTAGGGCAGAACTAGAGAATCGAGACAGCACTGATTTTATTCAAGAGTGGGTTAAGAGAAACAAATCTATTTTCATGAAGCCAACACCAGATGAATTGATGTTTGTGAGCCAGATTTTTTCTATTCCTCATTTTCAGGCATTAATTGGCACCCAGGCAACATTGCGAGGAACTCCGGTTGCCGATCCCTTTGTCATCGCAGCAGCAAAAGTTAAATCAGGAGTAGTGGTTACGGAAGAGAGGCTGAAACCTAATGCGGCCAAAATCCCTAATGTTTGTGAACACTTCAAGATTCCTTGCACAAATTTGGAAGGGTTTATGAGTCAGCAAAACTGGAGTTTCTAAACCTTATGGCCCCGAAACAGAAGCTAGAACTCACCTGGATTGGCAAAGAGCACCGGCCCAAGTTGGAGCCGCGCATTTTGCTGGAAGACCCGGAGAAGTCTTACCATGCAGCGCACCGGGTGACGGAGAATGACCTGTTTGATAACCGGCTGATTTTTGGCGATAACCTACTGGCACTAAAGGCATTAGAAGCTGAGTTTACGGGCAAGGTGAAGTGTGTCTTTATTGACCCGCCCTACAACACAGGCAGCGCTTTTACCCACTACGACGATGGCCTAGAACACTCGATTTGGCTCTCACTGATTCGAACTCGACTAAAGATATTGTGGAAACTTCTAAGAGATGATGGATCTATTTGGATTACCGTAGATGATGTCGAGTGTCATTATCTAAAATTCATTTGCGACGAGACTTTTGGTCGATCTAATTTTGTCTCATCAATTGCATGGGAAAAAGATCAAGGTAGACGAGGTGACACAGATATATCTTCTGCACATGATCACATTCTTCTGTATGCGCGGGACAGAGAGATATGGAGAAATATCAGAAATCTCCTACTTCGTACAGAAAAGCAAGAATCTAGATACCGAAATCCCGATAATGATCTTCGTGGCTCTTGGCTTCAAGGAGATAATGGAACAGCGAAAAGTGGCTCTGAAAACGCACGTTTTGAAATCACTCTTCCCTCGGGTCGAGTTGTAGTTCCTCCAAAAGGTAATTACTGGAGATTCTCTGAAGAAACTTTTGAGAAAGCACGCTGTGAAGGACGTGTATACTTTGACTCTAAGGGCGACAGTATGCCTGTTATCAAGCGTTATCTCGATGAAGTGCAGCAAGGTATTGTCCCTCGGACTTGGTGGCCAGCCCAAGAAGTTGGCTCTAATCAGTCAGCAAAGAGGGATCACCTTAGAAAACTCCTTCCAGAAATTGAGCCATTTTCAACTCCTAAACCTGAGCAGTTACTTCACCGAATAATACTAATTGCCACTAACTCGGGCGATCTCGTCCTTGATTCCTTTGCCGGTTCCTGCACCACTGGCGCAGTGGCCCACAAAATGGGCCGCCGCTGGATCATGGTTGAGCTGGGCGAACACTGCCATACCCACATTATTCCCCGTCTGCAAAAAGTCATCAACGGCGACGACCCCGGCGGCATTACCTCTGCGGCCAACTGGCAAGGCGGCGGCGGCTTTCGCTACTACAAACTCGCCCCTTCCCTGCTCAAAAAAGACAAATGGGGCAACTGGGTCATCAACCCCGACTACCACGCCGAAATGCTAGCTGAAGCCCTCTGCAAACTCGAAGGCTTTACCTACGCCCCCTCCGAAACCCTCTACTGGCAGCAGGGCTACTCCACCGAGCGCGACTTTATCTACGTCACCACTCAAAACCTCAGCCACAATCAACTCGCTCAACTAGCCGACGAGGTGGCACAGACCGCACCCTGCTGGTGCTCTGCATGGCCTTTCGGGGGCGGCCCGACTTTGCCAACCTCACCATCAAAAAAATCCCTAAGCACGTGCTCACCCGCTGTGAGTGGGATCACGACGACTACAGCCTCAAAGTCGAAAACCTACCCCAGGCACCCCCTAAGCCAGGACAAATGGAGTTGGAACTATGAGCATGAAGGCGATGGTGGGCAGTGCCCACCCTACGGGGGTGAGCAGCTATGGCTAGAGATTTGTTTCATAATCAAGTTAAGACAGCCTTGATTAAAGAAGGCTGGGAGATTACTCACGATCCTTACTCCATCAAGATCAGTGAAGCGATTAAGGTGCAGATAGACCTAGGGGCAGAGAGCACCATTGCGGCCCAGCGCGATCAGGAAAAGATTGCTGTTGAAATCAAAAGCTTTATTACTGACTCAGATATCAGTGAATTTCATGGAGCTTTGGGGCAATACCTCAACTATCTACAAGCCTTAGAGCTTAAAGATCCAGAGAGAATCTTATATTTGGCTGTCCCTGTGGATGCCTATACCGAGTTCTTCAAGATTCCATTTATCCAAATGTCACTCAAAAGACATGAAGTCAATTTAATCGTTTATAACCCAAGGAAGGAGGAAATCGAACAATGGATAAAGTTCAGCAGTATCGACAGCTAATTAAAGATATTTTACAAGAACAAGCCCATCCCTATAATCATTCGCAGGAGGTTGAGCCTAGTATTATCTGCGATACCGAAAACGATCATTACCAACTCGCCTACATTGGCTGGGAAGACCAACGACGGGTTTTTGGGATTATCCTTCACTTTGATATCAAAGATGGCAAAATCTGGGTTCAATACAATGGTACAGAATTGTCAATTGCTGAAATGCTAACAGAACGGGGGGTGCCCAAAACGGATATTGTAATTGGCTTTCATTCGCCCTTCAAACGTCAATTTAATGGCTATGCCGTGGCCTAACGTGAGCGTCAAATCATATTTAGGGTAAACCCATGACTCAGATCTTAACCATCCAGATCCCAGAAAATCTATATATTCCTTTGCAGACCTTAGCTCAGCAAGCTGGAAAAACGCCAGAAGAGTTTACGTTATTGTGGCTAACAGCCGCTATTCAGCAGTTTGAAGATGACCCAGTAGAAGCCTTTATCGGCTCCGTTGATAGTGGCATACCGGATTGGACGCAGGAGAACGACCGTTATTTAGGCGAAAACCTCATCCAGTCTCACGAGGAACTTTAAAGTGACTGGTCCATTTGTAGATACATCAGGCTGGGGAAACATAGTTGATCGTTCCCAGCCTTATCATCAGGTTGCCACCAATATTTATCGTTTAGCTCGACAACAAACTGGAAAAGTTGTCACATCTAATTATGTTTTGGCGGAATTAGTAGCATTACTCACAAGTCCATTACAGCTTCCCCGTTCTAAAGCTGTTGGATTCATTCAGAGCTTGATACAATCTCCATACGTTGAGATTGTTCATGTTGATCAGGAGCTTGATGCACTCTCCTAGCAGCTTCTATCAAGTCGATTGGATAAATCGTGGAGCTTAGTAGATTGCTCAAGTTTTGTAATTATGGAGAGACTTAACCTTGCCGAAGCATTAACTAATGATCATCATTTTGAGCAGGCTGGCTACATTCGATTGCTCAAATAACTCTTATTTTCAGAATTTAGGTAATCAATCAACATAATTGCTATGAATCGCCACGTGAATGCAATTGCCGGAAGACTAAGTCTGCGTCCCCTCCAGCGAGACTCGCTAGAGATTTTTGATCGAATCTGCGAGATTGTTCCCCCTAAACCTGGCACCGATCGGGAAGCCGCCTTAGCCACCATTAAGAGTGAATACTCCACTGTTACCGACTTCGAGCGTGACTTTCCATCTCTGTGCTTCTCCCTAGCCACCGGGGTCGGTAAAACTCGGTTGATGGGGGCTTTCATTAGCTACCTACACCTAGCCCACGGCATCAAAAACTTCTTTGTGCTGGCTCCCAACTTGACTATTTATAACAAATTAATTGCCGACTTCACTCCCAATACCTCTAAATATGTGTTTAAGGGCATCTCTGAATTTGCTACCGATGCCCCTGAAATTATTACCGGCGACAACTATGAAATGCGAGCGCGTACCCTATTTGATGAATTGATTCGCTGCAAAATCAATATATTTAATATCTCCAAGATCAACTCTGAGGTGCGCGGCGGCAAAAGCCCTCGGATCAAGCGATTGTCTGAATACATTGGCGAAAGCTATTTTGAGTTCTTGGCTAACCTAGATGACCTGGTGATCCTGATGGATGAGTCGCATCGCTACCGAGCCTCTGCCGGGGTGCGAGCCATCAACGAACTGAAGCCCGTGCTGGGGCTAGAGCTGACTGCCACTCCCTTTGTAGAAAACAGCAGAGGAGCCGATCAATTTAAGAATGTGATCTATGACTACCCTCTGGGGCGGGCGATCGCCGACGGCTTTGTCAAAGACCCGGCTGTAGTCACCCGCAAAGACTTCAACCCTGCCGGTATGCCGCCGGAAGAAATCGAGCAGCTTAAGCTCGAAGATGGCATTCGCCTGCATGAAAGCATCAAGGCCGAGCTAATCAACTATGCCCGCGAGACCCATCAGTTTATTGTCAAACCCTTTGTGGTGGTGATTGCCCGCGACACTACCCACGCCACCCAACTATTGGCATTAATTCAGAGCGATCGCTTCTTTAATGGCCGCTACGCCGACAAAGTGATTCAGGTTGATTCCAGCACCACGGGCAAAAAAGAAGACGAGATGGTGGAGCGCCTGCTCAAGGTCGAAAGACCCGACGAACCGACGGAAATCGTCATCCACGTCAACATGCTCAAGGAGGGCTGGGATGTGACCAACCTCTACACCATCGTGCCCCTGCGGGCGGCCAACGCTAGAATCTTGATCGAGCAATCCATCGGGCGCGGCCTTCGTCTGCCCTACGGCAAACGTACCGGGGTCGAGGTGGTAGACCGCCTCAACATCATCGCCCACGATAAATTTCAGGAAATCATCGACGAAGCCAACCGATCTGACTCGGTGATTCGATTGAAGCAGGTAATTTTAGAGCCAGAAGATCTCGATACCCATAAAGTGAGCGTGGCCGCCAGGCCCAATCTAGCCAGTTTGCTGGGGCAGCCATCCTCCCAAGTACCTGAGCTGGCCGAGGCCGTAGAGACCACAGAGGCCACCAGTCCAGAGAAACCACCAGCTTTTGCCACTCCAGAGGAACAAAAAATTGCCCAGATCACCTACCAGGTGATTCAAGAACTAGAAACTAAGCCAGACCTGGTGCCGACCACCGCCCATCTGCAATCGGCCACGGTGCAGAGCCTGGTGCAAGAACGGGTCACCGCCCAATACCAGCCCGAGCAGCTAGCGCTAGAAGGCGTAACTGAACAGCCCGATATAGCTGCCGTCATCGCCAAGACAACTGATCTGGTGGTGCAACAAACCATTGATATTCCGCGCATCTTGGTCGTGCCCACAGGGGAAGTTAAAACGGGCTTTCACCCTTTTTCCCTCGATTTAGCAGGGCTAAACTACCAGCCCCCGTCGGATGAACTGTGGCAGCAGAGTTTATCGACAGGCGATCGCACTATCCTCGGCGTTGGAGCCGGGGGTCTTCAAGAAGACCGGCTAGAAGATTACATCGTCAGTGGTCTGATTGACTTTGACGACATCGCCTACGATGACCACGCCGACCTGCTCTACGATTTAGCGACCCAGGTGGTGAGCCATTTTCAGCAGCTCCAGCCCTCTAAAGACGACATCCACAAAATTTTGCGGGTGCATCAGCGAGACATTGCCCGCTTCATCCATACCCAAATGGAGGATCACTTTTGGGAAGCCGCTGTAGACTACAACGTTGTCGTCCGGCAAGGTTTCTCGACCTTGAAAGACAGTGCCTACACTGCGACCGATCAAGCTCCATTGGACTATCGTCAGGCTCCTTCGGATATGGGCAGCCTGCGTAAGGTCTTATTTGGTGGATTTTCTGAAAGCTGGCCAACAGGGAACACTACCTCCAAACACAGGCCAGGGGAAAGAGCAGATATTCCCAAAAAAACAGCTTCCAGATAAATTGATAAAAGCGGCTGATTTGCCACTGATTGCCTAAATCAACTTGCTGACTGCGCCACCACAGCCCGACCAATATGCCTAGATGGGTGATTACCATGAACCCTGGCTGTACCGCCAGCCCACCCAAAGTCGTTAGTGCCAGCAAAAAGACATAGCAGCCTGTCAATACCCACCGAGCAAGGTTAAAGACCGCTGAGGCACCCAGGCGCAGGGTGAGCGTGCGAATCTGAAACTGACGATCGCCCTCGATATCGGGAATATCTTTGCAGACTGCGATCGCAAATGCAAATCCCACTACAAACACCGTCAATGCCCATACCTCAGGGGGGATATTTGTCCCACCCCCCAAACCTTGCTGAAAGTGCAGAAAAAACCCCAGATTTACCACAAGACCACGTACCCCAAAAATACAGAGTGCCGCCCAAAAGGGAAACCGCTTCAGACGGAACGGCGGCCAAGAGTAGACCGTGCCAATCACCATACTCAGAATCACCGTCAAGCTCAGCCATTGACCCTGCGCTCCGGCCAAAACCAAAGCCAATAGACCCGTCACGGCCACAATGGCGCGACCCTCCCTGACCGAAAATACCCCCGAAGCCAACGGCAAGTGGGGTTTATTGACCCGATCAATGTCAATGTCTTCGAGTTGATTGAGTCCCACAATATAAACATTGGCACACACACTGGGCACCCAAGTCGCCAAGAGTGGGATCATCAATTCCCAGAGATCTGGTGTAGCCCTTGGGGTCAGTGTCCAGGCTAGCAGCGCCAGCCCCACAATGCTGAGCGTCGTACCAATGATGGTGTGAGGCCGCGAAAATCGCCAAAGGGCAGCCAGCCAGACCCACACCGAGACTCCTTTTTCACCCATTCTATTTAGACCCTTGTGCCCCGTAGCAGGCCATAGCGAATCAACCCCTGACGATAGCCCTGAGCCATTAGTCTCAGCGCCAACGCCCCTTGCAGGGTTGGCCCACCCGCCCTGAGAATTTGCCACAGCACCGCAGGATTCAAGGCGGAGGCGATGACATCTTCCCAAAAGGGAGCCACAGCCTCAGACCAATCGGCTGTGGTGACTCCTGCTAGGGGGAGTTGAGCCGCAAGCGCTTCATAGTCCTCAATTGAAATCACAGCAGGCAGGTGATAGACCCGATAAATTTTTGCCAACAACCGCTGCTCTGACACCGATAAATCAGGCGGACAGCGGCGATGACACCAAGTCGCTAGCAGAAGGGTGCCTCCTGGCTTGAGCACCCGACAGCATTCCTGCAAAAACTGGGCTTTGTCGGGCATGTGCTCGCCGCTTTCCAAAGACCAGACCAAATCAAAACTAGCTTCGGCAAAGGGCATCTGGAGCGCATCCGCCACTTGAAAAGAGGTGCGATCGCTCAGCCCTAGCCCTTGAGAGCGCGCCGTTCCTCGGGCTGCCTGCACCGGGCTCAGGGTAATTCCCGTAGCCGCTGACCCAAACTTATCTGCCAGGTAGAGTGAACTGCCCCCAATGCCACAGCCCACATCCAAAATATGCTGGGCAGATTTCACCTGTCCCCACGCCAACAGCTCCTCAATTAAATCAACTTGGGCTTGACACCCACCGGGACGCAACCGCCCCGTCGCTCCATAATACCCATGGTGCATGTGCTCACCCCAAACCTGCTCCCACAGACCCGAAGAAGCATCATAAAACTGCTGAATACGTTGGGACAGGGTAGAAGTCATGACCGCCTAACCAAAGTTCCCCACGATTGTAAAGGAATGCTGGACGGGAAAGCAGCCTAAGGCAGATGCTCTGCCCTCATAGACTGGCGGAGATTCCGCAACGCCCGCCGATATTGGAGATCGGCTTCTGGGGGCAACCCCTCTCGATTACGGGACGGTGACGCATCCCCCTGCACCACATTGTCTGGGCGAATTCCGACTCGGTGGATATTGTTGCCCTTAGGGGTAAAGTATCGAGCCACAGTAATCGCTAACCCAGAGCCATCTGTCATTTTTTCTAGAATTTGGACAATGCCCTTTCCAAAGGTTTGAGTTCCCACAATCGTGGCACGACGATTTTCCTGTAGGGCTGCTGCCACAATTTCACTGGCACTGGCCGACTCACCATCTACCAAGACTTGGAGGGGTTTACGGGTCAAGGCTGGTGCGGTTGCCTTAAATTCTTCTCGTTCCCCTTTATGATCGAGTGAGGAGATCAGCGCTCCTCCCTCCAACCACAGTTGAGCAATCTGGATGCCAGAATCTAGAACACCACCCGGATTCCCCCTTAAATCTAAGACATATCCACGGACTGACTCTGCCTCAAGAGACTGAATCGCTTGCTTCATAGCTTCCGGTGATTTGGTTGTAAACGAGGGCAGCCGGATATAGCCAACCTTACCCATGTCAGTACTCTGAACCTGGTAGGTGAGAGGGTTCAGTTCAATGGCTTCGCGAACGAGTTCGTACTGCTGAAGCTGGCGATCGCGGCGCACTTGCAAAAAGACCTTACTCCCCACTTCTCCGATGGCATAGCTACTGGCGCGGCCGGGTTCAATCTCTGAGGTAAACCTACCGTTGATGCTGACAATTACGTCTTTGGGCTGGAGTCCCGCTTCCTCGGCTGGTGTACCTTCAATGGGTTTGACCACCACCCACTCACGGGTGATCGGGTCTAAAGAGAGGGTCAAGCCCACCCCCACAAAGCCACCCGATGTATCATTTTCTAGCTCTCTAATATTGTCTGGCGAAAGAAAGCGGGTAAACGGATCTCGCAGCAGCCGCAGCATTTCGGCAATCACTTGATGCGCTTGCTCGGGCGTGGTGATGTCGCGCTCTAGGTAGGACTCCCGCACTGCCATCCAGTCATTTTGATTAAAGTTGCGATCTACGTACTCTCGATAGACATGCTGCCAGGCTTCATCGACCAGTGCCCTGGGGGTATCCTCAAAAGCAACGCTAGGGGCAATGTCTGCAACCGAGAGTAGGGCAACCCCAAGGGCAACACCAGCAAGTTTGAATCGCAATATGGATAGCATAGGCACCTAGCACGTAACAGGGGGCTAACCCCCAACTTGATTTTCAGGATAGTCTAGACCTGGTTTTTGTTCCATGCCCTCAACTGCATCAGCGTCAAGTCCAAAGATTGAGGCGTGCTGTTGGGGCTAAATTCAGACTGACTGATGGCGGGGTGTACGAAAAAAGTGCGGGATCTTGATTACTGAAAAGGCTGTCTTTAAAGCCCTCCCATTCTCTACATTCGCCCCCTAACCCCCCATTCTGGGGCGCTTTGATCACTCTTAAGTCCCCCAGAATGGGGGATTTAGGGGGCGGGTGCAAGGCGTTAGAAGCTTTTCAAACCGCTTCTAAGCGATTTGAAGCATCAAAAGCATTGTCCTACCGTGTAAAATTTCGTTCACCCCTGATGGCAACAACTCTAGCCTTCTGAACTAAAATTAGGCTATTATAGCAAGTCTGTGTACTCTCTTATTTGACGTCATCATGGCAGTCCCCAAGAAAAAGACTTCTAAATCCAAGCGCGATTCTCGTCGCTCTCATTGGAATCGTCAGGCTCGGGCTCAGGCTCAAAAAGCCTTGTCCCTAGGGAAATCAATTTTGACCGGACAGGCACAGGGGTTTTACTACCCTATTGATGAAGACGACGAAGACGAAGATTAACCAGCAATCACAATCTTTGGGATCAGGCTAGAGTTTTGATGGTGACTGATGCCTAAAAATTGACCCTGCCCATTTTGGACTTGCACAATGTCTGAGTTAGGAGGTGGGGCTGGCAAATCTAATTCGGGCAGCAGTAACGTTTGTCCCCAGCACCAGCGCTGGGCTAGGGCATCAGGCAAGGTTATTGTCGGTAGATGGGTTAGGGCTTGAGGGGGTGAAATCAACACCAGGGTGTTGGCTTCTATCTGAGTAGCGATTTCATCGAAGCTGAGGCTATGGGCAAGCTGAAACCCACAGCTTTGGGTACGCCTAAGCTGAGCTAAAGTCCCCCCGGTTTGCAGCGCTGCTCCGAGATCACGGGCAATAGCCCGAATGTAGGTGCCTGAGCCACAGTGAATCTCAACTGCTAGATCGGTCCAGCCTGCACTAGAGGAATTCCAGGCCAGTAAATCTAGTTTTTCGATATCCACCCAGCGAGGGGCGACTTCTACGGGTTTGCCCTGGCGCGCCAGGGTATATAGACGTTGACCGTTTACCTGAATGGCGCTATAGGCTGGGGGCGTTTGCTGAATGTGCCCCTGAAATTGCTGTAGGGCTTCGTTGACCTGCTCAGGGGTCAGATCGGTGGTCGGTGCGGTGGCCAGGGTTTCGCCGGTAATGTCATCGGTGGTTGTGCGTAGACCGAGGCGGATCACCGCTCGGTAGACTTTGGGGGTGGGCAAAAAAGATAAGAGCCGAGTGGCGGAGCCAACAGCCATGGGTAACACTCCCTCTGCCATGGGGTCTAAGGTGCCGCCGTGGCCAATTCGCTTCAGATGTAGCAAGCGCCTTAATCGCGCTACGCAATCATGAGAGGTGAGTCCTGGAGGCTTTTTGAGGTTGAGAAATCCAAATGAGCCACTCATGCAGCAAATTTACGGCGCGATCACAGCCGACTCAGCCTGAGCCGATGCGCCAAATTGCGTCAGGCGCAGGGGTAAGACCAATTCGCTCAGTGAGGCGGCGTAGCTTGATGTTAGCAGGTTTTCAAATTCGGGCTGCTGAGCCACAAAGGCTTTGAGGAAGGCTGCACTGAAAAATTCCATGTAGCCGCGCGCCAAGTGAGGGGCAGGGCCAATGAGTTCTGGGAAGCTGGGCAGTCCCTCGGCAGAGGGATCTGGGGGTTCTAGTGCTGAGAAGTGGGTGCCACCCTCGATCATCATCAGATAGCGATTCGAGCTCGATAGCCAAGCAAAGGGCTGAATTTGCTCAAGCAGGGCAGGCGAAACCGTGTCTGCGCTCCCGGCTACCATCAGGACTGGAACTTCAACTTGTGCATAGCTTTCGACTCCGAAGAGGCTGCTACCAATGGGGTTGATGGCAATGATGGCCTGTACCCGATCGTCTTTGAGATCATAGTTTTGCAGGGGTAGACGCAGGGCTTGACATTGCAGCAGCAAAGATAGGTTTAAGGTGGTTTCGAGTTGCTCGGTACAGTCTTGTTGCAGTTGCTCAAAGTTGAGAGGGGCACCGGCTAGGGCTAGGGCTGTGTAGCCCCCAAAGGATTGGCCAATCACCCCCACATTTTCAAGATCAAGGCGATTGGCAAAGGTGGGGTCGGACTGCGATCGCGCCTCTAGGGTATCCAGCAAAAAAGTCACATCCTGAGGGCGATCCACAAATTCCGTAGGCTGAATCACGTCGCTAGTCTGCCCCGACAGCAGCCCCAAAATTTGCTGGGTATTGCTGCCAATATGCTCTGGCACGGCCACCACAAACCCATGGGAGGCCAGATATTCCGCCAAATACAGAAAGGTACTGCGATTTGAATTGAGGCCATGGGAAATCACCACCACCGGTTGAGGCGAGGAATTCGGCAAATTAGGCAGATAAATATCTGCGGGATAGGTTCGAGCCCGCCCCGTGTAGTTTAAGCGTTGGGGTGAATTGTCCTGCAATTCAAGGGTCACTTTTTCCCAGGTAAAGGAACCCCGCTGTTGTAAGGAGTATCCTAAGGCCGTCATCGGCGCGACCTCAGACTCAGAACTAGACCGAATATCCGCTACCGCTTGATTGGTTTCATCAATCAACTGACGCACCTCGTTCAAGAGCGCTAACCCTGCCGAGAAATCGACCTGCACCCCATCTGCTGGGTAATGGCGCAAGACACTGAGCGCCGTAAAGCCCTCTGGATCTGCGGCTGCCAAAATCAGAGAGGCTCGCAAGGCAAAAAAGCTGCCGTGACCCGAGCGAGACCGAATCACCTGACCCACTCGATGCAACAATTGTTCACCAATAGGCGTATACAAGAACTGAGCCACGGTGACCGGTTCTAAATCAATCTGTTCTTGAAGCCCCTGTCGCAAATTCTCCAGTTGGTCTGGGTTGAGATAACGGGCATAGGGCACTAAATCCCCTGTGATTCGCCCTTCCTTGGCAAAGGTTTCTAGGGCACTCACTGAAATTGAGCGCTCCAGAAAAGAGTATGAAACGTGAATACGAGAAGCCGCCCAGGTCACTTCTGGCAGCACGCCCACCATCAGGGGCGAGAGGCAGGTCAGCCATCCCAACTGAACCAGCCAAGGTCGAGCATGTTTGAACATGGTGCGTGTTTCCGTAAATCAATCTCAATTTAGTTGCTTTTTGAGTCTGAGAAGTCATCCTAAAGGATCAAGAATGGGCTTCCTCTTGCGGTTGCAAACTTTGAAACGCCTGGGTTACCACCTGGGCCGCTTTTTGATCCAAGGCATTCCAGTCTATCTCACCTTGATCGTCCAACAGTTGAGCATCGACTTGAATTTGATCCATGGGCAGATCAGTAATCCCTTGGCGATCTAGCTGGGGGGTATAAGACTCCAAACAAATTTGGTAGCACAGTTCCCAAAGGTTGAAGTGGGCTTTAAGGCCATCTCGCTCTAAATAGAGCACATAGCTGACCAACGGCTGGGGAAGCTCGAACAGTTGCCTTTCCAGTTCGGGCTTAATTTCTGGGGCTGCGGCTTCCCACTGCTGTCGCAAGGTTTTCACCTGTTGCTTTTGCTCGGCACGGGTCTCGGCAGGCCAGTGCTCTTGAGTTTCGTATTCACCTTGCCAACCCCAAGGGGACATCTGTTGACCCAATTGATCAATGAGGCGAATAAGCGCGGGTTGCAAAAGGGATGCTACCAATTGCCAATTGGGCTGTTCCATGGTCTTTCTAATCAAATTGACAGTTTAACTCGGCTCATCTTGGGGGGGATGAACCTAGAACTTTCAAACTATTCAGTCCCCATAAAAATTATCACCCCCTTCTGACTCAAATCGTCTCCAGGTGTTACGATTTCCATTAGCTAGGGGTGCCTGTCCGGTCAGGCTGAGATTACACCCTTAGAACCTGAGTCCGGCTAGTACCGGCGGAGGGAAGCTCACTTTTTTGGGGAACTTGAATATGCGAAGTGAATGGGTTGCCAAGCGCCACGGGCAAAAGAATGTGACGCAGATGCACTATGCCCGTCAGGGTGTCGTCACTGAAGAAATGCAGTATGTGGCTCAGCGTGAGAACTTGCCGGTCGAGCTGATTCGAGAAGAAGTCGCCCGAGGGCGCATGATCATTCCGGCCAATATCAATCACACCAATCTGGAGCCGATGGCTATTGGCATTGCCTCCAAATGCAAGGTGAATGCCAATATCGGCGCTTCGCCCAATTCATCTAACCTCGCAGAAGAGGTGGATAAGCTAAAACTGGCAGTCAAGTATGGTGCCGACACGGTGATGGATTTGTCCACCGGGGGCGGCAACCTGGATCAAATTCGCACTGCCATCATCAATGCTTCTCCGGTTCCCATTGGCACGGTGCCGATTTACCAGGCTCTCGAAGGGGTTCATGGCAATATTGAGAAGCTGACCCCCGATGATTTCCTGGATGTGATCGAGACCCACGCCAAGCAAGGGGTGGACTACATGACCATCCATGCGGGTATTTTGATTGAGTACTTGCCCCTGGTGCGCGATCGCATCACGGGTATAGTCTCTCGCGGGGGTGGCATCATCGCCCGCTGGATGCTGCACCACCATAAGCAAAATCCGCTCTACACCCACTTTGATGACATCATCGAAATTTTCAAGAAATACGATGTTTCCTTCAGTCTGGGAGATTCTTTGCGTCCCGGCTGCCAGCACGACGCCTCTGACGAAGCCCAACTGGCCGAACTGAAAACCCTGGGACAACTCACCCGCCGCGCCTGGGAGCACGATGTGCAGGTGATGGTGGAAGGCCCTGGCCATGTGCCTATGGATCAAATTGAATTTAATGTGCGCAAGCAGATGGAAGAGTGCTCAGAAGCTCCTTTCTATGTGCTGGGTCCCCTGGTAACCGATATTGCCCCTGGCTACGACCACATCACCTCTGCCATTGGAGCGGCCATGGCCGGCTGGTATGGCACCGCCATGCTCTGCTATGTGACCCCCAAGGAACACCTGGGGCTACCCGATGCCGAAGATGTGCGCAATGGCTTGATTGCCTACAAGATTGCCGCTCATGCCGCCGATATTGCCCGACACCGACCGGGGGCGCGCGATCGCGACGACGAACTCTCAGCCGCCCGCTACAACTTTGACTGGAATCGCCAATTTGAGCTGTCTTTAGATCCAGAGCGTGCCCGCGCATACCACGACGAAACCCTGCCTGCCGACATTTATAAGACGGCAGAGTTTTGTTCCATGTGCGGCCCCAAATTCTGCCCCATGCAAACCAAAGTCGATGCCGAAGCCCTCACAGAGCTGGAAAAGTTCTTGGTTCGAGATAAAGCTGGGGTAAGCTAGACCACGCACCATCAACCGTCAATAGGCATAGGGATTTCGGGGCGCAGGAATACCCTGGAGGGTTTCGGCTGCAATAACCAACTGGCGTCGGTCATCCAGAGTTTCAGTCACCATCTGCCCCGAAACATCAAACCACTGATCTGGAGGATATGCCTGACGACTCTGGGGTAGTTTTACCGGCAGTCCCACTGGGTAGGCATCAGCCGCACAGCAGGTAATCACAAAGCGGGTCAGCATCAGATAGGCATCCGGCAGGTTGGGGGTATGCACAGCAAACCCTTGCACCTGAACCGGTTGGCCGCTGTAGGCATCGGGCTCTGGGTACACATCTAGGGTTCTAACCCAGTCAATTAGCGATCGCGCTGCTGGATCAGCATTAGGCCGAAAGGTCTGTGGCTGGGCACGGGTCAGCAGGGCTGAATCTTGTAGCCCTCGCTCCAGAGCAGTCTCACTGGCAAAGGGGCGGGGCGTAATCCATAGCCCCAGGAGCGCTGATACCAACAACACCATACTCATCCAACCCGGCGGAAACAGGGTGAAGTGACGAACCCCAATCTGAGGCTTACCCCGCAGCAGCTTTTGCAGGTTTAGGCCAGTCATGACCAACAGCAGCAAACCCGCACCAATCGTCAGGCCAAAATAGTTCGGGTGAATCAGCAAGCCCAACCGTCCCGTCAGCCAGTATTTCATCATCAACACACCCCACGCCCCTAGGGCGAGCGTATCCATCCAATCGGGAAGCAGGGGGGAGACTTGAGACAGCCGTTTGGCTAAGGTCATAGAGAAGTCAAGACAGCAACAGCAATAGCGAGATCAGCTCAGCCAGAAATTCATAAATAAGGTGAGCAGGAAGGCTAATTGAGAAATTAGGACAAACAAATAGAAAACGGCTCGGCCTTTGAACACCGTCAGCAGCAGTCCCAAGTTTTTGAGATCAAACATGGGACCAAATACCAGAAAAGCCAAGAGGGCTCCACTGGTGAAGGTCGAGGCAAAAGAGAGCGCGAAAAAAGAATCCACGGTTGAGCAAATGGAGATCACCCCACTCAAGGTCATCATGGCAACCACAGAGGTGACTGGTCCTTGTCCCAAGTCCAAAATAATATCCCGAGGCACCGCCACTTGAATTAAGGCCGCCATTAAGCTGCCCAAAACCAAGACGCCTCCCAACTCTCGTAGTTCCTGTACCGAGTTGTCTAATAACATCCGAAACCGAGCCCAAGCAGTAATTTTGGGTGCATCAGGGAGTGGACAGGCAGGCATCGTCGTGGCCTGTAGGGTCACTGGGTCAATTTGCAAGGGTTGACCGGGCTGATCAAGAAAAAACGTTCCGGTTTGCAGCAAAGGCGGCTGACTCGGGGGGGGGATCACCAGGGGTTTGGGCATTGCCAAGGCTACGGCTGGCTGTAAAAACGGCTTTAAGTCGGCCTGGGCGCTAAAAACCCAGGCCACCACCGTGGCAATGGTGAGGGAAAAAATCACCCGAAACACCACAATTTCAGGCTGATCTCGAAAGGCTGTCCAGGTCGCCCAAATAACCACTGGGTTGATAGTCGGAGCCGCTAACAAGAACCCAACAGCCACGGGTGCCGAAGCCCCCTGCATAATGAGGCGTCGAGCCACAGGCACATTACCGCATTCACACACGGGAAATAAGAAGCCAAAGCAACTCCCCGCTAGTGCTGCCAGCAAAGGATGCTTGGGCAGGATTTGCAACAGTCGTCGCTCGTCTACGAAGAGCAGCAGCAGGCCAGACACCAATACCCCAAACATCAGAAAGGGAATGGCCTCGACCAATAAACTCAGAAACAGGGTAAAACCGCTATTCAGTCGATACATCTTTCCTTAGAAGCGTTATCCTCCCAGACATCAGGATGTCTCACCGTTGACATCATAGGCTACCGATACAGATCATTAACCTACCAGACCCATGAATTCTAGGGCTTGGCTTTGCTGGACTGACAAAACGGGTAAGCACCTTTGTCGTGGTCATTGTCCTGGCACTCCCCCAGTACACTAAAGAGAGACAGGCAAACAGAGACACCTCTCTACCGCTCTAAACTAGCGAAAGCTACCCCATATATTGAGACTGCATCTAAAGGCAATTCAGTAGTATGAAGATTCAAGCAACAGATATCCCCACAGCACAATGGTCAGGTGACTGTTTGGCGCTGGGCTTTTTTGCTATCGAACCTGAGTCCGTGACGCTTGATCTCGAACTCGATCAGCATCTGGGAGGACTTCTAAAAGAATTGATTCAGGAGACCAACTTCAAGGGGAAAGTCGGCGAAACCCAAAGCGTTCGCCTTGCCAGCGGCACCCCACGTCAGTTGATTTTGGTGGGGCTAGGTGAAAGCACCTTACTCAGTCTCGACACCCTACGGCAGGCCGCAGCAGCAGTAGCCCGCATCGCTCGCAAGCAACGGTGCCAAACCGTAGGACTCCAGTTGCCCCCTTGGAATCAAGAAACAGCCTCTTCTGCCCAAGCTATTTCTGAAGGAATCGAGCTGGCGTTGCATCAAGATCATCGGTTTAAATCTGAGCCCGACCTAGACAGTGCGGCCTTTCCTAGTCAAATTGAACTGTTGGGGCTAGGGCACCAGACCGCTGCTCTAGAACGCGCTCAGCAAGTGTGCTCTGGAGTGATTTTGGCGCGAGAGTTGGTTGCTGCCCCTGCGAATATTGTCACCCCGGTTACCCTCGCCGACACCGCCACAGAATTGGCCCAAACCTACAATCTCTCCCTAGAAATTTTAGAGCGAGAAGATTGTGAAAACCTGGGGATGGGCGCATTTTTAGGCGTTGCCCAAGCCTCAGATCTGCCGCCCAAGTTTATTCATCTCACCTATAAGCCTAGCGGTGTGCCTCGGCGGAAATTAGCGATTATTGGCAAGGGATTGACTTTTGACTCAGGAGGTCTAAACCTCAAGGTCAGCGGCAGCGGTATTGAAACCATGAAGATGGATATGGGCGGCTCTGCTGCGGCTTTCGGTGCTGCCAAAGTGATCGGTCAAATTCAGCCCGACGTGGAAGTGCATTTCATCGTAGCGGCCACTGAAAATATGATTAGTGGTCATGCCATGCGGCCTGGAGATATTCTCACGGCCTCTAATGGCAAAACCATTGAAGTCAATAACACCGACGCTGAGGGTCGGCTCACCTTGGCCGATGCCCTCGTCTTTGCTGAAAAATTAGGGGTAGAGGCCATCGTCGATTTAGCGACTCTGACAGGTGCCTGCATTGTGGCACTGGGAGATGACATTGCTGGTCTCTGGTCTTCAGAAGATCAACTGGCTCAGGCGCTCACTCAAGCCGCAGAGTTGGCCGGTGAGAAGTTCTGGAAAATGCCCTTAGAAGAGAAATATTTTGAAGGCCTGAAGTCTCCAGTTGCCGACATGAAAAATACCGGTCCCCGTAGCGGTGGATCCATTACCGCCGCTCTGTTTCTCAAGCAATTTGTAAAAGACACAGCATGGGCTCACCTAGATGTGGCTGGTCCTGTATGGGCTGACAAGGAATCGGGTTATATCAACGCAGGCGGCACGGGCTTTGGCGTGCGCACGCTGGTCAATTGGGCCTTGAGCTAGGGATTTAGTCCGCTAAATCCTGATCGTATTGCCATTATGTGGCTTCCTTAGCGATCGCACCTCTGAAATTGAGCCATCCTAGAGTGCCGTCACGGCCACAGCCCAGCCCATCTGGGTGAAAGCTGAGCCGTAGCCGAATGCTCTCAATGGGAGATTAGCTAGTGGGGGTAACGCAGAAACCATCGGTTAACTCTTCTGCTACCTCAGAGATTTCTGCGGTGGTGGGTTGTTGGAGATCTAGGGCTGCCATCAACAACTTGGCATCCTCACCGAGAGATTCAAGCAGATCAAATCGGCCTTGGGCGGTTTGTTGATCTAAGATGATTTGATCCGTGGGGTAACTTTGCACCACCGATAGAATCGACACCCGGCCATCGGCTTCAGCCGAGGTTGTCATAGCAGTACGCAGAGCTTCTAGGCTAGAGACACTATCATCACTAGACTTCAGCACTTGGCTGAGCTCAGTTAGCAGCAGCGTCCCCAGGCGAGACTCCAAAAATTCTCCAAAAGGTTCGGGATTCACTGTCACTTCACAACTGAGGCTGTTGCGAAACTCTTGAGCTTGATCGGTGGACAGTAGTGACAGCAGCGACTGGAGTTGACCTTCAGCCGTTCCAGTTTCAGCGTAAGTGGCTAGCTCTGTTACCGGTAGCGTAGCCACCTCGGTAGATCCCACGGCAATGATCACTTCCTCTGCCGCCAAGCTAGGCCGAACCATAGGGAGCACACTAGCAGTGGCCATGACGACGGCTGCCATAATTCGAAATGGATACTTCATCGAAAAATCCTCTGATTGCGCAGGCGAACTTTTATAGAATGAAGCATTCTGGCAGGCAAAAGTTCCATCTGAGGGGGGGATCTCAGCGTCCTCCAGACCGATTTTGAACCGATTTGGGTGAGTGCGGAGTTGGATCACTCAGCCCAATGACACAGGTTCAGGTAACAGGGTCTTGTTTCCTAGGGTTCAATTTGCTGCCATCATAGAAGCAGGGCACAAGGGGCATCAGCATCGGATGACCATTCTTTTCTACAAGGCGGATGGCCCTTATGGCTGTTTTTCCAACTTTTCCCCCCATCCCATTCGATTGCAAGGGCGCATCTGGCTCACGTCTGAACACTACTACCAAGCTCACAAGTATATAAATAGCCCCCACGCGGCCTTATGTGAGCAAATTCGTCAAGCCTCCAGCCCTGAAATGGCAGCCGCCCTAGGCCGAGATCCGCGCTATGCTGTGCGTCTTGATTGGGAAGCTGTTAAGCTGCAAGTTATGTACACTGCTGTGTTCACCAAGTTTTCGAGCCATCCAGACATTCGAGCAGTTTTAGTCGGTACCGAAGACGAGCCAATTGTGGAAGACTCCCCTAGTGATTCGTATTGGGGCTGGGGGGCTGATCACCAAGGTCACAATTATTTGGGTAGATTGTTGATGCAAGTGCGTGAGCAGCTACGACTCGCTAAGCCGACAGAGCAAGGTTTTCATCCCGAGTACTTAACGTCCGACCGTCTGGCAAAACCGTCTCAAATAGTCGGGTGGTCTCCAGAACCGACAAATCCAAAACTGCACCACTCAGATTCGCTCGGCTCAAGTTAGCCCCCTGACAACGAACCTTAACCAAGCGGGCACGGCGAAGGCTCACTTCACTGAGATCGGCATCCGTCAAATTGGCCTGGGTGAGGTTCGCTTGGGTGAGGTTGGCACCCACTAGAGAGGCACGAGTCAGGTTAGCACAGCGGAGATCGCTGCCTTGCAGGTGAGCATCCTGTAGTTCGACATCAATCAAATTTGCTTCATACAAGTTGGCACTACTCAGGTTGGCGTCGCTGAGATTAGAGCGATAGAGGTGGCTACACCACAGGTAAGCCCCCTGGAGATCAGCACGCTCTAGGGTGGCCAAAATTAAATCTGAGCGCATCAGGTACGCACCTCTGAGGTAGGCATCGCTAAGGTTAGCACCATTGAGGAGCGCTCCTTGAAAATTTGAGCTGCTGAGGTTGGCTCCCCGTAGCTGCGCATTGACTAGGTTGGTCTCAACAATGTAGCTGTCTCTCAAGTTCACGCCATTGAGACAAGCCCCCTGGAGATTGGTATTTTTAAGTTTTGCCTTGGTGAAATTGGCACCCGAAAGCACGGCTCCACTGAGATCACAATAGCTCAGATCAATGCCGCTGAAGTCTCGTTCTCCGGAAGCATATCGTTCTAGAAGTTCTGCGGGTTGCATAGATTTCCAAGCACCATAAAGCAATCTATTTTTAGCCTAAGAGGTGACAACCCGCAGTGAAAATCGTGAAAACACTTAAATTTAGATCGAGCAAGACCCTTTTTTGATCTGGACTCCTCACCTTAATTGATACTTAAATCTAGGGTTGGAGTGTCGGGGATGGCGGCTCGGCTAGATAAAATTCGACAGTTTTTACCGCCTGACTGCTGACAGGTTTGCAGGGCTTGGTTATGGGCTTGATCTTTGGCTTGGGTCAGATCTTGCTCTACATAGCCGAGGCCAATGCCATATACACCGTTAGCTGAAACCGCCAGAGCACCCCAACCGTCTTTATATTGCAGCTTTACGACACAGTCTTGAGCACGGGACTGTAGTTGACATTGATGCAGGGCTTCTCCAGCGGCAGCTTCAGGAATCCAAGCGACTGCTGAACTTTGGGTTTGGGTTGAGGGGGAATAGGCGATCGCACCAAAGACATGACTGGTATCAGACTCAAACATGGGAGCCACCGCTGAAATTTGTAAGGTGTCCGTGATGATCTCTGCGGTCTCTGTCTTGAAGGCCTGAGTCTGCTGGGCAAAGCCAGGAAACATGGGTGAAAAGCTACCTAGGGTAAGGGTCGTGGCCACTATGCCAGCTTGAATAAAATGTTCTGATGTAAACATAAACAGGTGAGTCTCGTGATGCGTCCAACTGGTTTGCACTTTGTGGATTAAAGCCCATGGCCATGACCCTTTCAGTAATCCAGAAGTTCCAAAACTGTGATTAAGATCACCAATCAGTCTGATTAACATTACTCATAGGCAGAGCATTCCCACGGGTTGGCGGTCATTTAAGTTCTGGATACACTACCAGGACAGGATTTCAGCGGTAAATCTTGGTTTATCCTATCAATTTCCTCCTGCTCCATGGTATTGATTTCATCCAGGTAGTGGTCAAAGATTTGGCTCAGACGGGGGCTATAAAATCGATGCAGGCTGTAGTTAGGAGTCGCCGTGAAGCCACGCCGTTTTTTGTGCTGTCCTCCTGCTCCTGGATCGAAGTAGGATAACCCCTGGGCAATGGCCCATTCGATGGGGGTGTAGTAGCAAGCGTCAAAGTGCAGACAGTCAATGTCTTGAAAGCTGCCCCAATAGCGCCCATAGAGCCGGTCGCCTTTGGTAATACAAAAGGACATGCCTGTGGGATGTGACCCATTTGGCTCTGAGTAGCCTGCAACGAAAAGAACCCGATGGCGGTAGGAGGTTGCGAGCTGTTCAAAAAAAGATTTCGTTAGGTATTTACTGCCCCACCTAAATTTGTCGCAGGTGTCACTATAGAAGCGATACATGAGTGGGAACAGGGCTTCTGGAATTTGATCTCCGTTGAGAGGACGCATTGTCAGTCCAGCTTTGGCGACGGCTTGACGTTCGCGTTTGATGTTGCGCCGCTGGTTGGCGTTGAAGGCATCTAGGTAGTCTGCAAAACTGCTGAAGCCGTTATTTTGCCAAATGTAGCTATGGTGCAGCCAGGGTTGAAAGCCATGGGCTTGGAGTTGAGAGCGCCAGGTGGGATCAACAAACAAAAAATGGCAGCCAGAGAGTTTTTGGCGCAGGCAGAGCCGATCAATGGCATTTACCATGAGCGCGGTGAGGGCGGGTTCGTCTTCCCTGGGGGCAATTAAAAATCGATACCCCTCGGCGGGGGTAAAGGGGGTCATGCCCAGTAATTTGGGATAATAGCGAATCCCCAGGCGGTGGGCAACATCGGCCCACTGGTGATCAAACACAAACTCGCCGTAGCTATGGCTCTTGATATACAGGGGAGCTGCGGCAATTAAGGTGCGATCGCGCCATACGGTCAGGTGTTGGGGCAGCCAGCCTGTAAGAGCCGTGGCACTTTTTGATGTTTCAATGGTATTCAGCCAGTGCCATTCTAGAAAGGGAGTTTGCAGCGGCAACGCCAGGGCATCCCACGCCTCCTGGGGAACTTCGGAGAGCTGGCTGACCCATTGAATTTGGTACTGCACGGATGGATGCCTCTTTAACTATTGAAGGGTTTGGGGGGCTATAAGTCCCGCGCTCTACCTGAAAGATGTTCGCGTAGCGACTCCGCAGGAGTAACGTCGGGATACACAGACATTCAGCAGACCGAACTACGGAAACAGCCTCTAAAGTCGGTCTGCCGGGGGTCTATAACCTAGATAAGTGGCGTGGGGCAGGAATACTCAAGAGCGATCTTGGGTGATCCCGCGCTCTTCCGTTAGGGGAGCCTCGGGAGGATGTCACTCTGCCTGAGTCTCTGGCATCGCATCTGAATAAGGAGATCGTCCCCCCAAGGAGGCCAACCAATATTCTTCGGCCTGGGAAACCCATTGACGCGTCTGCATGAGCGCATTCACTTCTACAGAGAGCGCCGTTACCCCACTGGCCACATAGCCCTGGATGAGATCGGGGTAGCGAACTGGGGCTTGACCACACACCGAACAAGGCAGATCTAAAGCGCGAGCAGTGCGGATGAGTTGATTTACCGCTGCCACTACCACTGGATGGTGCTCATTGAATTGAGTCGCTAGGGTGGGTTGATCGCGATCGACGCCCAGCAGGAGTTGGGTCAAATCATTAGTGCCAATGGCAATACCTTGAACGCCCGCCTCAACATAGTCAGGCAATAAAAACAAAATGGAAGGAACTTCTGCCATAATCCAAACCTGAAACTGTGGCAGATTCAGCAGCCCAGCCCGCTGGATTAACTGGCGACAGCCTTGAAATTCGTGGACAGAGCGGACAAACGGTAAAAGCAATCGGAGGTTATCTAAGCCCTCTTCAGCCAGGGCTGCTAGAGCCGCCAACTCAAGCGTAAAGAGAGATCGGTTTCCCAGACTACGCGCCACACCCCGTAAACCCAGCATGGGATTGGCTTCAGGGGTTTCCATATGAGCGCCGCCGATGAGCATGGCCAAATCTGGCGATCGCAAGTCCAACGCTCGATACCACACAGGTCGGGGGTAAAAAGCACGGGCAAAGACCTCAATTCGCTGGCTAAACCGCCGCAGTAGCTCAGTCTGCCGTCCCTGCCGCATCCATCGAGATGGGTGCTGTTGCTCTAATGCATCCATGAGTAGCCATTCTGAACGCAGTAGACCCACGCCATCCACGGCCAGATCCTGCACTCGCTCTATCGTGCCAGCCTGACTCAGATTGACCCAAATCTGGGTAGCCAGGGGGGATGAACCCCCTTGCTCCGGTTCGAGAGCGCCATCGGATCGGGAAGTGGGGATGGCAGGCTGGGGCTGGCGAGGGTCAACCTCATAAATCCGACCCAGATCGCCATCGATCAGCAGGGTTTGTCCAGATTGCAGTAGTTGAGTGGCCTGATCAACCCCCACCACTGCTGGCAAATTTAGCTCCCGTGCCACAATTGCGCCGTGGGAGGTCATGCCGCCGCGCTCACACACTAGCCCAGCGGCCTGGTGCAACCAGGGCAGATGCTTGGGTTGCAGCTCTGGTATGACCAGCAGATGAAGGCCGTCGGTTGGGGGTGGATCCTGGCTCAAGTCATGGGTCACCCAAGCTGTGGCAATGGCTTGACCCGTGGCGGCACCCACCCCCTCTGCTAGCACCCTACCGTGGGGGGTGGTTGCAGACCCTGCCATGGGGCGTGAATGACTGGGGGGACAATCGGGAATGGGATGCTGGTCAAAAACTCGACTGAGTACAAACTGAGTCTGACGTGCAGAGGTTTTGATTAACATCCACTCTAGGACAGCCGTTTGCCAAGAGTTCGTGAGCTGCTGTCCGATCTGCATCAGGGTTTGCAGGTCTGTCGGCGAGAGGGCAAATTGGTGCTGCCGCGCCATCTCAATCGCAGTGCCTTTGAAAGCCTCATTGGCCGAGGCAGAATCTGAGGGCTGGGGGGGGCGCAAATAGTAGGCATAGCTTTTGGCTCCGAGGTGCTGCTCAATGTGTCCGGTTCTTCGGCTGACCTCGTAATAGTCAGGGGTACTGTGCCCCTCGTACAAGCTATGGCTGAGCCCATAGGTTGCCTGGATGATGCCATGGGTGGGAGTCATCTGCAAAAAGCCTGAAGCCCGAACTGCCGCAAGGGGCTGCACTACGATAGCTAACTGCACTTCTTCAAAGGGAAGTCCCGACTGCTGCCAAAAAAACAGGGTCTTTGCTTCAAACAACTGGCTCCAAAGCGCCTTGACGGATCTCTCAAGAGCCGGGGCTGCCCCCCGACAGAACTGAACCGTCAACAGCCCTTCCAGCAAGCCTAGATCTCGGGAGACGGTTTCAGGCACCCACAGAGACGGCAGCAATCGCAAGTAGGCGGCGTTTGCACATTGTGCCAGCCATGCTTCGCTCCAGGTCACGGGTAAGGGGGTTTGAACAATTCTTTGCTGAATCAGGTGGGCAATCTGCTGAAGCTGATCGGCTTGATTGATATCTAGCTGAAAATCAAGTTGTGGAAACGACTGCAACAGAGGGGCTTGCCATTCGATGGTGCTTAAAAACTGCCTAAAACCCTCAACCGGAATGATGCTGCCAGGCAAAACCGGGTATCCCGATTGAGCCAGATGGCTCAGCGCCAATCCTTGATAGCCGACTTCAGGAAGTGCCAGGTTTTGCGTTTGAGCCAATGGCAGCAAGGGAATCACGGGGTTACGCTTAAAATTGATTGTAAGTCAGCTTTTTGGATTGTGTAATTAATGGCTACCTCAACATCCTCTGTAAGTTCTCCCCCTAGGGAGCAGCATCTTTCTTGGAATTGGCAGAACCAGACTATTTTAGCGGCCTACGAACGGTTCGGGGTGGGTTCGCCGGTGATCTTATTGCCTGCTTTGAGTACGGTGTCTACTCGGCAGGAGTTCAGTGGTGTTGCTCAACGTTTAGTCGCCGCAGGCTTTCAAGGGATTCTGGTGGATTGGCCAGGATTTGGCGAGTCTGACCGAGGGGACTGGGGCTACACTCCTGCATTTTACCGCCAATTTATTCTGGCACTTTTGGACGAGCTTGGAGCAGAGCCGGTGACCCTGGTGGCTGCGGGTCACGGTGCTGGGTATGCCCTCTACGCGGCTCAACAGTTGCCCAATCGGGTGAGCCAAGTGGCGGTGGTGGCTCCCACTTGGCGGGGGCCGTTTACAGCCATGGGATTGCCGGTTCCTATTGCTCAAGGGGTTCAAGCGCTGGTGCGATCGCCCCTCCTAGGCGATGGCCTATACGCTTTGAATACCCTGCCTGATTTTCTGAAGTTTATGTATGAGCGACATGTTTTTACGGATGCCACTCGGCTGACGCCTGACTTTATAGCCGCTAAGCGAATGGTCACCCAAAAAGAGGGAGCCAAATATGGCCCAGCCGCTTTTGTGACAGGGGGTTTAGATCCGGTCACCTGTCGTGAAGATTTTTTGGCGTTAGCCCGTTCGGTGTCCCAACCGATGCTGGCGCTGTTGGCAGAGCAAGCTCCCCCACAGTCTAAGGCCGAAATGGCAGCTCTGGGGACTTTGCCCCAGGTGCGATCGCAGTGGCTCCCCGGTTCCTTGGGTCTGCACGAAGAATTTGCCCCTGTGGTGGCAACGGCTCTGCTGAACTGGTTGAGCGATGACCCCGAGCGTCAGGCATAAAATCAGCCCGTTTTCCCCACCCAGGGCTGTGTCCAGAGAGAACCACCCACTTCCAGACAAGCCAGATGGCTCTGAGCCTCAAGACCCAGGATCCACTCACCCAGATGGTATTTCCAGAGCTTGAGGCTGAGATGTCCCTGGGTGGTATCTCGACAGACCCAGGCCATGCCCTGAGCCGTGGGGGCTCGCACCTGGGTGGGGTGCTGACCCTCAGCAGTAGCCACCAATTCCACGCGATAGTGGGCATTCTCAGCCTGCATCTGCCATGCCCCCCAAGGTTGAATCGCCCAGGACACTGAAGCATTCCAGGGGACGAACTCATAGAACTGCCCCCGGTAGTGAATGCCAATCATCGCCGCAGATTCCATCCAGGCCAACACCTGCCGTCGCCCCCCCCCAGCAGTCAGGGTCAGGTCTGAGTCATCGTCGGGATCAACCCCAAACCTATTGCAGTTGAGCCAAAACCACCGCTGCGGAAAGGCTCCCCCCCAGTTCTTTTCGGCATAGGCAGGAGCCTCTTGAAAGGTGAATCGTTCTCCGCGCCAATCAACCCAGCCCGTGGCCAGCCCGTGAGCCATCAAAATTTGCCAGCCCGGTTCAAAAATATGCCAGCGACTCAGCCAGCCTGCGGTGGACTGTTGCCGCTGCTGGGGATGTCCCCAGCCGTAAACGGGTTGGGTTTGGTAGTGCCAGCGAATCCAATCTTGGGTGCGCGGATCGTAAAGCTGACCCTGGTGTTGAGTGGCGGTCACTTGATAGCCTTCGGCAATCTGGTCGTTAAAGACACTGGGCTGAAGGTATCGAGGTCGCTGAGTGGCTTGGGTGGGTCGCCCCTGCCCCAGACCTAGGGCATGGGGCCAAGCCCAAAAGCCTGACAAGCCTGGAAAGGGGCGGCAGAGGTAGTCCTGATCGGGGCCGAGGACTTGGGCTGAGCCGCCGCGATGGGGGGTGTCGCCCCCTGGATCTTGGATGGCATACATAAACGCAAAGGTGTGCTCCCCTTGGGGAAGCGTCACCCGAAAGTACCAGCCCTCGAAAAAGGGATGCTGTGCTCCATCCCAGTGAAACCCACTGTGAGGCGTTTGCAACTTTGGGGTAGCGTTGGAGATCATGATTCCCAATGGGTGTAGATCACTCACGAAAGATCAGTTACGAATACCGGATTAACCGCTGGATTTGATCTCGCTCAATGGCTTCAAATAGGGCTTGAAAGTTGCCCTCTCCAAACCCTTGAGCCTGCTGCCGCCGTTCAATAAACTCCAGAAAAAAGAGAGAGGTCTCAAAAATGGGTCGAGAAAAAATTTGGAGCAGCAAGGACTGCGGGTGCTGTGGGTGCCAATCTACTAAAATTTGTTGAGCGGCGATCGCAGCCACCTCCTGAGCAGACAATACCGGTTGCTCTATCTGATCTAAACGCCTCTGGAGGGCATCATAATAGGTCTCTGGCACCGACAAAAAAGGCAACTGCCGTTGTCGCAAGGTGGCAATCAGGGGCAACAAATTTTGGACTCGCAACGCCACATGCTGAATGCCCGCCCCTCGATTCATATCCAAAAATTCCTGAATTTGGGATTTTGGCGACGTGGGTTCATTAAAGTTGAAATAAACTTGGCCATTGCTAGAGCTGAGCACCTGGCTGTAGAGGCCCGAGTGAGGCGTCTTAATGGTAAACCGTTGTCGCATCTTCAGGTTGAAGCAACGCTGATACCAAGAAACCGCTGGCTCTAAGTCCCCTACAGGGACGTTGAGAACAACATGGTCAATGCCGTGGATTCCCCCCCGCCATTGTGCCAGGCTAGGAAAAGCTGATTTCAGACTTCTTCTTTCTAAAAGGGTGTGGCGCAGGGAGCCCCAACCTTGGATTGTGGCCATGCATCTTGTGGGGGGCAAAAACGCGTCACATTGGTGGCTTTGAGCCAGAAAAGGAGACAGCTTGGGCACCCGTAAGGCAATATCCGCTACCCCAGGGGGATGGTGCTTCAAGTAGTCGGCAACGGGACTGAGGGGATGTCGGGGAGCCGATAGCACAAACCAGATCGAGCCCAGCCGCAAAATTTCAGTCGCAGTGTGTGCGCTCTTAAAGCTGTGAACCCGTTGCCAGCCCATTGTTTCCATAAACCAGTTTCCCTGGGTGGTGGCATCTTCAACACAAAAATGGATGTGATCAATCTGCATGACAGAGGGACTACCAGATCAGCGAGCTTTGAGTATTCTCAATGAGTTCGACGACTCTTGGCCCCATCATCTGAGGAGATGCCAGAAAAAAGATCAATCTTGCAGAGGAAAATGATGCAGAGGGCAAATCCAGAGGCACATCATCATCACTCAAGAGGCGACCGACGGCAAAGTATGGGGATACCTCTCCTCCTGATTTTGCTCATGCAGGAAGGCCGTTAGCCAATCTTTGACATGGTAGGTGGCGCGGCAATCATCTTCGTTGTAGGTGACGATGGTTTCCAGAAACCAGGGATCTTGAGTTTCTAACCATTGCCCATACCAGTATATGGACTGAGCCCCGTTGGCTTCTGCATTGCGCCAGTGAAACCCGAGCCAGCGGGCAATCAACTTCAAGGTGTAATTTTCAATGGGCAAGGTGACACTGCGGGTAATCCAGTCATGGAGATCGACAAATCGAGGAATCAGACACTCCAGGTTTGAGGCGGCTGTGGGATACATGGCGGCCAGGCGTTCCACGGTTTGAACTTCGTAGGCGCAGAAGTGAAAAATGGGCGCGTCAGGATAGCGATGCACCAACTCTAGGAACTGATACCAGATGTGGGCTTCTTCTTCGCAGTGTTTGGCCAGCAGTGGGTAAAAGGTTTGGGTTTGCTGAGCGCGATCGACCACCAAGACCCCATGAAGATAGGCCAAGTTCAAACTCGGCTCGGCTTCGATGTCAAAATACAACTCAATGGGGGCGGTGGGGAGGGGCTGGGGCGGTTGTCCTGGCGGGTGGAGGGCAATCGGTTGATTTTGGACAAAGGCTTGAGCTTGATAGACCAGCTTGGTAGAGACCTCTCGGGTAAAGCCGGTACGGGCTTGGAGCACCACTGGTTCAAGATGGGCTAGGGCTTCAACGCTATGTAAATTTTGAGACGCCAGAATGGGATAACGAGAGGGGGTAACCCCAGGCAGCAAGGAAAGATGTTGCTCTGCTTGGGCGATGCCATAGCAATGATTGAACCAGCCACATAGGGAGCAGCGATTGCGCACAATGAAGACTTCAGGTGTCTGGGTACCCTCTAGGGTCTGCTCTAAGTCTTGGAGCACCCCCATTAGTTTAGGATGAGTTTTGGGTAAATCGACGCTATACCAGCCGCGATCGCGCAAATAAAGAAACGCTTGGGGGGGCACCCCGCCCTGAATCTCGGCCAGAAGTTGGGCATGAAAGGCAACGAGAATCTGGTACTCCAATTTCGGGCGTTTGCTCAGCTTGATGTCAGTGGGCACGTACAGCCAGTCCCCGAAACTTGAAACCCCAGACACCTTAGTGAGAAGGTCTGGGGTACTCATATATCGTAGTCCGGGTTTGGCCTCCCAGAGGAGAACGCCACTGCGGATTTGGTCAGCACCCTTTTGCATCAGGGCTAGGGTCGCTTGAGCCCCGGCTAACCAGTCCTGGGCAGGATACTGGGGTTTTATCCAGTTTTGTTGTTCAAAAAAGTCATTTTGATGCTGAATTCGATCCTGGGTGAGTTTCTTTAAGAAGTCACTGGGGGGTGCTTTTTGCTGCATGTCCCCATACACATCCAAAAAGACCTGTCTAGGACAGCGCTGAAAGGTCAGTAGATGTTGAGCCGTCAGCAACATGCCAGTCTACTCAAGAAACCTGAGCAAATCTTAACAAACCATTGCTGAAAACGGGCACTTAAGCACTGAATCGTGGTGTGTCTTGACGCTCTGTAACATTATGATGAGAGGCATACATCAAATTTCCGAGCCGATACAGTAATCTGGCTCCCACATTCCCGTCCCAGTTTCCGGTTTGGCCAGGAGCAACTTCACAGAGGTCAAAACCAATGATCGTCTTGCCCGCTTTCACCAATGACTCTAATAGATAGAGGGCTTGATTGAAGTCGAGTCCGCCTGGAACTGGGGTGCCGGTGTGGGGACAGAGGGCAGGATCTAAGCCGTCAATGTCAAAGCTGATATAGACCTGCTGGGGAAGCTTTGCCACAATCTGCTCGGTTTGTACTGACCAGATCATGCCCTCATAGGCATTGGCTTTGAGTTGGGGGTCAGTAAATTGGATGATGCGGAGATCTTGCTGGGCTAAGGTCATTTCGGCCTCACACACATCCCGAATGCCCACCTGCACCAAGTGGCTAACCGCGTTGAGTTGCAGGGCATTGTACATAATTGAAGCGTGGGAATCGGTAAAGCCCTCATAGGCCCGACGCAAATCTGCATGGGCATCAATTTGCAAAATTCCAAAGCGGGTATGGTGCGCCGCCAAAGCCCGTAAAAATCCTAAAGGCACACTGTGATCTCCTCCCACTAGACCTATCAGTTTGCCCTGCTCAAGCAGGGGAGTGACTTGTTCATAGACCCACTGATTCAGTGCCGCTGTGCCTCGATTCACTTGGGCAAGTAATTGTTGCAGCTCTGTGTCATTGGCATCAGCGCCCTGTTCTAGAGCCGTTATAATTTGCTTGGCAAGCTGTCGATAGTGCTGGTTTTTTTGGAGAATTTCAGCGCTAATGGGCAGTGAACCATGGCCAATTTCCCAGGCGCGAGGCACGGCAAAATCGTACCAGTCGAGTTGACAAGAGGCATCCAAAATGGCTTGAGGGCCTGCGGCTGCACCTTCTGTGTAGGAGGTGGTCACATCCCAAGGAACTGGCAGCAGAATCACGTTTGCGGCTTCAACTGGATAGGGAAAGCCAAAAAAACGGCCATTGGCAGGGGTGATTGCGTTGGGATCGAAGGTCGCTAAAGCCATAGGGGGCGCAGGGGCATGGAAAATATGAATAGAAATAGCACGGTGACTCTCACCAGGGACGCAGAGATGGCATTTGTGCTGCCCTTTGAGCAAATTGGCATAGATGATGTTGGGTTGGTGGGGGGCAAAAATGCTTCTCTGGGTGAGATGATTCAACGCCTTGAGGTGCAAGGGGTCAAGGTGCCAACGGGGTTTGCCACGACGGCCTATGCCTATCGCCATTTTATTGAAACGGCGGGGCTAGAGGCTCAGTTACAGCAGCTTTTTGCAGATCTAGATGTGGAGGATGTCCATAACCTCATGGCCCATGGACAGCAGGCTCGGGTCTTGATGCTGCAAACCGCTTTTCCGAGAGAATTGGCAGCTGCGATCGCAGCTGCCTATGAACAGCTTTGCGATCAGTATGGCTCCGACACCGATGTCGCCGTGCGCTCCAGTGCCACCGCTGAAGACCTGCCTGATGCCAGCTTTGCTGGCCAACAAGAAACCTACCTCAACGTCCATGGCCTCAGCAACGTCCTAGAGGCTTGCCATAAGTGCTTTGCCTCCATCTTCACCGACCGCGCCATCTCCTATCGCCAGCGCAAAGGCTTTGACCACTTAAATGTAGCGCTTTCGGTGGGCATCCAAAAAATGGTGCGCTCCGATCTAGCAGCCTCCGGGGTCATGTTTTCCATCGACACCGAAACCGGTTTTAGAGATGCCGCCCTGATTACCGCTGCCTATGGGTTAGGCGAAAACATCGTCCAAGGAGCCGTCAACCCCGATGAATACCGCGTCTTTAAGCCCACCCTCCAACAAGGATTCCGTCCCATTCTATCCAAGACCCCCGGCAGCAAAGAGATCAAAATGATCTACGACATAGGCGGCTCCAAGTTGACCAAAAACGTCCCCGTTGACCCCGCCGATCGCCAAAAATTTGTGCTCCAAGACGAGGAAATTCTGGAACTAGCTCGCTGGGCCTGCATCATTGAAAACCACTACTCTGGGGTTCGAGGCACCTATACCCCCATGGACATTGAGTGGGCCAAAGATGGGAACACCGGGGAATTATTCATTGTCCAGGCTCGTCCCGAAACCGTCCAGTCCCAAAAGTCCCAGAGCGTCCTGCGCACCTACCGACTGCAAAGCCCACCGCCACCGTCTCTGGTCACCGGGCGGGCTGTGGGTGAAATGATTGGCCAAGGAAGCGCTCGGGTCATTTTAGATGTGAACCAAATTCATCTCTTTCAGCCTGGAGAAGTGCTGGTGACCACCCGCACCAACCCCGACTGGGAGCCAATCATGAAAAAGGCCAGCGCCATTGTCACCGATCAAGGGGGACGCACCTGCCACGCAGCCATCATTGCCCGAGAAATGGGCATCCCCGCCATTGTGGGATGTGACCTCGCCACGCACCGACTCAAGACTGGCCAAAACCTCACCATTTCCTGTGCCGAAGGCGAAGATGGCCAAGTCTACGAGGGCTTGTTGCCCTTCGAAGTTGAAGAAGTTCAGCTTCAAACTCTCCCCCGCACCCGCACCAAAATTTTCATGAATGTGGGCAACCCCCAGGAAGCCCTGAGCCTCTCAGCCATTCCCAACGACGGCGTGGGGTTAGCGCGCCTGGAGTTCACCATTGCCAATCAAATTCAGGCTCATCCCCTTGCCCTGCTACATTTTGATCAACTTGAAGACGAACTGGCCAAGTATAAAATTGCCGAACTCACGGCTCAGTACCCCAACAAACCCCAGTTCTTTGTGGATCGACTAGCTCAGGGGGTGGGCACCATTGCCGCGGCCTTCTATCCCAAGCCCGTGATTGTGCGCATGTCAGACTTTAAGAGCAACGAATACGCCAGCCTTTGGGGAGGTCGTCAGTTTGAACCGCAAGAAGAAAACCCCATGATTGGCTGGCGTGGGGCTTCTCGCTACTATGACGAGCGCTACCAAGCAGGGTTTGCCCTCGAATGCAAAGCCATGAAAAAAGTGCGCGACGATATGGGCTTAACCAACGTGATTTTGATGATCCCCTTCTGTCGCACCCCCGATGAAGGTCGCCGGGTGTTAGAGGCCATGGCTCAAAATGGTCTGGTTCGGGGTGAAAATGGACTTAATGTCTATGTTATGTGTGAACTTCCCAGTAATGTAGTGTTAGCCGATGCCTTCTGTGAAGTCTTTGATGGCTTCTCCATTGGCTCTAATGACTTGACTCAGTTAACCCTGGGATTGGATCGAGATTCGGCACTCGTGTCTCATCTGTTTGATGAGCGCAACGAAGCTGTGAAGCGATTGGTCGCTCAAGTGATTGCCACTGCCAAGGGCAATGGCCGCAAGATCGGTATTTGTGGTCAAGCCCCTAGTGACTACCCTGAGTTTGCGCAGTTTTTGGTTGAGCAAGGGATTGACTCTATCAGCCTCAATCCAGATTCTGTGGTTAAGACCTTACTTCAAGTTGCCAAAGTCGAAGGGCTCGATAGTTCGCTGACGCCATCAGCAATCACACTATAAGCAGTCGAAAAAGGATGGGTATGTTTCACAAAATTCTGGTTGGGGTTGAAGACTTAGAGACAGGCCGTGCCATGTTTGATGCTGCCCTCAGTCTGGCGAAAAGCCTCAAGTCACAGTTGATGATTGCTCGGGTACTGTCACCGCTCAAAGACTATTATACGACGCCTGGTATGCCCGTTTCTCGGGGCATCTATCCGACCCTCAGTGATGAACTTCTTGAAGCCTACATGAAACAATGGCAGGCTCACGAAAAGGAGGGGATGGATCTATTGCAAGCTCTGGCTGGTGAAGCCAATGCGGCTGGGGTAGAGGCAGAGTTCACCCAAAACTTTGGGGATGCTGGCCGAACCCTGTGTGAGGTAGCCCGAGCTTGGGATGCAGATTTAATCGTGGTGGGACGACGGGGGCGAACGGGGATTAGCGAGTTGATTTTGGGCAGCGTCAGTAATTATGTTCTCCATCATGCCCCCTGTGCTGTCCTTACGGTTCAGGGTATGGATACTTGATCCTTTGAAAAGAGTAAGCTAGGGGTTGCGCTTGGAAGTCAAGATGGCTAACCCTTTTCTTTCTGTCCTTGCGGCCTATAGCCGTATTGCCAAACATCGTTTGATTCGCCAGACCCGTCAGGTCGAGGCGGCACAGGCGCGGTTTTTGCTGACGCTGCTGCGCCACCACCAGGGGACTGAGGTGGGGCAACGGTTTCACTTGGAAGAAATTTGTTCTGTAGAGCAGTTCCGCGATCGCATCCCCATTTTGCCCTACAGCTTTTATGAACCCTACGCCCAGCGCATTGCTCGGGGCGAAACCAATGTACTCTGTCCTGACCCGGTGCGGTACATGAGTTGGACGAGTGGCTCCACCGGCAAGCAGAAAATTGTCCCCGTGACCCAGCGCTTTCAGGCATCTTTGGCCAAGTCTAATGTCGCCAGCATGGGCTTTTTGCTCTCAGCGCTCCAGTCCTATGCCCCCCACGTCTCGGATGGACAACCCTTCGGGCAATTGCTGTCTGCCAATTCGGTGCAGGTGCAGGGCTACACCGAAGCTGGGATTCCTTTCGGCCCGGTAACGGTGGGCAGCTTGCGCATGGGCAAGCAGTTCTACAGCCAGGTGATTGCCCACCCCTACCAAACTCTAACCCTTGGGGACAGTCTGGCTCGCCACTATGTGGGACTGTTGTTTGCCTTGAGAACCCCACATTTGCGGGGGATGGCGGCCAACTTTCCCATGCTAATTTTGCGTATTTGTGACTATTTAGCCACCTATTCAGAGTCCTTGATTGCCGATTTGGCTCAGGGCACCCTAGCCTCTTGGCTCCAGATTGAACCAGGGTTACGCGCCTGGTTGGAGCGTCGCTGTCGTCCCTTTCCCCAGCGAGCTGCCCAGCTTCAGGCCATTGTCAAGGCGGAGGGCCGCTTGACCCCCAAAACGGCCTGGCCAGATTTTTCCTATGTGCTCACGGCGCGGGGGGGCACCTCAGACTTTTACTTTCAAAACTTTCCTGAGTTTTTTGGCGATGCCCCCATTTTTGGGGGAGTCTATGGGGCAGCGGAGGCCACTTTCGGGGTCTATGCTGATGTCAATGCAGATGGCAGCATTTTGGCCTTAGAGTCGGGCTTTTATGAGTTTGTGCCCTCAGATCAGTGGGCAGTGGAGCAGCCCCGGACGCTAATGCCCTCAGAGGTGCAGGTAGGGCAGCGCTACCGCATTCTGGTCACCAGTTATAGCGGCTTTTATCGCTACGACATTGGGGATGTGGTGGAAGTGGTTGGCTTCTATGAGCAGGCTCCGCTGATTGTATTTCGCCATCGTCAGGGCGGATTTATATCCTCTACCACAGAAAAAACGACTGAATTTCATGTGACCCAGGTGATGCAGCAGTTGCAGGCAGCCTTCCAACTGCGCCTGGATGACTTTTGTGTGACTCTATCTGCTGATGTCATTCCGGCGGCGTACCTGGTCAATATCGAGCTTGGGGCAGGCCACACCCTTGCCAACCCTGAGGACTTTTTAGCCAAGTTTGATCACCTCCTCAGTGAAGTCAATCATCCCTACGGGGCTGCCCGCCGCGATCAAATCCCGTCGCCACGCCTGCGGCTTTTGGCACCGGGTAGCTTTACCACCGTGCGCCAGCGCCAGGTGGCTAAGGGCATGTCCGATTCCCAGCTCAAGTTCCCCCACATCAGCGAAGACCGCCACTTTCTGGATGGGTTGGCTCTGGAACAGGAGTTTCGGTTGGCCGCTGAGGGGGGTGCAGCATAAACAGCAAGCCTGTGATCAAGGAGGCGGCTGCGATCGCATAAAACACTCCGCTAATATCTGCCCAAGCCAAAATACGTCCCAAAATCAAGGGCGAAATAAACTGACCCAAGAAACCAGCCCCAATGCCAGTGGCCAATACACTAGATTGCAAGCTGTCGGGGGTAAAAGTGGCTAAGCCGTTGTAGAAGCTGGGGGTAACCAAGCCAAAGGCCGCACCAAACAGGGTGGCGATTAAGATCACAACCCCAGTCTGAGTCAGGGAGGGAACAAAAACCAGCAGCACTGCCATGACGCCCAGCCCCAGCGGAATCACTCGCAGAATGCCTAAGCGGCTGGTCAACCAGCGGAGCGCCAGCACAGAGCTCAGGGCGGAGCCAATGGCCATACAGGCTAGGACAATGCCATTGAAGCCAGTGTCGGTATTGAGGGTGGCCTGGGCATAGATGGGCAAGTAGACCACCATGCCAAACACAATGGCAGAGTCAATCACCAGGCTGATGAGCAACTGCACAATGGTGGGGTGGCGAAAGAGGGTGCTGAGTTTCATGGGGGTGGCAATGGCCTCGCCTTCATGCTCTGGTTGACCCTGTTGTCGCTGAAAGACGATGAAGGCTCCGATGGCAATCGGAATGCCCAACCCATAGGTCGCAAAGGCCAGACGCCAATAAAATACGCCCAGTCCTCCGGCAATGAGGGGATAGACGATATTTGCCAGGGTCAGCGCCACGGAAGCATAGGCAATGGCCTGGGTGCGAGCATCGGCTCGGTACATGCGGGTGAGAAGCCCTAGGCTGCCTGCGGCAATGCCACTGGTGGCAATGCCCATCAGTCCCCGAGTGAGCAGTAGGGTGCCAAAGTCAGGCATAAAGGCCCCAGCAACCCCCACCAAGCTGTAGGCGACCAAAGATAAAATCAACAGCCGCAACTGCCCCAGACGGTCAGCCAGTACCCCTAGCACTGGGCTACAGATGGCCATGGTCAGGTAGTGGGCGCTGACCAAGGTGCCCGCCCAACCTTCATCGAGAGGCAGATTTTCAATAATGGCAGGCAGAATCGGAGCCAGCACCGCCCCGGTCATGACCGTGAGTGACCCAGAGGCCAATAAAATCAACAACTTAGAATCTCGCCACATGGGAACCTGCGATAGTCGGTGACTGGCCTATGGCCATCGCACCTAAAGCAGATTAACCATAAAGCAACCGGGGACACTCTGCAATTTTTAGAGTGCCTGTCGACGCAAGTCTAAGGTGAGGGGATATTCCGGACTGGAAATTACCGGTGGTAGGTTTCTCTGGTGAGGATCTGGCGGTGGCTCGACCCTAAAGCGTTCCTGGATCCGGGCGGCGGCCATCTCGGCTGTGCTTGGCAAATCTTGGTAATCTGTCCCGTCGGGGCGGGTGACATGGTAGCAGGCCGCCCCTAGGCATTGGCCGCTCCAGGTGTCGAACAGCTCAAACCAAAGGGGGCTGTGGGGGTCAATGGCAGGATGCAGCACTGAGGCCAACTGTCTGGCTCGAAAGCGAACGCCCCCCACATATTCCCCCGGAGTCCCCGTGGATTTCAGGGGAATGCGCTGACCATTGCACAACAGGCCATAGCGGGCAGCAAATTGATCGGTGTTGGCAGAGTGACCCATCGCTCCGCTCAGCTTTACTTGCAGGCGCTCCATAGAGCTATCGACGGCACGCGCTGTACTGCTACCTGTCACCTCTTCCCCTAAAACAGGCCAGGGTTCAATGGCATGGCGCAGCTCGAACTGCACGGGAACGCCCACCTGTGGGTTTACTGTGAGGGTGCCAAAGCAGGGAAAGCGGAGGTCAAAGAAGGGCTGAAACCAGTTCGGGTCAAAGGCAAACCCTGCGGAGGCTAGATCTCGAAGGACGGCCTGAAGATCTTGCTCAATGTAGTGGGGCAGCAAAAAGCGGTCATGGAGGGTGGTGCCCCACCGAATCAGGGGATGGGTATAGGGCTGTTGCCAAAACCAGGCCACACAGGCCCGAATTAGCAACAGTTGTACTAGTCGTAGTTGGGCATGGGTGGGCATGGCAAAGGCACGAAACTCCAACAGCCCCAGGCGACCCCGGGGGTTTTCGACTGGGAACAGCTTGTCGATGCAGAGGGCGGCACGATGGGTATTGCCGGTGACATCAATCAGCAAGTTACGCAATAGCCGATCCACCAGTTCTGGGAGGATCTCGGCCTGGGGTTGCAGGGTTTGAAAGGCTATCTCTAGTTCATAGAGGCTCTCATGGCGGGCTTCATCAATGCGAGGAGCCTGGCTGGTGGCTCCCACAAACAGTCCTGAAAACAGATAGGTGAGGCTGGGGTGGTTTTGCCAGTAGGTGATCAGACTCCGGAGCAAATCGGGACGACGCAGCAGGGGGCTATTCTCGACCGTGGTGCCGCCGATAGTAATGTGGGCACCGCCGCCCGTGCTCAGTCGCCGTCCATCCTTGGCGTACTTTTCGGGGGTTAGGCCACACTTCTGGGCGGCGATATAGAGAACCTGGGTTTGGGTCACGAGGTCAGCCCAGGTGGCGACTGGGTGGATATTGACTTCAATGACGCCGGGATCAGGGGTGATCTGAAAGCCTTGAATGCCCTGATTGCCGGGAGGGGTGTAGCCTTCAATGACGACGGGCTGCTGGCATTGCTCGGCGGTGGCTGCGATCGCACCCAACAAGTCCGCAAAACTACGCGCCCCCGTAAAGGGCGGCAAAAACACATGCAGGGTTCCCTGACGCACCTCAATGCCAAAGGCGACCTGAATGGTATTGTCTGCACACCGGGCAGCGGTCGCTGGCGCAATGGCAGCCGCTGCCAAGGAGAATTCTTCCGGTTCTTCCACCCAGGTTTCCGGATCTTCGACGGTATCGAGGGGCAATCGCAGCCCCATGGGAGAGGTGCCCTCAATGAGCTGGAGCTTGACTTTACCGTATCGACCGCCCGTTGTTTGCCAGTAGCAACTTTGCCATTCCGCCCCGATCGAGGTCACTACGGGCAGCAGCGGTAGCACATAGCCCGTGGCTTCTTCTGCACCCACTTCAAAGGCGGGCAAACTGTAATCGACACTCAGTCCCAGGCGCTCTAAGATGCCCACCATGAGCTGCTCTGCATCCGCAAGAGTCTGACCACAGTCTTTACCGTCGGGAGCCAATAGGTGGGGATGCGGCCACAGGGGTTGGCCATCGACGCGCCAAAAGCAGCCCAGTGCCCAGCGGGGCAGGGCTTCGCCAGGATACCATTTGCCCTGGCCGTAATGCCGTAGCCCCCCCTGGGGTGCAAAGTGTTCCTGGAGGGCATGGAGAAGCCCATCGGCCAACTGACGTTTATCTTCCCCCAGTGCCGCAATTTGCCACTGGGGCGAGTCAAAGTCTGATGCCGAGACAAAGGTGGGTTCCCCCCCCATCATCAGCCCCACACCTTGCGCCTGAAGTTGCTGTTCGACCTGGTCTCCCAATTCCAGCAGTGAGTGCCATTGTTTAGTATGCAGGGGGTGGGCTTGGTGGAGGTCAGCAGTCAGAACCATAGCCTCTTAATCCTTCGCAGTGATCATGTTAAGACTCAGGGAGCGGAGCCAATTCCCCAATATGGTCTTCCCAGTTGGCTCCATCAAATTGTCGAATATCCAGTTGTTGGATCGTGTCTGACTCGATACAGCGCACATTGACGCTATAACCATCGGGATGCGATCGCGGCACATAAAACGACTTCACCCCACAGACAGAACAAAAATAATGCTGTGCCACCCCCGTATTAAACGTGTAAGTGGTCAGCACCTCTTTGCCTTGTAATACCTTGAGCTGCGATCGCGGCACCATCAGGTGCCAGTAGCCGACCTTGCGGCACATAGAGCAATTACACTCCGTAGCCGACAACCGCGCAGGGGCTTGCACTTCAAACTGCACCCGGCCACAGTGGCAGCCGCCGCGATGGGTGATCAGTAATTCTGTCATCTGCCCTTCATAGGCATGGGGATGCTTGCCCCTGCTATCTCCTTTCATTATTCATCTGCGATCGCAGGTGTACTTGAATTGAAGGAATTTTCTAAGAATTGCACCATCAGAGTCTCACCCACGGCCAGATCCAGCTCAGCCGCACGCCCCCCCCGCAGTTCAATCACCTGATCCACCAATTCGGATGGACCATAGGTGGGGCAAACCGGCTGGCGACAGGGGGGCACATTGGCTGCGATCGCCACAATCCGGCCTTCGCGCAGAAACACCATATCCAAAGGAATTTTTACATTTCTCATCCAAAAATTGACCGATTGCGGTGGATCAAAAGGAAACAACATCCCCCGATCATCTGCCAAATCCGCTCGAAACATCAAACCCATAGCCTGCTCCTCTTGAGTTCGAGCAACCTCAAGCTCAATAGCTGTCTGGGGTAATTTCACAATGGCACTCACCGGCAAAGATTGTCCAGATTCAGAAGCAGCAGAACTAGCTTGAGCCGTTGGGGTGGGAGACAGCGTTTGAGAAGGAGCCTCACATCCCAGCACCCCCAGCCCCAGGCACACCCCCCAAAACAGCCTCCACCTCACCCAACTTCCAGGGCTATCCTTAGGCTTCCCGCAAAACATATCCAACCCCTCGAACCGTATGAATTAATCGTTTTTCACCCTCAGACTCTAACTTCAGACGCAAATAGCGAATGTAAACTTCAATGACATTAGACTCACCCAAAAAATCATAGCCCCAGACATTCTCTAAGATTTGCTCACGACTGAGCACCTCACGGGGATGCTCCATGAGATATCGCAACAACTCAAACTCCTTCATGGTCAAATCAACCAAGCGACCACTTCGAGCAGCACTGCGCACTGATAAATCCAGGGACAAATTTTCAAACCGCAGCACATTGGCCTCAAGGGTTGGATCACACTGTAAATAAAGACGAACTCGCTGCAAAAAAAGTTCACCCTGGTATGGCTTCAGAATATAGTCATCTGCCCCCGCCTCTAGACAGTCCACCCGATCCTGAACCCGTTCTTGGCTCAGAAGCAAGAGCAACGGCACGCGCACCCCAAGCCTCCGTAACTCACGGCACAACCTGAATCCCGAATCCCGTCCCAAGTCCGCATCAATCACGATAAGTGCTGGCTGAACAGCCACCACCTCCTCCAAGGCAGTGATTCGACTTGACGCAGAGCACACCGCAAAATCGTAAGTCGCTAAATCCTCAGTGATCTGCTGAGTCAGGGAAGCATCAGTCTGTACCAAAAGCACACAGCCCTTCAAGTCAGGGTATAGCGGAGCATTCATAATCGCCCAGGGGTAAAGACCTCCCTAATTCTCGCTCAAGGCAGCTCAATCGAGTTAGGCTTGGCAATATGGGGCAGCCCCCAACCCAGCTTTTCGCGCAGAATTTTGAAAAACTCAGGCGAACTCAGGCGAATAAACTGAGCCGCATAGGGTGACTTGTGGATGTAAACTTGATCTTCTGGCGTCACATAGCAGCCTGCATTTCCATCCACCACCATCACAAGCTGTTCATGATTAGCAGGGAAAATCTTGATTGGCTCTGTGTCCGCCACGACGAGTGCCCGGGATGCCAGCGAATGGGGGCAAATGGGAATCAGTTGTAACACTGACACCCCCGGTGCAATCACAGGCCCCCCTGCAGCCAAGGCATAGGCTGTAGAACCCGTCGGCGTCGAAATAATCACACCATCAGCAGCAATATCCACCAAGGCATGTTGCCCCACCTGCACCTCAAAGTGACACATCCCTGTGAGCGGTTCTTTGTGCAGCACCATCTCATTCAGCGACAGAGCCTCCCAAAGTACCTGATCATCCCGAATGATCTGAACCGTAATCATAGCTCGATCTTCCAGGTCATAGGCTCCATTTAGCACCTGATCAATGGCGCTAGGAAGCTGATTAAGATAAATTTCAGTCAAAAATCCCAAATGACCCGTATTAATCGTCAGCAGGGGAATGTGTCTGGGCGCAACCTGGCGACAGGCAGACAGCACCGTGCCATCGCCCCCTAAAACGACCGCAAAGGCCATCTCCTCATCAAAGCCAGGGGGCATGAGCGCATCACTCGCGGTATAGCACTTAGGACTCCCCGGTCGAGAGCACCCCAAAATACCCCCCGCTCCGGTTGTCATCACAACTTCCCAACCGCACCGCTTTAACTGGTCTTGCAGTTCAAAAGCGGTGCGACAAGCAATCGGTTTAATATCGTTGTAAATAATGCCTGCTTTGGCCACACTGGTTCTTCGGCTTACCGAATCAAGAAATAAATTTTTAGAAATTTTTGTTAAGAAGACTTAAAAGGGCTCCGCTTCGACGATTGGCGCTTGCTCTTCTGATAGTCAATTTCCTTGAGCTTTTTGAGGATACGACTAAAATAGTCTTGCATATAGGCTTCCAGAGTAACAATGGTCTTGGCATCTATCTCAAAGGCTGGATAGACCTGATCCATTGAAGCATTTAAGGGTTGACCAGAAACCAAGACCTCTGTAAATGCAAGGCGATCGGCAACATTCCAAGTCCACTCAAAGAACCGCGCCAGCTTGCGCGCCCCCCGTAAAGCTTTCAAAGGCATCCGGGCGATTTTGGCATCTTTGCCAGACAGCCTTTCACATAGCTTGACAATTTCGTCTGGAGACCAAGCCTTTGGCCCTGCCAAGTCAAAGGTTTGCATTGCGGTCTCGGGATGGGATAGCGCACTGATCGCAAACCGGGCAATATCCTGGGTATCCATAAAGGCAACCGCATTGGCTTCATTCATCAGCCACACCGAATGCTGCTCTAGCACTGGGATAGCATACTGGCCAATCAACCCTTGATAAAATCCAGCAGGCCGCAGAATCGTGTAGTTGAGGGATGACTTTTGCAGGAGTTCCTCTGTGCAGCGCTTAATATCCATCAATGGGACATGGGGAAACTTTTCAGCCCTCATGATTGAAAAGAAAATAAACCGCTCGATGCCCACAGCTTCAGCCGCTTGAATCAGCGCCACTTTGCCCTCCCAGTCCACTTGGCGAATACTGAGCGTGTCATTTGGGCGAGTGGTTGCAGCATCAATAACGGCTGAAACATTGCTAAGGGCAGCTTTCAGAGTTTCGGGTTCACACAAATCTCCCTGAATCAGGTGAGCCCCCCACTCCTTGAGAAAAGATGCCTTCCGAGGACTTCGCACTAAACAGTGAACCTGATATCCCTCATCCAATGCTTGACGGACAACCTGTCGTCCCAGTGTCCCTGTACCACCAACAATTAATAGATTCATGAGGGATATGCTAACAAATCTTAACTTTTGTAAGATTTTATCAGAAATTTGATCCCCACAGTGATTTTGAGCGAGGAACCCTCCGCCTAGAGCGAGAAGTTCTCTTGAAACAGTTGTCGAGTCGTGGGTTGATCAATCACGAGCCCCTCTCCCCCCAGAACAGTTAGGGGTTCACCATCAATGGAAAGCCAAACGGGTTCATCAGGATCTAGGGCACTAGCCGTATAGATAATCTGAGCCAGACGACCTTGCATGGAGGCACTTCCCCCCCCACTGGTAAACTCAGACGACAAATCAACATGAACTCCATCCGTTTCTACCCGGATCGCTCTGAGCTGGGTGCCGTTGGGTATTTCGCTGCTCACATCTGCATTGGCTGGGCCTTGAAGCAGCCGATCGATGGCAGCTCTTAGCTGCTCAGCCTCGGTGAGGGCAGGGCTGTCCAGTGTTATTGCTGCTGGCATCAGTTCTGCACTTTCTTCGGTGTACCGCAGCCAAAAGACGCTGACTTGATTTTGAGGGGCAGGATCTTGTGTGGAGGGATCTTCGGGTGGATCCTCGACTTCTGGTGGCGTGACTCCCGGCTCAACGGGGGTTACAGGGGGTTCAGGGGGTGGCTCAGGTTCACAAGCTGCTAACCCCAGAAGAGAGGTGGCCAGGACTAGAGCGCCCAATAGTTTGAACAGAACCTGTCGAGGATTGGAGTTCGATTGAGTCATACCGTTCTTGTATCCCACTGCTCTTGTATCCCCTAACCTAGTGATGTTGCCCAGCCTAAGCTTGTGGACGGAGGGCTGAAATTGGAGTTCCAATACCACCCATGCCGCCAGACAGCGTGCGATCAAAGCCCCACCTTGGGGACTTGAACAAGATTTCATCATAATTTATGGAACGGCTTCTATCCAATTTTTGAGCGTGGGGACGACTTGCTCTAGCGCAATTTCTGTGGCGGTGAGGGTGGCTCGCAGCACCACTTCAACCTTGCCAGCTTGGAGAGCGCGTCCAGTCACAATGCGCAAGGGAATGCCAATCAGATCCGCATCTTTGAATTTAACTCCAGCCCGCTCCGAACGATCATCCAGAAGGGTTTCAATACCAGCCGCATTCAAATCCGCATACAGTTGCTCAGCTACGGCCACCTGCTTAGAATCGTTCAGGTTGGGAATCACCACGATGGCATGGTAAGGCGCAATGGCAATGGGCCAAATGATGCCATTTTTGTCGTAGGACTGCTCAACGGCTGCCTGGGCCAGCCGAGACACGCCCACGCCGTAGCAGCCCATGACCAGGGGTTTTTCTTCTCCTTGCTCGTTGGTGTAGGTCGCTCCCATGGCGGTGGAATACTTGGTACCCAACTGAAAAATATGGCCAATCTCAATGCCGCGAGCCGTTTGCAGGGTTTGGCTGGGATCGTGGGGGGCGCGATCGCCCCCCTGGGCTTTACGCACATCCACCACCCGTTCGCTCAGGGTAAACTCTTGACCCCAGTTAGCCCCCACAACGTGATAGCCCGATTCATTGGCACCGGTGACAAAGTTTTTCAGATCAACCGCCGTCTGGTCAGCCAGACGCAGGAACTTAGGCGACACCTGTTTTTCGGGGCGAATGATCTCGTCGGATAAGTCAGGGGCAATATAGCCCAATGGTAAAGCCTGTCTGAACCACTGAGCTTGGGCATCTGCGTCTGGGATGGCAAGGGATAGTAGCGTATGCCCCTTGTAGCAAGGCGCAAGATCCGTCAGTTCATTTTGCAGCTTGACCTCATTGACTTCTTGATCGCCCCGCAAGCTCACCAGAACTAAAACCCGCACACCGTTATCAAAGGTAGCTTCATAGAGAACATTTTTCACCACCTGCGTGGGCGAACAGTTCAAGAACTTACAGAGCTTTTCAATGGTTTCAGTGCCAGGGGTTTCTCGCTTCTCATAGATCTTGAAGGGCGACTCGACGGCATCGGTCGGTAAGGAAACCGCCTTTTCCACATTGGCCGCATACCGGCCATCTTCGGTGTAGAGAATTTCATCTTCACCTGCATCCGCCAACACCATAAACTCTGTGGAGCCCGAGCCACCAATCGCCCCCGAGTCCGCTTCAACCGCTCGGAACTGAAGACCACAGCGCCGCAGGATATTGCTGTAGGCTCGATACATATCGGCATAGGTCTGACGCAGGCTCTCTTCGTCTGTGTGGAACGAGTAGCCATCCTTCATGATGAACTCGCGCCCGCGCATGAGGCCAAAGCGGGGGCGAATTTCGTCCCGAAACTTAGTTTGAATTTGATACAAGTGGGTTGGCAACTGGCGATAGGAGCGAATTAAATCTCGGGCAATGGCAGTAATCACCTCTTCGTGAGTGGGACCCAGTCCTAGTTCTCGCCCTTTGCGATCTTGCAGCGCAAACATAATCCCCTCAGCCTGAGTGTAGGTGTCCCAGCGTCCTGACTCTTGCCAGAGCTCTGCGGGTTGCACCTGGGGCAACAGGCACTCCTGCGCCCCTGTGGCGTTCATTTCTTCTCGGACAATACGGCTCACCTTTTGCAGCACCCGCCACATGAGCGGCAGGTAAGCATAGATGCCACTCCCCACCCGGCGAATGTAGCCAGCCCGCACTAAAAGCTTATGGCTGGGAATTTCGCCTAGAGCTGGATCTTCCCGTAGCGTTACCAACAGCATCTGAGATAGCCGCATTGCTCGTTTCCTGATCTTGAGTCGTCTACGATCAATAGTGTGGCATTCTCTTGACCTGCTTCATAGCGAGCGCAAATTTGCACCGTCTTTCCAGCAGGATGCAGCATTTTTTGCGCTTCGTGGCCACAAACTCCAGCCACAGTCGTCACTCAGATCTGAGATGACCGGTCACGCTCTGAATGCAGATCACGATCCAGATCGGCTAGGCTGTCTCAGAATCAAAGAGAACGCTCAATCCAGGACAATGCGATTCCTTGAGCGAGGTTCCGTGTCTTGGTCTTACCTTTGGAGATCGAGAGCAGAACAGATGTTCTCAGATGTATAAAACTGAAACTCGAATAGAACTTATCGATGTCTTACGCTCAGCTTGGTGAAGCCTTGGTGGCACTCAATCGTCACGGTGGCTGGATGGTCTGGAATTTATTTTTAGCATTTATTCCCTTTGCGCTTAGTTTCTGGCTGTTTCGTTGGCCTAGCCGCACTCGGGGATCTCTGCAAGCCCCCAAGCTTTCTGTGGTTTGGTGGTTAGGACTGGTTATCTTTATTTTATTTCTCCCCAATGCCCCCTATTTACTGACCGATATTATTCACCTGATCAAAGCAATTCAGACCGGATACTCAATCTGGACGATTATCCTGGTTTTGATTCCCGTTCATTCACTGGTGATTTTGGTCGGCTTTGAAGCCTATGTGATCTCGCTGATCAATCAAGGCATTTTTCTCTCCCAATTTGGCGGCTCTCGATTGATCTCGATAGGGGAGCTGGCTGTTCATGCTCTTTGTGCAATTGGTATCTTTTTGGGGCGCTTTTACCGCTTTAACAGTTGGGACTTGATTGCCGATCCGACAAATCTCATTCTGAGTACCCTCAATGCCTTAACTGCTCGTCAACCCTTGGTTGTCATGGCACTCACGTTTGTGGTGTTGACCCTTTTCTACTGGATTATGAAACAACTCACCCTGGGTTTGGTTTTACAATTCCAAGCAGCGCAACGACGGGCTCGCCAACCCATGATCTCGAAGTGACCCCATGGCAGATTCTAAATCGACCTATAGGCTCAATTTTTCTGACAACTGTATCAAGAAATACAGAACAGGGGGGCGTCTCCATTCACACTGCAAAAACATGTGTAATTTCTCTCCCCTAAGCTTATTTAGGACGTAGGTTGAGGCAAGTTATGAATTACTTGCCTCTTTTTGCACTGTACAGATCAAGTTAGAGATGATGCGGGGTCTTGGCTTGAGCGGGGCAGAGCAAATTGATCATCTTGCTGTGGCTTACAGAGACAACGACTATGGATCACTTTTTTTTCTGGGGAATTATCCTCTTTCTGTTTGCCACCCTTGGTATTGGGGTTTGGGCCGCCAAACAAATCAAGGGTGATAGCGTCAATTTTTTGGTGGCTGGACGCGGCCTGGTTTTACCCTTGGCTGCTGCGACGTTGATGGCTCAGTCGGTTGATTCCAATGCCACGCTTGGCAACACCGACCTTTCCGCTGAGTTTGGCTTTTGGGCCGGGGCTTCTTTACCCTTGGGTTTGGCACTGTGCCTCTTTATGACGGCACTTTTTTTTGCCAAGCCTATGAATCGCATGGGGCTGATTACCCTACCCGATTTTTATCGCGTGAAATATGGCTCACTCACCGAGCGGGTGGCATCAGTGATTATGGTGCTTAGTTTTGCCTTCTTACTGGCTGGGAACTTGGTAGCTGGTGGCTATCTTTTTCAGGCATTTTTGGGCACTAGCTATTTGGCGGGCGTGATCTTGATTGCCACCATTGTTTTGATCTACACCGCTAGCGGTGGCTTGTTTGCAGTGGCCTACACCGATGCCATTCAGGTGGGGATTGCGTTTATTGGCACGATGGCTTTGTTTGCATTCATTAGCGGCAACTTTGAAATGTCTATCCCAGAAGGAATGGGGCCTCTGGATTTAGCGCAGCTATCTGATCCGGCTGAGGGCGCTGCTATTAACTGGGCAACCTTGCTGGCGCTGGGGCTGGGCGATATTGTTGCCATTGACTTTATGGCTCGCGTCTTTGCGGCTGACAGCCCAGAGACAGCCCAGAGAGCCTGTCTCATTGGTTCTTTAGGGACAGTCATCATTGGCGTTCCTTTTTCTTTGATGGCATTATCTGCGCCCCAAATTCTAGCCAACGCTGGGATTACCCCGGATGGTCCCCTGCTTTTTGCTTTGCTCAAAGGTGTTGTGCCGCCTTTACTAAGCTTATTGGTGATTATGGCAATTCTATCGGCTTCCTTGTCTACAGCAGATGGGGCAATCTTAGGTACTTCTTCAGTCATTGCCCACAATATTTTAGGGATTCGTCATACTGATCACAATGCTGCCGGTGATCGATTGCTGGCTCTGACACGGATGATGGCTGTCGTGATCACTGCGATGGGTGTTTTGTTTGCAGTGTTGGTACCCCAAACGGGCATTTTACTGCTGCTGGCTTTTGACCTGGGCTTTGCGGGGTTGCTGGTGCCACTGGCTGGAGGGCTGTACTGGCCTAAGGCCAATCGCCAGGGTGCATTGGCCTGTATTCTCACGGGTACGTTTGTGCGGCTGGGCTTTTTTGTAATGATGCCCACCATGTTTGGCAGTGACAACACCCTACTGTACATTCCCAATTCGATTTTTACTCCTGACTTTGATGGCTTCCCGACGCTGATCAGTCCCCTGATTGGTCTGGTGGTATTTATCGGCGTTTCGCTGGCCACTCACAATCGCAGTGGCTCTGGTCGTCTGATTGATGCGGCCTTTGAAACCCCCATCAGCGTAGATCGCTAGATCGAACCAAGGCCACTGCCACCAGGTGTTTCAATGAAATACCCCGTCCACGTGAGTTCGACAGCTCTCGTCCCGTCCGCTTGCGGTGGGGTATTTCATTGACCTCGAAATAGATCTAAAATCCATATTCTCGCGTTAGCTCTTAAAAAAATGTTCGGCGTGCTTTGCGTTCTTTCATTTTTCCAAGCCTTTCTTTTTTAAGGTATCAATCTACATCAGCCAAAGCTTCTTCACTCAATTGAATCCGCCAAAAGCCTTCAAAAGGACGTGGATGCGGAGGTTGAAGATTGCCAACATGATGATCAGCAACACCGAGACTAAAAATATTGCCAAGGGTTACAAACCCTCGCTTAAATCCCTCAATACGCTTGGGGTTGGTAATAACGGGGTTTCGGAGCCGGACGGTTTTCTCGCTGCCATTGACAAAATACAGTGTGGCGCGGTTCTCCTGAAACACAACCTCGACATCAAAAACACCACCGGTTTCATAGGAATAGACCGTTCCTGGAAGCCGCTGCCCATCAATATTGCGCCCCTGATATTCGGCTGCACTTCCCTGGGTAGCGGTGAGCATCACTGCACTAGCCAGCAGCCCATGCAGGGGCAATAGACAGTGCTTGATTCTAATCCTGCTGCTCATTCTTTCATGCCCCTTGGTGATTCCTACTTCTATTATGGCGGTGCCTTGGTGTCGAATTAGGCTACAGCCTTGGAACATAAGCTTGCAGCTCTTGCCTTGACGGGATCCACCCTGCTGGATAGGCTCCGCTGGGGTGAAATCGCTAAATTTACAGGAAATTCATGAAATTTTCTAACGCTCAGCCTGGATTTGGCCGTGGGGTAACCCTTCCGTGCTTACAATGTTGACTTAAGTTCTATGTCTTGCATCGGCTTTCACTTCTAAATTCAGTTAAGAGGAGAGTATAAGCAGTATGCCTGAAACTAGTTATACACAGGTAGTTAAGCCCTACAACGACGATCCGTTTACTGGGCATTTGGCCACACCCATTTCAGCCTCCGGCTTTACAAAAGCACTCATTAATAACTTGCCAGCCTATCGCAAAGGGCTTTCCCCCATTGCCCGCGGGTTAGAAATTGGCTTGGCACATGGTTACTTCCTGGTTGGGCCTGAAGTTGTCTTTGGAACCAATCGTGATTTTCCGGCTGATCCCTATGTGGCAGCTCTGCTGACTGCTGTAGCTATCGTGGTGCTAGGCACCATTGGCTTAAATGCCCATGGACTTGTCTCGCTCAAGAGTGCGGCAGAAAGTCCAGCCGGAACTGACCCCTTGCGGACATCCGAAGGTTGGAGCCAGTTTGCCAGTGGCTTTTTCCTGGGTGGCGTGGGTAGTGCATTTTTTGCCTACTTCCTGCTTGAGAAGTTTTCCAGCATTGATGCCATTTTCCGAGGATTGGTCAACTAACGGTTAAAATCTGAGGCATTCACAGCCTCTGCGGTTTTATTTTTAAGGTTGTTTTGATCCTCAAAAAACTTCGCGACGTACATACGGAGACCTGCCATGACTGGAGCCTATGCTGCCTCTTACCTGCCCTGGATCTTTATTCCGGTTGTCTGCTGGCTGATGCCAGTGGTGATCATGGGACTGCTATTTATTCACATTGAAAGTGATGCTTAAGGTAGACCTTAGATTTTGCTCTGGTAAGTCCTAGTTCAATAGAAAAGCCGATGCTGTTGGCATCGGCTTTTCTATTGTGCTTCTGGGTCAGGGGTCTTTTGAGAGCTTAAGGCGCTTTTGAGTCGCCCACTTGCTCTAAGACAGGTTTGCGAAACATCCGCAATACGGGGGGAATTGCCAGCCAGGCGAGGACGCCCCCCAAGATGACTAGACCTAGTTCTCCAACCCAGGTCATGATTTCAGCCAAGGAAAAAATTTGCCCTGCAAAAAAGGCCAGGGTGACAATGACAGTGGCCCAGATTAAGGCTCCGGCGATGTTGAAAAACATGAACTGACGAAAGGGCATGCCCACAATACCGGCTAGGGGACCTGCAAAGATGCGCAAAAGGGTCACGAAGCGACCCAGGAAAACGGCTCGGGGGGCATTGTAGGCAAATCGCTTTTTAATGTCTTCGAGACGAGCTTCTTCCATGCGAAACATCTGCCCAATTCTGAGCAGGAGCGGCCAGCCGCCGTAGCGACCTACTGCATAGCCAAGGGTGTTGCCTACGGATGCGCCCACAATTACGCAGGCTAGAACCCAGCCATAGTTTAAGTCTCCCTGGCCTGCTAAGAAACCCCCTACTAAGACGATGGCTTCACCCGGTAAGGGTAGGCCGATGCTTTCGAGTAAGATTCCAAGTAAGACTGCCCCATAACCGTACTGCTGCGCGAGCTCTTGCAGTGTCTCTAGTGAGATCAGTTCCCAGGACATTCAGTTGAACCTTTATGGATGGGGATACTTTTTAATATTGAGGTGTTGAGTTCAGCTCTGTCAATTTCAAGTGGCTGACTGTTTCTCTTTGTTATTCTAGCGACTTTGGCTGAAAGACTGGGATCAGTTTCCCTAGTTTTCGGGAGCGCTGGGGTTGATTTCGCCAATTTGATGTAGCTCGGCAGGGGGGCGATCAGGAAAGAGTTCGATGCCGATGGCACCACTGATCAAGATATAGGCGACACTGAGGCTGACGGCGGCGAGGAGGCTGGCTGCGATCGCAGCGGAGAGTCCCTTAATAATAGGGGAGAAAGTCTTTCCGGTTAGGGATTTGGCTCGTCGTCGAGTTCGTTGATCTCTGCCAAACAGCAGCACCCAATAGTATTTACGCCCCAGAATGGAGAAGCTATGTCGCCGCTCTACCCGGTGTCGGGTGGCACCCTGCATATTGGTGAGGGCTTGGCTCAAGCCATGTAACTGCTCTGCTGTGAATGACTCTGCCACATGCCGAGGGGCATGATGCAGCAACCGGGCTAGGGTTGGGTCAGGATGGGACGACACAACAGACTCTGGCATGGCAGCATCTCCAGGGCAAGGGGTAAGCGGGCAAAAAGCAGATTCTATTCCTAGCGTAGGATACCCATCGGCTTCTCGAAAAGTGTAGTTTTACGGATCTCAACAAAACTTGGCGGGGGATTGTGCTTATTTAAGGGATAGCAAACGGATCAAATAAGGGAGGTGCGATCGCACCTTGACTTCCCAGCTAACTCAAGTCGGAATCAGAGACCCGGATACGTAAACCGAGCCATTGCAGATACAATTTAGAACAGCGCTCCGTCGTCATTTGTACAGGACATAGTTCCGCGACTTGGGCTTCCAGATGCATGAGGTAATGGGCTGATGACCGCTGCGAACCAAACCTTCGTGATTACCGGAGCTTCAGTCGGCATTGGTCGGGGGCTCGCGATCGCGCTCTGTCAGCACCGGAGTGGATGTGCTGGTGGTGTCACCGGGGTTTGTGACCACGGGCATCCGAGAGCGAGCTTTCCGGGGCGATGGCCAGGTTTGGGGGCACAGCCCTCGGGACGAAGCCCAAAAGACCATGTCCGTGGAAACCTGCGTTCAGCAGATTCTCCGGGGCATATCCAAGCGCCAACGAGAAGTGGTAATGACCCCCAAGGGCAAAGTCCTGCCTTGGGCCAAGCTCATCTTTCCGGGGTTGGTCGATGCTCTGGCAGATCGGGCAACTGCCCGTTGAGACTCTCTCCTAGAGTGAGCCTTTACGCCGCACCTGCTCATAAAGGGTTTCCATTACCTCTAGAAACGAGTTATTTCGATGCCAAAAGGCGGGGAAATCTCCCTGTTGTTTCACCATAATCCCTGACACGGGGATTCCGGCAATAGGATCCAAGGTTTGGGGTAGCCGTTTGTCCCCCTGCCAAAAGTCTCGGAGGGAATTCAGAGTCTGTGCGGGTTGGGTTTGCGGTGGAGTGTAGTAACTGGCAACCGCCTGGGGCGGACGCTCCTCCTGTTGCAGCTCTGTGGATAGTGCCTGACCGAGGGGAGACTTGGCTAGCTCTTGCAGAAGCTGCTGACGCGACAGACCCCGAAGCTCAAAGAGCAAAAACGGATCTTCGTCGAGGTTGGCGGCCAGACGATAGAAGACCCCGGCAATGTGCTTACAGGGATTGCTCCAATCAGGACAAGAGCATTGGGTGCTAAAGTCTTTGCGGCTGTGGGGCAGCAAGTTCAGCCCCAGGGGAGCCAGGGTGCTATCCAGGCTGTCGGGGATTTCCTTGAGCATCAGTCGGGAAATCAGGCTAGCTTTGGAGGCAATGGTCTGGATGGCTTGTTGCCACTGGGCTTCACTCAGGGGCGTAAAGTCGATAGTGGTGATGTAGAGCGGCTCTTTGTAAACGCCAAAGTAGGGGTTCACCGAGCCCCGCACCTGAGCAATGATTTGAGTGTGGTGAATGTCGAAGCTTTTAATCTTGCTGCCACGGGCGTAGGAGCGCCCCCGACTCAAGCGACCAGCATCGGTCAAGTCTTCCATGGCTTCTAAAAATTTTTGCCCCCACCAAGTGCGTGTCATTTGACTCATAGCAGTGTTTCTCGTAAAGCAGCCCGAAAGTTGATGACGGCATCCAGCGGCTCTGGATTCTGAATATGAGTGGTTCCTAGATCAAAACCGCTCAGCAGTCCAGTCTGCGCCAGTGAGCGATGGGTTCCGGCAACAAAAATAGTGGATGGTTCGGCGTGTTTCTGCTCAACGAGCAATCGTCTCAACCCACCCCCGACGTCCTGCTGAAACGATCTCAGCCACCGAGTAAGTACTTCTCGGTGCGGTACTGCTCATCAATGTCCCGTTCCCGGGGCAGATAGATGGCCACATCGATGCCAATGCCGTGCAGGTATCTGCACATCAGCGGCCCCACATCTGCCCAGTTAAGTCCACCCAATCCGCAGCCTAGGGCTGGAAGTGCGACGGACTTCACCCCCTCAGCCTCGAAGTGATCTCGGAACCACGACAGCCCGCCCTCAATGTCGTCCATTCGGGAGTTATCGCGCCACTTACGCTTGGTAGAAAACAGCATGAACCACTTGACCGCGTTTGGGGTTTTTAGTGGGGTAGACAGGTCAGCAAGATCCTCGTCCAGCGAACTTTCCCTTTTATAGATGCATGGCTTGACCGCTGTCAACCGCCGTGCCCGGCAGCAGTCCTGATAGTACACGTACACGTCCGGAAACTGATACTTGGCTCGGGATGCTAACCCCTTGCCCATGATGCCTTGCAGGTTCACGCTGACCGTCAGCGTTTGCATCCCGGAGAAAAACATGTCGCCCTCGACTAGGGAAATGTTATTGCCGATTCGCATCTTGTAGGATGGGTTGAAGAAAAAGTTTGGCTCGGGAACCACGGGTGTTTGAGTGGAACCAATCAGACCCTCGACACGCCTTTTGGCGTCGTGGTCGGCAACGTAGACCGTATGGATGTAGTCGACGTCGATCCGATCTGGCACCAAGCATTCGGCCATGATCTTCCGCTTCGACCCATCCACATCTTTCCAGTACTCAGCCTGAAGAACCGGCCACTGGGCTTTGATCACCCTCAGGCCATCAGCTGTCTTAAAAAACTGTGTCGGGCTGCTGGCTGCGTTCCCGTCCGTTAACAAGACATGCGGCAATTGCAGTACGCTCGGCTTAACGCCGATCACGGCGAGGTCTTTGGTCGTTTTCTCGTGGACGACGCGGTACATCATTGGGTTACGGGGCTGGAAGTATAGGTTGGCGTACTCCCACAAACTCGCCCGATCGGGTGTCAGCTTGCCCTTCCGATTGCTCACAATGCCGGAATCATAGATGGCTGTGAACGATACCTTGTCAGCCTCGACCCGTCCGTGGGACAAGATACCGTTTGCCAAAATCGACGGGACGTTTTGGACGTGCGTGATGTAGAACAGGCTTTTGATCTCGACCTTACCGCGGGTCATCAGTCAGTCCTCGTCAGGTATCGCCGCCCCTACAATTTTAGCGAAGGGGCACGTTCTTTAGAATATCGGTAGGGAATTAGACCACTTCCAGGGGGGCAGGTGAATACAGTCCTAGGCCATGATGGCGCTGCGGTTGAGGGCAATGAGTTCTTTGAAGGCGTTGTTGTCCAGTTTAGTCAGCCAGGACTCATCGGCACCGACGATGGAGCCAGCCAGCTTTTTCTTATCTTCAATCATCTCGTCAATGCGTTCTTCTAGGGTGCCAATGGCCACAAATTTATGCACGAAGACGCTCTTTTGCTGGCCGATGCGGAAGGCGCGGTCGGTGGCTTGATCTTCCACGGCGGGGTTCCACCAGCGGTCAAAGTGGAAGACGTGGTTGGCTTTGGTGAGGGTGATGCCCACACCCCCGGCTTTTAGAGACAGGACAAAGATGGAGGGTTCGGTTTCAGGGTCTTGGAACTCTGCAATCATCCCTTCGCGCTTGGTACGGGAGGTGCCGCCGTGGAGGTAGTAGGTGTTGTAATGGTAGGTCTGGCGCAGGTGCTTTTCTAGGGCTTCCCCGAGTTCGGTAAATTGGGTGAAAATCAGCAGGCTATCGCCGTCGTCGATGGCTTCTTGCACCATTTCGTTCAGGCGCGAGAGTTTGTGCGATCGCACCTCTGCAAACTCGCTCCCATCTTGCAAAAACTGGCGGGGGTGATTACAAATTTGCTTTAGCTTCAGCAAGGTTGACAGAATCAACCCCTGGCGCTGGATGCCCTCGATTTCGCCCATATCGTCCAGTTGGCCGGTGACATCTTTGACCACCGCTTCGTAGAGCGAGGCTTGTTCCTGGGTGAGGTTGCAATAGAGCTTTTGTTCAACCTTGGCGGGCAAGTCTTTGATGATGGCTTGATCGGTCTTGACCCGCCGCAAAATAAATGGCTCCACGAGTTTTTTGAGGGTGACCGATTGGCGGGGGTCGTTCTCTTTTTGGATGGGCAGCTCAAAGCTGCGCCGAAACTGGGTCTGGGTGCCCAGATAGCCCGGATTGAGAAAGTGGAAAATCGACCACAGATCCAGGAGGCGGTTTTCCACCGGGGTGCCCGTCAGGGCTAGCCGGTGCGGGGCAGAGAGCTTCAAAATGGACTTGGTGACGCTGGCCTTGGGGTTTTTGATATTTTGGGCTTCATCTAAGACAATGCGGTGCCACTGAATGTCTGAGAGCAACTTGGCATCTTTGCGAGCCAGGGCAAAGGAAGTAATCAACACATCGTGGTCACGGCACAGCGCCTTGAAGTCTTTGGCCTCCTGGGCGCGTTGATTGCCGTGGTGGATGGCGGCTTTGAGGGGCGGGGCAAATTTCTGAATTTCACGCTGCCAGTTGCCAACCACAGAGGTAGGGGCAACCAACAGAGTGGGGGGAACTTTCTCGGACTGCTCGCGCTCTTGGAGCAGGCGGGCAATCACCTGAATGGTTTTCCCTAGACCCATGTCATCGGCTAGGCACCCATTGAGGCCCAGTTGCTCCAAAAATTGTAGCCAAGCCACCCCTCGCTTCTGGTATTCCCGCAGTTGTCCCTGCAACTGGGCGGGATTTTCCACGGGTTGGAGCTGGGTTTTGTCCCCCAGATGGGTGAGCATCTCGGCCAGGCTGTCGTCACGGTCCACCTCAACCGTCAGGTCGTCGCTGCCAGTGCTGGCCGTCAGTTTCAGGAAGTCCAGCAGACTCAGTTCTGGGTTTTCTTGTTGATGGGTCTGCCAAAACGCCAGCATTTGCGCCATTTTGTCTTGATCCAGCTCCATCCACTGACCCCGGAACCGCACCAGGGGGGTTTTGGCATTGACCAGTTGGTGCCACTCTTGCTCACTAATCGGTTCGTCGCCAATGGCCAGCTCGTACTGGTATTCCACCAACCGATCCAGAGAAAAGTAGCTTTTGGCCTGGTTCTGGCTCCCAGACGCAGATTTGCCCTTGGCGTTGAGGCGCACTTTGGCTCGCTGCCGCCCTTGGGGCGTCCACCAGGCGGGCACGCGGACTTTGTACCCGGCATTTTCTAAGACCCAGGCGGCCTCTTTGAGAAAGCCAAAGGCGGCCTCCAGGTCGAGGGCAATCTCCCTGGGCTGATCGGTTTCCAGCCCCCGCCACAGGTCAGAATAGATACGGGCGGCATAGCCCAGATTCAGCAGCAGTTGTTGCTCTAAGTCTTGCCCCATTTGCGCCTGCACCTGCTGCCGCTGCTTGCGGTTCATCTGCCAGTAGTCTTGCAAGGCCAGCCGCAGGGAGGGATCCTCTTTGGCTTCGATCTGGAACTGGAGCATCCAGGGGTCTTCAGGCTGAGTGGGATCTTGAAGCTGAAAGCAGAGGTTAAAGTGTTGCTCGGTGTGGGTGCGATGGATGCGATCGCACCACCCCTGCCACTGCTGATACTGCTCCAGCCGCTCAGCCGTCGTCCACACCTGGTCGGTGGGGTAGAGACAGTCCATCACCAGGGAATCGGCAATGGTCTTTTCAAAGGCTTGGGTGGTGGGGGTGTGGGTGACAATCTCGGTGAGTAAGCACTCGGAAAAATGGCGCAGCAGCGAGGTGCGATCGTAGAGGGTCGGCGTCTCGGGTGGAGTCTCAAACCCAGCGACACAGGCGAGGGGCATGTACTCCACAAATTCCCGAATCAGCATGTCGTAGGCATCGCCCACAAAAGCCCAACCGGGATAAATCTCAAAAGGATCAGCGGCGGGTGCGTTTTTTTTCTGGCGGGTTGAGGGACTCGTCGTTTTGGTACTGCGGCGCTTTGCAGATGGCGTCGCGGTCAACTGTCGGTACCGGAGGGCTGGAATGTAGTGATCTTGATAAATCACTCGCTTGAGTCCCTGGGTAAACTGGAACCAAAACAGCAGGTCAATGCCCAACTGCACCTCGGCCAGATTGTGCAGAGCCAAAAAGTGTAGATCCTTGAGCAATGGCACCACGGTGTTACACAAACCCCCACCCTTAACGAGCCCGAGGGTGGGGTAGCAGTCAATTTCCCAGGCTTGTAATTCAAAGGTGGCTGGTGGCTCAGTTTCTAAATACCGTGACAGCTCCAGGGAGGGTAGGGGCTGACCAGCGGCGGTGGGCAGCAGAAAATATTGGGGGGCAATCAGGGCTTCCAGGGTGCTGGCGGAGGCAGCCGGGATGCCTAGCTCTTGCTTGAGCATCTGAGCCAACTTCGGAGCCGGTAACTGGTGGGGATGTCGGGTGCTAGATTTTCGGCTTTGGTTAGGCTCAGTGGTTTCTATCCAGAGATTGAAAGTGCCGCGCTGAATAAAGTCTGGCTCTGCTTGGGGAATCCAGGTGCCGTGGAGAATGTGCATGGCGATGATTAGGCCCCTACACTGCTTGGTATTGAGGTTTAGCCTATCAGAGTTAGCCTCTGTATGTCTTGGGGTAACAGCCAGATACCCCTCGTGCAACGCCTCATCTAAGGACATGTTTGCAAGTCTCATCTCCCAGTAAGATTAACGTGAGTTCGAGGACTTATCCGCCCTCACCCCCTAGCCCCCTCTCCCAACATTGGGAGAGGGGGAACAGAGCACAAATTCAAGGTTTTAGCCCCTCTCCCAACATTGGGAGAGGGGTTGGGGTGAGGGCAGACGAGAGCTGTCGAACTCACGTAAGATTAAGTGTCTGCTTGTCCGATCTCCTAGAATGAAACCAGACCCCGCCCAAACCTGGGTCAACTTCCTATCCTTACTGCCCGGCACCACCGTCACCGTTCTGGTGATCAGCATTGCCTTTCTGCGCTTCTATGACCCCACCGACCTCACCGAACTCTGGCTCCCCCACTCCAGCCGCGCCTGGAGCAACCTCTTCACCGTGGCAGCCATCTTGGCTGCATTGGCTAATTTCGGCACTGAGTGGTACCGTCGAAACCGAGAAACAGGACGCCGAAGCCGAGATGAGGCACGAAGAGTGGCTCAAGAACGAGCAGAAGCGGCTTTTAGAGCTGAGGAAGCAGAACGCCGAAGCCGAGATGAGACACGAAGAGTGGCTCAAGAACGAGCAGAGACAGAGCGCCGAAGCGAGGAAGAGGCACGAAGAGTGGCTCAAGAACGAGCAGAAGCGGCTTTTAGAGCTGAGGAAGCAGAACGCGCGGCTCGCCGAGCTAGAGTCCAAGCTCGATGCAGCGCTGCCCAAATTCGGTTCCAACTTGACCCCTCAGCCGCCCACCGAGAGCAGCTAAGCACCGTTTTAGTGTTCCTCGAAGAATACGGTGACACCCTGTAGCCCCGACCTCCTCTTGGGTCGAAAGATTGTATCCTGCATTGGCCCCGCTCACTCCTGGTACGGCGTACCCAGTGTTGCCGAAACAGCGGCCAAGCCCTCCAGTAGCTTCTGATTTTCAGCTTCGGTGCGGACGGCAACCCGAAAGTAGTCATCCCCTAACTCAGGAAAGCTCAGACAGTCGCGGATCAAGATGCGGTGCTGCTGCAACAGTTGGGTCTGAAGCTGAGTGACGGAGTAGTCTGAGTGTACTAATAAAAAATTGGCGGCACCAAGGCGTGGATGCAGCCCTGGAATTTGGGCGAGGCCACGGAAGAGGTGCGATCGCGCCCCCCCCAACCAGTCCCAAGTCCGCTGCTGAAACCCAGAGTCAGCTAACATTGCCACCGTCACAGGCTCAGCCAAGCCATTCACCGACCAAGGATCACGCCACTGCTGCCATCGCTCTAACCGCTCAGGGTGAGCCACCGCATAGCCCAAGCGCAAACCGGGCAAGCTGTAAAACTTAGTCAACGAGCGCAAAATCACCAAATTAGGATAACGTTGCACCCACAGAATTAAACTTTGCTGCTGAGCAGGCGGTAAAAAGTCCATAAAGGCTTCATCCACCACCACCAACGCATACTGCTCAAGTAACGGCAGCAAGCTGGCAACGCTAAACAACTGCCCCGTAGGATTGTGAGGATTATTCAACAGCACCCCCTGAGCAGCCTTTCTTCGCTCCGGTTCCCCCCAAAATTGGGGGGCTAGGGGGGCTGCGTTGGAGTCATCTCCACACCCAGGAGTCAACGAAGTTCCGTCCTCCGGTTGCCCCCAGAATTGGGGAGCTAGGGGAGCCGGTTCAAGACTTGCCAGCCGTTGCGGCACCACCTGAGCACCAAAGGCTCTCAGCGCCCGTCCATAGTCGCCAAAGGCAGGTGTCCAGACCTCGACCCCATCGAGCTGGGCTAGCTCTCGACAGACCCAGGTGAGCAGCTCTGCCGACCCATTTCCCGGCAAAATCCACTCGGAAGGGAGTTGATGCACTGCTCCTAGAGTTTGCCGCAGCGTCGCATAGCTTGGATCTGGGTAATGACGCAATTGCCCCAAACTTGCCTGAATGGCGTCTAGGGCACTTGCAGGGGGGCCAAGCGGGTTAATGCTGGCCGAGAAATCAAGCAATAAATCTGGAGGACAACCTGCTAAAGCAGCCGCCCAAGCGAGGTTGCCTCCATGTTGGGGTCGTTTCAAAGTCAAGTGGATTTGTTTTCAGAGAAGGGATGGGCTACTCAGCCACCTTTTCTTTAAACAGCTTCCCGGCTGAGAATGCGGGTACCTTGGTGGCTGGGATTTTCATCTTATCGCCGGTCTTGGGGTTGCGACCTTCTCGGGCCTTGCGCTGGCGTGGCTCAAAGGAGCCAAAGCCAACCAGGGTAACTTTTTGACCGGATGAGACGGCCTCCACGATGGTATCGAGGGCAGCGGTCAAGACGGCATCTGCTTGCTTTTTGGTGACATTAGCCTTGTCTGCAATAGCATCAACGAGTTCGCCCTTATTCATAGTTAACTCCTAGTTTGGTTAAAGTACATCCTCACATCCGGTGTGAGCCAACGCTCTGCATTACCCCCCTGTAGTCTCCCCTTGCTGAGGCTACGATGTGCACCCATCTCTAGATAAACCCATTCCACCCTGCATTACCCCACCCTAGCCCTCCCCTTGGCAAGGGGAGGGAACAATTTTCCGGTTTCCCCCCTTGGCAAGGGGGGATTAAGGGGGGTAGTGCAGGATGTTCGCGGTTAATTCGATTTGTGTGTACACGGTAGCTTGCTAAGGGGGAACGGCGTGAGCCGGGGGGTGGTGCAAAGATATTGCTGATCACACATGAGAGATTGATAGGTAGGTTTGAATTTCGGAGCGATTGTGAAGGATACTTGACACCTTGCAAGGTGCCTCAGAATTTCTTCACGCAGGCAGCCAAACCCCTGACGCTTCCGAAATTTCAATGATTTATTCTAATGGCTATTCGCTCAATATAAAACCATGAAACGGCTAAATTGCAAGGATTTCAGTTTTTTTTTTGTAATTTGACCGGAAACGTAAGATAAAAAAACAACTCCGGCTCTCTGAAGAGGCCGGAGTTGGGCTGGACAAAAATGGCTGAAACTATCGATTCATAAGTCTTTCAGTCTCTGGGCCAGGTTGGTACTGGTAGCCAAAGGCCGATTGATCTGAATCATCCACAATTTGAGGGGTGACAAAGACCACTAGCTCGCTTCGCTGACGCGAACTTGTCTCCCGACGGAATAGCCGACCGAGGATGGGAATGTCTCCCAGGATAGGAACCTTATTCATGGCGATTCGATCTTGGTCTTGAATAATGCCTGCCAGCACTAGGGTTTGCCCATCGCGCAGGCGCATCGTTCCGGTTTCAAGGCGACGCTGCTGGAGGAGACCGGCGGTATTCCCAAACTGGTCGGTAAAAGTTCCGCTGGGAGAGCTGACTTCAGGGGTGACATTGAGCGTAATAAACCCATTGTCATCAATGTTGTCAACATCCACATTTAAAATGACGCCAGCATTTTGGAAAATGGGCTCCAGAGAAGAGCGAGACGTTGCGCCTCCGGCTGGTGCTGCCGACTCAGTATCAGTCTGACGAAAACCTGAGAAAATTTGCTGCGTCAAGTTGACCTGGGCAGAACTTCCTTCCTGAACTAAAAGGGTTGGGTTCGTTAAGATCTTGGCGTTATCATTTTGAATGTTCATCAAAATTTGACCCAGAAATCTACTTGCAGCTTCGGTAGCAATATCAATTGCTCCCCCACCCGCTACTGCCCTTAGTACATTACCAATAAGTCCAGTATTTCTAGTGCCGCCACCCTCAACTGGAACATTAGCTCTTCCACTTCCGACAGCTATGCCTAAGCCAGCATTTCCAAACACAAGCCCAAGCTGGTCGTTAGCTCGGAATTGAAGATCAACGTTTGAGTTTTTACCTCTCAAGAGGTTGACATCAATAAACTTAACGTTAATGGCAACTTGTCTTCTCCGCACATCAAGCTGTGATAGCAAAGATGTTGCAATCTGAACCTTGCGAGGGGTTCCAATCAGCGTGACGGTATTGATACGAGAGTCAGCAATCACTTCCAATCCTTCTAGAAGTGTAGAAACCCCGCCTTCGCCACCCCCATTGGCTCCATAGGATTCCAGGATCTCTTTCGCCCCAGACCCTTGAATTTGCTCCTCTCGTGCACTCGTGCGATTCAGGGCGGTATTCCCCAGTGTTAGCGCTCCTTCACCCTCTGCAACCGTTCCACCAGTATCGGCATTGGATCGAAGTGATCGAGTGGATGTCGTTTGAGCCGTTGCCTTAATCTGATTCAGCCGAATTGACCGCACAATCCGATTCTGAGCATCCCCCGGCAGCGTCCGCCCCACAAAAACTGTCTGACCAATGCGATTCGACTGCAACCCCGCCATACGAATGACGTAATTAAACACGTCATCCACTGTTTCGTTTTCAATATCCAGCGAAATCGTGGGGCCATTGCCATTGCCGCCCTCTTCTTCCGCAAACACCACATTGACACTGGCCGCTCGTCCGAGCAGAGAGAGCACCTCCCGCACTGGAGCTTCTCGCAGCAACAGCTTGGGAATAATTTGACCACTGTTGAGCTCAATGCGATCAGGCTCCACATTCAGCGGGGCAATGGCCATATCCCCCACTGGTGGTGGCACTGCTCGTCGGGCAAAGGGCGGAACTGCACTCGGCGTTGACTCGCTGGGGGGTTGCTGACTTAACCCTGGCGGCGGCGTTGGGCCAACAGCCACATCGCTGGGGCGCTCAAAATTCAACACCAAAATGCCCGAACGGCTGTCTTGGCGCACAATATCGGTAATGGGTGCGGCTCCGGCTCCATCCACCGTGATCCGAATCGTGTTCGCGTCTATCGGAACCACCTCTACCGCTGTAATTCCAGGGGCAGGGTTAATTTGGCGAAAGGGTTGGCCTCCTGGCAGCCGCAATTGCGTGTTGCTAATATCTGAAACCGAACTGTTGCCCCGATTCACCGTAAAGATGGGCGGGCGGGCATTGCCCTGAATCCGAAACACTAGCTCAATGCCATCGGCAGTGGTATTGAGTTCCACATCCGTGATTTCGGAATCAGCCGCTTTGACCGGCTGCACCACGGCGCTCATCAGAGCTGCGGTGCAGCCCATCGCCAGTCCGTATCGATACCAAGAGTTCACGCTTCTCACTCCTCGTGCTGTGATATTTTTTGAAAGATTTTGACTACGCAATTAGAAACTGATTGGTTCTGGGTTAAAGAATGATTTAGGGTGCAGCCTCTTCAGGTGCGGCTTCTGCCTCGGCTGCCTCGGCTGCAATCTCAGCAGCTTCCTCAGCGCTCAGGGGGACATAGGCATACAGCTTAAAGGTCGAGCGCACCACATTTGCTGGCTCATCTGCTCCTGCCGTCTGGATCTCCAAACTTAGGTTGCGAACCACCAACACCGTCTGTAGCCGATCAATTGCCTGCATCACGGCGAGGGTTTGACCGTAGGTTCCTTGAAAAGAAACATCGGTAACCTGACGCTGAATCCGATTATTTAAGGGTGCCCCAACTGAGCTGTCAGTTACCACGCCCGACATTCCATAGTCTGGTGTAAAGCGGAGTAACTGCCCCCCTGTAGCCACAATGAGACGGTTCAAGTCCAGCAACAGCGTGTCTAGGGCTTGCTGGGTTGAAAATAAAGTCCGCACGTCTGTATTTTCGGCTCGGGCTTCGTTTAAATTGGCTACCACCTCATTGAGGCGGCGTGCCGTCTCTTCTCGTTGAGCTAAGTCCATCTCTTTCTGGGCAATGTTGGCCTGCAAGGCTTGGTACTCGGTATATTTAGGCGCGACCAGTTGGGTGGCTAAATATGCCGCCAACCCCAGCCCAGCTACCGCAGCAAGAACCCCGATGACTGTGGGCGTAAATGAAATCCCAAACAGGGTGGGATACTCTGGTGCATCATAAAAGCTGTCGTCGTTTGCAAACTCACCTGACGCCGTCATGGTTGCATCACTCCTCTTTGCCGTAAAACCTCGATGCGGTTGACCAAACCCGCTGCACCCCGCGCACTCAACACCTGCAATAATTCCGAGGTGGGCACATCATTGATTTGGGTTTCAATTTCGTGATCCACTAGGGATGCCCCTGTGCGCTGATCTGCCTGACGCTCTGAAGTAATTAAATTAGTGCGCTCAGCATTGAGAAAAGGTGATGTTTGCAGGGTCAAAACAAAGTCGTTCACATCCCCAAAGGAGAGTGCTCGACCATTGAGCCGCAGATCGGTGGCAGAGGGCGGGGGCACATCTTCGGCTGGGGGTTCTTCCCCTTCTACGGGGGCAGCCGGTGCGGGTGGTGCTGCCTGCTCAATGCGCGTAATTTGCAGCGTGGGTGGCACTCGCGCTTGTAAATCGGCCAGCATTGCTGCCCAGGGTTTAATTTGATTAAAAATCGAGGCCAGGGCTTGAGTCTCTTGCTGTACTTGGTCGGTTTCTGCCGTTAGCCGCTCAATTTCGGCAATTTGGGGTGCTAACTGAGCCAGTTGGTTGTCTAGATCCTGTTCTCGGGCTATCAGCCGCTGGTTAAAGGCTGAGATGACCACGGTGGACAGCAATACTAGCGCCAGCATGGCTCCCCCAAAGGCGGCTCCCAGATAGAGGGGGGTGCGATCGGCGGTATCAAACCGGCCAAATTCAGTCCTTGACTGCGATACATCTTGCCGATCGTTGAGCAAATTGATTTCAATGGAATACATGGATTATGCCTCTCTAAGACCTAGACCCATGACGACACTCAAGGCGGGCCGTTGGGCGCTGGGCACATCTTCAAAGTCGGGAACGCCAATGGCATCCATCGGATTCACAATGGTGGTTGGCAGCCCTAGGCGCTGGGCAAAAAACTCGTCTAGTTGACCCAGCCCCGCTCCAGTTCCAGCGACAAAGACCTGAGAAATTTCCAGATTCGCTCCTTGATTGAGGTAGAAGTCTATGGAGCGGCGCAGCTCGTCTGAGAGATCTCCTAGCATTCGCAAAATTGCGGCGGCGCTGGGGTTGTTGGCGCGGTTTAGATCGCCACTGGCTCCTACGGGCACGGTCATGTCTCGCAGTAGATCTGACCCCATGGAGCTGGGCAAATTCATGGCGCGACTCAAGGCCGATTCTAAATGCTGGGTGCCAATGGGCACTTTGCGGTTAAATTGCGGCACCCCATCCATGACGATGCTGATTTCGGTGCCGTCGGCGTCGATATTGACTAGTGCTACGGCTTCACCGGCTACAAATTGCAAGAGCTGCGATCGCAGTGTCCGAATGAGCGCAAAACTGCTCACCTCCAGCACCTTAAGCTGCAACCCTGCCAGGTCAAAGACATTCAGATAGCCATTGGTAATCTCCTTAGGTGTCGCCACCAGCAGCACCTCGACCCGTTCAATGCCATCCTCGTCAATATCAATTCCGAGGCGCTGAAAATCAACATCAGCATCTTCACGAGGGAACGGCAAATACAGCGCCGCCTCCTGATTCAGAACCATATCCCGTAGCTCAAAATCATCCAACTCAGCCGGCAGCCGAATTAATCGAATGACCGCTTCCCCCACGGGTACCGCACTCGTCACATGACGCGCTTTAATTTTATTCTCGACAAGCCCCTGGCGAATCACCTCAGCAATTGCCTCCGCATCCGTGATCCGCCCATCTTGATAGGCTCCCTCCGGTACCGGAACTGACGCGAATGCCGACACCCGCGTTCGCTGAGACTTTTGTTGCAGTTGCACAATATTGACGCGGTTGGGCGTCAACTCAATCCCCACACTTTGGCTTTTAGCCGCAAACAGATTATCAAACACGCTCACCCCAGCCTTGTTCGCTGAATAGCCGTTTACTCCTCGACACCTCACCCACTTTGGGCTGGCCGATACCGCATTTTGAGGGCAAGGTAATCCCCCTGAAGGGATAGTACCCAAAAAGCCCTTCTATTAAACACTGAATTACCCCGAAGACAAACTTTGTTTGCCAAAAATCAAATTAGGTTTATTTTTTGATCGCTAAATAAACCCCCTAACCTCCGCCCCTTCAATAAAGCGGTTAAAGGGTATCCCCATATTCCTCCCAAAAGGCCAGCACCGCTTCTAATTCTTGTCGATGGGTCGGGATGGGGTCTAGCTGGTGCCGGATCTGGGCAATACGGTATCGAGCTTCAGCTCTAGCTCGGCGAGCCGTGCGTTCTGCTTCTTCAGCTCGTCGGTTTGCCTCTTCAGCTCGTCGATTTCTTTCTGATTGTTCTTGAGCCACTCTTCGTGCTGTCTCTCGGCTTCTTCTTCTAGCCTCAGCTCGTTCTTGAGCCACTCTTCGTGACTCATCTCGGCTGCGACGTTCT
>NZ_WVIC01000007.1 GCF_009939295.1 Petrachloros mirabilis ULC683
TTCCACGATGATTCTCGAAAAATAGTGATTCTTTTAAGCCTGAGTAGTTACAAAATGACCTGCATGGTAATGTCCGGCTTCACATTCCGGGCACCCAACAAAAAGCTATTCAAGTTGCGCAGAACAGGGGTAACTGGCTTTGCCGCCACAAACCCGAGCTTGCCTTTTTTAGAAGTCAACGCCGCCACCTGTCCTGAAATAAACTGAGCTTCATCTACATCGCCAAAATAACTGCCAATATTTGGAGGTGTTTTACCCTCTTCGTAAAGCGCTCCATAGTGGAAAAATTGAACCTCAGGATACTCTTGGGCAATCCTGAGAATATGGGGGTCAAAATAGCCAAAAGAGGTCGGAAATAAAACCGTTGCACCATCCTCTTCAATCATGTTTCGCATAGCTTCTTGGGCTTCCGTTGTTTCCGGGACATTTGCCTGTTCAACAACTTTCACCCCAGGAAGCTGCCCTATAGCAGCAGCACCCTCAGCATGGGCTTGGTTAAACCCATAGTCATCTTTAGCCCCAACGTAGAGAAACCCGACAGTCAAAGATTCAGTGCTTGAACCAGACTCTGCTCCGCCCTCCGAGGATGAGCTACAGCTAGAGAGCTTTGTGGTCACCCCAAAAGCGGCCAGCCCCAAAAGCCCTTGCAAAACTTGACGTCGTGGCAGATACAATGTTTTTTTCGTGCGCATCAAGAAAGCTCTCCTTCAAAGTAGACAAAGGGTGTATCCCAGTTTTGCAAGTTGTCCCTCATCCCTCAGCCCCTTCTCCCAAAAAGGGCTACCGTGTACACACAAGTCTTGAAAAGACTCAAAATCTTTGCGCTCGCCCCCCTAGCCCCCCAAGTTTGGGGGGAATATAGTCCCAATTTTTGTTGATCTCCCCCCAAACTTGGGGGGTCGGGGGGGCTAATGCAGGGTGGAATGGGTTTACCTAGAGATGTGTGTACACCGTAGCCCAAAAAGGGAGAAGGGGCTGGGGGATTAAAATAGACTTGTAATTAGAGTTTTCCAAATGTTAATCCTCAGATAAATTTGATTTTTCATAGATAAACTATGGGCTAATTAAAGTTATCTGATGAAGCTTAGGACAAGAATATCAGAAAATCATCAATAAAAAGTTCGATAAGGTTCGGAAAAAGTTCCTCGAAAGGCACTTCTACACTTGCGATGATAAGTAAGGCTTATCGCCATCGCCAGAACGGTTAGGCCGTGATCTTCAGCCTTGGAGCAATGGCTATACCGCCACTTCCCTGTCCCAGTTTTGACACTGGAAGAGGCTGATGTCCCGGGCATAATGGCCATCGCTATATATACGACGATGGGTTCAGGGGTGCATCCCAGTTTTGCAACATGTCTCTCATCCCCCAACCCCTTAGCCCACAAGGGGAGAAAGAGAGCCGGATTCAAAGTCCCTCGCCCCCCTAGCCATTGATTAGAGCAAAACTCTTTCCTCTATTAGGTCGGGGCATATTTCCAGCGCCCCTAACTGCTTGAGATTGGCTTTCTGCACAGTTGTTAGACCCCTAACATCCTCAATAATGGTTTCTTCATAGGGTCGGCGTTGATGCAAAACTCCTGTACATTCCTCGGTTTTCAAGTTCCACAGCCGAATGGTTTCATCTTGGCTGCAACTGATCAAAGTTTTCCCATCAGCACTGTAGGTGACAGAACGAACCCATCGCGTATGACCCGACAGCACACTGAGACACTCAAGAGTCTGACAATCCCACACTTTGACAACATTGTCTGCTCCGCAACTGGCAAAAGTTTGCCCATCTGGGGCAAAAAGAACCGATAGTGCAGGGCCATGATGTCCAGAAAAGGCAGTGTAACTTTTCTCGCTTGAATTGAGCGCCCACACCTTTAGATAGCCATCGGCACTGCCACTCACCAATGTTTGTCGGTCAACGCTAATATCACAGCACCGAATCCATTGAGATGGATCGCTCAATGTTTGCAGACACTGAGCTGTATTGACATCCCAAATTTTGAGCGTTCCATCTTGGCTGCCGCTGATCAGCAAGTCACCATTCTGACTCTGTGCCAACGCCCAAACTCCTCCTGTATGGCCAGCGCAGGTGCGTCGGCAGGTTCCATTGCGCAGATTCCAGAACCTAAGGGTTCCATCAAGGCTGCAACTGTAGAGGGTTAAGCAGTCTGGACTGAAACAAATCGAAAAAATAGGACCAGAATGTCCGTGCAGTGTCTTGATCAAACGACCTGTTGCCACCTCCCATAGCTTGATGGAGCGATCTTCGCTGCCACTGGCTAGAGTCAGTCCATCAGGGCTAAAGGCAATCGCCCAAACCCAACTGGTGTGGCTCTTCAAAGATCGCAGCAACTGCCTACTGCCAATATCCCAAAGACCAATGGTTCCATCTTGGTTGCCACTTGCCAAACAAGGGCTTGTAGGATGACTGGCAACACACCATACGCCATTACTGTGGCCTTGCAGGGTTTTAAGGCAGCGATCAGATTGACTATCCCATAACCGTACCGATTGATCTTCACTGCCGCTCGCCAGGAGACTTCCATCTGGACTAAAGGCAACGGCAGAAATCCAGCTTCCATGCCCGCGCAGCACTTGTCGGCATATTCCTTGCTCGACTTGCCAGAGTCGAATCGTGCGGTCATCACTGCCACTGGCCAGGGTTTTGCCGTCTGGACTAAAGGCGACAGACCGCACAAGGGCTAAGTGTCCCTTGATAGATTGCAGCAGAGTATAAGACCGAATGTCCCATAGGTGAATGGTGCGATCGCCGCTGCCACAGGCCAACAAATTTCCCTGGGGACTGAAGGCGATTGACCAAATGGGCTGATTCTGAGCAGACAGGACGCCCACGTTTTTACCCGACTCCGGATTCCAGAGGCGAATCGTGCCATCCACACTGCCACTGGCCAGCAGGTGATCTAATCGACCCGGAACCCATGCCGCAAATGCCACAGAGCGAACTTCATCTCCATGCCCAGGGAGAGCGTAGCGCAATTGACCCGTCTCAACCTCCCAGATGCGAACCAGTCGATCTTCGCTTCCGGTTGCCAGCCAACGACCGCTGGGACTAAAGGCAACTGAGAACACCCGATCTGTGTACCCCGTAAAGTGCTGAATACACTCCCCAGTGTGGACATCCCATAGGTAAACACCTCGATTGGCACAGCTTGCAACATAGCGACCGTCTGGGCTAAAGGCAACTGACCAAATCCACCCTTCATCCACTCGACCTGAAAATAATAGTTTTCCTTCAGCAACCCGCCAAATATGTAGTTCATGATTGACATCCCCTGTGGCCAAATATTCACCGTCTGGACTAAAGGCAACCGTTAAAATTTGGCCACAGGCTTGCTTGAAAACAGAATGGGAAAGATCAGCAGATTGAAAGTTACAACGATGCAAATTTACCGATGTTAAGTGAGCCTGCCAAACCGTTAGGTACGAGAAATCCCAACCTTCCCAGCAATTTGATAACTGGGCGAGAAAGTTAAGAATGTTACCCGCGACATAACTAGTAATCGAGGCAGGTTGATGCCGAAGCATCGCCAAAACAACCTGAAAAGAATGGACTAGACCCGGCTGCCCCAATCGACACAGCAGTCGATCTAGCAAGGGTTGCAAAATATATTGACGCTGTATTTCTCGAATGTAATCTTTGGCCTGAGCCTTCATGAGTGCATGTGTTTTGAGCAAACCAAGATCCAAGTATTTAATCTGAGTTGATACAGATAATACATCAGATTCTATATGACTTTGTAAACTTAAAAAGGTGTTAACAGTCTCCTCAATTAACTGTTCAGTCATAAATTCCATGACAACAGGCTGGAGCGTGAAGCGAGGACTATCTTTTTCCTTCAACGCAGGCATTTTTTCGATTAAAGATCGCCGCTCTAAAGCTTCAAGTGCCTCAAATGCATTACCAGGAGATTGAGGTAAAATCAGTTGAGATTGTAGCTCAGCTAGAGTAACCGGCTCACGCTCAATAGCCAACCAATACATCACCTGCTGCTCAAGGTCTGAAAGGCGACAAATTTGGCTCGATAAAAGTTCCCGAATATCTCCGAATACGGCTGACCCAGTCTGGAGTGTATCTAGAAAAGCTCGAAGGTACCCCCCAAAGAAGTCATGAATTGCAGAGGCGACAATTTTGAGTGCCAGGGGGTTGCCAGCGTAGCACCTGCAAAGGTTCTTCCATTCGGAAGTAGAGCCATAAAAGTTTCCCTTTGCCTTTAAGACTGCTTGTACACAGTTTTCCGGTAGTCCTGTCAGGGAAAGTGCGCGAATCGGCAAACCAATCCCTGCTTCTGCTACAAACCCCTTAGGCTTTTCACGACTGGTTATCAGGACTGTGCTGCGATGAGGAACTTCACCCATTCGTTTTAGGAACTGGCCATAACCGTCGTACCCCAATTGATAGTCTCCTGAGTAACCGCCAGGTTGCAAGACAGTCTCAACATTATCTAGGACAATTAAGCAACGATGATCTCGCAAATAATTTAAGAGAAATAAAAGATGTTCATTAAGTGAGGAAAAATTGGTACTGACTTTTCCAGGGGCTAAAAACTGGAGAATATCAGTCAACAAACTTTCCAGGGGAGGTGCATTATGCAAAGAACGCCAGATGATGGAGCTAAACCGAGATTCAAGACGCTGAGCCAATTTGACAGACAGACAGGTCTTGCCGATGCCACCCATGCCAAAAATACCGATCAGACGGCAACGATCTTGCTCAATCCAATCCTCTAGGGTCTCAAGCTCTACCTGACGGCCATGAAAAGAAGCCACGTCTACGGCTTCTCCCCAATCTACACTCGACGAGTTTTGGGTGTAGGTTGGGTCTGTATCATCCTCCTTGGTTGGAGCCTTTAGAGCTTCTTTTGCCTTACGAGCCAGGATGTACTGAACATTATTTTTGGTTATTTTCTCACCAAATGCTTGGCTCAGAGACTGCCAAAGCTGAGAGCCAGTTTGTTTGACATACCCGACCTCATACCCAACAGAGTGCGCAATCTCTTGGTAAGAACGATCCGCCCAAACCTGTTCCAGCACCTCCAATTGAAGTCTGCTTAATCTTTTTTCACCCAAAGTCTGCTCGACAAACCCAATTGCTGCTTCAATATCCATTGGAAAATTCAACAAGTGCTTGGCTCGTTGTTCTCTGGTTAAGGCAACTTAAAGTAAACCTCTATCCTAGTGATCTTCAAAAGTTAGCTTTGTCGTCTTGGACACATTTCGTCCCTTGGGCAATAAAAGTTTTTGGTTTGTGTTCCTAGCATCCCCCCAGCGTAATCCGCTCAGACAAAGACGAGACGCGGCTCAACGAGGGATTGGGCACCTAATAGGCTGTGGCTCAGCTCAGTGCTTTGATCACGAGGGAACAGAAGTGAGTTCTCTTCATACAGAGACCATCGAACTTTTCCAACTTAGATCGAACTTTTATCTATCTTTTATGGCTATACGGCTCAACTTTTTTCTGGTAAAAGTAAATATCTGAAAAGGTTGATTTTTAAGCCTTAGATGTGAGGAAATCTATATTATGTCATTCTGTAAATTGAATTCCGTTTTAATTTCTTCAATTTTATTTCTACCCATTCTTTTTCCATTAACTGCTCAGGCGAGCGATCCTAAAGATCCATTTGATAGTTTCAGTGCTGGGAGTCAGCCAAGCTTTTCTAGTTACCATTTATCTCCTATACTTGATATTGATGAAGTCGAGTCTTTTGATCAAGTCACATCTGTATCGCAACTCTCAGATGTACAGCCTACTGACTGGGCTTTTCAGGCTTTACAATCTCTGGTTGAGCGCTATGGCTGCATTGCTGGATATCCAGATGGCACATTTCGGGGCAGTCGAGGGGCGACGCGGTATGAACTGGCGGCAGCATTAAATGCCTGTCTCGATCAGATTAGCGATCGCTTTGCTACTCAAGAAGACTTACAGACTATTCGAGCACTCCAAGAAGAATTTGCAACAGAGCTAGCAACCCTACGGGGTCGGGTCGATGCGCTGGAGGCGCGCACAGCAACTCTGGAAGCCCAGCAGTTTTCAACTACCACAAAATTAACTGGACTCGCCGCTTTTTCAATTGCTGGGGCGACTGGAAATAATATAAGAGCCAATGGGGTAGATGGAATTTTACCCTTTAGAGCCATTGGTGAGCCTGATCGAGATGGTGCCAATCAACCTAGATTTCGTACTGTAACGGATGACCCTAATATTACGTTTACTGGGTTAGTATGGCTGGATTTGAATACGTCATTTAGTGGTAGAGATCTGCTGAGAGTAGAGTTGGCAGCAGGAAATGGGAGTGCCCCCTCAAATGCCTTTGTCTCTGCGGGTCTTTTCAACACATCAGGGGTTAACTTTCTCAATCAAACCTCTGGTCCCAATGATGGTGTTGCTGAATTTGTCTTGCGAGAATTATCCTATACTTTTCCAGTCGGTAGGACTTTACAGGTCGTAGCAGGGCCACGGTTGAACTTCTATCGCTATTTTGACAATAATCGCTTTACCTTTTTTCTAAATGGGGCGAATACATTTAATTCAATCAACAGTCCGTTGTTAAATGCTAGTAAGCGGGGTGCTGGTGTCGTCCTCCTTTATACTCCTCTCGAAAATCTATCATTTCATCTCGGTTACTTGAGTCAAAGCAATGAATTTTTACCAGATTTCTTGCAGTCAGCTCCGAATTTGAATGAAGGTCTATTTGGAGGTACAAATACAATTAATGCTGAGGTGGTCTACAGTCCAACAAGTAATGTCAACTTGCGTGCCTATTATGCACGCTCGAATATACAAAGAACATTTGGTGGGCTAATTGGGGGGACGGCAGGACTGCCGCTGTGGGGTCTAGCTGATGATGGATTCGGCGGCGATCTAAACAATGCAACTGCTAATACTTTTGGGTTTAATTTTGATTGGTTAATAACATCTAAGTTTGGACTCTTTGGTCGGTACTATTATGCAAATACTAACCTGAAGCCTGTCGATCTCACCCGTCCTAGAGGAGATGTCAACAATCAATCCATTCAATTTGGTGTAGCCTTTCTTGATCTAGGTCGAGAAGGGGCACAGGGCACTATTTCGTTTGTAATTCCATCCGATGTGCTCAAAGGGGAGCGCTTTTTGATTTCAGGGGGGGGTGATGGCGGTATGCAAAAAGATATTGAGGTTAATTATCATTTCCCTGTCAATGACAATATTGGCATTGATGCCACTGTAATTACTATACTGAATGCGAATAACTTCAGCAACAATGATCCTGTTTTTGTGGGAACTCTCCGAACTACGTTTAGATTCTAGAAATTATCCATTTGTGCGTTCACAATATTGCTGAGTTGACTGTCTATCTCACGTAACTTTCTGGTTTGGGTGGAGACTTTTTGTCGTTGCTCTCTAGGAAGCCATGGCTTGAGGCTTGAGTTTGGCTTAGGGCTTGTTTGAGAAGTTGCTTAGACCTTGCACTCGCCCCCCTAGCCCCCCAATTCTGGGGGGAAATGATCAGAGCTTTTGGCTTTCTCCCCCCAATTTTGGGGGGTCGGGGGGGCTAATGCAGGGATGAATGAGGCTTTTCAAACGGCCTCTTATTCATCCTTAAGTCTGAGCACTGCCATGAAGGCTTCCTGGGGAACATCCACCCGCCCCACAGATTTCATGCGTTTTTTCCCGGCTTTTTGCTTATCGAGGAGCTTACGCTTTCGGGAAATATCACCGCCATAGCATTTGGCCAGCACATCTTTACGCAGGGCGGGAATGCTCTCGCTAGCAATCACTTTGCTGCCAATGGAGGCCTGGATGGGGATTTTGAACTGGTGGCGAGGAATCAGCTCCCGAAGCTTACTCACTAAGGCTCTGCCCGTGTAATAGGCTTTGTCGCGATGCACAATGGTTGCTAGAGAATCAACTGGATCGGTGTTAATCAAAATATCAAGCTTGACTAGGGGATTTTCCCGGTACTCAATCAGTTGATATTCCATGCTGGCATAGCCGCGCGATCGCGACTTCATCTGATCAAAAAAGTCCGTCACCACCTCAGCCAGAGGCAGCTCATACACCAGAGTTGTGCGTCCTGGAGTCAAGTAGCGCATATCCTTAAACACCCCACGACGGCTCTGCCCTAGCTCCATCAATGTCCCCACAAACTCCTCAGGGGTGATCATATCCACCTGCACATAGGGCTCTTCGATCTTTTCACGGTGTTGGGGATCCGGCAGTGTACTGGGGTTATCAATTTTCAAGACCTCACCTTTTACCGTAGTCACCCGATAGACCACAGAGGGTGCCGTAATAATGAGATCTAAGTTATATTCACGCTCCAGCCGCTCCTGAACAATTTCCATGTGCAGCAACCCCAGAAAGCCACACCGAAACCCAAAGCCCATGGCACTAGAAGTTTCAGGCTCATACTGAAGAGCAGCATCATTCAAGCTCAGACGCTCCAGGGCATCCCGCAGATCTGGAAACTGATCGGCATCGGTGGGAAACATGCCACAGAAGACCATGGGTTTGGCCTCCACATAACCAGGTAACGGCTGCTGTGCAGGCTTGGCCGCCAGCGTGATGGTGTCACCCACTCGGGCATCCGTTACCGCCTTAATTGCCGCTGCAAAATAGCCCACTTCTCCAGCGTGGAGTTCTTCAACCTGAACCTGGGTGGGTGACAGTATCCCCAACTCATCAATTTCGTATTCCTTGCCTGAGGCCATCAGTCGCACCCGATCTCCCTGGCGCACTGTGCCATCCATAACCCGGAAATAGACAATCACACCCCGGTACAGGTCATAGTAGCTGTCAAAAATCAGGGCTCTCAAGGGTTGATCAACGGTGTCCTGAGGCGGAGGCACCAGATGGACAATCGCCTCCAAAATGTCTGGAACGCCAATGCCAGCCTTCGCAGAAGCCAGAATTGCGCCACTGCAATCTAAACCCACAATTTCCTCAATTTCTTCCTTGACGCGCTCTGGTTCCGCCCCAGGCAGATCAATTTTATTCAGCACTGGAATAATTTCTAAATCATGCTCTAGAGCCAAATAGACATTGGCGAGGGTCTGAGCTTCAACCCCCTGGGAGGCATCCACCACCAGCAAAGCGCCCTCACAGGCGGCCAAAGAGCGCGACACTTCATAGGAAAAGTCCACATGCCCTGGGGTGTCAATCAAATTCAGCACGTAGGACTGGCCATCCTGAGCGGTATAGTTCATCCGGGCTGCTTGCAGCTTAATCGTAATACCGCGCTCTCGCTCTAGATCCATGTTGTCTAGGAACTGCTCTTTCATATCCCGATCGGTAACTGTGCCCGTGGTGTGGAGCAAGCGATCGGCCAGGGTTGATTTGCCGTGATCAATGTGGGCAATGATGGAAAAGTTGCGAATGCGGGAGACGGGCACGTCGGTCATACAACAGCCTGGGAATGAGAGAGCAGTAATCTTCTTATTGCGATTGTAAACGTTTGTGATATCTACTCGGTGCCCCCCGCGCCAATGGCAGTATTTTGCTCAGTTCAACGTGAGTTCGACAGCTCTCGTCTGCCCTCACCCCAACCCCTCTCCCAATGTTGGGAGAGGGGCTAAAACCTTGAATTTGTGCTCTGTTCCCCCTCTCCCAACATTGGGAGAGGGGGCTAGGGGGTGAAGGCGGATAAGTCCTCGAACTCACGTCAGTTCAACAAAAGCCTTGAGAAGCTGCCTTTTAAAGTCTTGCTCTACATTCGCCCCCAATTCCTTCTGGGGGGCTTTGATCACGCTTAAGTCCCCCAGAAGGGAGGACTTAGGGGGCGGGTGCAACGCGTTAGAAACTTTTCAAACCGCCTCAAAGTCAAAAGGTCAAGCTCCCATGTCTGGGGCGGGTATCTATATAGCTGCAAAGATTATTTGGCATTTAAAATCCGGGCAAGCCCGGATTTTAAATGCCGCACCTATGCCACCCAACCCACAAGGGGATTGGGTGTGAAAAATCATGAGACGAAATTAGCCAGCCCAGCCTTTCGCAGCTTGATCAAGCACATAGGCAGCTACATCTGCAATTTCGCTGTCAGACAACCGACCGCCAAAAGCAGGCATGGCGTTTTTGCCATTTTTGACCTGGTTTTGGATGGCGTCAGCGGAATACATCCCGAACTGCTCTAAAGCATCTTTCTTGAGGGTTTTATTGGCCATGACAACATTGTTGCCACCCATGTGACAGGCAGCGCAATTGGCACTAAAAACCTTGGCTCCATTGGCAATGTCTGCTGCAAAGGCAGGCTGCATCGCAAACGTAACAACGGTAATGGCCAGCATCAAAATCGACAACAGCTTTTTCAAAGGGGTCTCCTCCATGGGTAAAATCGGCAAGGTGTATTGGCATCTACTCATGACGAATAAACAAGAGGTTTATTCTCTATGGGCAGGGCATCCTAAAGGATAACGCCGCAAGCAAAGGCTGCGTTGGAAGTTAGCCCCCTAGCTATGCCCGATGATTAATACATCCTCAATAACTATTGTAAAGGCTCTATGAATCTAGAAATCAAGCTAAATCGAGATGATTTTTTGAGGCTGCCTAATTTAGAAGTAGATCTTACCGCCGCCCCAGCGATCACCTAACACCTTAGGTTGCACCAGAACATGTCCGGCAATCGATTCAATGTCATCCTCAGATAGATTTCTCATTTTCGGGAAAATATCAGCACTCTTGAGGCTGGGATGTAGCTCAGCAATGGATTCAAAACCATCGTAGGTTGTGGGATCTTTAATGTAATCAACCATTCCTTCCAAGTTATCTCGACTAGGATTGGCCAGAGATAAGGTCTTGGGCGACAAGTCTAGGGTGGGATTTTGCTTGGTAACACCGCGCACATGGCACTGGGCACAGGCGTAGTTGAAGAGCTTCTGACCCTTCTCAAGCTGAGCGCGGGATAAAATCACCGTGTCTCCTGCTTCATTGAGGTTTACGGTGCGGGTTGCTTCATCCAGTTCGGCAGCCAAGGCTGGGCCCATCCAAAATTGGAACATGAAGAATACAGCGGCCACCACCAGCCCAACGGATCTATTCAACATAGTTCTCCTTTCAAGTTTGCTTCGTAATCAGGCTCTCAACACAGTTGATGCATAAATCATCTGCAAGGGTCAACTTCAGTTGCTCCTGTTGCCTTGGTCGCAGCGATCCATGCAGCATTATCTGAATCATCTGGAAACGAACCGAGGGCAGGGAACACCCCATTGCACCAATGAGAAATTGCTCCGCTAGGCTCGTGTGCAGAGATGCTTGGCATTCTCATAAACGGAACCCACGCATCAAACCATACTGATTCACCTAATATCATGCCATTGAGGGGTACGTTTCCCAAGCCGTTTTTGGCAGAGCCATGGCTTAAGAGAGTGTGGCGGGTCGAGCCCCGAGGTTGCCTTTGAAAACATCTGAAGCGTTGGGCATGGGCTGATGGAGCTTAATCAAACGCCCTAGGGTAGCTTTGAGCTGAGTGCGCGGCACCACGGCATCTATAAAACCATGGCTGAGCAAGTATTCGGCAGTTTGAAAATTGTCTGGCAGCTTTTCTCGTAGGGTTTGCTCAACGACTCGTCGCCCAGCAAACCCAATGGTGGCTTTGGGTTCGGCCAAAATAATATCCCCGAGCATGGCAAAACTGGCGGTGACGCCTCCGGTTGTGGGGTGGGTGAGGATAGGAATATACAGCAGGTGTTGATCGCGGTGACGCTCAAGTGCGGCAGAGGTTTTGGCCATTTGCATGAGACTGAGCATGCCTTCTTGCATGCGCGCACCGCCCGAGGCACAGACAATTACTAAAGGCAGTTGATTTTCGGTCGCATGTTCGATCAAGCGGGTGAGTTTTTCGCCTACGACTGATCCCATGCTGCCACCCATGAATCGAAAGTCCATGACGCCTAAGGCTAGGCGTAACCCTTCGATGTTGCCTGTCCCGGTTTTGACGGCGTCCTGAAGACCTGTTTTTTCCTGATAGTCGCGCAGCCGATCGCTATAGGATTTGCGATCTTTAAATTGCAATGGGTCACAGGAGACTAAGGTTTCGTCCATGGGAACCCAGGTTCCAGGGTCAATGAGCTGGCGAATACGCTCATCGCTGTAGATGCGGAGATGATGGCTGCACTCTGGGCATACCATGGCATTGGCTCGTAAATCCTTGGTATAGGCAAGAACACCACAGGACTCACATTTTGTCCAAAGCCCGTCAGCAATTTCCCGCTCTTGCTGCACTTGGCTGATAGGGCTTGATTTTTTGCGGTTGTCAAACCAGTCAAATAGAGACATGAAGGGACTGTTCCTCTCTGTCAGTGACGCTGCCCTCTAGCATGGCACTTTTTGTTAAGTCTTTGTGAACTTTAACGACCTAAAGTTAAGCACAGAAAAACAGGGTCAAGCTTGGGCAGCACATCTATCATGCCATACCGATTGGGGGGTTCAGCCCTTTGATGAGCTTGAGGAGCCATGTTTCCACCCTCTGAGGGATGAAGTGACTCCAGTCCCGCTTAGACAATAGGAGAGGATAGGTTTCGTAACGGCTCAAGGCTGTTCGATCCCAAAAAGACTTGGGTATTCTAAACGTAGTACTGATAAAGTGTTCGCGCTTCTCGCACAAGGCCATGAAGTTCTCAACCTCTACTCTCCGCTGGTTTCCTCTCTGGCAGTTTTTAAACCAGCCTCTGTTTCATCCTGAGATTAGGCTGGTTCTCAGCCCAAAGCGATTTTGGCAAGTGTATCGGGTCGCTTATCTCCATCGCTGTTGGGAGCAAGAGTGCAAATCTAAGCGCCATCCGCATCCGTAAAAGTCTGGTATTTCCTGCTGGGTAGGACTGGGTACGACTTGAGTTACGCTTTTCGTGCTTGCCAACAGAGAATGAGGTCGCTGCTTTTGAACCCCTGACTCCGGTAAGGGGTTTTTTCAAGGGCAGACGAGGGGATCCAAACCTTGATACCTTAGGGATGGTACAATCGTGACCATACCCCGAAAACCCGACCGAGTTACCGGACTTACACGTTAATGGTTAATTCTTTGCCCAAGGCCCCGATCAAACGCTCTAAGCTCGAAGGACTCAAAGAGCGGAGTCAATATTTGCGAGAGCCCCTGAAGCTAGAGTTAGGGCAGGATACCACGCATTTCAGCGAAGAAGCCGTGCAGATCCTTAAGTTCCATGGCTCTTATCAACAGGACAACCGGGATAATCGGATCAAAGGCCAGGAAAAAGACTATCAGTTGATGTTGCGAACCCGCAGCCCTGGTGGGTTTATTCCCCCGCAACTATACCTGACTTTAGATCGCTTGGCGGATACCTATGGGAACCACACACTGCGGGTAACGACGCGCCAAGGTTTTCAGGTGCACGGTATTTTGAAGCGTAACCTTAAGGCTGCGATCGCAGCTATCGTCAAGAGCATGGGCTCGACCCTAGGCGCTTGTGGCGACCTCAATCGCAACATCATGGCACCGCCTGCGCCCTTTGCCAATCGTCCCGAGTATGGCTACGCCTATGAATATGCCAACCGACTGGCCGATCTGCTCACCCCCCAAACCGGGGCTTATTACGAAATTTGGCTGGACGGCGAAAAATTTCTGTCCGCCGAAGAGCATCCTGAGGTCAAAGTCGCCCGGCAGCGGAACACCAACGGCACCAATCTAGAGGATCCCGAAGAGCCAATTTACGGAGAGCACTACATGCCCCGTAAATTCAAAATGGCCGTTACGGTGCCCGGTGACAACTCGGTAGACTTATTTACCCAAGATGTCAGCTTGGTGGTGATCGCAGACGAACATCAAAACCTGGAAGGATTTAATGTTTACGTGGGCGGCGGCCTGGGCCGCACTCACAATAAAGAAGAAACTTTTGCTCGCACTGCCGACCCCCTAGGCTTTGTGACCAAAGCTGATGTCTACGATTTGGTCAAAGCAATTGTAGCCACTCAGCGCGACTACGGCGATCGCACCCAACGTCGTCACGCTCGGATGAAATACCTCATTCACGACTGGGGCATCGATCAGTTCCGCCAGACCGTAGAGCGCTACTTTGGAAAATCGATAGCACCGCTGCGCTCCTTGCCAGCATTTCGCTACCAAGACTTTTTGGGATGGCATGAGCAGGGCGACGGCCAGTGGTTTTTGGGTCTGTCCATCGACAATGGCCGCATTTTAGACACCGACGGGCTCCAACTCAAACAAGCCCTGCGTCAGATTGTGGAAGCCTATCAGCTCCCCATGCGGCTGACCCCCCACCAAAACTTGATTCTTTACAACATTCAGCCCGAGCATAAACAGGCCATTCACCAGCTTCTAGAGGGTGCTGGCGTAAAACCTGTGGAGGATGTAGATCCCCTCTTTCGCTATGCCATGGCCTGTCCGGCCTTACCCACCTGTGGTCTGGCCATCACCGAGTCAGAGCGGGCTATTCCCAGTGTGTTGCAACGCCTGCGCCTGCTTTTAGAGCGCTTGGGGCTAGGGCAGGAACATTTTGTGGTGCGGATGACCGGTTGCCCAAACGGCTGTGCGCGTCCCTACATGGCGGAAGTTGGCTTTGTCGGCATTACTCCCGAAACCTATCAACTCTGGCTGGGCGGCAGCCCCCACCAAACCCGTTTAGCCTCGGTGTATTTGCACAAGTTGCCCATTGCCGAGTTAGAGTCCACCTTAGAGCCGCTTTTCGTTTACTTTCAACAAGCCCGTCGTCAAGATATTGACTCTGAAAGCTTCGGGGATTTCTGCCATCGAGTCGGTCATGAAGCCCTTCAGCAATTTGCCGCAACCTATACCCCCGACCGCTCTCAAGCAAAGTCCAAAGATAAAGGTCGAATACGCTATCGGGTTAATCTGCGCGAGCCAGTCTACACCCGTCTCAAAGAAACGGCGCAATTTCAAGGTCGCCCCCTGGCAGAGATAGCCTCGGATGCCATTGAAACCTATCTCAGTCAATTGCCAGGGCAGCCCCCACAAAACTAAAATCAACGTGAGTTCGAGGACTTATCCGCCCTCACCCCCTAGCCCCCTCTCCCAACATTGGGAGAGGGGGAACAGAGCACAAATTCAAGGTTTTAGCCCCTCTCCCAACATTGGGAGAGGGGTTGGGGTGAGGGCAGACAAGAGCTGTCGAACTCACGTTAAAATCAAGAAAACTTGTCCTGTCATGAACCTGTTGTCATGCCCCCTCGTTGGCCCCGAAAACCCGATCGCCAAGACCCTGCCTACCGACGCTTGGCTGACCGCATCAACTTTGCGGTTCATGTGGCTTTATTCGGCGCATTGAACTCTGGGTTTTGGTTCGTCCGCCTCTTGCAAGCTGAATCATGGCCTTGGACAGTATGGCTCAGCGGTGGATGGCTATCGTTGCTGGTGCTCCATGGCCTGTATGTCTTTGTGATTGCTCGCTACGATCAAGATTCCACCCCCGCATGAGAGGCAGTTTGAGAAGTTGCTTAGACCTTGCACTTGCCCCCCTAGCCCCCCAAAATTGGGGGGAAATGAGCAGAGTTTTTGGCTTTCTCCCCCCAATTTTGGGGGGTCGGGGGCTAATGCAGGGATGAATGAGGCTTTTCAGACGGCCTCTGAGAGCGGTCTGCTGAATGGCTCGATTAGGCGATTTCTCAGACCTTCTATATTCCAGGCCATTGAATTTGAGAGGTAACCCCATGAGTAATGCGACGTCCTCCCAGGCAATTGAAGACCTCGCCGCAGATATTGGCAAAAATATTTATATTGATGTTGCCAAATGGCATTTATACTTGGCCGATGCTCACTTGCATACCCTGCTCGCCGAGCGGTTTATGCCCATGCTCACTGCTGGTTCGGTGAGTGAAGCCCAAGTCTCAGAAGTGCTGGCAGATATTCCAGTGAAATTGGGTGGGGGACGCTTAGAGTTGCCCTTGGCTGAACTGCTGCCAATGCAGTGCCAGGTTTCCCTCATCGACATTCTCGAAGAACATCAACGCGATTTGTAGCGGGAGTCTTGCCAGCGTGAATGATTAAATCCTGCATCGTGATGTGGCACAAACTAGGTTGAGGGGCTCCATTGGCCAAACATTCCCTGAGGCGAGAAGTTCGTCATGGCAAGGTGGTTTACGTTGAGGCTGCCTCGCATCGCCAGTCTCGACGCCGCCACCCACGGCGTCGGCCAGTTTTCCCACATGTTCCATGGGGGCTGCCAGGGCTAGGTAGCCTCGCCATTGCTGGCTCAGCGCTGGTGACTGGGGGGCTGATTTGGTTGAGTTGGCAGGTGATGGTAAACCCCGATGTAGACTTTTGGCTGATGCAGTTTCTGCCCATGTCATCTGCCCCAGAGACCAATGAGAACTATCGGCCCCAAACCCTAGCCCAAATTCAAGATCGGCTGCGCGGGCAAAACCTCTCCCCCAGTTTGCCCATTGAGTTGACGACAGTGGCTAGGTCATCTGTCTTTGTCAGGGATGTTCCTGATGTTTTGATTCCCATTGCTCAGCCACCTGCCCCCAATTGCCAAGCCAATTGCCAGCCATTGCTGGAGTTGCAAACCTACCGAGCCTTGCAACTCCCGATGCTGCTGCGGTTGCTCAGCGCTCAACACTTTTACCGACTGCTGGAGCGACGGCAGGTTCGCGGCCCCACGGCACTGGATTTGGCTGTGTTAACGGAGGGAGCTGGGTTGCTGTCTCGATCGGAACGACCCCTGCCGCTGAGCCGAATTCAGCGGTTAGAGCCTGCCCCTAAGCCTGGGCTGTGGCTGCTTTTGAGTGGGTTGTCAACGGATCGGCATACCACGGCCACCTATGGTCAGGTGCTCTATTTTCCCCCTCGATCTTCACGCTTTCGGGTCATGTTGAACTGGGTCAGTCCCAGGGGTGAATTTCCTCGCTGGCAGGCTGTTACGGGCAACGAAGCCCTGGAGTTGGTGGTGAACCAATCCGTTGGGCTAGAGCCTGACTTTGCAGTGTACCAACTCCAGCAAACCTCCAGTGGGGCAGAGCAACTCCAGCGGATTTCTTTGGCTAACCCTGCGATCGCAGATGCCCAGTATGAAGCTGGGGTACGACTAGCCCAGCAGAGGTTGTGGAGTCCTGCCCTGGCCCAACTCAAGGCCCTGGGGCAGAGCCAGTCCTGGCCTCCCCAAGCCCAGGCTCAATTCGCCCTGATCCAGCTCCATGCCCAAGTCACTCACACTCAGGCAGAGCAAGCTTACACCGACATTGTGGAGCGAATTGTGGCTTACTTAATCAATGGGTCTTGGTCCGCGGCCACTGATGTGCTCACGTCCGCCAGTGGAGCTCGCCCGGGTGTGCGGCAAATGCTCCTGGCTGACTCGGGTCGCTTGCAAAGTCGGGTTGAGGCGGCTCTGGCCTTTAATCCCCAGCAGACTGATGCTATTGCTTGGGGAGCGATGCTCATGCACATGCAGCGCTCTCCAGCCGCAGCCCTGACCTGGGCGCGACAGAAAACCGCAGGCAATGGGGCAGCTTTGCAGCGGATTCAAACCCTGCTCCGAGACTTAGAAACTCCTGGTGTCACTGAGTTGCCGACCGTGGAAGAGCCCCTGCCTACCCCTACCCCTGCTGCGATTTCAGAGGCTGCCTTTAAGGTCTTCCTATACTCTGCATTCGCCCCCCAACCCCCCATTCTGGGGGGCTTTGATCCCACTTAAGTCCCCCAAATGGGATTTAGGGGGCTAGACAGGGTAGATACTGGTTGACTGACAAAACTTCAATTTGGGGGGTTCTGACTATCTCACAGTCCCCCAGAATGGGGGATGTAGGGGGCGAATGCAGGGTGAAATCGTTTTTCTCAGACTTGTGTTTACACCGAAGCCCCTTGGGAGAGGGGTTGGGGGTGAGAGCGTACAACTTTTGTCAGTCAATCAGGGGTGGATAATACAACCGAAGACTTGTGCATACCTAAACCCACAATGAAATGGAGAAACCCCTAGTCTGATGTTGAAATTGGCTGGGATTGGCTATTTTTATTTGCTCTATAAACCAGCGATTCCTTCGGTGATAATTGTGGAGCCAGAAAAGGTCTGACATGCATCTTTTGCTGTGCCTGTGGTCAAAGCACCCGCAAGATACTGGGAATGTGGTTAATAGCATCTAGGTGACGAATATCCGTGAGCGCTTGGTGGAAATCCCCTTCGCGCACATCGTGGGTCACCACCACAATTTCGGCCAAGCCATCTTGAAATCCGGTTTGCACCACAGACTCTAAACTGACACCTCGGCTGCCGAAACAGGTGCCCAGATGGCCAATGACACCGGGGTGATCCTGGGTGAGGAAGCGCGCATAAAATCGAGTCACCAGCGCATCCATGGGGGCAATCTGGGCGTAGTGGTGATGGGAGCAGGCCAACAGCGGATGGATGATATTGGTTTCAGGAGTATTGGCGGTTAACCCGGACTTAAGCAGCGCCACAATGTTAATTAAGTCAGAGACCACAGCGCTAGCGGTAGGACCAGCCCCCGCCCCAGGGCCCAAAAACATCACCTGCCCTAGGGGGTCAGCCTCAATCAATATGGCGTTGTAGACATCATTGACGCTGGCTAGGGGGTGCAATTTGGGCACCAAGGTGGGATGAACGCGTACCTCCAATTGAGCCGGGGGGGCATCCCCCACTGTGTGCCCTGTGGGCACCTGAGCCACAGCCAGGAGTTTAATCACAAACCCCAGCTTCTCAGCGTAGGTAATATCTGCGGCGCTCACCTGGCGAATGCCTTCACGATGCACCTGATCGAGCTTAATGCGTCCCCCAAAGGCCAGGGATGCCAGAATCGCAATCTTATCCCCAGCATCTAGGCCATCGACATCGGCGGTGGGATCAGCCTCGGCATAGCCCAGTGCTTGAGCTTCTTGCAGGATTTCGGCAAAGTCGCGGCCAGACTGCTGCATCTGGGTGAGGATGTAGTTGGTGGTGCCGTTGAGAATCCCGGTGACGCTGCGGATGCGGTTACCGCCTAGGGACTGTTTTAGGGGTTGAATCACAGGAATGCCACCTGCGACAGCGGCTTCCAGCATCACGTAAACCCCAGCCTCATTGGCGGCTGTAAAAATCTCATCGCCGTAGCGGGCAATCACGGCCTTGTTGGCCGTCACCACATGTTTGCCCTGGGCAATGGCGGTCAAGATCAGCGATCGCGCCGGTTCTAGGCCGCCAATTACCTCTACCACCACATCCAGATCTGGATCGGTGACGATAGCCTCCAAATTGGTGGTCAAAATTTCAGATGGAACGTCGATGGTGCGCGGCTTATCGATAAATTTTACCCCCACCCGATGCAGAGACATTTCATGCAGCAGGGGATGACGACCCTGGGGGGCTTGCATGATTTGTGCCACGCCGGTTCCGACAGTTCCTAATCCGAGTAAACCAACCTTAAAAGCCACGTTCCTTCACCCGCTAGTGGTCTGTCAACTTTGATGTGATGGGTACCTGAGTGCCGGAAAGTTGAATGGGGTTAAATTTTGAGGGTCTATGACCCGTCAAAATTTTCCTGACGGAACACTAGGTCACATCCTTCATTGTGACACTTTGACGCAACCTTCCACGCCAGTCCCCAGACGAGACGCCTGATCAGGTGCCCTGTGATACCTTGAAAAGAATTGCCCCTTCCTTGATTAAAGGACTCTCGTGACGGACTTCCTCAGCCATCTCAACCCTTCTCAGCGCCGCGCCGTCGAACATGTCTATGGGCCACTTCTAGTGGTTGCCGGAGCAGGGTCTGGCAAAACTCGGGCGTTAACCTATCGCATTTCTAATCTGGTTTTAAGCCATCGGATTAATCCTGAACATATCTTGGCAGTGACTTTTACGAACAAGGCTGCTCGGGAAATGAAGGAGCGGATTGAGACGCTGTTTGCAGAAAGATTGGCTCTATCAGAAAAAAGCAAAGCCCTAGGGCTACTGCCTCCCCATGAGCAGACTAAGCTGCGATCGCGCGTCTACAAAACCGTCACCAAGCACCTGTGGATTGGCACCTTTCATAGCCTTTGCGCTCGAATTCTCCGATTTGACATCCATAAATTTGCCGATGAAAAAGGCCGTCGCTGGGAGCGCAATTTTTCAATTTTTGACGAGTCAGATGTTCAGAGCCTCATCAAAAATATTGTCGTCAATCAGCTCAACCTAGACGACCGCAAATTTCAACCCCGCTCCGTGCGCTACGCCATCAGCACCGCCAAAAACCAGGGCTTATCTGCCCAAGATCTTGAAGCCGAGCAGCCTGACTTTCGAGGCCGGGTCATTGCCAATGTCTATAGCCTCTACCAAGATGCCCTAGCGGCCAATAATGCCCTTGACTTTGACGACCTGATTCGGGTTCTGGTCTTGCTGCTGCAAACCAATCCTGAAGTTTTAAATTATTGGAACCGTCAATTTCACCACATCCTAGTAGATGAATATCAAGACACCAACCGCACCCAATACGACCTGATCAAACTGCTGGCCACCAATAACCAATCCCCCGAGCACTTTCGAGACTGGCACTCTCGCTCAGTGTTTGTGGTCGGAGATGCTGATCAATCGATCTATTCCTTTCGATCTGCGGATTTCACCATTTTGATGGGTTTTCAGGACGACTTTGGCGATGGTCTCGCTGACACTGAGACCCAAACCATGGTCAAGCTAGAGGAAAACTACCGCTCCACTGCCAATATCCTCCAGGCCGCCAATACCCTGATTGAGCACAACACCGAACGCATTGACAAAGTTCTCAAACCCACCCGAGGCGAGGGTGAAAGCATCTACTGCCACCGCGCTGATGACGAACTCCAAGAAGCTGCTTTCGTCGTCGATCAAATTCGTACCCTAGAGCGCCAGCATCCGGAGATCACCTGGGGTGACTTTGCCATTCTCTATCGCACCAATGCCCAATCTCGCGCCTTTGAAGACAGCCTGGTACGCTGGGGGGTGCCCTATACCGTGGTGGGGGGGCTGAAGTTTTATGACCGCAAAGAAATCAAAGATGTGCTGGCCTATCTGCGGCTGATTGTGAACCCTGCCGATACCGTTAGCCTCCAGCGAATTATCAACACCCCCCGTCGAGGTATTGGCAAAACCACCCTAGATCGGCTCATGACTGCTGCCCAAGAGCTTGACATTCCGCTCTGGGAACTCTTGAAAGAAGACGCAGCAGTAAAGACCTTGGCTGGGCGTAGTGCCAAAGCCATTCTCCAATTTGCACACATGATCCAGCGCTGGCAGCTGCAAGCGGCCACAGCATCGGCCACCGATATTTTGCAGGGCGTTTTGACAGACTCTGGTTATACCCAAGATTTGCAAAATCAAGAGACTGATGAAGCCGAAGATCGGTTGCAAAACGTTCAGGAACTGTTTAATGCGGCCAAGCAATTTGCGGATGAAAATAGCGATGAGTCGCTAGCAGCCTTTCTCTCTAGTACCGCCCTGGCCTCTGACTTGGATGACTTGAACGGCAAAGACGTGGTGTCGCTGATGACGCTCCACTCTGCCAAAGGGTTGGAATTTCCGGTGGTCTTTTTGGTGGGTCTAGAGCAAGGGCTGTTCCCCAACTTCCGGGCACTCAATGACCCAGCAGCCCTAGAAGAAGAGCGCCGCCTGTGCTATGTGGGCATTACCCGTGCCCAAGAGCGATTGTTTATCTCTTATGCACGGGAGCGGCGTCTTTATGGCAACCGTGAACCTGCCGTTCCTTCAGGATTCCTCTCAGAACTGCCATCAGAGTTGCTCCAAGCCAATTATCGCCTGGGCAAAACTGGCAAATCCTTGAAGTCTAAGGCCAAAAGCAGTAAAACCCGATCCAATCAACCGTCATCTCCTCAGGGCTGGAAGGTTGGCGACCGGCTTTATCACGAAACCTATGGGGTGGGCGAAGTCGTCAATATCTTTGGTGAGGGTGACAAGATGTGCCTGGCCGCCAAATTTCCGGGCATGGTCAAGAAAATTATTAACCCCAGGCTCACCCCACTTCAGAAAATTGATCAAAATTAGTGCCATGGAGATCAATCTTGGGGATGATTCAGCCAACTCCAAACAGCTTAAGTCTGAATCACTGAGCATCTTTGACCGCTAGACCTAAGAGGCTTTCGGGGATGATAGGTTTGCGGCATTGTTGAGGGTGACTTCCCAGGGATGCTCCAGAGAATTGGGGCTTTGGTCTAGGCCGTCATTGCGCTCTTCTATGCGCTGCTGTGCGTCTGGCGAGAGATGCTCTGAAATATCACTGATTTGCAGTCGATTACAGGGGATCGTATCAGACAAAATGGCGCTGGCCATCATGCCCGTATGAATTTCTAGCTGGGCTTGGGGATCAGATTCAAAGACAAGTTGCTGACCTGGAAAGACCACCCGCTCAAAATACCAATTTGGAATATTGGTGACCCGCGCCACTTGAATCTTGCTGGTGGCATTGACATAGCAGCAAACAATAAAATCTGAATGACTAGATGGTAGGGGATCAAAAACTTGAGCCATGATAAAAGAAACTTCTTATGGTATTATTCTATGCTTTCTATGAGGCTAGCATTCGCCGATCCCTGTTGCTGTAAAGGGGACTACCAAGCAATCACTTTGTTAACTCAGAGGCTGCCTTTTAAAGCCTTTCCATGATCATTTGCCCCCCAACCCCCCATTCTGGATGGTTTTGATCACGCTTAAGTCCCCTAGTATGGGGGTTTAGGGGGAGGGTGCGAGGTCTAAGCAACTTCTCAAAATGCCTCTGAGATCTAGGGTTGACTCTTTCTATCGATCCCGAGGGAACTTAAAGATAGCCCCAGGGGGAGAGTTGGGGTGAAATTGCTGCTGAGCAGACTTTTGGGGCTGATACTGAAGGGCGGCAGATGCCCTTTATCTAAAAATGGCTCTATCATGAGAGTAACTGTAAAGATAAGTTCACAGAACTTAGCATTGCGTTTTTTCCAGCAGCCCGCTCTAAACAACAGCTATGGATCCTCGGATTCTCTACGTCAGGCTTCCCTGTAACCCCATTTTTCCGATTGGGGTGGTTTACCTTGCGGATTATGTCCACAAGCAGTTCCCAGAGATAGAGCAGCGGATTTTTGATTTGGGAACGGTTCCCCCTCTAGATTTTCGGGTGGCACTGGATCGCTGCATTGATCAGTTTCAACCCACGTTGCTGGTGTTCTCCTGGCGGGATATTCAAATCTATGCCCCAGTGGGGGGTCGAGGGGGCAACCCACTTCAAAATGCTTTTGAGTTTTACTATGGGGCTAATCCCTGGGTGCGCTTCAAGGGAGCCTTAGGCGGCCTGAAGGTGACCACGGCCTATTACACAGAGTTGTGGCGCAACTTGGGTTTGATTCGCCAGGGGCTAAAGCGCGCCCGTCGATATTGCCCCCAAGTGCGTGCTGTTGTGGGGGGAGGCGCAGTCAGTGTTTTTTATGAGCAGCTAGGCCGTAGCTTGCCCCAGGGCACCATTGTTTCGGTTGGCGAAGGAGAGGCGCTCCTTGAGAAGCTGTTGCGGGGACACCCCTTTCAAGACGAGCGCTGTTATGTGGTTGGCGAAGCGCCTCCGCGCGATCGCATGATTCACGAATGGCCGATGGAAATCGATAAAACAGCTTGTGACTACGACTATATCGACCAAATTTGGCCTGAATTTGCATATTATTTACAAGCCGAAGATTTTTATGTGGGAGTGCAAACCAAGCGAGGCTGCCCCCATAACTGCTGCTACTGTGTTTATACCGTCATCGAAGGAAAGAAAGTACGGGTAAACCCTGCCGATGAAGTGGTTGCGGAAATGCAGCAACTCTACGATCGCGGCGTTCGCAACTTCTGGTTTACCGACGCTCAATTTATCCCAGCGCGGCGCTATATTCCCGATGCCGTGGAGTTGCTGCAAAAGATTTTGGCAGCGGGTATGGACGACATTCACTGGGCGGCCTACATCCGAGCCGACAATCTCACCCCGGAGCTGTGCGAGCTGATGGTACAAACGGGGATGAACTACTTTGAAATTGGAATTACCAGTGGTTCCCAAGAGCTAGTCCGCAAGATGCGCATGGGGTATAACCTACGCACGGTGTTAGAAAATTGCCGAGATCTAAAGGCAGCGGGCTTCCAAGATTTGGTGTCGGTCAACTACTCGTTTAATGTCATTGACGAGCGCCCCGAAACCATTCGCCAGACAGTGGCCTATCACCGGGAGCTAGAGCGAATCTTTGGTGTTGAGAAGGTTGACCCGGCCATTTTCTTCATTGGCCTCCAACCCCATACCCATTTAGAAGACTATGCCTTTGAGCATGGAATTCTGAAACCGGGCTACAATCCCATGAGTATCATGCCCTGGACGGCCAAGAAGCTCTTGTGGAATCCTGAGCCCATGGGCTCGGTCTTTGGAGAAGTTTGCTTGCGGGCTTGGCAGCGCAACCCCAATGACTTTGGCCGAGAAGTGATGGCTATTTTAGAAGAACGCTTTGGGAGAGCTAACTTGGCAGAAGCACTGTCGGCTCCTATCGTAAAGGCTGTGCCCCAATTGGCGAGGGTGGCACCCTAAAGCCACTCAAGTTTTACCCTCTGGTGATCTGTGTAACCCCTACCCCTGATGCTCAACGGTTCTATTCTGCAAAAATTGGCGACAGCCCACCGTCAGCCTTCCTCTACTTCTGCTCTGAGTTTGGGCGTGTATTACAAAAACACCCTGGTGTCGCTGTGTCATGCTCTGGAAGATTGTATTCTCACCTGTGAGAGCCAACCCCTTGTGCTGACTGCATTTCAGCGAGGAAAGTGGTATCTCCAAGAAGCTGATCGCTATGGTGAGTTGGCGCAACAGGGGGGACAAATCGTCATTTTGGCTGCCCCGGATGCAGGGTTTGCTGAACACCCAACTAGCCAACACTCGAATGTGTCCCTGGTCTCCCTAGCAGATGAAGATCCGGTGGCTCAAGAGTGGCACCTGGTCATTTGGTCGCCAACTTACGCAGCCATGGTGCTGTGTCAAGAACTTTCTGACCAAGACTATGGGGTGGACGGTCGTCCTCAGTGCGATCGCGAGCGCAAGTTTTATGGGTTTTGGACCTTTGAAAGCACTCTGGTTCAAGAGGTAGTGACGCTGCTGGTGGATCATATTCACGGCTACCAACCCAACCTGGCTCAAGCCTTAAAGACCCAGGCTGAGTCGATCGCGACTGTCCGTCAAACCACGGTCTCTCCTCCCCTAGAGCCGGTGGTGTCCCGGGTGGTGGACTATTTGCAGACTAACCACGAAGACCTAAGTGGCACCGATGGACAAGGGATTTTAGGCCACAATCTGGTCTCCAATGAAGTGCAGGCATTTTTGCGCATGGCGCAAATTCTCGATCTTGCTGACGCCGAGAACCCCAACAGTGCCGCCGAAGTGGCAGCACTCGGTGAGATGCTGGGTCAACTGCTGGAGTTGCCCGCCTGGCAACTGAAGCGCTTGCGCTTGGCGGGGTTACTGCATCGCTTAGGGGGGCTATCGGGCAGCCCTAGACCGTTCATGCCCACGCGCCCATCTCCCACTGAAGCTCCTGCTTACCCCTTCAGTTGTGCTTTAGTGCCAGGTGCCCAGGCACTCCGAACCATGTCTCGCCTGCGAGCCGTAGCGCAAATCATTAATCATCAGTTGGAGTGGTGGAATGGCTCCGGTTACCCAGCAGGTTTAGCCGCCGATGATATTCCCTTGGAATCGAGAATTTTAGGGTTGATTGTCTATGTTCAGTCGGAGGTGCGCTCCCTGCAACCCCCTGAAGACTCCAGAGACCTAGAGGTTTGGCAACAGCAGTTACAAGCCTGCTTGCAGCAGTGTCAGCAAACTGCTGGAGAGCGCTGGGATCCAAAATTGGTTGAAATGCTGACGCTGGTGGTGACAGGGCTGCTTCAGGGAATCACATTGCCAATGCTCAGCCCGAAGCTGTCAAATAGCTTGTGGTTGCTTGATTCGGTGGCTGACTCAGAATCTACGCAAGCCTTACTCAATCGCCCTGCGCCGATTTCCTGATCAGGATTGAATGAGGTTTATGACCCCACTCTCCCGACAATGAGAAAAAGTCCGGTTGCTATCAGGATGCTGCCTGCGATCGCACCCATTATGCGCCTGATCCGCCAATTAAACAAAAGGCTGGCTCGATCGGCCATCCAGGCATAGACAAGCTTGACACCTCCCACAGCAACCATGGCAGTGGCAATGATAATGCCAGCATCGAGGTAAGACAACGTTTCCATATTTACAAAGGCTGGCAAAAAGCCCAGATAAAATAGCATCGCTTTTTGGTCGCCCAAAGTAATCGCGAGTCCTGCCAAAAAGCTCGATTGCCAAGCCGTTTTCTGATGAGCCGACCCCACTGTCATCTTTGTGGCGCTGGCGCGGAGCCATCCAATCCCTAGCCAGATCAAGTAAGCACCCCCCAAAGGCCGAATCCAAGAGGCCAGAGGCCCCAAGTGCTCCAACAGGAGCGACCATCCCCCCAGTGCCATCCCAATAAAAATGACATCTCCCATGACGATGCCAAGGGCGGTAAACACCCCATGACCCAACCCCAAGGTGGCTGAGCGAGTAGAAACCACGAAGACGCTGACACTGGGGATAGCAGCCAGCATCACCAACGCAGTAAATAAAGCGAGCGTGCTACCCCAAGTCATGGCCAAACCGCAGGATGTGTTTTTGAAGTGTATTGCTCAGGTCGTGGGGTCAAGCGAACCCAATCGGAACATTGTCCCAAGAAATCGGCTGGGTCGCCTGTGCTTGGCCTGAACAAGCTTGCCAAGTCGATTGGGTTTCAGTATCTAAAGACTCGCGTGCCTGGGCAAAAATCTCCTCAGCCTGCTCGGGTGAGTTGCCAATACTGGTCAGCCCCAACTTGCCGAACTCAGACAGGCAGCCCATCAAGTGAAATACCGTGCCAGTTTCGCTGCCAGTGTCAAAATGCAAATGATGGTGGGCAATAATATCCATCAGATCTGTGGGCAACAACCCTTGATAATGTTCCCGCTGAAGGTTATCAGAAGCCACATAAAATTTAGGCAGCCCCTGCTGACTATAGAAGCAGCCATCACTGAGGTCATAGACACCATTCGTCAGCAGCTTTAGAGTCATGAAGGGATGGGTAGTTCCGCCCTTGCGGAGATTGATCTCAATGGCGTTGACTTGCCAAGGCTCTGATGAACCAGGGGGGGGTGGAACGATCACAAAGTCAACGCCAAAACGCTCTAAGACCCCTTTTTGTGCCAAGTTTTCCCCGATTTTTAGCCCCAACTCCTGTAATTGGATCCGATAGTCTTCATGGGCGGGGAATCGGCAACCCAAATAAATTTGACCACTGGGCCCCCCCAAGATTTGATCGTGGGTTGAGAGAATTTCAACTTCCCCAGTAGGATTCACTCGCCCTTGGACGCTGGGCGATTGTTTGCCTTCGCCTTCAATAAAGGCTTCGACAATAACACCTAGCAATGGAATTCGTTGACTAAAGTGAGTCCAAGATTCAGTGGCAGACTCGAATTTGAGGTTAGGCAACTGCTGAGCCACAAATGCCCTTCGCTCCTCAAGGGATGCACCCGAGCCCAAAGGAGCATCTCTTAAACTCAAAAGGGCGTTGCCCTCCCCAGAAAAACCCTCATTCAACTTCACCACCATACGCTGGAGCGATGGCTGGCGCTGCCAGAGCTGCGCGGCTTCTCGTACCAGACCAGAAACTTCCCGCACCAGGGGGCTACCGTCAGGATGGGGAATGCCGCATTCGGCAAAGATTTGGCGACTGCCGCTCTTGGTTCCCCAGTATAAAAGTTCAGGATCTGCGGCCAGCAACGGAATATTTAAGGCTACGGATAAGTCCCGCTCTAGGTCGGTGGAGTTAAAACACACCATATAAGCGCAGTCAGGACGCAGGGAGTGTCGAATTCTTTGCAACAGCCGAGGCCGCTCTAATATTTTCTGGCTCAAGGGTTTGAGGGACTGATCGTAGATGGGCAGCAGCATCAGTCGATCGCGGGCATGGGAGAAGGGAATCCCAGGCAGCAGTTGTAGATAGTAATCAATGACAATGGGAGGAAGGGGCTGCGAGGTTATATAGATAAGGCGGGTGCGGGGATTGCGGAGCCGCATCAGTGCAAAGAGCAGTCGCTCTTCATAGTGCAGAAAGCCATCGATTTTTTGCAACTCTTGCTGATCAACGCTAAAAGACGGAATGACCAAAATATCGGCATCTCCCTCTCCGGGTTCGTTGATGGCGGGCCAGCGATAACGCAGTTGATTCTGGAGCTGCCGAAAGTGATGAATTCGCTCAGAAAGTCCAAGCTCTGCCATGATTTTTGAAATTTAGTCCCAGTAACGCGATTTTAGCCTTTGTGGTCATCGATAGCGCGAGGGTTGATCCCGAATTGATACTCTCAAGAAATAAAAATAGAGCCCACTGGAGATCTCAAGCGATCCCCAAGCGGGGGTTCCTCCGCAAAATTGCTGACCTCTAGGCGCTGAAGCCCCCACAGTTACGTACTTTCCACAATTGACGTTTCAGAGAGCCATCTGCCACTTTAGAGATACAGAAGACCACCTGGCAAACCTCTCGCAGACAGTTGGTTCGGCTGTTTTATCGCCACCTTGGCCTTCAGTGGCCAACTGACTACTATGACTGATCCGACTTCCCCGCCACTGAACTTTTCGCTACAACCCGTCACTTCTGAAGGCAATACGCTTGAGCAGATTCGCGTTCTCGTCACCCACCCATTTTTTACGGGACAGTGTCCTCAATGTCACCACAAGATTCAGTTGATCCATCGAGCCATTGGGCATTCCCATTGTCTGGCCTGTGGTTGGTCAGATGAACCCAGCTAAGCTCCTACGGTGTACACACATTTCTATGTCAAACCCAAAATGCTGCATTCGCCCCCCTAGCCCCCCCTCGCGCAGCGTGCCCGAAGGGCGTAATTTTTGAGGGAACCAGATTGTCAAAGTCCCCCAGAATGGGGGATTTAGGGGGCTAGACAGGCTGGATAATGCAACTGAAAACTTGTCTGTACAGGATAGGTTAGGCTCAGAGTCAAGGGAATGTCAATCTTGTAACTCTAGAATGACGGGGGCATGATCACTGGGCTTGGCCAACTGCCGAGGGGTGGTGTCAATGGTGCAGGCGATGGCTTTGGACACTAAAGGGAGACTCAGATAATGATGATCAATGCGCCAGCCCAAATTACGCCGAAATGAGGCGGCGCGGTAGTCCCACCAAGTGTAGTGTCCGGTTTCGGGGGTGAAGTGACGAAAGATGTCGGTGAAGCCTAGGGCGCACATGGACTGCAAGGCGGCTCGCTCTGCCTCCGATGCCATAATGTGGTTTGCTTTTCCTTCTGGATCGTGGATATCACCATCCTCAGGGGCAATATTAAAGTCTCCGCAGACCACGATGCCCTGGGGGGACTGTTTAAGCAGGATTTTGAGGTATTGGTGGAGTGCCTGAAACCATCGTAGTTTGTAGTTATATTTGTCACTGCCTACTGCTGAGCCGTTAGGCACATAGAGGTTCACAATCCGAATCCCCGATGAGGTAAGGCCGGATATGACTCGCTTTTGGTCATCTAAGGCCAGGGCTTCTGCGGTGAGGGGAAGATCTGCTCCTAGAATGGGGAAAAATCCATTTTGAACTTCACCTAGGGGTTCTGGAGTGATTAAGGCCACGCCGTTGTAGGCTTTTTGTCCATAGATGTAGAGGTGATAGCCCAATTCGGTGAACTGCGATCGCGGAAAATCTGCGTCAACCACTTTGGTTTCTTGGAGGCATAAGGCATCCACTGGATTTGCATCTAGCCAGTCGAGGACATGGGGCAACCGCATCCGAATTGAGTTGACATTCCAGGTGGCAATTTTCATTTCACCGAGTCAAACGATAGCCCAGCAGAGTGAATGATCTGCTGGGCGGCAACCTTAAGACTAAAGATTGAAGGTTTAACCTTCAGACTGCATTGAGCCTAGCACCGACTGTAGTTGATCACGACGAAGCACTTGGGCTCTAGAATGATTTCCAAATCGGACGAGACTAGGCAACCCGTCTTTCTGAATGCGTTCTTTTAGCCAGGATGCAATGCCTTGGTGCCCACCTGCGGGCATTTCAGCTTGAAACAGACCATACATGAGAACCAGTAACCCACCGGAACGCAGGGGGGCATCTTGTTCGATGAGTTGGTGTAAATCTTCTGACCTTGAACGAGACTTAGATTGATCCGAACGTGGATTTTTCCGAGGTTGACGCATAAAGTTCCTAAAAAGGTTAAAGGGATAAAGTGGCGGTTAGCAGATTGTAGTGCTCCAAGGTTGCCACGCCCCATATCGGCAACGATAATACTCTAGAATTTGTTCTACTTGGGACTGACCTGCAAAGTGATCACCTTGGGGGTACCGAATCCAAAGGCCACCAATTTGGCTTTGATTATAGTCAAACTGAGAAGATTGTGGGGGCAAAAGTCCGGCTTCTACACCGGCAACTTGTTGTAAGTGTGCCATAACTTCTCGATAAACCGCCAAGGGTAGATGAGAAGAGACTAGGGTTAAGTTTGGCTGTCGGGTTACCCCGTAATCTAAAGACATAGAAATCAGAGACTTACCAAATAACCAGGGGCATCTTAAGGATTACCAATGGATTGATGTTCCTCAGGAGTTGGAAGCGTGCAGCAGTTCACATTGTCCAGGCAAACCTTGCCCCACTGTAAAGCCCAACGAACCAGAGCGACCCGATTATCGGTGCCGGTTTTGGTCAAAATATTGCTGATGTGATTGTCTACGGTTCGTTTGCTGATTTCCAAACGTTTGGAAATTTCTTCGTTTTTGAGGCCCGCAGCAATCAGCTCAATGACCTGAAGTTCGCGATCTGAGAGGGGATGATGCCCGTACGAATCTGCCATTGGTTATGCCTAACCCTGTAGATCTACTTATCATCTGCCTAAATTGTATAACAATCACCAATAATCCGCTCACTTCATCCACCGTGGCAAAGGGATGCAGCGGTAGGGTTGGGTTAGAGATTGGCGGGTTCTGCTCCAGAGACAACGGGTGCGATCGCACTCAACTTCAGGTCAGGGTGATCGCCTTGAACCTGAGCCACGTTCCACTCATTCTTGAACAGTAAGACAGGCCGATCCCAACTGTCTTTGACGGTGACGGCACTGAATAGGCGACCCACTTTTTCGATGGCTGGCCAGCCGCCCGTCACCCACCGCGCCACAGAGTAGGGCAGCATTTCCAGTCGGGTTTCCACCCCATATTCATTTTGGAGGCGGAACTGCACCACCTCAAATTGGAGCTGACCCACCGCCGCCAAAATCGGATCGCGCTTCGACTCATCGGCAGAATACATGATCTGCACCGCCCCCTCTTCGCGCAGTTCCGAGACGCCCTTTTGGAACTGCTTAAACTTAGAAGGGTTAGGATTTTTTAGGTAGGCAAACAGCTCTGGCGAAAAACAGGGAATCCCCTCATACTCCAAGTGCTTACCCTGAAAAATAGTGTCGCCAATGGCAAACACACCAGGATTATTGAGGCCAATCACATCGCCGGGATAGGCCAGATCTAGCGATTCGCGGCCCTGGGCAAAGAGTTTTTGAGGCCGAGACAGGCGCACCGACTTGCCCGTACGGGCATGGCTGACGGTCATGTCTTTTTCAAATTTGCCGGAGCAGACCCGAATAAAAGCCACGCGATCGCGGTGCTTTGGATCCATATTGGCCTGTAGCTTAAACACAAATCCAGAAAAATCCTCATGGGTGGGCGGAATTTCGCCTTGACTGCTGGGATAGGCAATGGGCTTGAGGGCATAGTCCATAAACGCAGATAGGAACAGTTCCACCCCAAAATTGGTCATGGCACTGCCAAAAAAGATCGGCGTCATTTTGCCCTGATGCACCAGTTCTAGATCTAGCTCTGAGCCTACGCCTTCTAACAGCTCTAGCTCTTCTTTGAGTTGAAAATACAGCTCCCGATCAAGCCGAGACTCTAAGCTCGGATCCCCAAGCTCCAAAACAGTGTCAAGGGCCTCACGCTTGCCATGCTCACTGCGCTCAAATAGGTGAATTTGCTGCAACCGGCGATCAAACACCCCCTGAAACCGATCCCCCATGCCAATAGGCCAGTTCACCGCATAGGTTTGCAGCCCGAGTTCCTGCTCAATTTCGTCCATTAGCTCCAGGGGATCTCGTCCCGGACGATCCAGCTTGTTGATGAACGTAAAGATGGGGAGCGATCGCAGCTTACACACTTCAAACAGCTTGCGCGTTTGCGGCTCTAGACCCTTAGCTGCATCCACCAGCATCACCGCATTATCCGCCGCCGCCAAGGTGCGGTAGGTATCCTCACTAAAATCTTGGTGTCCTGGCGTATCCAACAAATTAATCTGGCAGTTTTGATAAGCAAACTGCAACACCGTAGAGGTGATAGAAATTCCCCGCTGTTGCTCCATCGCCATCCAGTCTGAAGTGACATGGCGCTGTGCCCGCCGTGCCTTCACCGCTCCTGCTTCGTGGATAGCACCACCGTAGAGCAGGAGCTTTTCCGTGAGCGTGGTTTTCCCCGCATCTGGGTGAGAGATGATCGCAAAATTGCGACGTCGCTCCACCTCAGCGGCAATTTCAATTTCTAACTCAGTGGGCATGGACTCTAATTAGCAGCAGTACCCACCATTCTAAAGAGTCAGCGGCAGTCGTGAGCAAATTTACTGCCGCTGACCACTTGGAGGCTATCCAGCTGGTTCTAGATCTTTGGGAAGACAGATAGACACCTTTTCCCAGCCCACCACAAAGAGTCCATCAGCATCATAGATTGGTTTGTCCCAGAAGCTCATGAATTCATCCGGGCTGCAACCGTTCGTCAAATTAGAGGGACCCAAGGGTCTCGGGCGAGTTGAGCCGCGTCGAATCTGGAGCGATTGTGGAGCCTCAGGTAAGAACGAAGAAGGTGCAGCTCGTAATGAAAGTGCCAGGCTGGGAAGTGCTGCAGAGGCTAGGGCAACGGTGGCCAGCGACAAAGCTTGTAAGGGGCGTTTGAGAGTTAGAATAGTCATGGTTTTGAGAGTTATAGTGTGTTGACACTTTCTATGATTTCTCAAAACCCCTAAAGCTTCAGTGATCGCTTCGGACTTCATGAGTGACACTTATCATCCCAGCCAGTGTTTGAATCTTTTGATTTTGCTCCCAACTTGGGAGAAGGATAATCGAACCAACGCATTTGCCTCTCCCAAGAAGGGAGAGGGGTTGGGGTGAGGGCAGACTGAATAGTTACTCTCTAACAAGAACGACTGGAGGGACTTAGCATTGGAAGCCAGGAACAGACAAGCAGTTCGCCTTCCTGACGCTCCCTAATCATCAGGTGCCAATCGCAGCAGCAGATAGCCTGCCCCTAGCCCCACCAGCACCAACGTAAAACTTAAAACCGCTGCATTAAAAATTTCGCCACCCATGGGTTCCCTAATCCTGCTCACTAAAAGGCACTGTAACTTCTGTACTGGTTTAGGGGTTCCCCTGTCAACTGATTGATCTGTTGACACAATGGATCAGACTAGAGCGCTCCCCTTCCGAGAATTCGACGACCCATCCGCCCCCTCTCCCTGGATTGGGCGTAGCTTGCTTCTCGAAAAGTGGGGGAACAAACCAGAAATTGAAGACTCTAGCCCCTCTCCCCTCACGCAGCGTGCCTGCAAAGCGCAAATTTGGGAGAGGCGTTGGGGTGAGGGCAAGCGAGAGCTGTCGAAGTCAGGTTCCCTTGGGCTCAGTTGCCTACTGATCTCCAAACTGATCCCATCCACCCAGCGAGGGGATCTTTCATGTCATAATAGTTCACACAGATTTTAAGGTTGTCTGCTCAAGCCTGGACTGAAGCAAAGATTATGTCTACCGAAACAGCCGATTCTTCGTCTATCGATCGGTATGAGTGCCGCGCCTGCGGCTATGTCTACGAACCAGAAAAAGGAGATAGTCGGCATCAAGTTCCCCAAGGAACTGCATTTGCTGAGTTGCCATCTGAGTGGGTCTGTCCCGTGTGTGGGGCATCCAAACAGAAATTTAGCAATATTGGCCCGACTGGCACCCCCTCAGGCTTCAAAGAAAATCTGGGGTATGGCTTCGGTGTCAATACCCTCGCACCGGGTCAGAAAAATCTGTTAATTTTCAGCGTTTTAGGATTACTCATTCTGCTGCTGCTGAGTTTTTATGGCTTAGGATAGCGGGCTTGGGCATCAGCTCGTGCTGTTTGCCTGTCTTTGCTGCTGTGCCTTTGCGCGTTTTGAATTGCTTCCACTCTCTTCCATCCCAGCAATAGTGAGTTTTATGGGTAAATTTGCAAAACAACTGGCGATGTTGGTAGCTGTCTTTTTTCTTTGTGCAGCATGCCAATTTCTGCCCGAACTAAAGTCTAGTCCCTGGCAGACCGTTCAGTTGCCTTCTGAGGCAACGGTTCTAGATGTCAGCTTTGCCTCTAGATCTCACGGCTGGCTTGTGGGAACCCATACGACCCTCATGGAAACCTTTGATGGGGGCAGCAACTGGGAGCCCCGCGAATTGGCCCTAGATGGAATTGACTATCGGTTGACTTCGGTGAGCTTTCAAGGAGATGAAGGCTGGATTGCCGGAGAGCCATCCATTCTTTTACATACCCTGGATGGGGGTCAATCCTGGTCTCGGGTTTCCCTCAGTGCTAAACTGCCCGGTAGTCCGCTGATGATTGTGGCCACTGGACCCCAGTCTGCGGAGTTGACCACTGATGTGGGTGCGATCTATGAAACCCAAGATGAAGGACGGCACTGGAAAGCCCTAGTGCAAGAAGCTTTTGGAGTGGCTCGAAATATCAAGCGAGCCGATGATGGGAGTTATGTGGCTGTGTCTTCTCGGGGCAGCTTCTACTCGGTATGGCATCCTGGCATGACTGCTTGGGAGCCTCATAATCGCAACAGCTCCCGTCGGATTCAAAGCATGGGATTTGATCCTCAGGGACACTTGTGGATGCTGGTTCGAGGAGGACAAGTTCAGTTCAGCTCTGGTAACGCCGACATTGAAGAGAGCTGGCTTGATCCCATCAATCCTCAAGCCTCTGTAAGTGTGGGTTTGCTAGACCTGGCCTATCGGACGCCTTCAGAAGTCTGGGTATCCGGGGGAAGTGGCAATTTGTTGTGTAGCTTTGATGGGGGGCAAACCTGGCAAAAAGATGGCAGTGTTGCCAATGTGCCCTCAAACCTTTACAAGATTCTATTCTTTGCTCCCGATCAGGGCTTTATTACAGGCCAAGATGGAGCCTTGCTGCGCTACGTGGGCGGAGTTGCTCAGTCTGCCTAGCGAGGTGAGGGATGGGAGCTTTAAGTTTCCATCTATAGGTGACTCCGACCTATTACTTTACTTGTAGGAGGTCTGGCGGTTGCGTATGATGGGAGTTGCATCTGTGTTGATAGGAGGTGTTTGACATGGCCGGTACGACAGGTGAGAGACCATTTTCTGACATTATTACCAGTGTTCGCTACTGGATTATTCACAGCATCACAATCCCAGCGCTGTTCATTGCGGGCTGGTTGTTTGTCAGCACAGGGCTGGCCTACGATGTTTCTGGGACGCCCAGACCTAATGAATATTTCAGCCAGACCCGCCAAGAAGTTCCTCTGGTAACCGATCGGTTCTCCGGAAAGCAACAGATTGACCAATATGCAAACGAACCCTAGGAATAAAAATGACGAGCAATAATCCAAATCAACCGGTTTCTTACCCCATTTTTACAGTCCGGTGGCTTTCTGTTCATGCATTGGCAGTTCCCACCATCTTCTTTTTGGGGGCGATTGCTGCAATGCAGTTTATTCAAAGATAGGAGAGATTCATGGCCGAACCAAACCCTAATAAGCAGCCAGTCGAATTGAATCGAACATCATTGTTTCTGGGACTGCTGCTTATTTTCGTGCTGGCATTGCTCTTTTCAAGCTATTTCTTTAATTAATTTGAGGATAGTCGCAGACTATCGCTAAACAGCAAGGTAAATTTCTTTCAATATCTATGCGTCATTGAACTAGGAGGAACAACCTGTGTCAGAAAGTGGACGAATCCCTTTGTGGATTGTAGCGACAGTCGCCGGGACGGGTGTCATTGTCATTGTGGGGCTTTTCTTTTATGGTGCCTATGCGGGTCTAGGTTCAGCTGTGTAAGAGGCTGTCTTTAAAGTCTTGCTCTACATTCGCCCCCCAAACCCCCATTTTGAGGGGCTTTGATCACTCTTAAGTCCCCCAGAATGGGAGATTTGGGGGGCGGGTGCAAGGGGTTAGAAACTTTTCAAACCGCCTCTAAGCTTGGTTTGGCCTATTGAGTTCTGGGTTCTGAGTCACTAGCCTGAAGCCAGGGATAAGTCGCCGCCTGCGTTTTGTAGTGCGGCGCTTTTTATGGTTTGACAAGCCCTGTCGTGCAATCAAGGTTGCGGTTGCCCATTTGAATGCAACATAGGATTAATCAACATATGGGTTGGAAGCATCGCCGCAGACAATTAATGCAACTATTCACGCAAGATGAACAATACCTGAAGATGCTAAAAGCTTTGGAGGCTTTGATTGCGAAGGTGCTTTCCCTGGCTTTGATGGGAGTTATTCTGGCCTCTGTCGTGGATTTGATGATCTTGCTGATCAAAGACTTGCTTGCTCAACCCTATGGTTTGCTTGAAACGACTCTCTTGGAACTGTTTGGCTTGTTTCTCAATATTTTGATTGCTTTGGAGTTGCTAGAGAATATCACAGCCTACTTAAGTAAGCATGGGGTTCAGGTGTCTTTAGTGGTGGCGACTGCACTGATCGCCGTTGCTCGAAAGCTGATCATTTTTGATTTCAGTACTGCGTCTTCAAATATGTTGACTGGGCTTGCGATTGCTATTTTTTCGCTGTCTGTCAGCTATTGGCTGATCAAAGCCCCGAGTCGCGAGGCTTGAAAGACCTGCCAGAGGAGATGGCGGCCTTGACACCCATCAAATCGAGATTAGATGCACGGGTTCAGGGGGCTGGGCTTAAGGAAAAATATAGCAATTCTCAGTTGAGTGCGGTACAGCCTGGTTATGTGGGGCGTGGGGAATGCAAGTGAGAATCACTATATTTAGAAATATTGCAAAAAATTGGCAGTTTAGTTACATTAGTTTACATAGGTCACATTTTGGAAGAATCACGTCATGGAAAATACGCAAACTGAAAATCGCAACGCCTGGGTGTTTGGGTTTAGTCCTCAAGCGGAAATCTGGAATGGTCGCTTGGCAATGATTGGCTTCTTGGCTGTTCTGCTGACTGAGCTAATTTCTAGCCAAGGTGTTCTTCACTTCTGGGGAATTCTGTAAGCTCGACTTTATCCATTTGCTGGGAGCATCCAGCCTTTGACGGAGCTTATCTAGCTGGGTATAAGTGACGAACCGCCACAACTGCTTAAGGCAATGTGGCGGTTTTTGTCAGGATGATAAAGATGTTGTGCTTGCTGGGGCTCAGGGTCTTGGCTTAGCTCAGACGCCGTTGTAGAAGTCGTTGAATGCTGAGGAGTGCGATCGCATCAAAGCCCACCAAAATTGCCAAAACTGCTCCCAGCGGTACCTGACCCCAGGGGGCTTGCAGGACTACGCTGGCGAAACCCCAGTCGGGGTGTAAGTAAAGGTACCGAATCGGTTCAATGGCAAAGGTGAGAGGATTCAGGCTAGCCACCCACTGCAACCAATCTGGCATAAAGCTAAGGGGCACAAGGGCAGTGCTGGCAAACAAGAGGGGCAAATTAGTGACAAAAATTACAGCAATTAGCTCAATATGTCCCGGCAACGCAAAAGATAGCCCCAGGCTGAGTGCCGTCACCCCCAACACCAAGAGCAGCACAATCAGACCCACAATGGCTAGTCCCAGCGGGTTGGGTAAGCCTGCCCCCAGGGTATAGCTCATCCCCATAATTGCCAGGGTTTGAATCAAGCTCATGGTGGTAATAAAAATGGCTGAGGCCAATACAATCGAAAATCGTGAGGCCAGGGGCGCAACGAGCAGCCGATTCAGAAAGCCAAACTCCCGGTCAAACATCACGGGCAGCCCTGCATTGAGTGCACCGCTGAAGGCCGTGAAGACAATAATGCCCGCGCTCAAAAATTGGCCATAGTTTTGAGTGCTACCAAACAAGCCTGCCGGTACATTTTGAAACAGCGCCCCAAACAAAATCAGCCACATGAGCGGTTGGATCACCCCTGCCACCAGCGTGGAGGGCCGACGTTGCAGTTGGATAAAGAGCCGTCGGGTCAACGCCAGAGTCTCTTGCCAAAATTCGGCTGAAAAAAGTCCAGGTGGGGTGAGGTTAGCAGGGGATACTGAGGAACGCAGAGAGGTTGCATTGCCCTCAGAAGCTGATGGAACGGGTGTTGTGGTCATTAGATGATTCAGTCTCCTCTACTGAAGGCGGTCACTGAAGCAGACAGGTATCTCCTATCGCATATTTTGCTTGCGGGCTGCTTTGGGGTCGCGGTTGCCCGCTGCGGCCATTTCGGCATCTAACAGGGTACGCCCAGTGGCGGCCAAGTACACATCATCTAGACTAGGGCGAGCCTGGGCAATTCCAAAAATTGGGAATCCGGCTTCTTGAAGTCTTTGTTGGAGGGTGCTGAGGGCATCGCTTTGAGGTTGAACCACCAAGTTCAAGGAGTTGCCCTGGGCAGTGTTGATGATGACGTCTTGGACAAAGGGCAGGGTGGCCGCCATCTGCTGAGCTTGCTGAGCTTCTTCGGGGGAGGTAAATTCACGAATCCGCAAGGTGATGCGATCGCCCCCTACCTGGTCTTTGAGTTGAGCGGGGGTGCCCTCGGCAATCACTCGCCCTTGGTCAATAATGGCCACCCGATCTGCTAGGGCATCTACTTCTTCGAGATAGTGGCTAGTGAGCAAAATGGTGGTGCCGCGATGGCGCAGGTGCCGCAGAAAATCCCAAATCACCACCCGACTCTCAATATCGAGTCCTACCGTAGGCTCATCTAGAACCAGCACTTCTGGCTGATGTAACAGCCCTGCTGCCAAGTCTAGACGCTTGCGAATACCGCCGGAATAATTCCCCGTCTTTTGATCAATCCATGGCACCAGACCCAAAAGCTGGATGATTTCCTTAATCCGAGCCGGAATCGTTTTTCGAGGTAAATGATAGAGGGCTGCTTGAAGCTGCAACAGCTCTCGTCCCGTCAACACCTTGTCTAGAGCCACCTCCTGAGCCACATACCCTAAGAGTTGGCGGGTTGTTTTGGGATGAGTCAGTACAGAAACACCCAGCACCTCCAAGGTGCCTGAATCAGGGCTAGCTAAACCGCACAAGCAGCGTAGCGTGGTCGTCTTCCCTGCGCCATTTGGCCCCAGCAAACCCAGAATTTGTCCGGACTCAACCTGCAAGGACACCGCTCGGAGAGCCTCAACCGAGCCATAGCACTTTTTTAGATTTTTAATCAATACGGCGGGCGGCGTTGACATAGAAACTTCACAAATCTCAATCAGAGCCTACCCCCATTGTAATCAACCCGGTGCGCCTCGACCCTTGCCCCCCACTTTAAGGCTCAATTTGAATGGAGATAATTTTGTCCCCTTGACGAACCGCATTCACCACTGCCATATCTTGAGTCTGGCCAAAGGTGGTGTGAACCCCATCTAGGTGAGGCTGAGGACTATGACAAATAAAGAACTGACTGCCTCCGGTATCTCGTCCCCGATGGGCCATCGAAAGCGTCCCGGCCTCATGCTTATTAGCATTAATTTCACATTTGATGGTGTAGCCAGGGCCGCCTGCCCCTGTCCCGTTGGGACACCCCCCTTGAATCATGAAATTCGGGATAACCCGATGAAAGGTGAGGCCATCGTAGAAATTGTTTTGGGCAAGGTCTACAAAATTCTGAACGGTCTTCGGGGCATCTTGGTCAAACAGATCTACCCGAATCACACCTTTTTCCGTGTTAATAATGGCACAGGTCATCGCTTTTCCTCTAGTCAACACCCTCCATTTTGACCGATGCTGGCGTCAGATTAACCTCAATGCTCCCATGCTCTGTATTTTTGCTGAATCCCACTAAAGGCAGGCGTGTGTAGAATCGTTTAATGTTAGTATTGTGTCGAGATGTAACAAAAACATCTATTGCAATTAACTTTGCCAATTCACTGAATGTGTTCATTGCAGCTTACAGTCGAAAGACGGCTGCCTTCAGTGAAATCAAAATCAAGAGAGGACGAATTTAATGGCTTACGAACTCCCACCCCTGCCCTACGACTACAACGCGCTAGACCCCTACATTTCTGCCAAGACGCTAGAATTCCACCACGACAAGCATCACGCTGCCTATGTCAGCAAATATAATGATGCGGTCAAAGACACCCCCTTGGACGATAAACCCATTGAAGAGGTGATCAAAAGTATTTTCAACGACGCCTCCAAGACTGGGCTGTTCAACAATGCCGCTCAAGCCTGGAATCATTCGTTTTACTGGAACTGCATGAAGCCCAATGGTGGTGGTCAGCCCAGTGGTGCCTTGGCAGATAAAATCAATGCCGATTTTGGCAGCTTTGATGCCTTTGTCAGTGCGTTTAAAGAAGCTGGTGCAACTCAGTTCGGGAGCGGCTGGGCCTGGTTGGTTGTGGATGGTGGCACCTTGAAGGTGACCAAAACCCTCAACGCTGAGAATCCCTTGGTCTTTGGTCAAACTCCCCTACTGACCATGGATGTTTGGGAACATGCTTACTACCTAGATTTCCAAAACAAGCGGCCTGACTACATTGATACCTTCATCAAGCAGCTCATTAACTGGGACTTCGTTGCCCAGCAATTGCCTGCCTAGCACTGTGGATTTTCTCTAGACTGGAGAATCCAGTCTAGAGACTAGCCTGGAACTAGCCTGGAAGAACCTGGAATCTAATATAGCGGTTTACAGATCAATGGAGTACATGGGGTGCAGGGGGCAGTGCCCCCTGCGTGGGGGTTCCACCCCCACACCCCGTACCTCACTCAGATGAGAACCGCCATATCACATAGATTGAAGTCCGACCTCTATTTGATTGGGTCGTATTCGCAATCTCTCACCCCAACCCCTCTCCCAGCTTGGGCTACTGTGTACACACAAGTCTGAGAAAAACGATTTCACCCTGCATTCGCCCCCTACATCCCCCATTCTGGGGGACTGTGAGATATTCAGAACCCCCCAAATTACGCCCTTCGGGCACGCTTCGCGAGGGGGGGCAGGGGGGCGAGTGTAAGGATGTTAGAGGCTTTTTAATCATCTTCTTAAATTTGTGTGTACACTGCAGCCCAGCTTGGGAGCGAGGCTAAGACATGGGTTGGGTTTCCCTTCTCCCCTTTTGGCCTACGGTGTACACACATCTCTAGTTCTCCGTGTTCAACACTGCATTAGCCCCCCCAACCCCCCAAAATTGGGGGGAGAAATCCGAAAGTTAGAACTAGTTCCCCCCAGAATTGGGGGGCTAGGGGGGCGAGTGCAAAGATTTTGAATTTTTCAAGACTTATGTATACACGGTAGCCCCATTTGGCAGAAGGGGCTAGGGGATGAGGGCAAGTCTTCTTAGGTCTATTAGGTTGAGGTCATGCCTCAACCTTTTTGCTTTTTAGAGCTTAGTCCAGTGATTCTTGAGAGCCGGATGGGTTAACGCAGTCCCAGCCACGTAAAGAAATCTTGGTGTGTGAAAAGCTCTAGTAAGAGCAGCCCGATAAACCCGACCATGGCAAAGCGACCGTTGATTTGCTCAGCATAGGCCGTCCACCCAAAGCCTGGTGTGGGACAGGCTCCATCTTGATGAGGCGCAGAGGGCTGAGGCATTGTGTTGGGGGCAGTGGAGTCCGAAGCCATGGCTGTACACTTAAGAATCTGACTCATGCATCTTAACGGAATTGATCAGCGATCGCACCTCGTTAGTTCCGGGTGACGGCTGGAACGAAACTGGAAACTTTCGGCGCATCACCATTGCCAGCCCCAGGGGCAAGAGACTCCACAAGCCCCTCCAGTCTCGGAGTCCATTGCCTAAGACTCTCAGGCCAAACTTTCGTTCATCAATCCAGCCCCCCTGCTGCACCAAATCTACGAGCACCTTACGGTGGCGCACAGCTCGGCTAGGTTGGATCGTCTCCTGAGCCAGAATATGGGACTTAATGCGATTAATCTGGTCGAGAGGAGCCACATCCATCGGGCAAACCGTATTGCAATTGAAACAGCGAGTACAACCCCAAACACCAGCCGTGCCTTGCTGATATTCAGACAGTCGCTCTGCCCTAGCGGTATCACGACTATCTGCTAAAGTTCGATAGCCCTTTGCTAAGGCATGAGGTCCGACAAAATCTCCACTGACTTCTAGAGCATTACAATCTGAATAGCAAGCCCCACACATAATGCAATTGCCAGTTTGATCCAGTTGGGCTCGATCGGCTGGCACCTGCAAAAACTCTCGCTCAGGAACCTGCCGACCTGCGGTGCTGATATAGGGCTGAACGGTCTCCAGATTATGCCAAAAGCTACCCATATCAACGACTAAATCTTTGATCACAGGCATATTTCCCAGGGGAGCAAGGGTGATTTCTGGTGTGCTAGTCGCTGACGAAGGTGACTCAGCAGATCTCAGTTGAGCATTCATCTTCGCAGACCGCTCTAGCTCTTGGCCAACATTCTGCTTACAGGCTAGGGCAGCTCGGCCATTAATCCGGATTGCACAGCTTCCACAAATGGTATTGCGGCAATTCTTGCGGAAAGATAAACTGCCATCCAGCGTCCACTTGATCTGGTTTAAACAGTCCAAAATTGTGATACTGGGTTCAACCTCAAGAGTATAGGACTGAACTCTGGGTCGCTCCTGATGCTGTTGCCGAATTAGGTTTACTAAAATTTGCATCGCCGTTGAATCCCTTAAGATAGATTTTGGTGCCTTGAACGAGAAACGCCGGAAGCTGCCTGTCTATAAACCATGGCTTTCCTCATTGGATTGACAGGATTTATTTTCCTCGACGGGTCAGCCGATAAACACAGCAACCCACCGCTTCTATCATCGAGACGAGAGTTGAAGTCAATAACAGGGCTGCGCAAAATCATCGTCATTAGAGCCTAGAGTCTTGTTGGACAAGATCTAGATTCTGGGCTTAGAACTCTTGATGCCTAATGCTTGTGAAGATTTTTGCTCACTGCTATTGTAAGATACCTGCGACGGTGCGCACTGAAGATTTTCCGCCTTGAGGCTGCCTCGATTACGAAAGAATGGCTCGATCATCAATTTTGCATTTATCTGAATGGGCGGGGAAATGCTCTCCATCCTCGACAATCGCAGCGTTTAGTGACCCGGGTGATCTCTGACTTCGCTGCCTTGACAAGAGCTTGAGATCCTAAGCACCCAAAACATGACATAATTCGGCAAGCTTGGTCATCTTTTTATGATCCATCTTGTCCAGGCGCTGTCTTTGTAGGTTTCTCTTAGGCCAGAGAGCAGTGTTGAAGATCTACGGATAAGGCGTTGGAACAACTGTGGGTTCCTGATTCTACCAATGGTTTAACCTCTACACCAGAACTCAGGCTGACTGGATTCAAAAAAAATACCTACAAATCGTAATTTTTTGATCTAAATTGAGTAAGCTAGAATAAAATCTAGAGTAGTTTCGATTCGACTTTGATAGACGACAAAACTAGACAAAGGATCGAAACTGTCAGATGATCGATGATTGAAACAGTCATTGATCGTGATTCAACCCCACTTGTCTATTCGTTCGTAAACTTAAAGGACGTTTTCATAGATGGCAACTGAAACTGAAACTACCCCGTTGATCGGGAAGCCCCTTCTTCAAAAGGTGAAGGAACTTCGCCACCTGCCCCGGCGAGAAACAGCGAAGCGCTGTGGCTACTTCACGATCACTAAAAATAATCAGACTCGGGTCAATATCGGCGAGTTTCTGAACGCTATCATTGAAGCCCGGGGCATTCCTCTCAGTCCTGAAGGAACCAAGGATGGTCGAGGTCGTGAGCCGACCTACCGAGTCAGCGTTCACAAAAATGGCCAAATCGTCATTGGGTCTACTTATACCCAAGAGATGGGTCTGAAGCCTGGTGATGAGTTTGAAATCAAATTGGGTTACAAGCACATTCACCTGATTCAGGTTGGTGAAGATCAAAAAGAAGAAGGCTAAATCAAGATGCGGTGGGTTGACCAGTGAATTTGTGCTGGGTTTCAAGCCCTGCCCTTCAGGGCAAAAGTGTAATATGCTTTACTAGCGGCTGGTCAAGCCGACTTTAATGGGCAGGCGCTAAGCAATGTAAGACCCCAATACGGGGCGGCTGCTTGTCTGTCTACTCAGCAGGAGTCCGCCTAGTGCGGGCAGAATAGGAATCACCGTGCTTTTAGGTCGGTGAGGATGTCAATCCACTGCATCTTGATTTATGCAATCTGCCGGCCACGGGAGATTGAGGCTCTGGGCAGTTGCTAAAAAGCTGATGTTCTTTGTGTGAGAGCATCAGTTTTTTGATGCCAAATCACGGGTTAGAATAAGACGACGGTAGTCTTGAGCGTTCACCGGACGTTGCTTGCCTGACGGCTCTCGCTCCTGGTTTTTCTGGTTGTCTTGACAGATTACGTTATGATTGTTGCTCTTTTATATCTTGTCTTGAGCGGAGCCTATCTCTTGGTTGCGCCGCTGCTAATCTATCTCTATCTGCAAAAGCGCTGGTATGTAGCCAGCTCTATCGAGCGAGCCTTTATGTATTTCCTGGTATTTTTCTTCTTCCCGGGGTTATTGCTGCTTACCCCATTTTTGAACTTCCGTCCTCAGCGGCGAACTTTAGAGTTTTAGATTTTATCCGGAGAATAATCCATCATGCGCAGAATTGATGTCCTGGCCATTGGCTTGGGCGTGTTTCTGTTTGGCGGCGGGGTTTATATGGCTCTGCGTGTTGTCGGAGTGGAAGCTCTTAACGCGGGTCTCTGGAGCCAGGTGGTGTTGGTGCTAGGGCTGTTGGGATGGCTGGTGACCTATTTGACCCGGGTGGCAACCCATAAGATGACGTATTTCCAGCAGCTTGAGGACTACGAAACTGCTGTTTTGCAAAAACGCCTAGATGAAATGACGCCGGAAGAGCTAGCGACCCTACAAGATGAGTTGGCAGATGAGCCTGCTGCTGCTACAGAACCCATGCCGTCTGAGGGGGCACCCACTGAAGACTAGGATTGTCTTTGGCAGTTCTCAGTTGAGTGCAGTACAGCCGGTTAGGTGGGGTGTGGGGTGTGGGGTGTGGGGAATGCAAGTGAAAACCGCTGTAAGTTGTGTATCTGTTAATCTATGGCGACTTCTGTTTCTGATTGTTTTGGGCGGCTGCGCGATCGCGGCCAATGTGCCCTGATTCCTTTTCTAACCGCAGGCGACCCAGATCTGGAAACCACGGCAGCAGCCTTACAAAAACTAGATGCCAGCGGGGCAGATTTGCTTGAGCTGGGCGTGCCCTATTCGGATCCCCTCGCCGATGGCCCAGTGATTCAGGCCGCAGCGACTCGGGCGCTCCAGGGAGGCACTCGCTTAGATGCAGTGATTGAGAGGGTGTCAGCCCTAACCCCTTCCTTGCAGGCACCAATCATTTTATTTACCTACTACAACCCCATCTATCACCGGGGAGTACCCACCTTTCTCAACCAAATTGCTGCTGCTGGGGTCAAGGGGCTAGTAGTGCCCGATCTCCCCCTAGAAGAAGCTCACGATGTCCTAGAGATTGCTCAGGATGTTGGGGTGGAGTTGACCCTGTTGGTGGCTCCCACCAGTTCGCAAGAGCGCATTGCCAAAATTGCCCAAGAGTCCCAGGGGTTCATTTATCTGGTCAGCACCACTGGCGTCACGGGGATGCGCACCCAAATCGAAGCAAGGGTTCAAGACCTGCTTCTAGAATTGCGGCAGACCACGGATAAGCCTATTGGGGTAGGCTTTGGCATCTCTCGTCCTGAGCAGGCTCGCCAGGTTCGAGATTGGGGGGCAGATGCCGCCATTGTCGGCAGTGCCTTTGTGAAGCGGCTGGCTGAGGGCACTTCAGCACAGGGCTTAGAAGAAATTTCCCGTTTTTGCCGCGTGCTCAAGGCCGCTTTGCAGTCTGAACCCTGAGTCTTTGGCTTTTTCCACTCCATTGAAGGGGATGCGACCTCAACCTGATAGACCTGAGAAGACTCGCCCCCCTAGCCCCCCAATTCTGGGGGGAAATAGCTCTAACTTTCGGATTTCTCCCCCCAATTTTGGGGGGTTGGGGGGTCTAATGCAGTGTTGAACACGGAGAACTAGAGATGTGTGTACACCGTAGGCCAAAAGGGGAGAGGGGGAACCCAACCCATGTCTTAGCCCCGCTCCCAAGCTGGGAGAGGGGTTGGGGCGAGGACATTGCGAGTAGAACCCCATCAAATAGGGGTCGCACCCATTGGAGGTGAGGCAGCTAGCCAGCAACGAAGAACTTCTTCTTTTCTGCATCCAGGAGATAATGGAGGCTGAATTGACTCCAAGGACTGCTATGCTCGCATCCGACACGCCATGCAATTGGCACGCCGTTGCCCAGGAGTTTCAGGCCATTGTGGGCGCTTCTGGGATTCTCAATACCCCGGAAGAACTCTCCGTTTATGAATGTGATGGACTAGCTAGCTATCGGGTGCGACCTTCACTGGTGGTGTTGCCTCGCACCACGGCAGAGGTGGCAGCGCTGGTGCAGGTGTGCGATCGCAACCACATTCCCTTTATTGCCCGGGGTTCGGGCACCGGCCTTTCGGGGGGGGCACTGCCCACAGCAGGCTCGGTGCTGATTGTCACCAGCCGCATGAACCGCATCCTGAGGGTGGATCTAGACAATCAGCAGGTGGTGGTGCAGCCCGGAGTGATCAACGCCTGGGTGACCCAAGCGGTGAGTCAGGCTGGGTTGTATTATGCCCCCGACCCCTCCAGCCAGATTATCTGCTCCATTGGCGGCAACATTGCCGAAAACTCGGGGGGGGTTCACTGTCTCAAATATGGTGTCACCACCAATCATGTTCTGGGCATGAAAGTGGTGCTGCCCAATGGCGAGGTGCTGGATTTTGGAGGATCGGTTCCCGAGCAGCCAGGGTATGACCTCACGGGAATTTTTGTCGGCTCTGAAGGCACACTGGGCATTGCCACCGAGATTACCCTGCGTGTCCTCAAAACCCCCGAAGCCATTGAAGTGCTGTTGGCAGATTTCACCACCGTGGAAGCCGCCGGAGCCACCGTGGCTGACATCATTGGGGCGGGCATCATCCCCGCCGGGATGGAAATTATGGACAACCTCAGCATCAATGCCGTGGAGGATGTGGTGGCCACCCAGTGCTATCCCCGGGATGCGGCATCGGTGCTGCTGGTGGAGCTAGATGGACTGGATGTGGAAGTTGCCGTCAGCCGCGATCGCGTCCGAGCCATCTGCCAACAAAATGGAGCCCGTCAGGTCACCATTGCCACCGCCCCCGAAGATCGCCTCAAACTCTGGAAAGGCCGCAAAGCCGCCTTTGCTGCCGCCGGGAAACTCAGCCCCAACTACTTTGTCCAGGATGGTGTGATTCCCCGCACCCAGTTGGTGTCAGTCTTGCATGACATTGAAGCCCTGAGTCAAACCTATGGCTATCGCATCGCTAACGTCTTTCACGCTGGCGACGGCAACCTCCATCCCCTGATTTTGTATGATGAATCGGTTCCTGGTGCCCTAGAGAAGGTGGAAATCCTGGGGGGCGAAATCCTCAAGCTCTGTGTGCGAGCCGGGGGCAGCATTTCCGGTGAGCATGGCATTGGCGCTGACAAGCGCTGCTTCATGCCCGATATGTTCACCGCAGCCGACCTAGAAACCATGCAATGGGTGCGCCATGTTTTTAACCCCAAAGAACTGGCCAACCCCGAAAAAATCTTTCCCACCCCGCGCACCTGTGGCGAAGGCGCTCACACTCATCTCCATGCCGAACTGGGGGGGGCACAGTTATTTTGAGAGGCTGTCTGAAAAGCCTCATTCATCCCTGCATTAGCCCCCCCGACCCCCCAAAATTGGGGGGAGAAAGCCAAAAACTCTGCTCATTTCCCCCCAGAATTACGCCCTGCGGGCACGCTGCGCGAGGGGGGCTAGGGGGGAAGTGCAAGGTCTAAGCAACTTCTCGAACAAGCTCTGAGGCAGCGCTTAAAAACCTTTATTTCGTTAAGATTTACCACAAAGTTGAACAACCGATCTATAACGGAGTGGGTAAAGACGTTCATCGTCTCGCTCTCCTGATGTCTCAATTGCTTATTTTTATCCATTTTTGAACGTGATACCCTCTGCATACGCCCCTTCTGCCAACATTGCCAACGGCTTCCATGCCCTTTCCGAACCTTTAAGAATCAAAATTTTAGAGATCCTCAGGCAGCAAGAATGCTGTGTAGCCCAACTCTGTAGTGCCTTAGATATTAGCCAGTCCAAGCTTTCTTTTCATCTCAAAGTACTCAAAGACGCTGAACTCGTCCACGCTCGCCATGAAGGCCGCTGGATTCACTACAGTCTTAACCTTCCTCGCTTCGCCCTGCTACAGGACTATCTTGCCCAGTATCATGACTTCAGCCATCGAAAAACAGAGTCTTATCAACACCAATCCGCCTAAAATGGCAATCCAGCGCCTAGGCTCAAGCGAATTGTGAAAGCCAGCCCTAAAGCAATGGCAAATATTAAAGTTGCCAAAACATCTTGGGAAAAGGTGGAGAGTTTTTCCTGGCACAGTGCATAGGAAAAGTAAGCATAGGATGGCAAATCATTAAACGCAATCGCTAAAATAGCCCCCCTTGGGCCAAATTGAATAAATGCCCAGGGTAAAACCACAACCATGTAAGTCAGCTTTAGGGCAAAGGCAAAAACATTGTATCGAGGCTCACCAATGGCTAACAGGGTTGGGCTCATGGTGTTGGCTAAAATCAAAGGCCACAGACCCAGCGCTAATATTGGCATCATCCAGGTTGCTTCTGCGTAACGCTGGTCATAAAGCGCCTCGATTAATAGATCTCCGGTACTCACCAATCCCACCACCAGAATGATGCTGCCTAACAATAGGAGCCATCGCTTCTGAAGAATTTTGACTTTTAACTCCGGGCGAGGGAGGTGCGCTTGGCGAGAAATAACCGGAAATATGACGCGGCTTCCCAGTTGTTGCACAACCTTACTGGGAATATCTGCCAGAGTAAAGGCAATGCTGTAAATACCCAGCATTTCCAGAGAAAAAAGTCGTCCAAGAATCAGCCGATCAGATTGTTGGGCTAAAAAAGTGAGCGCTGTGGAGATAAAAATCCAGCGGCCAAAGGTGAAGAGTTCTTTGGCCGCCTTGGCATCCCAGCTTAAGTGATTAACAATTGGACTAATGCGATGACTCCACAGGACTTTGACTAGACCTGCGGCTAAATTGCCCGCAATCAAAGCCCAAATAGACGGGCTAAAGTAGGCCCAAATTACCATCACGATGAGTGTAGTGGCTTGAGTTCCCAATTGCATTAGGGTCAAAGTGGCCAAGTCAATCTTGCGACTTAAGGTGGCTAGGGATGTAGACTGCACCCCATGGAAGATTGTGAGCAGGCCCAGGACAGGCAGCAACAAGACCAGTTCGGGTTGCTGATAAAATTTTGCAGCCGGCCAAGCCATCGCTATGCAAAGCAACCATAATCCGATCCCCCGAGCGACTTGAAGGGTCCAGGCCGTATTTAGAAAAACCGGCTCCTCTCCACGAGGACTTTGGACAATATTGGGCTCAATACCGACATCCGAGAAAAGCTCTAGTCCCATAATTAGGGTGTGCATCAGCGCCATCAGACCAAACAGGTCGGGGACTAACAGACGTGTCAAGATCAGGTTGCTGCCCAGTCGGAAGACTTGACTCATTCCATACCCGGCAATACTCCAGGCTGCCCCTCGGATCGCTAATGTTTGAAGTGTGGTCATAGAGTTGTGCAGGCACAGGAGTGGCTAAATCTATCCAAGACGGTTATCACTGAGTGGAGCGAGCTGGATGGGTCATGTTTAAGAGCCGAGTAGGAAGCTTGCATATTTTACTGTGGAAGATGCTCAGATCTAGGGTGCCCTTTAGTTTGGGCACATACACCGGGGGCAAGTGACCATGAATGTGAAACGATGGGTGGGACGTCAAGAATCCCAGTGGCAGCAACTCGAAGTGCTGTTGTCACGGGCTGAGTGTCAAGGACTTAAGGCACTTTCAGCCCGTGAGGTGCAACAGCTTAGCAGTCTTTATCGCTTGGTGGCTGCGGATTTGTCACGGGCACGCACCCGTCAGGTCGGGGTGGCGGTGACGGAGCAACTGCAAGGGTTGGCAACTCGGAGCTACGCCCAAATTTATCAGGGCGGACGGCGGCAAAACTGGCAGGCTATGGTTGATTTTATCAGTTGGGGTTTTCCGGGGGCGGTGCAACAGGCGATGGGAGCAGTTGCGATCGCAACCACTATTTTCCTGCTCGGCGCAGCGGTGGGTTGGTGGTACACCTGGCGAGACCCTGCGTTTATGCAATTGGTGGTGCCCTCTGGAATCATTGAGTTGGTTCAAGACAAAGGCCAACTGTGGATGGGGTCAATTGTGGGTATGGAGCCCTTGGCCTCTAGTGCCATTATGCGAAACAACATCAGTGTCACTTTTACAACCTTTGCTGGCGGGATGCTGGGGGGACTGGGGACGCTCTTTGTGCTATGGAATAATGGCTTACATATTGGGGCGATCGCAACCCTGGTGGGGCAGAACAACCTGGCCTACCCCTTTTGGGCTTTTGTATTTCCCCATGGTGCCTTAGAACTTCCGGCCATCTTTTTGGCGGGAGGGGCTGGGCTGCTCCTGGCTCAGGGCATCCTGTTTCCAGGACGCTATGGGCGTCTTGAGGCTCTCAAGGGCGCGGGCAATCAAGCCATTTTACTCATGTTTGGGGTTGTCCCCATGCTGGTGATTGCGGGCATTATTGAAGGCTTTTTTTCCCCTGCCCCTCAAATTCCAGATAGCCTCAAATATCTGGTAGGGTTGTTACTGCTGTTGGGGTTGGTGCTGTACTTAAATCGGCAACCCCCTCCGCCCTCGGCTTAGAGGCTGTCTTTAAGGTCTTCCCATGCGCTACATTTGCCCCCCAACCCCCCATTCTGGGGGGCTTTGATCACACTTAAGTCCCCCAGAATGGGGGATTTAGGGGGCGGGTGCAAGGCGTTAGAAACTTTTCAAACCGGCTCTTAACCCCTGCGATAAGATAGACAGTATGAGTTTGGGTTTGACATTAGCAGGAGTCTCAAAGACCAATGACAGAAGCAACTCAGTCCGTCCAGCGGGGCATTTTAATGACTGACACGGCACTCAAACATGTGTTAGAGCTGCGTGAAAAGCAGGGACAAGATTTATGCCTGCGAGTGGGCGTACGTGGTGGGGGCTGCTCTGGGATGTCCTACACCATGGATTTTGAAGACCCCAACAATATTCAAGCCACCGATGAGGTCTTTGATTACGACGGCTTTAAGGTGGTCTCAGATCCTAAAAGTATGCTCTATATCTATGGGCTGGTTTTAGACTACAGCAATGCCCTGATTGGGGGGGGGTTTCAGTTCACCAATCCCAATGCCACCCAAACCTGCGGCTGTGGCACCTCTTTCTCTGCCTAGACTAAGCGCCTAAAGCTTGCTTAAATATTAGGGCTGGCAGATCTGCTAGCCCTGTTTGTTTTGCTGACTCTTTTTTAGTTTTACTCTTAAGTACTTGATTTCATGACGACTCAACCAGCAGAAACGCTCTTCGATGAGGGAATCCAGCGCTACCAGGCGGGAGAACCTGTTGCCGACTTAATTCCGGTGTTTAAGGATATTTGCGATCGCGCCCCCCGCAACAGCCCTGCTTGGACCTGCTTATCTTGGTTATATCTGTTGGCCGACAAACCCACAGCGGCTTACAAAGCAGCACAAAAAGCCGTCAAATATAACCCTGAAGATCCCCAGGGACGGGTGAATTTGGCCATCGCCATGCTAGAAACCCAGCAAAAAGGGGTGAGGCCGCATATCGAGCTCGTGCAGCAAATGATGATGGTGTCTGAGCTCAGAGCTGAAATTGAGAAAAGTTTAGAAGATGGACTGGCACGCAAACCCGACTGGCCCAGTCTGCAAAAAGTCCAAGCCTGGATTATGGAATCTTAGGCTCAGCCCAGACATTGACACCTTTTGGGAAGCCATGAAAGAGAAACTGCTCAACACCCTCAATACCCTGCTGATGATCAACACCTTTGTGGTGCTGCTGAGTTGCCTTTGGTGGATTGCCGCTCTGCTGGGTCGCAGTATGGGAATTCCCTTAGGACTGGATCTTTGGTATCAGCTTTGGGAGCCCGTGTTTACCCCTGCCTTGGGCATTCTTATGGCAGGTGCACTGATCAGTGGGCTCTTGGCGCAGATCTTGAAACGTCTGCCCAAAACTTCATAACTTCCGCTCAGCCCCAAAGCAGTATGCGTCTTGTGGTGGGGTTAAGAGAACTCCATCTGATCTCGGGAGATTTCATCATCCCAATCCTCATCTTCCCAATCGTAGTCCTCTAAAACAGGATCCATTAAAACGACCTGCTGGGCTTCATAGAGCGATAGCCATTTTCCCACTTCGCGCACAGGGATGGGCGCATCTTCGTAGCGGGCAAAAAACCAGGGGGGAGCGGTGGGCTGGGTGATTTCAGCCTTCACACGGTAAGGATCCATGTCCGGAAAGTCCGGATCTCTAGCAACGGTTAGCCAAACTTTTTGGCCAATAATATCATCGGGAGATAACATGGCAACTCCTCTGGGAATATCAACATTGGAGAGGATTGACTCAACTCTGGACTGGCCTCAGTTAGGGGTACAGATTTGCAGCTCGGCCTCTCATCTAAACACAGCGCCTCTCACAGAGAGGCTGTCTTTAAAGTCTTCCCATGCTCTACATTCGCCCCCCAACCCCCCATTCTGGGGGGCTTTGATCACTCTTAAGTCCCCCAGAATGGGGGATTTAGGGAGCGGGTGCAAGGCGTTAGAAACTTTTCAAACCGCCTCTGAGCGGTAGTCAGTGGCCTGCTATTTTAATTCTACAGATTTATCTCAATTTATCGGCTCTATCCGCAAGTTGAACTGGATCGTGAGATTTAATTTGCCCTGAGCATGAAATTGGGACTAGCAAATCATGAGGTCGCCCAGGATAATAAGCATGTGCCCCCTGCCGATCATAATACCCGGATCGGTAGGGTACTCATGCAGTGGACTGGTTCCACGACCCCGAGCGAAAATTTTGTTCACGTGAGGAAATTGGTTTGAGCCTGACGCTTGAGACTCAGCCGCCGCAGTTGTATTGGCAGTGGCGAGACTGGAAAATTCACTATGTTCAGCAGGGAAACTCTGGCCCTTGCCTGCTACTCATTCATGGTTTTGGAGCCTCCACAGATCACTGGCGGCAGAATCTAGTGGCCTTATCTCAGCACTACCGCGTTTGGGCCATTGATCTATTGGGGTTTGGCCGCTCCCAAAAGCCAGCCGTGAACTACACTGGCGAGTTGTGGCGAGATCAACTGCAAGATTTTTGTCGGGAAGTCATTAAGTCTCCGGTGTATGTGGCCGGAAATTCCTTGGGGGGCTATGCGGCGCTCTGCTTGGCGGTTGACTGCCCTGAATGGGTCGAAGGGGTGATTTTGCTGAACTGTGCTGGGCCGTTTTCTGAGGATGAGCGTCCGACCGGTCGGCGGCAAAGCGGCTCGGCTTTGATGGGACGGTTCCTTAAACTGCCGGGAGCCACCGAGGTGCTGAGTTGGTTTTTGTTTCAAAATATGAGGCGGCGATCGCAGATTCGCAAGGTGCTGCTGCGAGTCTACAAAGATCCCAACGCCGTTACCGAGCGCCTCATTGAAGACATTCGCCGCCCTGCCTTTGACCCAGGTGCGCTGGGGGTGTTTTCTGCGGTATTTAAATCTCCACCGGGCCGCAAGCTCGATCAACTCCTAGAGGGGTTACACCAGCCCTTACTGTTGCTTTGGGGAGTTGCAGATCCCTGGATGAGTGTCGACAAGGCCAACAAGTTTTGTCAGTACTACCCCTCAGCGACTCTAAAGCTGCTGGATGCAGGTCACTGTCCCCATGATGAATGTCCAGAGGTTGTGAATGCCACTATCCAGGATTGGGTTGATGCGGTTGATGCGGTCAAATCATAATTTTGAGGGTTCACTGGATTGGTGGGGAGTCCTGGGTCTACCTCGATAAACGCTGGCATACATGCAGCAAGACGGCTTGAGAGGCTGTCTTTAAAGTCTTCCCATGCGCTACATTTGCCCCCCACCCCCCCATTCTGGGGGGCTTTGATCCCGCTTAAGTCCCCCAAAATGGGGGATTAAGGGGGCGGGTGCAAGGCGTTAGAAACTTTTCAAACTGCCTCTGGGGGCAAAATTTGGCAGCTTTGCCAAGTTCAGAGTCGCCTAGATGAGAGAATAAACCCAATCGCTGCTCAAGCAGCGTTCACAGTACCCTCATATGCGTAAGGACGGAGGCATGCTCAAACGAATTGCCATAATTAGCCTGTTGGTGATTACTTTCACCTTGCAGGGCTGTGTCCCGGGGGTAAGTGGTCTAAAAGCCTATGTGGATAGCATTGATGGCTATGAGTTTCTCTATCCCAATGGATGGGTGCAGGTGGCAGTAGAAAATGGCCCTGATATTGTTTTTCATGACCTGATTGAAGAAACAGAAAACGTGAGCGTGGTGGTGAGTGATGTCCCCCCAGGCAATCAACTCACTGATCTGGGTAGCCCTTCGGAGGTGGGACAGCGCCTCGCCCAGCGGGTGATTGCCCCCCCTGGCTCCAATCGGCAAGCAGAACTGGTGACAGCCGAGTCTCGACAGGTGGGGGACAAAACTTACTACAACCTGGAATACACAGTGCAATTACCCATTGGCCAGCGCCATAACCTGGCCAGTGTGGCGGTGAGTCGGGGCAAGCTATATACCCTGAGCATTTCTGCTCCAGAATCTCGCTGGCCTCGCTTAGAGCAAACCTTTGAGAAGGTGGCGGCATCCTTCTCGGTATACTAGACCCGGTTCTTGGGTCTGGGTAGGCAGCAATCACCCTCTCCCCCTACAAACAGGCGGGGTAGTTGATTTTACAATTAGCTGGTGCCTGAGGGTTTTGTCACGCCTTGGGGTTTGAGGGAGCTGCTTTTTCAATCACACGGGGGATTTGAATCCAAATTGTAGTGCCCTGACCCACCTGACTATCGGCCTCGATTTTACCGTTCATCATCTGCAACAGCCGATAGCAAATTGCTAGACCTAGACCCGTTCCTTGATAGGGGCGGCTGATACTTTGGTCGGCTTGCCAGAACTCTCGAAAAATTTCCCTGAGGTGTTCTGGAGCGATACCAATTCCTGTGTCTTGAACACTGATTTCCAGACAATTGGAGCCCTTTTCCATCAGGGTCACTTTGACAAAGCCACTTTCAGTAAATTTGATTGCATTCGAGAGGAGGTTGACCAGGATTTGTCGCAGTCGGCTGCTGTCGTTGACGACGATGGGGTTGATCAGATGGGTATGAGTTGTGAGGGTTATGCCTTTCTGCTCAGCTAGGGATGCGAGTTCATCTACCGTAATGGTTAATAAGCTCATCAGGTTAAAAGACTCTAGATGCAGGGTCATCCGTCCCGCTTCAATTTTGGACAGGTCTAAGATGTCGTTGATGAGTGCCAGCAGATGCTTGCCATTGTTCAGAATCCGGGTGAGCATGTCAACTTGGGAGCCATGGAGGGGATATTGGCGCTGGCGCAGGAGCAACTGTGAAAAGCCTGTAATGGCATTGATGGGAGTGCGCAGTTCATGGGACATGGTGGCTAGAAACTGAGACTTGAGTTGGGTGGCCTCTATGAGCTTGAGATTTTGATTTTGAATTTGTTGGCGTTGGCGGGCGAGTTCTTCGTTTTGGCGCTGGAGCATCTCGTTTTGGGCTGCAAGCTGCTCTTCTCGCTCTTCTAGGGCTTGGATGAGTTGGGCATTACTCAGGGCGATCGCAGCTTGTTCGGCAAGGGCTGCGAGTAAATCACAAGCTTCTGCACTGAAGGGGCGAGGACGGTGCCAGTTGCCCATGGCCAGGATGCCCAGGGTGCCTCCTTGAGCAGATTCAATGGGCACTTGTTGCCACGACTCTGCTATTGCTGCAGGGTCTAGATGCAGTTGGGCTCTTGCTCGTGTCCGGGGTTGTGAGGCGCTCGGTGGTAGCACCAGAATGGCCTGAGTTTCATGAATCAATGGGGCGAGCCCCTGCGCTACCTTGTCCCCCAACAGGGAGATCAAAACAGGTGTTAACCCAAAGGAAGTGTCAGATGTCTGGGACAGGGGTGTTGACGCTGGACGGGGAGATGCTGCTGACTCAAAGATGAGTAAGGGAATGGCCTGCTGTTCTAATGCCTGCCACAGGGCTGGCATGTTTGCTAAGGAAAAGTGGGGAAAAAGACAAATGCAATGGTAGGTCTGCGATTGAAGGGCTGCGATCGCAGCTCCAAGCGTGATGACTTCATCCACCTGCCAAGATTGGGGCAGACGCGGCTTGAGGGTCAAATCACCTTGAGCAGCGCCAATGCTCAGCAATCGAATTGGGTCATCCATTCGGCTCCAAAGCAGCCTAAGACTTTAATGGAAAAACAAATTAAAGCTGTGTTTTGATCAACACCGATGGTGGGGTGTAAATAAAAACCCCATTCCCCACTTCTCGTGCCTCTCCTGCAATGGCACAGGTACTCCCTGCAGCATAGTCAGAGATGCGCTGAGCCAACTTAGGATCAAGTGCCGCCAAATTAAACAAAACAACGGTTCCCTGCTTGAGTTGTTCAATGGCATACTGAGCATCCTCAAAAGACTGGGGCTTGAGAAAGGCAATGTTATAACCAGACTGACCGGAAATCGGGAGCAGATTGTTCATGGGTTTTGCAGCTTTTCTGGGGTGAATGCTTCGTTAATTCAATCCCGTTATATTGCCCCTTAGCATACAACCTACAGGCTTCAATCGCAGTGCAACGGATGCAGATGATTTTAACAATCGCAGCGAGGTTGAGGAAACAGATTCCCATCTCCGGTCATTTGGATTGAAACTGAGGTATGCGCAACTCGGCTGAGAAGAGGGATAGACCCCCCTCAAAGCCCTACGGTGTACACACACCTCTGAGTCGAGCCCACAATGCTGCATTCGCCCCCCTAACCCCCCAATTCTGGGGGGAATCAGATCGTCAAAGTCCCCCAGAATTACGCCCTACGGGCACGCTACGCGAGGAGGATTTAGGAGTCTAGACAGGCTGGACAACAGAACCGAGGACTTGTGTGTACACCGTAGCCTCAAAGCCGAACTAAACGCTCCTAGGAAACTAATCTAGAGAGAGTCCTTGCAGCGTCAGCGCTTGGGGTGGGGTAGCATCCGGTGGATACAGAAAATCTACCTGCACCAAGTTGGCTTGATCAGGATCCAGATTGAGGATCACTAGGGGTTCTCCTTGCTGACCCTGTTGTTGAACTAAATGCACGTATCGAGTGCGAGCAACACCCTGATCATCGCGGTAGCGCACCCGCACGGTGCCTCGGAAAAACACCCGACTGGGCAACGGTTCTAAAAACTGTAGATCGGATCTGGCTTCATCTGTTTTGAGGGGAGTTTGGAGGGTGACAGCGACCCGTTGAGGCACTTCGCTGCGGTTGTGAAGGGGGAGGTGGACTCGATAGTGAATGCCATAGTTGCCATGGGCAGCATAGGCTGTATCGGGATAACGCACCACCAAGGGGGCACTCTGAATTTGCCCGGTGCCAAAGGTGCCCCGATCTAGACCACTGAGCAGGTAGGATTTGGATTCCCCAGGAGCCGGGATAGATAGTCGCCCCTGGGGGTGATTGGCATCTTGAACCTGAGCATTCCAGGTAGAACCAATGGCGACCCCAGCAACCCGTCCGTAGATGAGTTGGCCAGCTTCGCCAGGAGGGGTGGGGGTGCGATCGCGCGGCCCCGCCAAAGAACCCGTAGCCAAAAGCTGCTGCCATTCCTCCAGGGTTGGCTCCCGCTCATTCCCCGCTGCATCTGTGGGCGCATAGCGAGCCAGACTGGCAGCATAAACGGAGCCATTGCTGCGCAGCCGTGCCAGGGTAGAGCGCCCATTGATGGGGGGATCCAGCGTGCTAACTGGAATCGGAGCATTCATCAGCAATCGACTTTCACCGGGTGGAATCGCAATCTGAGCCGGCCAGCCCTCCTGTCGCTGCCCCCGGAGAATGTCACTCATAACCCGACTCCCGGGTCCTGCATAAACCGTTCCTCGGGGGTTATCCACCATGGGAGGAAGTTGAATAAACGGAGCATCCGGCTGGCTCAGATAACTGGCAGCTTGGAGCACATCCACGGTCACGGTTGTCAAACCGGGATTATGAAGCACGACCCCGAGATACAGCGTTCTTAAGTCATCCGGTGTCGGGGCTCGGGCCACATGATGGGCAAACACATCAAAGCGGCCATTGAATCGGTAGTCAAGATGCGCATCAGGAACAGCTTTCCCTTCAGTGGGAAATGTTGACAGCAGGATACCTTCCGTTTGCACCAACTCAGGGCTGTTGCTATTGAAGACAGGAACCTGATCCAGTTCGCCTGGCAGGGGGTACACCTGTTGCGGCACGGAGATGGTTTGGGGTTCTGGGGGAGGTGCTGTTGGGGTTTGAGCCAGCAGCAACGGAATCAGCAGCGAGAGCATAGGGAATTATTACGCCAGTCTGAGACAGAGATTAAGACCACTTCTCAAGCCTCAGGCTAGGCCATGAGGATCGGTCATGGGGGCAGATAGGCAGTTCAGACGGCCAAAAGCAACTATCCGTTCCTACCCGCTTGCCAGTGCATTATAGAGGCCACATCCTGCATCCCACAATGCAATTCCGATCTCCCCAACTCAGAGGATCCCGTAGCCAAGACTACTAAGCCCGAGAGATTCAGCCTTTAAGCTAATGCCGTGGGAGTTGTTCTTCCCACGCCCAACATTCCGAGCAAAGGTATGGACTCCCCTATCCTCTCCTATGGTGTACACACAAGTCTGGGAAAACTATTCCACCCTGCATTCGCCCCCTACATCCCCCATTCTGGGGGACTGTGAGATATTCAGAACCCCCCAAATTACGCCCTTCGGGCACGCTTCGCGAGGGGGGGCAGGGGGGCGAGTGCAAGGATGTTGGAGGATTGTAGTCATCCATTTGAATTTGTGTGTACACCGTAGCCTATCCCCTCTGAGCACCCCAACATTGGTGTTTGCCCGACCCTACCCTAACGGAGCGCATTCCTATGATGGCTGAATCACAACACCATGTGGTTATTGTCGGGGGTGGCTTCGGCGGACTCTACGCTGCCAAAGCCCTCCGCAAAGCCCCAGTCAAAGTAACCCTGATTGACCAGCGCAATTTTCATTTGTTTCAGCCCTTGCTCTACCAAGTGGCCACAGGAACGCTTTCGCCTGCGGATATCTCCTCGCCACTGCGGGGAATTCTCAGCAAACATGCCAACACTCAAGTCCTGATGGACAAGGTTACAGAAATTGATCCTCAGCAACAGCAGATCACGCTGATACATCAAACCCTTAGCTACGATACCCTGATTGTGGCCACCGGAGTCCGGCACCATTACTTTGGCAATGCCCACTGGCAAGACTTTGCCCCAGGTCTGAAAACCGTAGAAGATGCTTTAGAACTCAGACGCCGCATTTTCCTGGCCTTTGAGGCGGCAGAAAGGGAACCCGACCCCGTGCGGCGGCGAGCGCTGTTAACCTTCGTGATTGTAGGAGGAGGGCCAACGGGTGTTGAGTTGGCGGGTGCGATCGCAGAGCTAGCCTTCAAAACCCTTCCCCAAGACTTCCGCAACATCAATACCCAAGAAGCCCAGGTTCTGCTCTTAGAAGGCTTAGATCGAGTTCTGCCCCCCTATCCCCCCGAGCTATCGGCCAAAGCTGCGGCCTATCTCCGTCAGATGGGGGTCACAGTTCGGACTCAGACTCGGGTGACCCATGTTGACTCCCATGGGGTAACCGTAGAATTTTCAGCAGATCAGCCCCAGGCTCAAGCCATTCCTGCTCATACCATTCTCTGGGCAGCCGGTGTCCAAGCCTCTCCCTTAGGGCAGCAACTCGCAGAGCGTACCGGTGCCGAACTCGATCGAGTTGGCCGCGTCAAAGTGAGTCCCCATCTCAACATTCCTGGCTATGAAAACCTTTATGTGATTGGCGATCTAGCTCACGTCGCGGGTCAAAATAGCCCTCCCCTGCCCGGGGTGGCTCCCGTAGCCGTCCAAGAAGGAAAATATGTGGCCAAGCAAATTCAGGCTCGCCTACAGGGGCAAGCCCTAGCCCCATTCCAATACAAAGACGTGGGCAGCTTAGCCGTCATTGGCCAGAATGCAGCCGTGGTTGATTTCAGTGGCTTCAAATTCACGGGGATTGCAGCTTGGTTGATCTGGGTCTTTGCCCACATCTACTACCTGATTGAATTCGATAATAAGCTGATTGTGATGTTGCAGTGGGGATGGAACTACTTCACTCGGCAGCGAGGGGCTCGTTTAATTACCCATCCTGCTGTACCGGAACAGGTCGAGCATCCCAGTGAACGAGCAGTAGCCAAGACCCCAACCTCGGTTCCTTAATCAGCGGCAATCTGCAAAGCTCTCCCCACCAATTGCCCGATCGATGTTTGGGTTCACACCTGAGTTCGACGAGTGATCTGCGCTAACCCCCTAGCCCCATCCTGGGCGTAGCTTGCTTCTCAAGGAGTGATCACCCTGAGCGAGGGTTTACCCGATGCTGCTAAGACAGGGGCTAGGCGATCGCAAGCTGAGTTATACCCGTTGATGAGAACGAGACTCAGAGGAATCCACTCAAAAGCTAAAATGGGTTTAGCCCCTATTGTAGGCTCAGCGATGGCATCCCCCTTTCCAGGTATGGATCCTTACTTAGAACAGGCCATCTTTTGGTCGGAATTTCACAGCCGCTTGATTGTGGCGATCGCCGATGCCCTCGCCCTTAGCCTACTGCCGCAATATTATGTGGCGGTTGAGACTCGCACCTATAGAGATGACCCCAATGAGGAATTGCTGGTGGGGATTCCAGACGCAGTTGTGTTGTCTACCCCAGGGCTATCTGCTCAGGCTAAACGTGAGATTGCTGGCGCTGGGGTGGCAACGACGGTACGGCCTCAGTCGGTAATCTTGCCCATGCCGCTGGAGATCAAGGAGCGCTACTTAGAAATTCGAGAAGCGGGCAGTGATGCGGTGATTACGGTGGTTGAGGTATTGTCACCGACTCATAAACGCCAGGGAGGAGGCCGCAGGATTTATAGCACCAAACGACAAACGGTTTTGGGCAGTGCCTCCCACTTGGTGGAAATTGATTTGCTGCGGGCTCATGACCCAATGGCGATGCACCCGGTCGATATAGGGGCTGCATCGACAGCTCGGTATCGCATTTTGGTGAGTCGCTCAGAGCATCGCCCTCGGGCAGATCTCTATGAATTTGTGCTGCGGGAGCCGATTCCTGAGTTTCCACTGCCCCTAAAAGAAACTGGGGAGCAGGTGATCGTTGGTCTACAACCGCTGGTAAACGGGATTTATGAGCGCAGTGGGTACGGCATTCGGGTAGATTATCAAGCCTCTGTGCCGCCACCGGCTCTATCAGCAGAGGATCAAGCTTGGGTGAATGAGCTATTACACAGCCGCTAACCCATGGTGCTGCCGTCTACTGGCTGCGGCTTCAGGCGTACTGAAGCTTAGTTTCACGTGAAATTAAGCTTCACCTGGGCACCACTAGGGCTTATCACACTCAAAGGCCGGTACGCAAAGCTTGGGGGACATCTGCGAGGTTCACATCTGGGACGACGTAGGTGTTGGCCAGCAGGTGGTCGCCTTCGGCAATTTCGGGGAATCGCGCACCAGGTAAGACTTGAACTGCAAAAATTTCTTGGACTGCGGCTTCAAATTTGAGGTAAGCCACGGTCTGGCCAGAGCGCAAATCAATCACCCAAACCCCACAAATTCGCTCTTGAAGTCGTTCCGTTAGGGGAATACCGCTAAAAACTGCGGTTTCTCGGACCTGGGACAGCCCCACAAAGGCCAAGGAGCCATAAAAATCGAGTCCTCGGGTAAAGCCTGGTAGTTGGGTGACGGTCTGTAATTGGCCGGTAGCCCCATCGACTTGAGCTAGGCTGCCCTGGCCTGATTCCAAAATCCACAGGTGTTGATCATGCCAACGGGGGGAATGGGGCATAGATAAGTTGGCAGCGATGACAGCATTGGTGGCCACATCCATGAGAATGCCCCCATTGGCTTTGGTGGCTCGCCAGCCCCCTTGAGTATCGCTGAGACCTAAGGCGGTGACATACCGGGGCAGTCCAGCGACTAAGGAGAGGCCATTCAGATGGCAGCGGTCTTCTGGCGACAGGGCACTAATAAAGGGGGGACGCCAGCGGGGAACGAAACTATACCGAGAGTCTAGGGTACACAGACAGGAAAAACGGGTATTCACAAACCATAGGTCTTCTTTCCCCCAAGCCATTTCATGAATATCAATGTCCCCGGTGACATGAGCGGTGCGCAGGAGGTAGCAGGCGTCGTGGCGGTCGGCGGGCTCAAGTTTGGCTGTGGCCGCTGGAATATTGTGAAGTTCTAGAATTTGGAGGCCACTGCCCACGGCTATTTTGCCTGCTGTGGCCGCAATGCCCATGGGTTTGGGCAACGCCCGAAAGTGGGTGTTGAGCTGCTCTCCATCGGCTCGAATCAGAATCAGTTTGCCGGTTTGATAGGTGGAGACTAAGAGCGAGATTCTCAACTGCTGCAATAGGGCTGGAAAGTTTTGGGTATGGACGCTGGCCAGAGGCGCATCTGGGTCAGGCGTTGGGGGATTGGGGGTAAGGTTCATCTGCAAAGGGATGGGCAAAGAGCAGGCAAAAAACCGAGGGTTAGCATTCCGGTAGACTGACGACAAAGGTGCTACCGGGGAGTGCCTGGGGGTCAGTGGATGGATCTAGGGCGGGACTAAAAACCTGCAAATCGCCCTGCATTTGAGCTAGTAGGCTTTGAGCAATGTTCAGTCCAAGACCCGTTCCGGGAATGTCGGTACGGGCTTGCACCCCTCGATACCGACGCTCAAAAATATGGGGTAAGTCTTGGCAAGGGATGCCGGGGCCAGTATCGCTAACGATGATTTGCTGTTGGTTGGGGTTTTGGGCGGGCAATCGCTGCACGGAGATCCGGATCTGCCCTTGGGCAGGCGTATATTTCAGGGCGTTGTCGATCAGGTTGCTGAAGACTTCTCGCAAGGCCATGGGGTCAGCATTGACGGGCGGAAGTTCTGCGGGAATTTGCACTTGTAGGTGTAACTGCCGCTCTTCTAGGGTGCCTGCGATCGCACCCACAATCGGATTCAAAATTTCCAGCACCCAGCAGGGCTGGAGTTGAAGGTCTTGGCCAGTCCCCAGTCCCTGAGCGGGAGGGAGTGCCATAGGAGATATGGGGGGAAGAGACAACTGCGAGCTGGGTTTAAAAGGCGAGGTTTCGGTTTCCAGGGCGGCTTCCCCCAAATCAATCGCGCCATCAAACTGCTGTAGCAATTCTTCTAAGCGATCACTTTGCTGAACAATGCTATCTGCGATCTGGCGATTAGTATCTTCGGGGAGTAGGCGCTTGAGTAACAATTTTCCCAGGGTGCGCAGGGTGGTGAGGGGATTGCGAAACTGATGGAGCAAATTGGCAAAAGTTTGATACTGCTGCCCCTGGAGCAGCCGCTGCTCTCCCCCAGCCATGGCCAGCCATTGAGCGCGTTGATCAAGAACGCAGGCCATGGCCAGGGTATGGGCCATTTGCTCAAGCTGATCGTGCTCCCGAGGGCTCCAGTGGCGCTGCTCTCGCGCCGCCACTAACAGCCCTAGCATCACCGAGTTGTGCATGATGGGAACGACAACCCGGCGCGGCTGCCGGAGGCTCAGCGCAGCGGAGGCTGGAGACATTGTGCTCTGGCTGGTCTCCTCTGCTGGCAGGCGAAATGAAGGCAGGGTCCACTCCGCTGACAGTTGCCAGGAGCTTGATTGCCCCCAGGAAGCTGCATCATCGGGATAGATGACCAAGGGAACCAACTCCGCCTGGGGCTCTGTGTCCGACAAGTCATCGGTGAGATAAACTGCACCGAGGGATGCCCCATAGATCTGAATTAATAAGGCCACCTGGGATCGACATAGGGCGACAAATTCTTCACTGGCAGGTTGCATCATGGGCATGGCTCCCCAAGACGCTTCTGGCCAAGACGCCATCCCCTGATCTCCACCTTGGCAGACGACCGCCTCTTAGCCACGCCCATGACCCAAATCCAAGACTGAGCTGGAATCAAACCAAAAACTGAGCCCATGAATCCCCAATGATAAATGACGGGTCGCAGTGGGTATTCTGAGCTTAGCGGGCTAAAGCTCTATAACCGTACCGAATTCTGCACCCAAGGAGTCCTGAGGCAATGCTAGCGAAGTTTCGATCCGTGCGTCAGATCATTTTAGTGCTGTCGCTGCTATCTTTTGTAGGAACTATTGGTGTGTCTTTGTTTGGGTACGCCTCTCGGGTTCAAAGCTTACAAGAGTCTCCCCAAGTTGAGGCGACTTCGCCCGAGGCTGAACTCAAGGCTCAAGAAAAAGGCTATGAGACTGTGCTGGCACGGGAGCCTAACAACACCCTGGCGTTGGAGGGTCTGGCTCAAACCCGGCTGATGTTGGATGATCCAGAAGGGGCGATCGCACCCCTCGAAACCCTTGTCCAGCTTCACCCTGAAGACGAAGCCTATAAAGTCGTGCTCACCAGTGTTCGAGAAAAGGTGGCGCTCCAACCCCTTGAACCTTAGCCCATAGATGGGACGCCCTCTAATAACTAGGCAACCACCATATATCAATACATTCCCCAACCCCCAAGCTCGCCAAGGCAAGGGCTGCTAGGGTTAAAATTGTTTGGTAACGCTGAATATGGAGCGATCGCAGTTCTTGCCAAGCAAACCAAGTGGTGCCCAGGGGGATCACCACTAAGGTGGGGAAGAGGGCATGGGTAAAGGCAAAGGTCAACAAGAGGCTCGCTGCCAAAACCAGAAAAACTGCCACAAAAAACTTAGGCACACCCTCTAGAATTTTGGCCACATGGGAGCCACTCACCCAGGCAGACACCACCCCTAGCAGTGCCAGCAAGACACCCACAAACCAGAGAATATGATGAGCCGATAGGCTCCAGCCCACCACAATGTAGGACAGGCTCAAGGGAATTAGCGCTAACCCCAACCCTCGATTGCGGGTTCGACTTGTAATCGCCAAGCCTTCTGCTTTCATGGTGTAACTCTTGCAACGACCCAAACAGGTCAATCTAACCTGCGCCTAAATCATAGCAAATGGCTCTCAAGACAAGATGCTGTGAGCATTACATTTTTCTATGGATTTCTATGGAGAGCCCCAAGCCCAATGGCGTCAACTCAGGGATGCCAAGGCAGGGGCACTGGTCGCCAGGGTCGGATTTGCAGGAAGTGCGATCGCATAGACTTCACAAGAGTTATTGGGGCTTTCAATTAACTTCACCTTATCGAGTTCTGCACCCAGGGCTTGGATCGGCTCCCGCAGCAATTGGCAGATGTACACAGCAATATGCTCAGCAGTCGGCACCACCTCCGCAAAATAGGGAATATCTTTGTTGAGAAAGGTGTGATCGAAGGGCTCCACGACCTGTTCATCAATCACGCCTTGGAGCGCAACTAGATCCACAATCATGCCAGTGCGCGGGTGAATTTCCCCCTTCACCGTGACCTCCAGATGATAGTTATGGCCATGGCCATGGGGGCGAGCACACTTGCCATAGATCTGGCAGTTTTCGTCATAGCTGAGGTCGGGACGGGCTAGCCGGTGAGCCGCACTAAAGTGAGTTCCGACCGTTAATGAAGCTTCCATGCCAACTCCTTCATATTCAGCCCAAAGCTTAGGGTGTTCGTACAGTTGAATTTGGGTTAGGGGCAAATGGGCTGCTAACCGCTGCCAGATAACCCTGGCCATATTTTCAGTGGTCGGTAAGGTTTGTCCAAACTCAGGCCAAGCCTCATTGAGATAGGCAAAGTCCAGTTGGCTGGTGACTTCCCGGCGGATAATCTGTTTGACGTCCGAAAGGTTGAGCACCATGCCGTACTGATCCAGTTCGCCCCACATAGAAACGTACAGAACGTAGTTGTGGCCATGCCCCGGAAAGCGTGCGCAGGCACCAAAGGCTTCAAAATTGCTCAGCTCTGATTGCTCGGGTAGCCAATAGCGATGACTGGCTGAAAATTCGGCACGGCGGTTGATGATGCACTGCATGGTTGAAACGCAAGCTGTTGCTGACTAAGCGCAGAGTGTTAAAGAATTTCAGACAAACTTCAACATTCTTTAACACTCTACCGAATTCTGCTGAGGCTGGACAGCAAAGTTCTTCAGGAATCTGCTGTACCCCCATCCCACTGGGAAACTGGAGGCTCAATTAGTTTTTTAAGCCCGTGGTGGCAATGCCGCGAATCAGATGGCGCTGCCCCACCAAAAACAAAATTAAAACCGGAACACTGCTAATAACGGCTGCGGCCATCATCAAGGGCCAGTCATTGGTGAACTGCTCTTGAAAACTGGCCAAAGACAGTTGCACCGTTTTTAGCTCAGGACGAGTGGTAAACACGAGGGGCTTAAAGAGATCATTCCACTCGCCAATAAAGGTAAACAGAAACAGGGTAACTAGAGCGGGGCGACTCAGGGGCAATAAGACCCGCCACAGCACTTGCCAGCGGTTAGCCCCATCTAAGACTGCCGCTTCTTCTAATTCAGGGGGGAGGGTCAGGAAAAATTGGCGCATCAGAAAAATGCCAAAGCCATTGGCCGCCGTGGGCAAAATCAAGGCTCCGTAGGTGTTAATTAGGTGTCCCCACTTGAGTACCAAAAAGATGGGCACCACCAAAATTTGAAACGGAATCACCAAGGTGGCCAAAATCAAGAGCAAAAGGGGCTGGCGTCCGCGAAACTGAAGCCGCGCTAGGGCATAACCAGCCAAGGCTGAGGTGAGAATTTGCAGGGCGGTCACTGCGATCGCAACCCCTGTTGAGTTGGCAAAGGCCAGCCAAAAATCCCCTTGAACCCAAGCTTGCCGATAGCTCGCCAGAGAGCGCTGCTGCCATAGCACCTCTAGATTAAAAGACAACAGTGGCCCCGGTGGCTGAAAGGAGGTGACCCAGACCACCCCCAAAGGCAACAGCACCAGCATTGCCCCCAGAATCAAAAGGGTTAAGGCTCCCAGTTTATATAGCATGAGTCATTGAACCATCACATCGTCCCATCCGCAAAACACCATTAATACACAAATCATAGTTGCGGCTCTCTGCTTCATGACCAAATTCGGTCCATACTCAGCATAAAATTGGGCATCACCTCACCACAGTCAATTGCCCTCGGTGCTTCTAAAACCACCACCTCTTGTCCAGGGCGATACACCTCAACCTGTTGAATTTTAGGATTAATCAGCAACCCCAACCGCACCCCTAGCCGTCGATAGTCCTGCATCTTCTCCCGCAAGGGCTTTAGTGAATCGCTTGGAGATCGCAGCTCAATTACGAAATCCGGCACCACCGGGATAAAACCCACGAGATCAATCCCCTCTAGTCGAGATTTTTCAATCCAAGACACATCCGGCGATAATTTACCGCCCCCAAAGGCCGTGAAATCATAGCCACAGGACGAATCAAACGCTCGTCCCAGATTTGTTTGGCGATTCCAAAGGCCGACCTCCATCACTAAGTCAAAATTTTTCTCGCTACTTTCTCCCCCGGCTGGAGCCATAACAATCAATTCCCTATCCTTGGTTAATTCCAGCCGGAGATCTGGGTTGTCAATGCAAAGTTGATCAAAATGCTCTGGCGTCACCTTCAACACAACATTCCTCACGTTTAGGAGCAATGGACGCAGATCAGTCGATGGAATCGGAACGGTGGCGGTGGTCATAAGCCCCCCAAACAGCCGCGAAATCTCGCGAAATCCAAAAGATACTCTCACAATTTTATCAGCTCATTACTCAGGTACACTTGACCTGTATATTCAGTAATACTAGTATGGTATTACTCAAAAATATCTACGCGAGTGCCGTGAAAATTACCACCAAAGGGCAAGTCACTGTTCCCCGTCACATCAGAGAGACCTTGGGGCTAACTCCCGAAACCGAAATCGACTTTATCGAAGAAAATGGCAGGGTCTATGTCGTTAAAACCGGGGCTGCTCAATCTCCTCCGAAAGTCAAAAAGTTCCGGGGTATCGCCACGGCCAAGCTCTCCACCGATGAAATCATGAGCCTTACCCGAGGGCAATGATGAACGGTATCTTAATCGACTCCTGCGTTCTGCTCGACCTCTTTACCGACGACCCCAATTGGGCCGACTGGGCCGAAATCATTCTAGAACAATACCGTAAAACCAATTCCCTATTTATCAACGCCTTCATTTATGCCGAGGTCTCCATTGGCTTCACCAAAATTGAAGACGTTGAAGCAGTTTTAGCCGAATTAAACATAAAAGTGCTAGAAATGCCGCGAGAGGCACTGTTTTTGGCAGGGAAAGTCTTTCTGGCCTATCGTCAGAATAAAGGCCGCAAACAATCCCCTCTGCCTGACTTCTTTATCGGTGCCCACGCATCGGTTTCGCAGTTGAACCTGATTACCCGAGACACCCGCAACTATCAAACCTATTTTCCCAAAGCATCCTTGATTCGACCCTAAATATAGCGGTTCTCACCTGAGTGAGGTACGGGGTGTGGGGGTTCCACCCCCACACAGGGGGCAGTGCCCCCTGCACCCCATATACTCCATTGATCTGTAAACCGCTATATAATCCTGCCTAATTCCATTGGTCAGAGCTATCGCGTCCCCGCCAAGTGTTTTGGCTACATCCTCCGGGTTACCCAAAAACGCTACAGATCTGAGGCTGGAGACAGGGCTTCAGTGCCATCCCCCCATTCGCCAAAATCATTGAGATCGATGGCATCGTAGGTAATTAGGGTTTCACGATCGTGAATGGAGGGACGTGATTTAGGCTCAGGAGCCGGAAGGGGCGAAACATCTTCTTGGTGACGCGCGAGCCGTTGCTGAGTATATTCCTGCTGCTTTTGAAGCGTCAGGCGTTGAGGCATCACCACATTTTCCATCACGAATTCAATGGTTTGAGCCTTGAGCCAGCCCCGCATCACAATAATTTCGCCAAAACGCATCCCTGTTGAAGCTTGATCTTTGAGAATCACCTCTATCTGAGCTGGGGACAGCAGACCCGCATCGACGAAATAATCACCAATGGGCTTGGCATCTGTTGTGGAGGATGACTCACTGAGACTATGGGCTGATAGATTAACCTGTTCATCGTCTTGGGGGTAGGTGGCTTGAGCCATGGCAAAGGCTTCAGTCCGATGCAGCCAAACCAACATCTCTTGGGGATGGAGGGTGATCTGATTACCCAGGGTATGAATGACTAAATTGCCTTCGTGACAGATCAGATCTCGAATTGGATACCAAATGCCACGATTCAGAATCAGCATCCCCATGAGGGGTTGTTGTTTCCCTGGCTTTTTGTAGCTCCACCAAGCCTGCAACAGATTTAAGGAGTCGGCAAAGTGAATTTCATAGTCTTTGGGGATCTCCACCGGTTGATATTGGTAGAATCCGTGCACCTTACTTTTTTTAACGGGTAGGAGCTGGGACTCAATTAAAATTTGGTGGACATGAACCCAGTGCGGTGAGGTCGCTTTGACGTTGATTTGGGCTTCGCCTCCATTGAGGTTAGCGGTGGCAATGAGCCCTTCTGATTTGGCTAAAAGTTGAATCGTATGGCCAATGGGCTCGATCCGCAAGTCAGCATTAGAAAGTAAGACTGGCTTTCTTTCCTTCAAGCTATTTACAAATGCTTCGATGAGAATGCCGTTGTCCATGAACCCAAGCTGACTGACTGTTTTGAAGATACTCTTGATGGTTTGCCTACGAGCATTGCAGTTACCGTAAGCGTAGAGAGCGATATGTCTATGCTAGCTGTTTTATAGCGATGCTCCCCTAAATGAGGTACGGGGTGTGGGAGTGGAACCCCCACGCAGGGGGCGCTGCCCCCTGTACCCCATGTACTCCATTGATCTGTAAACCGCTATACCTTTATTAAGTCTGTTTTGAACGGTAAGTCTGAAGTGAAAAAACACTCTGCCAGGGCATCTTGAAGCACTTGAGCAATCCTTGTTCGTTGTGAATTAAAGATAACAGTGTTTCTAGTGTTACTCAGAAGCTTATAGAGTTGGGTCTGATTGGTTACTGCGGTCTAGTGTACTTAGTCGAGACGTTTCTGGGAGAACCCCAGCAGGAATCGCTGCAATTAGGCGTTGAGTATAGGGGGCTTGAGGATGCCGATAAATGGCTTCAGCAGTACCACTTTCTTCGATTTTACCGTGGTTCATGACCATAATCCGATCGCTCATGAACTTGACTACACCGAGGTCGTGAGAAATAAACAGATAGGTAAGGTTAAAGTCTTGTTGCAGTTCTTTAAGCAGGTTTAAGACTTGAGCTTGGACGGAGACATCTAAAGCCGATACGGATTCGTCGCAGACCATAAATTTTGGGTTGAGGGCTAGGGCCCGAGCAATACAAATTCGCTGGCGTTGTCCGCCCGAAAATGCGTGGGGATAGCGGTGCATGGCATCGGCGCTGAGTCCGACTCGTTCCAGTAGGTGAATGGCGCGATCGCGGATATTGCGGCGAGTCATGGGAGTCACGGCTCGATAGATGTGCATGGGTTCCATGACAGCTTGGCCGACGGTCATTCTGGGGTCAAGGGCGCTGTAAGGGTCTTGAAAAATAATTTGCAAATCTTGGCGGATGGCGCGCAGGGACTGGCCTTTGAGTTGGGTAATATTCTGGTTGGCAAAGAGAATGTGGCCATCGTTGGGGTCAATTAAGCGCACCAAGGCTCGACCCAGGGTAGTTTTGCCGCAGCCGGACTCGCCCACCAGTCCTAGGGTTTCACCTGGGTAGATCACAAAAGAGACCCCGTTGACGGCGGGAACATAGCGCACTGGCTGACCAAAGATGCCCCGCACCGGAAAGAACACTTGTAGATTTTGGACGTTGAGGAGCGGAGACTGCTGTTGCAGGGTTTCGAGGCGAGCGGCTAGTTCAGGAGCAGTATATTCTGGGGCAGTGGGCTGAGGGTCTGTGCTCTTTGCTGCCCTGATGAAGTCGGCAATGGTCGGTAAAGTCTTGAGTCGTAAGTCAGGGCGGGGGCGACAGGCCAGCAAGCCTTGGGTGTAGGCATGTTGAGGATGCTGGAAAATTTGTTGCACCGTGCCACACTCGACAATTTTGCCCTGGTACATCACGGCCACTGTGTCTGCTAGCTCGGCAATAATGCCCAAGTCATGGGTGACAAAAATGATGGACATACCCCTGCGATCGCGCAATTCTCGCAGGAGATCCAAAATGCGCGCCTGTACCGTGACATCTAGCGCCGTTGTCGGCTCATCGGCAATCAAAATCTCGGGATTGCAGGAAATGGCTAGGGCAATCATCACCCGCTGAATTTGCCCTCCCGAGAGCTGATGGGGATAGCGATCTAAGCAGGAACGCTTGATCTGATTCACTTCAGCGCGGATCTCTGCCTCTGAGGGTGGGGCAGATGCCACATCCCAAGCGGTTTGCACCTGCTGCACTAACCCTTCATCGGAGGGAATCAGCTTCACTTCCTGCAAAAGTGCTATGGCCTGACGGCGGGCTTCGGCATTGGAGAGAGACTGATGCAGTTGGAGCGCCTCAATCAGTTGAAAGCCGCAGGTATAGACTGGATTCAAAGAGCTCATCGGCTCTTGAAAAATCATGGAAATGCGCTTGCCCCGATAGGTGCGCCAAATTTTTTCCGGGAGGGCTAGCAAGTTAACCCCAGGGACATCCGGTTGGGCTCGAAACCAGATTTCACCGTCAGTAACTTGACCAGGGGGGCTGGGGACAAGCCCCATCACCGCCAATGCCGTCACCGATTTGCCCGACCCAGATTCCCCGACCAGTCCGAGGGTTTGGCCTTGCTGAAGACTGAAGCTAATGCCATCAACGGCCTGCACAGACTGGGCGTCAGTAGCAAACTGGACTCGCAGATTGCGAATCTCAAGAATGGGATGGGTCATTGTGATCGGATTAAAAGAACTTAGCGCGATTTTATCAACTGTGTCAGAAACTGTTCGCTTTGTGGCCAAACTTAGGCACACTAGGGCATGAACCTGCGGGACTTCCTCTGGATCGTTTTGGATCCCAGCTTTTTCCAAGGAGTGTTATGCAATCCCTGTTTCCAACTCGCCTGTGGCCGATGAATCGCGTCTTGACGGCACTTCCCCAGCCTTGGTTGTTGGTCGTCAATCTATTACTCGTGGGGATATTAGCGGTCTTAGACTACTGGAGTCGGGCTAACCTGTCCCTGAATCTGCTCTATGTCATCCCGATTGCTGTGACCACTTGGTATCTGGGACGACGGGTGGGATGGGGTCTGGTGGGGCTGAGTGCGATCGCAGCCTATGGAGGCGACCTTGGCCATGGGGTTGTCCCCTGGGCACCGTCCCTGTTGTGGAACACCGCGATGAGTCTGGGATTGTTTGGCTTGATTGCCTACTTGATCACTCGCCTCAAGAGCGCCACCGAAGTCTCTCAGCAGTTGATGCGTCTGGATGTGACGACGGGTGCCATAAATCGCCCCTTCTTTTTGGAGTTGCTCGAAGCCGAGTATCACCGTTGCGAACGGTATCATTACCCGGTCACCCTGGCCTGTCTGGAGATCGAGCACCTGTCCCAAGCCAGTGCCCAGGCGGGGAATTTGCAGGTAGAGCGACTGCTGAATACTCTGGTAGAAAAGCTCAGCGGTCAATTGCGCGCCAATGATGTTGTGGCTCGCTACTGCGAAAATGGCTTTGTAATTTTGTTGCCCCAGGCCGATGAAACCCAGAGCAGGCCAGTGGTGACTCGACTCTACGAGGATACGACAGCACTGACTCAGGTTCAGGCTCTGGGGCTAAAACTGCGGATAGCCGCCGTCACCTTTATGGCACTCCCAGACAGCAGCCCGGAACTGCTGGACTACACGGCACGACGGCTGCATCGCTTGCAAGCTAGACCCTCTGAGTGTTTGGATCACTATGTAGTTAAGGAGTAGGGCAATGACAGACTGTCTGACACCTCTGCCTGGTTGACTAACAAAACTTCAATTTGGGGGGTTCTGAATATCTCACAGTCCCCCAGAATGGGGGATGTAGGGGGCGAATGCAGGGTGAAATCGTTTTTCTCAGACTTGTGTTTACACCGAAGCCACTTGGGAGAGGGATTGGGGGTGAGGGCGTACAACTTTTGTGAGTCAATCAGCACCTCTGCTCAAAAGCCTCTTACTCAGTGAAGTGATCGACTTGCAAAATAAACCCCGATAAAACCTCTTCTCCGCAGAGCTGCGTCGGCAGAGATCTCACTTCTTTAGCTTGCCCTGGTCGATAGATTTCTGCCTGTTGATCTTGAGGATTTAACAACCAGCCCAGACGCACGCCACTGCTCATGTATTCCTGCATTTTTTCCTGTAGAGCTGCCAGATCATCGGTGCCGGAGCACAGTTCAATGACGAAATCAGGGGCAATGGGCGGAAATTTCTGGCGTTGCGCTGGCGTTAGCGCTTGCCACCGCGTCAGTTCCACCCAGGCAACATCGGGAGAGCGATTACCGCCACCAGGCAACTTAAACATCGTTGATGAGCTAAATACTTTTCCCAGTTGGGTTTGGCGATTCCAATTATTCAAATCAGTAATGGTATCAGCTTCTCGGTTGCCACTAGCGCCGCCCACAGGTGCCATCACAATCAAAACTCCCTGGGCATTGCGTTCGATTGTCAGTTCAGAATTGTTGATACAAAGTTGATAAAACTGGTCATCGGTGAGATCCACCTGCTTGAAATCCAGCTTGAGGGGGAGTGTGAGTTGTCCCATAGGATCGCTCCTGAACAGTAATCGTCAAATCGCTGTATGCCATTGACAACTTTTATTATTGCCTGGTTTTTGCAGATTGATTGCCCAGTTCCATCGAGCGCTGCACCGCTTTTGGATTGATTTTGATCGAGACGTGAGTTCGACGACTTATCCGCCCTCACCCCCTAGCCCCCTCTCCCAACATTGGGAGAGGGGGAACAGAGCAGAAATTCAACGTTTTAGCCCCTCTCCCAGGATTGGGAGAGGGGTTGGGGTGAGGGCAGACGAGAGCTGTCGAACTCACGTGATCGAGGGGAAATATCCAGTCGCCAGGGATAATGGTTCCATGGCAGACTCGTGCTCAGGCGCTAGGGTCACCCCTCTTGCTGCCAATACTGATAGGCGGCATAGGCCAGGGTGACCACACCTGTGGCAATGGCAGCCTCATCCACTACAAATTGGGGATGGTGTAGGGGCGGATTGGCCTGATCTGGAAAACCGACCCCGAGACGAAACATCGCGCCTGGTGCTTGCTCTAAATACATCGAAAAGTCTTCTGCGCCTAGAGAGGGTTCGCTCAACACTTGGACGCGATCGCAGCCCCAAGCTTCTTGAGCTGCTGCCTCAATCAATTGGGTCAACTTGGGGGCATTGGTGACTGCGGGAACCCCCCGCTGGTAGTCGAGGTGATAGCGCGCTCCGTAGGGCTTACACACACTGGCCACAATGGCCTCTATCCAGTCGGGGAGCATCTCTCGGGTTTCAGGGTGCAGCGATCGCACCGTTCCCTTTAAGCGCACCTGATCAGCGATCACATTGGGGGCGCGCCCCCCCGAAATTTGGCCAATCGTCAGCACCACAGGTCTTAACGGATTTTGGGTACGGCTGATGGCCTGTTGCAGGGTAGTCACCACTTGGGCGGCAATCCAGATGGCATCTACCGCCTCATGGGGTCTAGCGCCATGACCCGATTCCCCCACAATAATCAAATCCAGATTGTCTGCGGCTGCCGTCAACGCCCCATAGCGCACCGCCACGATTCCGGCTGGAATCGAAGGAAACACATGAACACTGAGAATATCGCTGACCCCTTCCATAACGCCATCGGCAATCATCCAGCTTGCACCTTGGGCAATCTCTTCGGCGGGCTGAAATAAAAAGCGGGTGTTGCCGGACAGGTGATCCTGGAGTTGAGCCAGTACCATCGCTGTCCCCAGTCCTAGAGTGGTATGGACATCATGGCCACAGGCATGCATAATACCCGGCTTGCGCGAGGCAAACTCAAGCTGCGTCATTTCTTGAATGGGCAGGGCATCCATATCAGTGCGAATGGCCAGCCGTCGGGAATCTCGATCTTGCCCCTTAAGCTCACCCACAACCCCTGTTTTGCCGACTCCCTCTTGAACTTGCAGCCCACAGGAGGAAAGCACCCCAGCCACATAGGCTGAGGTTTGATACTCCTGGCCACTCAGTTCTGGATGGCAGTGGAGATGACGACGAATTTCAATCAGTCGAGGGGTAAGGGTCTCAGTCAGGTGCTTAATGCGGGTCAACATTTAGGGGTGAGGCGGCCAGGGCGCAGGGATGGATCAGGTATTGATCAAGGTAACAGGGTTGAGCCTGGGCGGCTAGCCATTGCCCTTAGCGTCTTTACCCTCAAGGCCAAATCCTAAGAGCTTGTTTGAGAAGTTGCTTAGACCTTGCACTTGCCCCCCTAGCCCCCCAAAATTGGGGGGAAATGAGCAGAGTTTTTGGCTTTCTCCCCCCAATTTTGGGGGGTCGGGGGGGCTAATGCAGGGATGAATGAGGCTTTTCAAACGGCCTCTAAGGGGAATTCGATAAATCCGATGGGGGCGTCTGCTGACCCACAGATTGACGCTCGGCGCGCAGTAAGTCTTTGGCCGATACGCCTTCCCCCTGAATACCCACAAACCATAGCGTCGCGGCAGCTTCGGCATGGGTGACGGGTTTTTGGGGTTGGAGCAGTAGGCTGGATCCGATGAGGCGGCGGATATTGGCTAAGTCGCCATTTTGGTGATCGGCCAAGACAGCAGACAGAGCCGCAGCCCCAATGCGATTGGCGTCTTGAAACCCCCAAGCTTGTTGCACTTGGGTGGCGGTGCCTGTGGGCAAGAGGCGTTGCAAGTCAAGGGGAACTTTCCAGATCAGCAGGGTTTCTCGGGTCAGTGGGGCATCGGGCTGAAACTGAACTTGCTGACTGTCTCCAGTGAGGGGGCTGGGGATATAGCCCGCATCAGCCAATCCCTGGATGGCTGCGAAATCTGGGTCGCGAGCGGGTACATCTGCAAAGATGGGGGTGGCCGTGGGAACAGCTGGCCGAATTTGGCGGGGGGTGCGATCGCGGTAAAACCGATTATTGACTGCCAGCAACCAGCGCGCAAAGGTACGCCTTTGAATCACAGCATTGGGGTCAAAGTTGGCCGCTTCAGTTTCTCCTGGGACACTCAGAACCCCTAAGCGGTCTAAATCTTCTAGATACTCGCGCAACTCGGCTGGCACTTGTGCTCTATCTAGATCTGTATTGGAGTCGGGGCGAGTAGCATTTGGACGGGGCATGGGGCCAATCAAGTCCCCAGGAACCTTGGGGTCACTCTCTGGAGCAGCATTGGGCTGCTCAGCCAGGGGTTCCGATTCTGAAGCACCATTGCCCCACTGGCGCGTCTGTGGATCCGCAGAAAAGGCATTTTCCCAGGCGGTGCTGTTACATCCAGCCAGGGTTGAAATTACCCCCAGACTCAGAAGCAGTCTCCAGATTTGGCGAGAGGCAGCCATCACAAGGGGTTCACCAAACAACTGTACCTTTTTACTCTAGCGTTCTTCCTGTACGCAACGCCCTAGGGCATCAGTGGTTTGGACACCAGCGCACCCGGTAAACGAACCGTCAGCGCTATCTTGCGGGTCATGGGATTGAGCGAAGCCAAAAACTATCCAACCTATCATCGGGTTCTCAACCGAGCTTGCTGGTCGAGTCGAGCGGCCAGTGGTCGTCTACTGCGCCTATTGAGCAGTGTATTTGTGGGGGTCGGCCCAGCCGTGTTGGGGATAAATGCCCTGGCCTATGCCGCGTAAATGGATAAAGTCGAGCTAAGCGCTAAACTGGGTAAGCATTCCCCCCTGCGTTGTCTGTGCACTGGATTCAAATTTAAGCCCCAAAGGAGTTCCCTTGGCTGTCGAATCTCATCTCGCTACCCCACTGCAAACCACACCGCTCCTGGCGTGTCACCAAGCTCTCAAGGCTCGCACCATGCCTTTTGGGGGTTGGGAAATGCCCGTCCAATATCAGGGGATTACCGCAGAGCACCAGGCCGTCCGAGAGCGCTCTGGCATGTTTGACATCTCTCACATGGGTAAATTTCTGCTAGAAGGGATGGATCTAATTGGGCAACTCCAACCCCTAGTCCCGTCAGATTTGAGTGTGCTTAAACCCGGCCAGGCCAAGTACACTGTCTTTCTGAACGAGTCCGGTGGCATCCTCGACGACCTGATTGTCTACTATCATGGCCAAACCAATACTGGTGCACAGGCTATTACCTTGATTGTGAATGCCGCAACTGCCTCTCAAGATCTAGAGTGGCTGCGTCAGCATATCAACCTCGACACGCTCACCTTAGAGGATGTAACCCCTGAGCGGGTGCTGATTGCGGTTCAAGGCCCAGAAGCCATCGCCTTGTTACAAACGCTAACTGTAGTAGATCTTAAACAGGTTTCCCGGTATGGCCACATCACCGGCACAATTTTAGACAAACCTGCCTGGTTTGCCCGCACGGGCTATACGGGCGAAGATGGGTTTGAAATTATGGTAGACGCCACCCTGGGGTCACTGCTCTGGGAAACCCTGCTCGCCAAAGGGGTACAACCCTGTGGCCTGGGTGCCCGGGACACCCTGCGCCTGGAGGCCGCCATGGCTCTCTATGGCCAGGATATTGACTCGACCACTAGCCCCCTAGAAGCAGGTCTGCAATGGTTGGTGAGCTGGGAAAAACCTGATTTCATTGGCCGCAAGGCACTGATGACTCAAAAAAAACAAGGGGTCAGCCGTCAGTTGGTGGGTCTGCAAATGGACGGTCGCCATATCGCCCGCCATGGCTATCCGGTGAAGGCTTTATCTACCCTTTCAGAGACACCCTCAGAGGTGAGTGCAAATTCCACAGGAGAAGTCACCAGTGGCTCCATTTCACCGACGCTGGGCTATCCCATTGCTTTAGCCTATGTGCCCACTGCCCTAAGTCAGATCGGCCAACACCTATGGGTCGAAATTCGGGGCAAGGATTACCCCGCTCAAGTGGTGAAACGTCCCTTTTATCGACGCACCCGCACACCCTAAAGACCTGCAATCACCTAGCCGGAATTCTACAATGTCAACCATTGTGGTCACTGTGAAACTGTTTGCCGCCTACCAGGATGCCTATGGCGTTCCTGAGATGCAGATGGAGTTGCCTGCCCATACTCCTGTGGGTGCGATCGCAGATCGCTGTTGCCAAGACCATTCTCACCTGAACCAGTGGCGGCCCCTGACCCAGTTTGGCATTAACCTAGATTTTGTTTCCCCAGACACCCTACTCCAGGATGGCGATGAGGTCGTTTTAATCCCCCCCGTCAATGGCGGCTAAGTTTAATCGGGATAAGCGTCTAACAACTGGAAAAGATCAGCTTCCAGCTCATATCCAAACATCTCTGTCATCTTTTTGAGGCGGTTTGAGGCAGGTAGATCATGAAGACGTAGCCATCGTGACAGGGTAAAGATCTTGTGCATCACAAATAAATCGAGCGCCTGGGGATTGAACGCCAAGTCAGGACTAAACTCATGGGGAACTAACATCGCTGCGTAGCGGGTCAGTTCACCCTCTCGCCAATTGAGAAAAAAAGGCAGCCAGGGATAGCGACTGTCTAAACGCACAAACCACAGCCGCACTTCAGGGATCTGAGGACATTCCACCGGCTCAGCACCGGTCTGAGGGTAGCGAACTTCAAAGGACAGGGTTTGCTCATGCTCAAGAAATGTCTGTGCCTTCAACCAAGATTCAATCACAGTTTGAGCTGGAGATAAGTCGAGGGTTTCAAAGTGAACCGCTTCAACCGCAATTACTGTGGCCATACCGCCATCCTATACATCTGGAGGTTCCGAATTGTATCTTAAGTCAAATGCTATAGGCATTTAGTTGAACCCAGCGTCTTAATGGTAGATACTTTGTGTTGCCTTGCCTATCCTGCTCATTGACCTGCTCATTGACCTGTTTATGAACACAACCTCTGCCCAGTTGGTCGTCCACACCTCAAAAGGTCACCAATCCTTTGACCTCGCCCGTGAACCCTTCGCCATTGGCAGAGAACCGGACAATCATTTGGTCATTTCTGAAACCATTGTGTCGCGCTATCACGCCCGCATTGAGCCAGTCAAGGAAGGCTACACCCTCACCGACCTGAGCAGCGCCAATGGCACTAAATTAAATGACCAAGTGCTCACAGCTCAGGTGCCCGTGCGGCTATCTTCAGGCGATCGCATTGAAATTGGCTCCCTGACGCTAACCTTTGCCACAGAGGTTGCCAGCCCACCGCAAGCAGAGCCCGTGCCCAAAACTCAGATTGATAGCCAGGAGCCCCAAACTATGATGGCGGCACCAGAGCTACTGGATGCCTTGGCGGCTGCCCCAGCCGAGCATCTTTCCCTGCGCAACCTGAATGTACTCACCATTGGCCGAGATCCAGGCAATGATTGCGTGATTGCCCACCCCACCGTGTCCCGGTTTCATGCCCGCATTGAGCGCAAACAAGGCTCTTTTATCGTGACCGACTTGGGTTCGAGCAATGGCACCTACGTCAATGGCAAGCGAGTCACCACGCCTCAAGCACTCCGAGCCAATGACGGAGTAGTGATTGGTCCTAGACGACTGGTTCTGAATATCAACGAGACCTTCACCCAAATCAGTGATGAGGGCAATCTGCGCCTAGATGCGGTCAATCTTAATAAGGTGGTAGGCAAGGGCGTCAAGCTGTTGCAAAATATTTCCCTCTCTATCTTGCCTCGGGAATTCGTAGCGGTTTTAGGCACCAGCGGCAGTGGCAAGTCCACCCTGCTAGATGCCCTCAACGGTCTGCGCCCTGCTACGAGTGGTCAGGTTTTGGTGAATGGGGTCGATCTATATCGCAATTTTCAGTCCTACGCCACTCAGTTGGGCTATGTGCCCCAAAAAAATATCTTTCATGAAGACCTCACAGTAGCCCAGGTCTTAGACTTTGCAGCCCAGTTGCGGATGCCTCCCGATACTACCCGTAGGGAGCGGCAGCAGCGCATTCAGGATGTTCTCGGCGAACTAGGACTGGCTCACCGTCAAGGGGTACCGGTGAAGCTCTTAAGTGGGGGGCAGCAGCGCCGGGTGGCCATTGGGGTAGAACTGCTCACCAAGCCCAGTTTATTCTTTTTGGATGAAGCTACCTCTGGCCTAGATCCGGGGACAGAGGCAGATATTATGTGCCTCCTGCGCCAGTTGGCAGATCAGGGGCGCACAATTTTGTTGATTACCCATGCCACCCAGAACGTGCATGAGTGTGACTTGCTGCTGTATCTCACCGAGGGGGGACGTATTGCCTACTTTGGCCCCCCAGACCAAATTCTCAGCTATTTTCAGCAACACTTTAGCCAACAGTTTCAGGGCATTAAGGTACAAGATTTATCCGGTTTGTATCGAGCCCTGGATCCAGAAAAAAATTCCAGTGCGCCGTCCCCTGAGCAACTAACCCAGACCTTTCTGCGCTCGTCTTTCTATCAACAGTATGTTGTCAAACGACAACAGGTGGCGGGGCTCAGTGCCGCAGATCCAAGCAAGGCTAAACGCAAACCGAGCAAAACCCAGCAACACCATCAGGTGCCAGCATGGCGGCAGTTTTTGATTTTATCGGCTCGGAATTTGGTCGTATTAGCCCAGGATCGTGGCACTCTGTTGCTGATGTTGGCGATCGCACCTTTACTGGGGCTGCTAGACTTCATGGCTTGGAAGTCGGATGTGTTTGACTTGCAGACGGGCAGTGCGGGCCAAGCCATTATCATGCTGTTTGTGAGTGCCTTGATTGCGGTGATGATTGGTGAAATCACCACTATGCGCGAACTGGTAAAAGAAGATGAAATCTTTCGGCGGGAGCGGCTGTATGGGCTGAAGCTGTTGCCCTATATCCTCTCGAAGGTGTGGATTGCGGTGCTGTTTTCGGTTTACCAAGCGGCAGCGTATCTAGTCGTTAAATACCTAGCCATTGATCTACCGGGGGGATGGGATGTGATCTGGCCCATGTATGTCACCACAGCTCTAGCCATTATGGCTGGAGCCATGCTGGGCTTGTTTGTGTCGGCGATTTCCCCCAATCAAAATATGGCTCCTTTGTTAATGATTTTGGTGTTGGTTCCCCAAATTATTTTTAGTGGTGGGGTGCAGCCCGCCGATAATTTTGGTCCGGTGGGGCAGACCCTCAACCGGGTTAATGTGATTAAGTGGCCCTTTGAAATGCTGGTGACCCTCTCTCGGGTGGGACTTGATATTGATACCGATCCCTGTCGTTTGTCAACGGATCTAGAGCGTGAAGACTTTAGCCAAGCAGAATTAGATCAATGTCAATGTTTTGGCCCCCAGGTGTTTCGTACCTGTCGGGTGCCAGGGATTCGCAGTGGGTATGTGGATGCGGTCGATGAATCGGAGCCAGCGCAACCGGAGCCGCCCGCCAATTTTGACCCCAATAATCCCGAACAAGCTCAAGCCTATGAGGCGCAGCTAGAGACCTGGCAAGCCGAACTCATCACCTGGCAACGCCAACGCCGCACGGCCATCAATGGGGCTGAGGGGGTGATCAAAGGTCTTTATGATGAGCAGGGAGCCATTTTGAACGTGGATGTCCCCACTTACTGGCGCAATTTAAGCTTTTTGATTGTGGGGCTTCTTGTCTTGATTCCGATCGCCCAAAAGCGTAAGGATATTTAAGGGCTGCCAGACGGTTTCGCCCTGTAGGGGGTTGGTGACTGACTGGTGCCGCGTAGGCAGGGCACGGGGTACGCTAAAGTGACAAATATGTATGATGATGACGACTTAAGCCTGCTCGACGCTGAGGTTGATCTCGAAAGTCCTCTCGATCAGATGGCTGCTGTAGATGATCCGGCGGAGGCTCAGCCTGATGTAGAGGAGATGTTGGCGTTGCTTCAAGCTCCTGAGGTTTCGCAGCGAATGATGGCGGCGCGCGCGTTCTGTGAACTCCAAGATCAGCGAGCCACTCCGTTTTTAATCGCTATGCTGCTGGAGCCTTGTCCCCTGGTGCGGGTGAGTGCTGCCTACGCCTTGGGCCGCAATCCTAGCTTAGATGCTGTGACGCCCTTAATTACCCGGTATCACCAGGACTGGAATGGGTATGTGCGTAAGGGGGTGGTGTGGGCCCTGGGGAATTGCCGCGATCGCAGAGCCTTAGTGCCCCTCGTCGAAGCGCTGCAAACCGATATTACGGCGGTGCGGCTGTGGGCAGCTAGCTCCTTGGGACAAATGGCTGAGGTGGATGTAGTGGTCGCAGAGGCTGCGATCGCCCCCATTGCTGAGACCTTAAGACAAGATCCAATGGCTGCTGTCCGCAGCAATTGTGCCTGGTCGATGGGGCAACTCTGCCAATCAATTCCCCTGGGTGAAACCTATACCCAAGGCGTTGAAGCCCTGCTTGCCGCCTTGCAAGACAACGATCTTGGCGTTCAGGAAGACGCCAAGGCCGCACTGCTGAAGCTGGGAGATCCCAGAGGTTTGCAAACCATTGAAGAACTAGAGACCGAAGGGCTGCTATAAGTGTCGCCGCACTGTTTCGATGGGAATTGCCCAACTAGAGCGAGCCAGACTGTCCCAATCGAGATCGGGGGTTGACCCATCCTGAAAGACGTAGGGGTTGCCCCAAAGGGGGGCTTGATGGATCCCATTTACGCCAATCACTTCTCCCTGGCGATTTAAGAGAGGGCCACCACTCATGCCCTTCTCAATGGTATTGGAGTAGCCCACCTGATAGCCGCCATCAAAAGCTTTGGGCATGATCAAAGAAATTTGCCCTGTCGTAAACTGAAGGCCCTTATCCTCAAATTCAATGGGTACTGGAAACCCCGCAGCAAATACAGGCGTGCCCATTGGCAAACGTAACGAACTGCCTAAGGTGGCCACCGTATAGCGGGCTGGGCTGGAAAACTTGAGCAGTCCCAAATCATTGTTGCCAAACCGGACACCGGGCACCAAGGAAGCGATATGCATTCTGCCATCGGGGGTTTGCACCCGGTAGGTTTTTCCCATCCAGAGAACGTGCTGGTTGGTGAGCACCCAATACCGCCCACCCTGTTGCTGGATCAGAATCCCAGATCCCCATACATCATCGGCCCAAACCTTGACCGTGATGGCTTGGGCGTGGCGCTGTAAGCTGGGAAGATCAATACCTGGGGGAAGAAGGGGGCTGACTTGCTTGACAGGAGCCAGGACATTTGGCTGGCTTGGGGGAGACGCTCCTGACCCTGGAAAAATTCCAGGTACATTGGTCTGACCTGTCACCCAGTAGGTCAGACCAATCAATACAGCCTTTGCCTTTAACATCTTGATAGATTCACCAGATTCACCAGATTCACCAGAGGGTTTCAGTTATAGCGGTTTACAGATCAATGGAGTACATGGGGTGCAGGGGGCAGTGCCCCCTGCGTGGGGGTTCCACCCCCACACCCCGTACCTCACTCAGGTGAGAACCGCCATAATGCCATATAGACAAAAGAACGGCACAAGAGCCGCTCTTTTGAAAAAAGATTAACTGTGCCAGAAGCCCAGCACCCCATTACCAGAGAGACTCTGTGCTGGCTTCAGGTTGGGGCTGTGCTTCAGGGGTTGGGGCAGGTGTAGAAGGAGGGGTTGCAGAAGCTTCTACAGGTAGACTGTTCACAAAGTCTGCGAGGCTGACATAGACTGGACCTCCCCCGGTACTTTCATTGAGAGGGCCAGAGGCGCGCCCTTGGCCAACGGCTTGCAAGCGCAGCTTGGTGGCGAAGGCATCTTGTTGCCCGCGTTTCATGGTGTAAAGCACATCACTACAGGGTCCGCCTTCGGTTTCGGCAACGCAGATAACGGGTTCTTGGTTGACAACGCCAATTGTTAAGTAGCGCAGCCTTCCACTTTCAAAGTTCTGTTGAAACTTTTGAGACACAATTTTACAGCGAACTTCGGGGGTATAGCCAGAGCCGCTGAAGTAATCTGAGGTCCAGCGGATGACAGGTCGAATCCCACTGGGGGTTTCAGCGACGGTGGCGGGCACCCCACGACTTTGGCCACAGTAAAACCGAGTGGCGACTTGAGCTTGAGCTTTATCGGCACCCACGGTAACAGAGGCGGCTGCCGATAAAGCCGAAATTGCCAATAAGGAAACCAGGGTTGTGCGTTTCATGATTCTGTCCTAGCAGGGGTTTGTTCTGAAGTGATGTTCAAAAAGTAGCATGGTGAGAAGGTGCGATCGCGTGATCTATCTCACGTTGAGTTTTGATTTTAAGCACTGTTGCAGTGGGTTGGCTGCCCTTCCCGCTTCTGGCCTAACTTATGGCTTGCATCTGGGTCAAATTTTGGAGAATCGTTTCAGTTTGCCGAAGTTTTGAGGAATCTCCCTGGCGCTTAAAGAGCTCCGAGGCGCGGGTGAAGTCAGCAATAGCTTCAGACATCTGTCCAGCTTTATAGTAAGCCAGACCGCGATTGAAATAGCCGACCGCATAGTTAGAGTTCAGACTAAGGGCTCTCGTATAGCTTTGAATTGCTTCCTCCAGCTTATTAGAGGCAACTAAACTATTTCCCCGATTGGCATAGGCTTCTGGGGTTTCGAGATCACCAGCGCCAGCCGATTGCTGGAGTTGAGTGGCAGCCGCTACATTGGTGCAAGTTCGCCGCACAATCGTATTGATGCGCACCTCTTGACATTGCTGCTCCATCACGGGTGCTGTAGAAGGCTGAGCAGCCATAGCTTCTTCGTAAGGTTTAATGCTGGCAAGTAAGGTTCTGGCCTGAGCTTGATGGTTGGACGGCTGGACTCTATCTTGCTGAGCTTGGATGAGGTTGACTCGCTCATTTTGCTGCCGCAGTTCAGCAAGTTGCTGAGCCATCTGCTCAGTTTGTCGGCGCGTTTCGGTCGCTGCGGCTTCTTGAGCCACTAATTCTGCCTGCTGCCTTTCTGCCGCCTCGGCCTGTTGCTGAGCCACTAATTCTGCTTGCTGCCGCGCTGCCGCCTCAGCCTGTTGCTGAGCCACCAACTCTGCCTGCTGCCGTGCGGCTGCCTCAGCCTGTTGCTGAGCGACTAATTCTGCCTGTTGCCGCGCTGCCGCCTCAGCCTGTTGCCGAGCGACTAATTCTGCCTGCTGCCGCGCTGCCGCCTCAGCCTGTTGCTGGGCGACTAATTCTGCTTGCTGCCGCGCTGCTGCCTCAGCCTGTTGCTGAGCGACTAATTCTGCCTGCTGTCGCGCTGCTGCCTCAGCCTGTTGCTGGGCAGGATTAGGAGTATTGCGAGCGATAGCTCCGCCACTCGCAGCTTTGTACTGGTTAATCGGAATTCCTAGATTCACCCAGGCACCAATGGGAGCGCTTCCGTCTAGTTCGCCTTCCTTGCGGCCATGGATGGCTACCACCTCACCACGCTCGTTAAAGACAGGGCCACCACTCATCCCAGCTCGGGTTGGGTTGCTATAGGCCAAGGCATAACCATCACGAACTCCTCGATCTAGAATTGTGGTCACCCGACCATCGGTGATGGTGTAAGAGGGTATGGGAATATTAAACCCTGGTTTGGGATAGCCTGCGACGTAGACGGTATTGGTCTGCTCAATACTGTTGGAATCTCCCAGTTTGGCAATGGCGTAGTGGGTGCTGCTCTCAAATTTAACTACGGCTAAGTCCAGATTGGGCAATTGCTGGATGTCTTGAAGCGAGTACTGAAAGCTGTCGGGCGTGGTAATGGTATAGCGATCTGCACCTGTGACGACATGGGCGGCGGTTAGAACTGTGTAGCTATTGCCAGATTTAGCAATGATCACCCCTGAGCCAAAATTATTGGCGTTGGCAACCCCTTGAATGAAGACCGTAGTGTCTCGTGCGGCGCGGTTAACTGAAGCTGCATCCTGTGCCCAGGCAACTGAGTAGGGCTGTACCATCGCAATGGTGGTGCCAATTAATGCTGCTGTAAGTCCATAGGAAAGCCGCATGAGCCTATCCCTAACCTGGAGAACAATAAGCCTTAGATTAAACCAGACCTCAAGTGATGATGTTGATAGAAATCACGCCAAAGGGGTGTTTCGACAACACCCTAAACTCTTAAGACGGTACAAAAATGTCGCGCCACAATGGTGTTGATCCGCACATCACGACAGAAAATATCGACAACGTTGGCAGCCAATCCAAACTGTCGAGGCATGTCTGCACTAGCCAGCAACTCACCTTGTCCTGCCAATGGGTTGTGGGAGCTACAAACCACTCGGGTATTCGGAGGGGCTTTGTAGTTGTTGATAACCCGACCGCTGAGTTCGCCGACCCAGGCAGAAGCATTATTGTCACTGGGGGCAGTGCTTACGATGACCCCAGGTTGGCCGGAGGCCATCGCACCTGTACTGACAGCCCCCAAGGCCAGAGCCACGCCAGCAGAAGCAGCGATTAACATAGACTGAAGACGCATGATCGTACTCCGCCCAAAACACGCTTTGACATCTATACTTTATCACGTCAAATTAGGTTCGTCATGGGCATAACAAATATCTTATTTTTGGGTTGTCTTAGTCATACTGAGTCAAGTGATTTTCTGGCAGCTCTTCTAAACCCTTTGTCATTGGAACATGAGGCAATTGCAAAGCATAGATGACTAGGTGCGCCCCCAAGTGCTGAGGCTTTCTGTATTGAGGACACATCATGATTGCATCCCCCCAGTCCAACCTATCTACCACTGACTATCTTGAGCTAGAGGCTGAAAGCCCCACCAAACACGAATACATCGACGGTATGGCCTATGCCATGGCTGGAGCCACTGACGAGCATGTCACTATTGCCCTAAACCTGGCGACCCTGCTTCGCAGCCATGTGCGGGGCAGCAACTGTCGGGTCTACATGGCGGATATGAAAGTGCACGTCGAAGCGCGCAATCGGTTTTACTACCCGGACGTGATGGTTACTTGTGACCCCCGCGATCGCAACACACCTCTGTACAAGTGTTTTCCGAAGTTAATTGTCGAAGTGCTGTCAGACTCTACCGAAGCCTTGGATCGGGGAGATAAGTTTATTGACTATCAAGCCCTAGAGAGCTTAGAAGAATATATTTTAATCAGCACTCGTCACCAACGGGTTGAGGGGTTTCGACGCAATGCTGCTGGCCTGTGGGTGCTGGAGTATTACACTCCAGAGACAACCACCTTTCACCTGCAAAGTGTGGGCTTTTCTGATGCCCTAGCAGCACTCTACGAAGATGTAGACTGAGCCACTATCCTGCACAATTGTTCAGTCGATTTAACAGGATCTTCGTCTGTAGATGAATTGCCCTTGCTCTATGGCTAAGACGTAGAGCAAGGGCATCTGATCTAAAAACTAAATGTAGTTCGTACCGTGCCAATCACGACTGGATCGTTGCTGCGATTCCCTTCTGGGTTAATCACAACAATTACTCCAGGTGTCACTGAGATATTGTCATTGATCCGAATCCGATATAAGCCTTCGATGTGGAAATTCAGATCTGGGTCTCGATAGCCCGGAATACTGCTGGAGACGACTTGTGGCTCAACTCCAAAAATCAAGCCTCCCATGTTGCCAGTTCCAAATAAGTCTGGAAATGCAGCAGCCAAGGCAAAGTTTAAGATGGTCGCATCATCACCCCTGGCAACAGGACGAAACACTCCATTCCTATCAAAAACGCCTCCCAGAGTTCCCGCAGCTTCAGCTTTTGCGAAGGTGGCACCTGCCCATCCTGAAAGGGCAAATCGAGAACTCGCTTGCCAAGCAAATTGCAGACCTGCTGAATTAGCAGAAGTTGGCGTAAATAGGAAAGGATTGTTGGCTCGGAAGGTTCCTGACCCGCCTCCAAAGGCGACTAACGGCGGCAGATCGGATTCACTTCGCACATAAGTCAGACCAATCCCCAGGGTTTCTACGGGCTTGAAGGTTAACTGAGCAATTGCCGCATAATCTCCACCAATGAAGCCTGAGCCAGTCAGTGGCCCACCCTCAGTCGGTCGAGCCGCACTATCAGTCGTGGCCAAATAACCGATGGCCAAATTAACTTTGTCAGTCACATCATAGTTCAGACCAATTCCTGTGCCCGAGGTGTTCTCAAAACCTGCGGCAGAAATTCGACCACTAATATGACGATAAATTGGGTTGCGAATCCCAAAGCCAGACAGTGAACCTTGTCCATCACTATCAAAAAATGGGTTTAGGGTATCGGTGAAGTCACTCAACTCACCGCCCGTTGCTGTGGCAAACACCATACCCCGATCATTGGCAAAGGGAAAACGATACCCCAAGTAGTACAAACCAATATTCGTGTCGGAAACCTGATTTAAAGAAGGAGCCAGGGTGTTATGAGCAGTACCAAAAAGAGTCAAATCCTGCAAGCCCCCGTCACTACTAAAAATTGCTGGGGCGTAGCTTCCCTGTTGCAGACTCGTAATCAGCAGATCCTTGCCTGTAAAACTGGTGATGAAGTTTAAGGTGGCTCGGTAGTTGACTGCAATGCGGTTTCCGGTGGATCCAAACAGGGGTGACAGAAGTTCATACCCTGCTGGAATCGGGGTGACGTTGTTGGTTCGAGTCCCCTGGAAAATAGCTTCACCCACCAACTTGGTCGTCGTCGAAAACTGCTGGGCTTCTAAGGTAGCTGTTCGAGCTTCTAGGGAATCGACCCGACCGCGCAGGGTGGCCAACTCAGTGGCAAATTCTTCTTGAAGGGCGCGTAGGGCTTCGAGATCTTCTTGGGTGGCAAAGCGATCGCTGATGTTATCGAGACAGGCATTCAACGCCGCTGCCAGTTCATAGCGAGTGGCGGCTCGGTTGCCACGAAAAGTCGCATCTGGATAGCCCGCAATACAGCCATAGCGCTCCACCAGCGATTGCAAGGCTTGGAACGCCCAGTCGGTGGGTTGCACGTCAGAGAGTTGGCTGACTGAGGTGACCTGAGCCTGGGTGTCTTCGTCGTCAGCACCAATAATTTGAAAGGTTGGATATGATGCTTGCTCGGAGGTCTCGCCCAAGGAGGTCATTGAATTGACTTGATCCAGTAAGGCGTTTGTATCACTAGACTCGGCATTCTGAGCAATCAAGAGGTTTTGAGTCCCCAATTCCTGGGTTGCTGCCGCTGGGGTTGGGTTCGGCGTACCTGGCAGCACCGCCCGTGCAGCAGGTACACCCCACAAGGCCAACCACGAGCTGACCAAAACGATTGTTTTTTTCATCCTCACACCTAAATTTATAGCTGTTTAAAAGATCACGTATCTTAAAATATATAGCCACAAACTAGGAAAAAAACAATCTTCTTTCTTTTACATAAAGTGAAGCAACTGCGATCGCAACTTGCCCCCATGCGCGCTCCAGCCAAAACAACTGATTTGTCAAGTTAAATTTGATGGATGACCGGGGACTGAAAAGTAACTGGGGTTAACTTTTGAGAACACTACTGCACAAAAGCCGTAGACTGACCCCCCAGTCCCCGCACAATTGTCTCAGTATTAGTCAGCAACATGGTTTGATAGGTATCGCCACCACTGCCGGGTTCACCGAGACCATCGGCAAACAGCTTTTGTTCAGACACCTGCACCCCTGCATCCCGAGCAATGGTCTGCAACACATTGGGGTTCGCTGTCACCTCTGCAAAAATCGTGGGCACCTCTGCATCTTGAACTGCATCCACCAGTTCTCGAATTCGCGTGGCGGTGGGGCTTTGCTCGGTACTCAACCCCTGTAAAGCTCCCTCAATGGTGAGTCCGTAGGCGTCGCCATAATATTGAAGGGCATCGTGGGTGGTAACCAACTGACGCTGATTAGCGGGAATCGTAGCAATTTGAGCCTGAATCCAATCGTGGATTTCAGCAAGTTCAGCCTTGAGGGTCTGAGCATTTTGCTCATAAAAAGTGCTTTGCTCAGGCACCAGTTGAGTAAGGCTCTCTCGAATGACGGCAACGACTTGGATGCCGTTTTCGGCGCTATGCCAGACATGGGGATCTGGGGCTAATTCTGCGCTAGCAGCAGCTCCATGATCGGGGTCATGGCCATTATGAGCATGGCTCCCATGATCGTGATCGTGGTCATTATCATGGCTATGGTCGTGACTGTCTCCGTGATCATGGTGGTGGGGTTCTCCCATAATGGGATTGGCGATGGCGACCTCAGCAACAGCAACCTTGGGGGCTGGATTAGTAGTAGAGGCAATCAGGTTTTCTAGGCTGGGTTCAAAGTCATAGCCGTTGTAGAGAATGAGTTCGGCGTCTTCAATGGCTTTACGATCTTCGGGGGTGGGTTGATAGACGTGAGGATCTATCCCGGCTCCCATAAGACAGGTTAGGTCAATGGTGGCTTCAGCAATTTGTTCAGCTAAATTGCACAGGATGGAGCTGGTGGCAACGACCATGGGTGCAGTCTCTTCACCCTCTGTAGCACCGGATTCAGGGGTTTGGGGCGATGAGCCACAGCCTGAGAAGAGGGTTATGGTTAGGGCTGCGATCGCAAAGGGCCAGCAAGAACGTCCTAAGATAGCCATGTCGTTGTACCAGTTTTTAGTCACGTTAAGTGACACTCGTTCATAGAGTGTGTCACAATGATTCAGTAATGAATATCATTCTCAAACAGTAATGCCTTCATGCTAGAGGTTCAGGAATTAGCTGTCAACTATCGTGGGGTGCTGGGGCTAGAGGCCGTCAGTTTTGCGATCGCACCGGGACAGTTGGTTGGGGTTATCGGGCCAAACGGGGCAGGTAAGAGTACCTTAATAAAAGCCATGCTGGGGCTAATTCCCCTGAGTCATGGGATTGTGCGGTATTGTACTTGTCCTCTGTGTCAGCAGCTTGAGCGGGTAGCCTATGTACCCCAGCGATCGCAGATTGACTGGGACTATCCGATCTCCGTCTGGAATGTGGTGATGATGGCGCGCACCCGTCGCCTGGGCTGGTTTCGCTCCCCCGGTCGCGCCACGCGGGAGATCGTCCGAGCCGCCCTAGAGCGAGTGGACATGTTGCGATTCCGCCATCGCCGCATTGGGGAATTGTCGGGGGGGCAGCAGCAGCGGGTATTTCTGGCACGCGCCTTAGCGCAGCAAGCCGAAATCTTCTTGTTTGACGAACCCTTTACGGGCGTCGATAAACCTACTGAAGCCATCCTGTTTGAAGTGTTTGGCGAACTCAAGCGCCAGGGAAAAATTCTTTTGGTCAGCAGCCATGACTGGGGAGATAGCCTCAATCAAGTGGATCGGCTATTGCTGTTGAACCAGCGTCTGATTGCGGATGGTCGTCCCGATCAAGTCATGACACCCGACAATATTCATCGAGCCTACTGCGGGACTTTGGCTCCCGCCTACCCCAGCGATGTAGAATCGCCCTTCTTTTGCTAAGGGCTGAACAGGGAGGCATTGTTCCAGACTGTAATTAGATAGCCCATGCTGCACTGGCTTCTCGACCCCCTCAACTACGAATTTATGCGCAATGCCCTGACCATTGGTTTGCTGGTGGGCATCCTCTGTCCAGTCATGGGCACTTATTTGATCGTGCAGCGCATGGCCATGCTCGGAGACGTGATTGCCCACTGTGTGCTGCCAGGGCTGTCTATCTCGTTTTTTCTCGGCATTGATATTTTGATTGGGGCTTTTGGCGGAGGCATTTTAGGGGCTTTGTTTATCACCTGGGTGCGCTCTCAATCTCGAGTGAAAGCAGATGCGGCTATGGCGTTGACCTTTTCTAGCTTTTTTGCTTTGGGGATAACGCTCATTTCAGTGCTACGCAGTCGGGTGGATCTAGATGGTCTTTTGTTTGGGGATATTTTGGGGGTCTCACCCATCGATATTCTCCGAACCGCTATCATTGCTGTTTTGGTGTTGGCAGCGATTAAGATCTTTTACAAAGAACTGCTGTTCTATACCTTCGATCGCGTTGGTGCCCAGGCCATGGGTCTACCGGTTGATGTCATCTACCTGGGCTTGATGGCGGCGACCACGCTGACCATTATTGCCAGTATGCAAGCTGTTGGCGTCATCCTGGTCATTGCCATGCTGGTGGGGCCGGCATTGACGGCGTATCTACTAGTCAAAGAACTACATCAGATGATGTTGGGTGGTGCCGTCATTGGAGCGCTAGCAAGTTTGATAGGGGTGTATTTGAGCTATTATTTCAACCTGCCCTCTGGGCCTGCCATTGTTTTGGTCTCTTCAGCGCTTTTTGTGTTGGCGTTGCTGCTGAGTCCGTCCCAGGGAATCTTGACGCGCCCTAAAACTCAGCCGTAATAGAAGGCAATTTCTTTGGGTTTGAGAGGAGCAAAGCCTGCCTCGATCAATTGTTGGTTCAGTTCGCTTTCAGGAATGTGCTTAGCCCCAATGCGGACAATGCGCGATCGCATCGTATTCGTAACCCCGCTGCGCTGTCGCTGAGCTTCCTTGGCCATGACTTGGTTGTACAAGTCCAGCTTGGCTGAATCGATGGGGGTGCCATCCAGATCGATCCCCTGAGCAATGGCAACATCGACCGCATCTGCCCCTAGCGAAACTGGATTTGTCATTGAAACCCTCCTTTACGGCTCACAGACCTTGCCCCGATGGGCGATGGCAACTACAAATACAGGTACCAAATCATCATCAATCGCATAAATTACCCGGTAGTCCCCGATTCGGTAGCGATAGCAACCTGCATAATCTCCCTTCAGAGGCTGTCTTTAAAGTCTTCCCATACTCTACACTCAACCCCCCATTCTGGGGTAATTTTATCACTCTTAAGTCCCCCAGAATGGGGGATTTAGGGGGCGGGTGCAAGGCGTTAAAAACTTTTCAAACCGCCTCTCAGGGCTGTTGGGATGGAAGTGAGGCGTTTGCTCAAGTTGCTGTAGGCATCGGGCGATTTTCTTGGCTAGGGCTTTATCGACGTTAATGTAAACTTTTTGAGCATCTGGATGGAGAAAAACTTCATACATCAGCACGAAGGCTTCTCCAAGTCTTGTCATGCGTTATAGAGGTCGTTTGAGTTTGCTGAAATCACTTTAGCACTCCAGAGATTGCCAAAATGGCAGGGATATTTACGCCACCGAGTACTAGAATATGCAACTCAATAGTCAAAAAAATTTACAAAAAAGTCTATCTAAAAACAGATGTGCTTCATGTTGATCTATGTCAATTTCTGATTATTTAGATTAATTTCCTCTTTTTTACCTGGGCAGGTGCACTCTACAAGGGTCTGCCCCCCTTTCCTTTTTTGCGCGCATGATTGCCGCAGGAGACTGTCATGAAACATGCTTCACTGCTGATGTCCGTGCTTCTGGGCTGGGGCGGCTATGCGGTCTTCCCCTCAGCCGCTTGGCCCTGTTCTAATCCCATGAGTATGACGCACCCCTCGCCCCATTCGGTCGATCAGGTGCCTTTGTTTGACAATTTGGGCAACCATGAGCATCCCATTTCCACCCAAAATCCGCTGACCCAGCGCTATTTCAATCAAGGGGTGATTCTGGCCTATGGGTTTAACCATGCTGAGGCCGCCCGCGCCTTTCAACAGGCGGCGGCACTCGACCCAACCTGTGCCATGTGTTACTGGGGCTTAGCCTATGTCCTGGGTCCCAATATTAATGCCCCCATGGACGCGCAAGCAGTGTCTCCCGCCTACACGGCGATTCAGCAGGCGGTGAAACTCAGCGATCGCGCCACCAATCGCGAAAAAGCCTATATCCAAGCCTTAGCCCAGCGCTATGTCGCAGAATCCCCCGAGGATCGCAGCCCCCTGGACTTGGCCTATGCAAAGGCCATGGGGACAGTGGCACAGCGGCATCCTGACGACTTAGATGCAGCCACCCTCTACGCCGAAGCCCTGATGGACACCACCCCCTGGGACTACTGGGAGGACAATGGCGACCCCAAACCCATTGGGGCTGAAATTATGGCCACCCTAGAGAGGGTGATAGCTGAGAACCCCAACCATGCCGGAGCCAATCACCTCTATATTCATGCTGTAGAAAAGGAGCGGCCTGAGCTAGGGATAGCGGCAGCAGATCGATTGATGACGCTGGTACCGGGTTCTGGCCATTTGGTGCATATGCCCTCTCACATTTACATCCGGGTGGGGCGCTACCACGATGCGGTGGTTTCAAATCAGCGAGCCATTGAGGCGGATCGCGCCTATGCTGCTCATCACAACCCCAAACCGGGGATTTATTCACTGGCCTACATGCCCCACAACCATCACTTTTTATGGTTTGCAGCCCTGATGACTGGGCAGAGTCGGGTAGCCACTGAGGCAGCTCGGCATACCGCCCACGTCGAAGATCCTGCGCTCCTGCGTGACCCTGGCCTCGGTGGTGCCTTGCAGCACTATGCTTCGATTCCCCTGTTCACCCAGATCCGATTCAGTCAGTGGGAGCAAATTCTGGCGACTCCCGCCCCCGATGGGGAACTGCTCTATCCCCTGGGCATTTGGCACTATGCCCAGGGCATGGCGCAAACTAACACAGGGCAACTTGATGCCGCAGCCCAATCCTGGCAAAAGCTGGCAGCCTTGGCAGCCCATCCCACCCTGGCGGATCTCAAGATTTTGGACTTTAACGTCACCGCTGATGTCCTCAAGGTCGCCACAGCGGTTCTGGCAGGAGAGCTAGCCGCCGCTCAGAAAGACTATGACGCAGCCGTCACCTTCCTTCAGGAAGCTGTGCAGCTAGAAAAAGCCCTGGTCTACACTGAACCCCCCGACTGGTACCATCCCACTCGCCAGTCTCTAGCAGCGGTGTTGCTCAAAGCCAATCGCGCTGCTGAAGCTGAAGCCACCTATCGGGAAGATCTGGCAATTTACCCCAACAATGGCTGGTCGCTCTATGGTCTGGCGCAAAGCCTGCGATCGCAGAACAAACTCCAAGACGCCCAAGCCGTGGAAACCCAACTTCAGGAAGCCTGGCAGTATGCCGATGTGACGCTGGCCTCAGAGTAGCCTGCGTCTTGGCTCCAAGGTGACCCCTAATCAAGGCACTACAGGGGAGTAGGGCAAGGTCTGTAAATTGACAAATCATCTAGGATCGCTATACCCATAAAAACTGATTAGGATGCAGTTGTGGTGAACCAGTCGAGTCCGAACCTCCAAACCCACCCTAAAGCCTATGCCAACCTGCCCCCGGTGATTTTCCATGTGCGGGAAATGACCAAGACCTATACCATGGGCGAGGTGCAGGTTCATGCCCTGCAATCTATCAATCTCGACCTCTTTGAAGGGGAGTTTGTGGTGCTGCTGGGGCCTTCGGGTAGCGGTAAGTCTACACTGCTGAATATTTTGGGAGGTCTGGATATTCCCTCCAGTGGCCAGGTATTTTTTCGCCAGCAGGACTTAACCCAGGCTAACGATCGGACGTTGACCCGATTCCGCCGAGAATCAGTCGGGTTCATTTTTCAGTTTTATAATCTGATTCCCAGTCTGACGGCTCGGGAAAATGTGGCGCTGGTGACCGATATTGCCCATCGTCCTATGACTCCAGAAGCGGCACTAGAATTGGTGAACCTCAGCGATCGCCTGGATCATTTTCCCTCGCAGTTGTCGGGGGGACAACAGCAGCGGGTGGCCATTGCCCGGGCTATTGCTAAGCGTCCTGAGGTCTTGCTCTGCGATGAGCCAACTGGGGCATTGGATTTCAGCACTGGCAAGATAGTTCTAGATGCCCTGGCGAAAGTGAATGCAGAGTTGGGCACGACGGTGGTGGTGATTACTCACAATGCGGGGATTGCCGCGATGGGCGATCGGGTGATCACGATGCGCGATGGCCAGATTCACACCCTGCAACAGAATCAGCACCGAGCCTCGACGAATGAGTTGGATTGGTAGCAATGCCCAGTCTTGACCGCAAGCTGCTGCGAGATTTAGTTTCCCTCTGGGGTCAGATTTTAGCCATTGTCCTGATTGTGGCCTGCGGCATTGCCAGTCTGGTGACGATGATGAGCACCTATGAGTCGCTGACGCTATCGATGGATGCCTATTACAGCCAGTATCGATTTGCAGATGTGTTTGTGCAGGTGCGGCGTGCCCCTAATGCTGTGGTCAGCCAGATAGAGGCGATTCCAGGGGTGGGGCAGGTGCGATCGCGGGTGGTCGTCGATGTCACCCTGGATGTACCGGGGCTGGCAGATCCGGCCAGTGGTCGCCTAGTGTCAATTCCTGAAGAGCCCCAAACAATGCTCAATGATGTGGTGCTGCGTGCTGGCCGCTATATTGAGCCGGGTCGCCGCGATGAGGTGCTGGTGAGTGAAGCCTTTGCGGCGGCCAATCGTCTGAAACTGGGCGATACCGTTGGAGCCGTGATCAATGGCCGCTGGGAATTGCTGCGGTTGGTGGGCACAGCCCTGTCGCCGGAATATGTCTACGAGATCAGCGGCACGGAGTTACTCCCCGACAATCAGCGGTTTGGGGTGATGTGGATAGGACGGGAGGCTCTGGCCAATGCCTTTGATTTGGATGGTGCCTTTAATGATTTGGCACTTTCGCTGACGCCGGGTGCCAGCGAAGCAGAGGTGATCTTTCGCCTAGATCAAATTTTGGAGCGCTTTGGGGGGCTAGGAGCCTATGGCCGCAATGAGCAACTTTCCCATCGCTTTTTATCTGATGACATTGCGGCGTTGCAGGTGACGGCCCTGATTCTGCCGGTGATTTTTCTAGGGATTGCCGCCTTTTTGCTCAATTTAGTCCTAGCTCGCCTGGTCAGTACCCAACGAGACCAGATTGCGGTGCTGAAGGCTTTTGGCTATACCAACGGGGAGGTGGGGCTGCACTTTTTTAAGCTGGTATTGGTGGTGGTGCTACTGGGAGCCGCTGTTGGCATTGGCTTGGGTCGATGGCTGGGTGGGGGCTTAACCCAGTTTTACACCCAGTTTTATCAGTTTCCGGTCATCGAGTACCGAGCCAGTCTGGGGTTGATACTGGGGGCTGTTGGGGTGAGTGCGATCGCAGCCTTTGTAGGAGCCTTGAATGCCGTTTGGGGCGTGGTGGTCTTGCCCCCTGCTGAGGCCATACGTCCAGAACCCCCTGCGAGCTTTCAGCCCACCCTGGTCGAGCGTCTGGGGTTGCAGCGGTTTTTCTCGCCAGCAGGACGGATTATTTTACGCAATTTAGAGCGGCGACCCTGGCAGGCAGCCCTCTCCATTTTTGGAATTTCTTTGGCAGTAGCCATTCTGATCGTAGGGCGCTACCAAAACGACGGCATTCAGCAGATTATGGCCATCCAGTTCCGCACCATTCAGCGTGAAGATTTGACCCTGGTGTTTAATGAGCCCCGATCGGGGCGAGTGCAGTATGATTTGGCTCATCTACCCGGTGTTTTGTATGTCGAACCCTTTCGGGCTGTGCCCGCCCGTCTGCGCTTTGAGCATCGCACGCGGCTGAGTGGGGTGACGGGGCTAGTGCCCAACAGCCAGCTTCGCCAACTGCTAGATCGGCACCTGCAAAAAGTGCCCCTGCCCCCTGGTGGGGTTGTCCTCAGCACTAAGCTGGCTGACCTATTGGGGGTAGAGGTAGGCGATGTCCTCACTTTAGAGATTCTAGAAGGAGGGCGTCCCATTCGGGAGGTACCCATGGTCGGTCGGGTCGATGAGCTGCTGGGGCTAACGGCCTATATGGATGTGCAGGCTCTCAATGCTCTGTTACAAGAAGGCTCGGCCTTTTCAGGAGCTTACCTCTCTGTGGATGCTCAGCAGTTGCCAGAACTCTATAAAACCCTCAAGCAGACCCCTGCGATAGCCAGTGTGTCTCAGCGGGAGACAGCCCTGCGCCAATTTCAAAACACCATTGCTACCACTTCTGGGGTCTTCAATGGCGTCTTGCTGGTCTTTGCCTGCATCATTTCTGTAGGTGTCGTGTACAATTCCGCTCGTATTGCCCTTTCTGAGCGCAGTCGGGAGCTGGCCACCCTGCGGATTATTGGCTTTACCCAAGCCGAAATTGCCTTCATCTTGCTGGGTGAGCAGGGGTTGCTCACCCTGACGGCGGTGCCGGTGGGCTGGGGGCTGGGCTATGCCCTGTCTCAGTGGCTAAATCAATCTCCAGCCCACAACACGGAAATGTTTCGGGTGCCCTTTGTGATTCAGCCCAGCAGCTATTTGTTTACTTTGGTGGTGATTGCGATCGCAGCCCTCCTCTCTGGCGGCTTACTGGCTCGACAACTCCAACACCTAGATTTGATTGCCGTCCTCAAAACCCGCGAGTGACGGGCACTCACTCGGCATCAGCGCTAGCTAACGCCCCATTGAAGCCACAGATTGGTTCTTAACTCTCCCATTATGATTGCCCGTCCTCAGCCTCCCAAAATGACCGTTGACCCATCCCTAAGTTGAGAACCTAGTCATGAGCGCCACGGCACTCCACTAGCCGCCGCCCAGTCCTCAGCCTCCTCTCAGCCCATGGCAAACGCCTGAGCGACATTTGCCATCGTCCGAAACAACTTGTGGGGGCGATCCGGAAAAGCCTGAAACTCGAACCGTTCATAAAACCGTACTGCTGCCTCATCGATCGCATCCACCACAATCGCAAAAGAAGCCGTTGTCTTGCTTGCACAAAGACTGCGGTATAAAGCATCCATCAGCAGTAACTTTCCCCAGCCGCAGCCCTTATATTCACAAGCCACAGCCAATCTACCGATTAAAGTTACCCCAACAATCGGGTACTTCGGCAGCTTCTTAGCCATATCTGGGGGAAGTTGTTCCAGCGCAACTCCGCTCATCGAAAGCGTATAGAAACCAATGATTTTTTGCCGCTCTCGGTCAACCACCACGTAGGGAATAGCAATATTTCGCTTGCGATCTTGGGTGGCAGTCGCCTGTAAATAGCGATCAAACTGCTCATTTCCGCACCTAAAGGCCGCCCGGTCGTGATGCTTTTCGAGTAGTTCTATTAAGAAATCGACGAATTCAGGACTTAACATGAAGGAATCGACAACTGATTCATGACTTGCCGATACCACTGTGCATCCGTATAAGCTTGATCGCTGGGAGGGGTCGGCTTTAACAAAGCCTCCGTAAACGCTTGGCGATCGCGATCGGTTAACTCAATTAAATCGCTATCCTTGACAATCTGCGTCGCCGCCTCCGCCAAAACAGCCACCATAAACTCAGTCAAATTCTGACCGCGCAACCCCGCAGCCCTTTCCATCAACTGTTTTTGCTCAGCCGTCACCCGAGCCTCCAAGCGTGCATCCTTTTTAAGCCTGCTGGATTTAGGCGCACCTGACCTTGTTTCTGTACCCATGACCATTCGCTATTTAGAGATCTTAGTTCTATGATGACATATAGTACGCTCTGTAGCCGTACTAAACACCGTAGAAATATGCAACCACGAACAATCGGTTAGCGATTTACAACTGAAGATGCACGAGTAAAGCTCAAACGTCTTTACTCGTCATTGCAACCTTGACACGCCACTAGTGCGATGACCCAATTATCCTCGACCCCAGAAAAACCTTCCGAAAAACCCATTGCGCCTTCGCCCCAGAACAATGGCAAGGTTCTCCATAAGCGTCGCTTGCCCCGCAAGCTCCTCTATGTCTTGGGCGGGTTGGGGATAGTGGGCTTACTCATCTATGCCTTTCAGCCTCAGCCCATTGCCGTAGATGTGAGCCAAGTGGAGCGGGGGGCGTTGGAAGTTACAATCAATGCCGAAGGCAAAACCCGCGTGCGCGATCGCTTTACAATTGCCGCCGCCGTGGATGGCGAACTGCAACGCATTCAATTGGATGCAGGCGATCTGGTTGAAGCTGGCATGATCGTGGCTCAAATTGCCCCGCTACCGCTTACCAGTCAAGTGGATGCCACTGTCGCTCGCCTGCGGACCTTAGAAGCAGAACTGGCCGGGGTCGAAACCCAACGCCCCAAAGCCGCTGCCCTCAACCAAGCTGAAGCCCAAATTCAGGCCGCCCTAGCCACTGAGCAGCGTGTTCGTGCCCAGGTGGCGCAGGCCGAAGCCGCCCTAGCTCAGGCCAACCGCGATTTAGACCGCGCCACTGACCTGCATGACCAGGGGGCAATTTCTCGACAAGACTGGGAGGTCGCTCAGTTAACCCGAACCACTCGCCAGCGTGAACTCGACACCATCCGGCAAGAAGTTGCTGCCGCCCAAGCCCAAGTCCAAGCGGCTCGGGCAGCCCGTAATGTACTTGAGGCTGAGCAACAGGATCCGGATTACCTCATTGATGTATATCAGTCTCAAATTGCTGGGGTGCAAGCGGAATTGGCCAGTCTGGCCAACGATGCCCGCCGCACCACCATTCAAGCACCCGCCTCAGGCCAAGTGCTGCGGATCCTGCAACAAAGTAGTCGTTATGTCACTGCCGGTACACCCCTACTAGAAATAGGCAATGCCCAAAGCCTAGAGCTGGTGATTGATATTCTTTCCACTGATGCGGTACAGGTGCAACCGGGTGCTGCTATTCGGATTGAGCGCTGGGGTGGCGAGGAACCTTTGGTGGGAACAGTTCGCTATGTAGAACCCTCGGCCTTCACAGAGGTGTCTGCCCTAGGCGTAGAAGAACAGCGGGTCAATGTGATTGCTGACTTTCAGCCCGGAGCCGCACCCCTCGGCGATGGCTATCGGGTTGACGCCCGCATTGTGGTTTGGGAGGCTGAAGACGTGCTCAAGGTTCCAGCTAGTTCTCTGTTTCGCTGTAATTCCGGCTGGTGTACCTTTGTGGTAAGCAATGGCCGCGCCCATCGCCAAGAAGTCACAGTCAGCCAGCGCAGTGATTTAGAAGCTGCGATCGCCACGGGCTTAAATGCGGGAGATACCGTAATTCTCTATCCCAGTGAGGCAATTGAGTCGAACACTCCTGTCACTTCCCGCTTGTAGATAGCTAGGAGATTGTGACTCCCTTGGCTAATGGATTCAGGGCACATTGTGCCTCACAGGTTGCCCAGGTAGTCAACCATCATCCCCCATCTAAGGTTGACAAAACAGGGATAGATGAAGTGTGCCATAATACCTTAATAGTAATTATTCTCATTAAGTTTCAGATTCAGGCTTGATATGCTCAGGCAATGATGACCCTTACCCTTACCAGTCAGGATTACCTAGCGCTGTTTGATGAAGCGGCAAACAACGGTGAAATTGCTCAGCAGGAAAGTGAATTTGAAACGTTCTGCGAATACCCGCCGCTATTAGGGCAGGGGTATCGTCGTAGCTATCAACTCCGATCCGGGCTTTCAGTGTCAATCCATGAACACACTTGTCGCGACGGTTTGACTCTCAAAATTCCTGAGCAGCAGTGGTCGGTGGGGATGTTTTTTCACATCGCTGGGGACTACCGCTGCGACTGTGGTGCCTATGTTAATGCGGGACATACCACCCTCACGGGTCAATGTGTAGTTCCTAAAGAAACATTGGAATACCGAGCCCAGGAGAGACTTTCGAGCGTCTATCTTCACATTGATCCAGCGCTGTTGCGTGAACTGGTGATGGGCTACTCTGTTCAATTTCCCACTCCATTGCGATCAATCCTTGAAGAGATTGAGGATTTAATCAAAATTGAAGGCATGATTACGCCTGCCATGCAGGTGGCGTTGCAGCAAATTTTTCAATGCCCTTACCAGGGAACGTTCAAGCGTCTGTATCTCGAAGGTAAGGTATTGGAGCTAATCGCGTTGCAACTCAACCAGATTGTCGATCAAGACAGTCCCTTAAGAGCCGTTAGCAGCTTGAGCAACTGTGATCTGGACTGTATTCACCAAGCCAGAGACATCCTGCTGAACCATGCTGAAGCCCCGCCCTCTCTACTGGACTTGGCTCGGCAGGTCGGCATCAACGATCGCAAGTTAAAGCAAGGATTTCGGGATGTCTTTCACACCAGCCCCTTTGCCTACCTACGCCAGCACCGCCTGGAGCAGGCTCGTCAGCTCCTGAGCGATCCAGACCTGCCCATTGGGGTGGTGGCAAAACGGGTCGGTTATGGCGATCGCAGTGCCTTTGCCACCGCCTTTCGCAAGCAGTTTGGCCTCAACCCCAAGGCGTACCAACTGCAATGGCGACGAGAAATTTAGTTCAATTGCCACGGTCAGCAGCCAGGTGGAATGAAGTAGATTGAAGTGAATTTGAATAGAATAAAGTAAATCCAGTGCGGTGTCTTCTATGCAAACCACCACTCTCTACGATCAGGATTTTTACGCCTGGACGCAGAACCAGGTTGAGCTGCTGCGATCGCGTCGATGGGAAGATCTCGACATTGAAAATCTGGTCGAGGAGATAGAATCCTTGGGCAAACAACAGCGGCAAGAGCTACGCAACCGACTAGGAGTACTGCTGGGGCACCTGCTCAAATGGCATTACCAGCCAGAGGCGCGCTCGAAGAGCTGGGTTTACACCATCAAAGAGCAGCGTCGAAAAATTCAGCGCCATCTGAAGGAAAACCCGAGCTTGAAACCCTATCTAAACGAAGCGATTGTCATTGGCTATGAAGACGGTCTGGATCTGGTAGGGCGAGAAACGCCCCTCGACCCCAACCAACTGCCTCAAGTCTGCCCTTTCTCTGAAACAGAAGTCTTTGAGGAGCCGGTGGACTGGGAATCGCTCAAGTAATGATGAGAAAACAGTGCAGTGTCTTCTATGCAAACTACCACTCTCTATGATCAGGACTTTTACGCCTGGACGCAGCACCAGGTTGACCTGCTGCGATCGGGTCGATTGGCAGATCTCGACATTGAAAACCTGGTCGAGGAGATAGAATCGTTGGGCAAACAACAACGACAAGAGCTGCGCAACCGACTAGGGGTGCTGCTGGGGCACCTGCTCAAGTGGCACTATCAACCCGAAGCTCGTTCCAAGAGTTGGCGGGCCACCATTCAAGGGCAGCGACAGGAAATTCGTCGCCACCTCAAAGAAAATCCTAGCCTCAAACCCTATCTCAGTGAAGCCATTGAAATCGGTTACGAAAAAGGACTCAACCTGGTGGATCAAGAAACGCCTCTCGATCCCAACCAACTGCCTCAGGTCTGCCCGTTCTCTGAGACCGATATCTTTGAGCAGCCAGTGGACTGGCCGCCATAACCCGCCAGTCAGCGATTGTAGGATGGGTATAGCTTGCGGCATAGCGGCGCTAAAGCGATAGCGTAGCCCATGCTGCATGAGGGATTGATGCGTTACTGGCCTTGGATACAACAATGGAACACAGCGCGACGCCTCCTATGCCAACGACTACACTCTACGACCAAGACTTTTACGCCTGGACGCAGCACCAAGTTGACCTGCTGCGATCGCGTCGATGGGAAGATCTCGACATTGAAAATCTGGTCGAGGAGATAGAATCCTTGGGCAAACAACAGCGGCAAGAGCTACGCAACCGACTAGGAGTACTGCTGGGGCACCTGCTTAAATGGCATTACCAGCCAGAGGTGCGCTCTAAGAGTTGGTTCTACACCATCAAAGAGCAGCGTCAAGAAATTCAGCGTCATCTCAAAGAAAACCCTAGCCTGAAGCCCTATCTGAGCGAAGCCATTGAAATTGGTTATCAAAAGGGGCTAAACCTTGTGGGTCAAGAAACGCCCCTCGACCCCACCCACCTACCTCAAGTCTGCCCCTTCTCCGAAACAGAAATCTTTACCGAGCCAGTGGACTGGCAGCCATAGCCTAAGCGCAATTTTCTGTAGAAAGTCCGAGCAGGCCGCAAAAAAGTCCCGCCAGGCCGCAAAAGTGCTGGTAATGACGGCTGGCTCCGACGTATCCTCTTTTGAAAACCAGTCGCATTAAGTGAGCAGTGCCCGTTCAGTCATTTGACAGGTACCGAAGCTTTGCCCCAGCACGTTTTCTATTGGTGTGAGGAGTCGTTGTGAAGCAGTTGCATCGCGTGAGTTGGATCAAATGGGCGATGATCGCCCTGAGTGGTAGCCTGGCCCCCATCGCTGTAATCCTGATCGCTCAACCTGTGTGGGCGAGTGAGGAAGTGGATGAGTCGATGAGTGGGCGAGTAGATGAGTCCATAAGCGCGGAAGTGGATGAGTGGATGAGTGGGCGTGTGGATGAGTCCGGGCAATCCATTCACCCATCCCCCCATCTACCCATCCACCCCCGCACCCCCGCACCCGCCACTACCGTTACCGAATGGATGCAGCGGATAGCTCAATCGCTGACTCAAGTAACGGATGTGCAGGTGAACCCGACAGATACCGGCGTAGAGGTAATTCTAGAAACCGCCGAGGGGCAACTGGCGGCTCCGATTACCTCAGTGGTGGGCAATGCCCTGATTGCCGATATTCCCAATGCGGTGCTGGCACTGCCGGAGGGTGAAGAATTTACAGCAGCTAGCCCAGCAGAAGGGATTGCGCTGGTTTCGGTGACACCGAGGGGAGATGGGATTCGGGTCGCCATTACCGGAACGGATGCGCCGCCTGTCGCGCAGGTGAGGACAGCCGCGCAGGGGTTGGTGCTGGCGGTGACGCTGGGTGAACCTGGAGGCGTTACGGAGGACGATGCGATTCAGGTGGTGGTGACGGGGGAGCAGGATGAGGGCTACAACCCGTCGAGTGCGAGTGTAGGTACGCGAACAAATACGCCCCTGCGAGATATTCCTCAATCGATTCAAGTTATACCGCGACAATTGCTAGAGGATCAACAGGTAAATACCTTGAGAGAAGCCTTGAGAAACGTACCTGGTGCAGGACAAGGAACGACTTCACCGCGCACATTCTTCGATGTCCCTCTCATCCGAGGTTTTAATATTGTAAGCAATACCTCAAGAAACGGATTGCCGGACCTCACAAGCCGAGTTCTTGGCTACGATGCGGCCATTATCGACCAAATTGAAGTCCTCAGAGGTCCCGCATCAGTCCTATATGGGCAAGGAGAACCGGGAGGTACGATTAACTATGTCACTAAACAGCCGCTTAGTCAGCCTTTCTATGAAGTTGAAGCTTCCGTAGGTAACTTCGATTTTTACCGGGGATCTCTGGATCTTTCGGGACCACTTAACAATGACAAAACCGTGTTGTATCGCCTCAATGCAGCAGCTCAGACTAGCAACAGCTTTATTGATTTTTTCGATACTCAACGCTATGTGGTTGCCCCTACTATTACTTGGTTAATTAGTGACAGAACAAAACTGAGCTTAGAAGCCGAGTATGGGGAGATACAAGCCACATCATTGGATTTTGGACTACCGGCAGTGGGAACGGTTCTGCCTAATCCCAACGGCAGAATTCCCCGCAATCGTTATGTTGGTGAACCTGATAATAGGAATGATTTCCGCGTGTTTCGAGTCGGCTATAACTTTGAGCATCGCTTTAGTGAAGACTGGCAATTGCGTAATGCTTTCCGCTACTCAGACTCGCGTGATGTACGAGCCTTTGTTGCTCCTATCGGATTGCAAGATGACAACCGTACCATGAACAGATTGAGAGAGGATCGAGTCTACACAAATCAATTCTATAACCTTGATACTTATATTGTCGGCAAATTTGCCACGGGCAGCATTCAGCATCAATTGGTAACAGGGTTTGCGCTAACTAGGCGAGATGAATCCTACGTGCCTTTTTTCGATCCAGCTCCACCGCTTGACCTGTTTAATCCAGTGTATGGGTCAAGCGTGGTTGCAGTTACCCCTGGTACCGCAGACAAGACCAGGAGTGACGCATTAGGTATCTATATCCAAGATCAAATCTCACTGTTAGAGAACCTCAAGCTTCTGATTGGTGGACGTTTTGATATTGCAGATAGAAGTGTGACTACTTTAAGCACTTCAGAAACTCAATTTCAACAAGATGAAGCTTTCACCCCTCGCGTGGGCATTGTCTACCAACCTATACCACCGATTTCACTTTACGCTAGTTATACTCAGTCATTTACTCCAGCTTTCGGAAGAGGCTTCGGTGATACTCAGTTTCAACCAGAGCGCGGCACTCAGTATGAAATTGGGGTCAAAGCAGATGTAAACGATCAACTCTCGGCAACCCTTGCTTTTTATGACCTGACCCGGACTAACGTCTTGACGGATGATACTAGACCGGGTATACCATCAGGCCTTTCGATTCAGACTGGAGAACAGCGCAGCCGGGGCATCGAACTCAGCATTCAAGGCAAAATTTTACCAGGATGGAACATCATTGCAAGCTATGCCTACACGGATGCCCAAATCACCAAAGACAACAGGCTGACCGTAGGTAATCGGTTGAATAATGTGCCTGAAAATGCCTTTAGTCTGTGGACGACCTATGAGTTTCAGCGCGGATCTTTGCAAGGCTTCGGTGTGGGTGCAGGTTTCTTTTTTGTTGGTGAAAGACAAGGAGACTTAGCTAATACCTTTGAATTGCCCAGTTACCTCCGTACAGATGCAGCTATTTTCTACAGAAGAAATAGATTCCGAGCAGCAGTCAATCTGAGAAATTTGTTTGATGTTGACTATTTTGATTCATCTGTAAGCAGAAACCTAGTTTTCCTGGGCGATCCTTTTACAGTACAAGGAACAATTTCATGGGAGTTTTGATCCCCCTAAACCTCCTTAAGAAGGAGGAAATTAGAACATTACTAGCAAAAGTATGCCCACAATGGAGGGGTTGGTGGCGATGGTTCTTATTTTCAATTTTGACTGCCATGATGGTTTCAGCCTGTAGCAGCACTGTTGTCGAGAATAGCAAAATGTTGACTGCTAAACCACCCTCAACTCCCTGCCGAGTCGTGCAGCACGCAATGGGTGAAACCTGTATTCCTCAAAATCCTCAACGAGTTGTAACTCTGGGGTGGGGTATTTTAGGTAATGCTTTGGCATTAGGAATCACACCTATTGCATCTGTATCGAACGCAGGTGTGCTTTTTGAAGAGCATCTTCGAGACAAAGCGGATGGAGTTGAATTTGTTGGTAGATCTGTTGAGCCAAACTTGGAGAAGATTTTGCTATTAAAACCCGATCTAATTATATCAAACATTTGGTTGCAAGCTATCTACACGCAGCTAACCAATATTGCACCTACAGTTGTAATAGATCTCCCTAGAGGCTCTATTCCTTTTTCTTGGGAAAAAAACTTAGGCAACGTTGCCAAAATTCTCGATAAAGAACAGGAAGGAAAACAGTTAATCAACAATTATTGGCAACAGATTGAAAAACTTAAACAAGCGTTGGGCGATCGCCGTTACCAACTTCAGATATCAGTTGCCCAAATTTTATCTAACGGAATAGTTTACTACGGAAAAACCCATCCTCACTGTGCAGTTCTAAACGATATCGGATTGCAACGCTCACCTGCACAGAGGGGAGATTTCTACCAATCTGGTTTTATTTCCCACGAACATTTATCTGATATTGATGGTGATGTTTTATTTCTTATGATTGATAGAATAAAGGATTCTTTTAGAGGACAGGCTAATGAAAAGGCTCTAGAGAAATTGCAAAAAAATCCTTTGTGGAAAGAACTGAAGGTGGTTCAACAAAAACAGGTCTATATTGTAGATTTCGGTGTCTGGAATGGTTTTGATGTTTTGGCAATGAACGCAGTTATTGATGACTTATTTAAGTATTTAGTTAATATCCCCTAAACCCATGTCTAAACACACCCTATTTGTTTGCAAATCCTGCCACCATTCTTCCGAAAAACGATCAAACGATCAACCTGCTGATGGCGCTCAATTACTCGCACGACTTCATACATTATGTGCCGAGCAGTCTCAGTCAGATCGGTTTAAAGTTCAGCCAGTTAGCTGCCTGTGGACATGCGACAAACCCTGTGCCGTTGCCTTCTCTGCTCTCCACAAACCCACTTACATTACTGGTTCTGTGCTGTCAACCAAGCCCGTAAATCATCCAAACTTGTAAAATCTAACAATGCCTCACCCAACTCCTCCAGCCTGGACAACGGCAATCCCCCCACCTCAGCGCGCACCGCCTGCGGCAACTCCCCAAACCGCTTCGTCAACTGTCGAGTAACAAAATTAACAGCCTCTTCTTCTCGTCCTTCTTCCTTAATGTCTCGATATAGCCGCGTTTCTTGCAGCGTGATGTCCAACATTGCCTCAACCTCCACTCGACTTAACTGCTCAAACCGATACGCTACGATGGTTGTAACGAGCTCCATTATCGCACGACGACTCGTTGGTGTCGCTTCAGTACGAGTGCGACTCAATAAATACTGGGCTTCCTCTACGGCTCTGCTCTCTTCCACCGTCGTCAGCACCATTAGCGCCACCCACAACGGCAAAGAGCGAATCTCGCCTAACTCCTCCAAATACACCCGATGCACCTGGTCACCGTTGAGAAATGTGCGATGGGGATACACATCCCGTTGTTCCACAGCCCGGTCAGGATAAATGATTATCACTTGCCAATCATTGAAACGGGCACGATTGCGGTAAAAATAGAGTGAGGTTTCTGCAAAAATTCGCTCATACAGTTGCTCATCTTTTTGAAACTGCACCTCGCAAAAATAAACCGTACCAGTCTCATTTTCTGGCGGTAAAAACACCCCATCGATCTCAAACCTGGGCTCTTTAATAGCTACCGAGTCAAAGCGATAGGCAGCAGCATTAGCAGGCGGAGCAGACAGCAGTTCAAACAACAGCGTTGGTGATTGTTGAAACAGTTTGTAAAAGATCGAGTCGCGTCGCATGTGTCAGTCCTTACAGAGTGGTGCGTTACGGCTGCGCCTAACAGCACCCTACAGCATCTTCTACTTAAGTTCACTTACTATTCATCCCTGCCACTGAGCCAACAACCAGGCACTCACCTTGCCATGATTCATCTGACGAGTCCGCTGAAACGCCTCTTCTAACAAAGAGATCTCCAAGCCGGGTAACACCTGGGATTGTCGAATCCTGCGACTGCCACTATTCTCAACAGCAAATGCAATGACCTTTACATGCTGCACATCAATAATCCAATACTCGCTCACCCCTAGCTCTTCATACAGCAGGCGCTTATTGCCCTTGTCATCCGCTAAAGACGTATTGGCCACTTCAACGATCAGGGGAGGTGGGGGATATTGGTTCAGGTCAACAATTCCTGTTCCCCAGGGAATCGCTTCTGCCGTTTCTCCAATATAGAAAGACACATCCGGCTGAACGTCACTCACCCCTGTTTTCCGATAGGTGCAGTTATCATGGCCATCTAAATCAATTTCTCTGAGTCCAGCGAACAGATAAACCGCATGAATAACGATCGAGTGATCGCGCGAGTGATCATTTCCCACCGGAGACATTTCGATCCTCATCTGACCGTTGTAGTAATAGCTCTTGGCTTTTTCACAGGCAGGGTCTTCCAGCGCCCGCAGATAGTCATCCCAGGTGGCGGTTACCCAGGTCTCGGTTGGCACTTGTGTCACTGGACTGCGGTTCATCTCTAATGTCCCGATGTCAAATTGAATGTGTAGCTCTGCCACTGATCTTACTCCGTCTCTCACCTACCCTGCTCAACCGCCATGACGATTCCCCTCAGGCAATATTGGAGTCTACTCGACAGCTATCTCAGCCCCCAAAAACAGAGGGTTGTGGGGTTGGCGATCGCCCTGCTGGTCAGCGTTGCCCTGCAAGCTATTAATCCCTTGATCTTGCTCTACTTCATTGATGCAGCAATGGGGGACGACGCCGAACAGCGCCTGATGCTGGTGGCGGTGATCTTTATGGGCTCAGCCCTGGCCACTCAGGTGCTATCGGTCACCGCCACTTACTTGAGCGAAAACGTAGCCTGGACAGCCACCAACTCGCTGCGCTCAGATCTGCTCAGCCACTGCTTAAATCTAGACCTGTCTTTTCATCAATCGCGCACCCCAGGGGAGCTGATTGAACGGGTGGATGGCGATGTCAACACCCTATCGCGGTTCTTTTCACAGTTCACGATTAATGTGATTGGCAATGTCATTCTGTTGCTCAGCGTTCTGGTCATACTGTTTTTTACAGATTGGCGAGCGGGCGTTGCCCTTACCTGGTTTAGCCTTACAGCTCTGGGCATCTTAGTTTGGATTCGTGCCTACGCCATCTATCCCTGGAAAGCCTATCGTCAAACCAGCGCCGAGTTTTTTGGATTTTTGGGTGAATGCTTCGCCGGTACCGAAGATATTCAAGCCAATGGAGCCACTCAATATGTCATGCGGCGTTTCTATCAAATCATCCAGGGCTGGCTGATCGTCTATCACCGGGCGCGGCTGGCCGGGACATTTCTCTGGGGAAGCTCCATTGGGCTATTTGTGCTGGGCAATGCGATCGCCCTTGCCATTAGCACCTATCTATGGAACCAACAGGCGATTACCATCGGCACCGTTTACCTGCTGTTTCATTACAGTAATCTCCTGCAAAACCCGATTGAAAGAATCCGCGCAGAACTCGAAGACCTGCAAAAAGCAGAAGCAGGCATCTACTGCATTCAAGAACTGTTGCATACTCAACCTACATCGGGTCAAGGGGGCGATGGCCAAAGGCAAGTTGAAGATCATCACTCACTCCCAACAGGAGCACTTTCAGTCACCCTTGAAAATGTATGGTTTAGCTATGAGGCATGGAAGAGTGCGAGTATAGGCAAGTCTGAGCAATCTGCTGACCCTCCAACCCATCTACCCACCCACCCATTCTCCTACACCCTCCAAAACATCTCCCTCCACCTTTCTGCCGGACAAACCCTGGGCATTTTAGGCCGCACCGGCAGTGGTAAGACAACGCTAATACGGTTAATTCTGGGATTCTACGCCCCTCAAGTAGGGAGCATTCACTTAGGCGGCGTACCGACTGATGCGATTCCGCTAGCCCAGTTGCCGCAGCAGGTTGGCATTGTCACTCAAACCGTGCAATTGTTTCAAACGACCGTCCGCAACAACTTAACCCTGTTCAGCCCCAAGATCAAAGATGAGCAGCTTCTGCACGTTTTAGAAACCTTAGGCTTATCAACCTGGCTCCATTCCCTCCCTCAAGGGCTAGACACTTATCTGGGCACCAATCAGGGGAGTTTATCCGCCGGGCAAGCTCAGCTCCTGGCCTTTGCCCGCATCTTTCTCAGAGATCCGGGGTTGGTCATTTTAGACGAAGCCTCCTCACGCCTCGACCCGTTTACCGAAGCGCAAACTGAGCACGCCGTAGACAGATTGCTCCACGGACGCACCGGCGTGATCATTGCCCATCGCCTGAAAACGGTGCAACGAGCCGATCAAATCTTGATTTTAGACCAGGGCCAGATCCTTGAATACGGCTCACGCGCTCAGTTGCAGAATGATGCCAATTCTCAATTTTCTCGGTTATTAGCAATGGGGTTAATCAGCAAACCTAATTAATATGACAGCTCAAATGAAGTTACCCATCTGGCCATTACTATGGCAAATCATTCTTTATGATCCCAAACTGTATGTGATCGACAGCATTATTTGGGTATTTGGCATGGGGTTGCCCATTCTACCTGGGCTGATTATTCAAGCATTTTTTAATGCCTTGACGGGTGAGACAACATTAGAACTCTCACCCTGGGTCATCATTGCATTGCTGCTGGCAACTGGCTTAGGGCGGGTTATTTTTATCTTTTTTGGTCGTTTCACCAATACTCAATATCGATTTATTACCAGTTCTTTACTCCAGCGCAATCTTTTAGAATATCTGTTGCGCCGTCCGGGGGCTCAACCCCTAACTGTAGGAGGCCAAACCCTATCCGTGGGTGAAGTCATTAGTTACTTCCGAGATGATGTCTCTCAAATTGAAGAAACAGTATCCTGGCTTGGCAGTATTCCAGGTTATGGACTGATTGTTCTCGGTTCAGTGGCGATCCTGCTCAGTATTAATGCCCGTATCACCCTATTCGTTTTCCTTCCGCTGGTGGCCATTGCCGCCATGGTGCAGGGTGCAGAAACTCGCCTCAAGCGATATCGACAGGCAAGTCGGGGTGCAACCCAACAGGTGACAGGATTTGTAGGAGATGTCTTGACCGGGGTACAGACGATTAAAGTTGCTGGGGCACAAACCGATGTACTGAATTACTTCAAAGGGCTAAATGAGCAGCGCTAGTTCCAACTCATTTTGTGTGAGTTGACTGTGGCAAGGGTCTTCGGCCATTTA